>JBEKTU010000109.1:0-21840 GCA_049515735.1 Bryobacteraceae bacterium
ATGGCCTTGAGGATCTCGGGCGGCACCGGAGCCTCGAAGAACTTCTGCGCGGCCGGAGAGAAATCGCGGACGCTCTTCCAGTTGCCGGTTTCATTCTCCACCTGAACCATGATTACGGTGCGTTGCGGGTCGGCTTCCTTAAGGTGTCCCATGACTGCGGCGAATGCCTTCTTGTCCGCTTCAAGCGACGCGGCGGCGAACGGTGAAGGCGAGTCCACTGCCTCGCCG
Organism: Bryobacteraceae bacterium; assembly: GCA_049515735.1. Classification (GTDB taxonomy): domain Bacteria; phylum Acidobacteriota; class Terriglobia; order Bryobacterales; family Bryobacteraceae; genus Fen-178. The sequence goes on from JBEKTU010000109.1 coordinate 229, forward strand.
TTCCTGTCGACCGCATGGAAATAGCGGACGGGGTCCAACAACATCCATTCGGGCATATAGTGCTGGCTGCCATTCTTCCACGTGGCGAACCAGAGCAGTACGAGACGGACATTATGCTGGCGAGCTTCGGCCAGGAGCCTGTCAATCGACGAAAAGTTGAACTGCCCCGGCTGCTCTTCAATCTGATCCCAGTAGATCGGTATTTCGATCGTGTTGGCATGCAGGTATTCCATGGCAGCCCAATCTTTGGGATGCGAAGGCCAAGTACTCTCCAGGCCCAGGTCCTGATCCTCTACACCCAATATCAAGAATGGAGCATCGTCCACAAACAGAGCGAAGCGTCCGTCCTTTTGCACCAGGCGGGGAATCGGACGCTCCCCGACCTGGGCGTGGAGCGTACCGATGACGAGTGTGGCCGCAAGAGCGGCCAGAACAGCGGAAGTCGTTTTCATCTTTCGTACTCCTGCTTCCTGACGAAGAAGTATTGTACACCCGGCCCGCTCCGGGGTGCGAAAATCAGTTCAGGTGTATGCGCCTGCAACGAGGCCAATCGCGCATGCGGTGCGGGACTGCCGTTATGGCAGCCCTTTGCATGATGTTCGCTGCACGGTCATTCGACGCGCAAACCACCCCCGATGGCGCCGCGCCCGGAACCATCCGCGGCACCGTGACCGACACCTCCGGATCGGTAGTCGTGGCCGCGATCGTCACCTTGCAGCCTGCCGGGTCCACCGTCCAACGTACAACCATCACCGACCAAGCCGGCTCGTTCCACTTCTCCGCCGTCGAGCCAGGACCTTACACCCTCACGATCGCGGCCGGGGGCTTCACGGATCGGAAGACCGACGTCTCCGTTGTTTCTGGCGAGAATCCGCCATTGCCCCCTTCCGTGTTGCAAGTCGCGCCCTCGATCAGCAAGGTGGATGTGGGCCTTTCGCAACACGAGCTCGCGGTTGAGCAGGTGCACGCCGAGGAGAAGCAGCGCCTCCTGGGCGTTTTTCCGAACTTCTTCGTCAGCTACCAACCCAATGCCGCGCCTTTGACTGCCGCACAGAAATTTCAGCTCGGCTGGAAAACCATCATCGATCCGGTCGTGCTCTTAGGCAGCGGTATCACCGCCGGAATCGAGCAGGCGCGGAACAGCTATCCCGAATTCGGCCAGGGCATGGAAGGGTATGGCAAACGTCTTGGCGCTGGCTACGCCGACAGGGTCAGCGGCGTCTTCATCGGTCACGTGGTAACGCAATCCGTGTTTCACCAGGACCCGCGCTATTTCTATAAAGGCACCGGTAGCTTTGGCTCCCGATTCCTTTACGCCATCGCGACCGCATTCGTTTGCAAGGGAGATAACGGCCGCTGGCAGCCAGACTATTCCGACGTCATCGGTGGTCTTGCGGCGGGCGAGATCTCGACGCTCTACTACCCCGCCAGCTCCCGACCCGGACTCCGGCTCTTTCATAACGTTCTGCTTGGTTTCGGCGGCAGGGCGTCCGGTCATCTGCTGCACGAGTTCGTCTACCGTAAGCTTACGACCCATGTCCCGAAAATCGCGGCGCGGTCTCTGCCCATTCTGCGGGACGGAATCCCGGTGCCGCTGATTTCGGTCGAAGACCTGCGTTCCAACACGCCGCAAAACGCAAGGCCGATCGCCTTCGTACTTGCTAAAGACATTGAGGTAGCTGGCGTAATCGTAGCCAAAGCCGGTTCAAAAGCAATTGGCCAGGCAACCTACACCGCCGTGCCGCCTGCCGCCGCCGGCGGCAGCGCCGAGGCAATGCACCTGTCGCTGGAAAGCGTACACCTCAAAATAGGCGCCACGGACGTCCCGCTCAGAAACGCCCAGCAGAAAGGAGGCGGCGGTACACTGGAATATCATTGGCTGGAAGACACCGGCCGCATCGCCCTCGTGCTCTATACAGCCCAGAATGTTACCCTCCCGCCGGTCGAGTAAACAAGACATCATAGGTGAAGACAATGCAGAAGCGCAGACTTGGAAAGAGCGGCTTGGAAGTCTCGGTTCTCGGGCTCGGCTGCATGGGAATGAGCTTTTCGTACGGTCCGCCCAAAGACAAGCAAGAGATGACCTCTCTTCTCCGGGCGGCCGTGGAACGCGGCATCACATTCTTCGACACTGCGGAGGTCTACGGCCCGTTCTTGAACGAAGATCTCGTGGGCCAGGCCCTCGCTCCCTTCCGTGGCCAAGTGATGATCGCCACTAAATTCGGGTTCGACCTCAGTCCCGATCTCGATCCCCGCGGGATGAAGGGTGCGCCGGGCCTGAACAGCAGGCCAGAGCACATCAAGCAAGCCGTCGAGGGATCGCTCAAGCGGCTCAAGGTCGATGTTATCGACTTGCTTTATCAGCATCGGGTTGACCCGAACGTGCCTATCGAAGACGTAGCTGGAGCGGTGAAGGACCTGATTCAGGCGGGCAAGGTCAAGCACTTCGGCCTTTCCGAAGCAGGAGTGCAAACGATCCGTCGCGCGCACGCGGTCCAGCCAATCACTGCTCTCCAGAGCGAATACTCGCTGTGGACGAGAACTCCGGAAAAGGAAGTGATACCGACCCTTGAAGAACTCGGAATCGGCCTTGTCCCGTACAGCCCCCTGGGCAAGGGATTCCTCACGGGCAAGATCGGCGAAAACGCGAAGTTCGAGAGCTCCGACTTCCGCAGCACCCTTCCTCGCTTCACGCCGGAGGCTCTCAAGGCAAATCAGGCCCTGATCAATCTGCTCGGCAGCATCGCAGAACGAAAGAAGGCGACACCGGCTCAGATCGCGCTCGCCTGGCTGCTGGCCCAGAAGCCGTGGATGGTACCGATCCCAGGCACCACGAAGCTCGATCGCTTGGACGAGAACATCGGAGCGGTCTCAGTAGAACTCACGCCCGGCGATCTGCATGACATCCATGTTGCCGCCTCCAAGATCACGGTGCTAGGCGCTCGCTACCCCGAAAAGCTGGAGCAAATGACCGGCCGTTAGGCGGCCGCACAGCCCGGATGATTGCCAATCCCCATTATCAAGGCCTACAATGTGCCAATGCGGCTCTTTGCATGGCACACGAAACGGGCATTCACGCTCTGCCTTCCGCTGGTTCTTGCGGGGGCTTATCTGGCGGCCCAGAACTCAAACTCACAAGCTCAGAAGGCGCAGTGGTTTGCCGGACCAGCGCCGCCAGCGCCGGGAGTGCGGGGCTTCACCGTTCTGTTCGAGAATGACCAACTGGTTGTCAACCCGCCGCAGCCGTGGCCCGGCGCCGGCGACCCCGCAACCGACCTTCCCAAGGCTTGCGCGACCTTGCCTCCTTCAGACAGGGCGAGGTGCGGCGAGGCCGGCCACAACTGGCACAACCACAAACTGAATCGCGTGTTGATCTACTTCCGTACCGGCGGGGAGAGGCTCACCTACCTGGACGGCACCGTGGAGGACCTGAAATGGGAGCCGGGCACGATCAAATGGAGCCCGGCAATCGGATTTCACTACTCGGGACCGTTGCCCACTCCCAGGGTCGATCCACGGCCCAATGGCCCCACGGGTCTGATTATCGCAATCAAGAAGCCGGGATATCCCGGCAAGGTGGCGGGTACCGCTCTCGACCCCTTGCGGGTCGACCCCAAGGATTTCAAGTTGGAATTCGAGAACAGCCAGGTGCGGGTTCTGCGCTTGAGAATGGGCCCACGGCAGAGCGTGCCGATGCACGAGTACAGCCTCGACCATTTGGTCGTTTGCATGACGGATCTGGACGCGCGCGTGACCTCGCCGGAGGGAGAGACCGAGGTCACGCAGCGCAAAATGGGGGATTTCAAGTGGAGCGGCCCCTCCAAACAGAAGGTAGACAACCTGAGTGACAAGCCGCTCGAAGCGGTGATCATGGAATTGAAGACCATTTACTGATCCGGGGCTGGCCGATTTTACAAATCCTCAAGCGCACACCGGAACGTCCCGCGCACTTCTCGTTCCTTTACCTCGAATTTCGCGAAAATTCGGTCCCATTTTGCATTATCGAGGCACTCGCGGCATGAACCACATGTACAGCGCTGATATGGCACGAGCGGTGGAAGCGGGCCGACTTGGGCTGCCGCATGTAACCGGGACGGTGGATTCTGCGCTGTTGTCCGCACATACCGTCGAAGTGGAACTACATCGGTTGCCGCACGAAATGCGCAGTATGCGCTGGGCTTAGATCGTTGCATATTCCCTCTTTGGCGCGGCCCGGTCCTTTGAAGCACGGACTTTACCACGCCGTTCGCAAGCGCACGGGCTTGAGCGTTGAACACCGGGCCGCAATTCAATATTGCGCCGGAATTGCAGCGCCGAAAAGTCCCAGGGGTACAGCGAGAGGTCCAGTACCGTCCTCAGGTACCTCCGGCCCTTGCGTTCTGAGCTACCGAAACGGAACAAACCTCCCCACGAAGCCGCCGCCGGAACGAAGGTTGAGATCAAGCGAAGCGCTTCTGCGGAGAGTCACGTGTTCAATCTCGACCGCGGCCGCTTCGTGAGCATCCCGGACCAGCGTGGACACCCAGGTTCCCTCTCCGCCCAGGAACGACAGATCGACACGCACGGTCTTGGCAACCGGGCCGTTGGTCACCGCCAGAAACCAGGTGTTTCCCTTCCGCCGGGCAAACGCGGCGACGTCACCAATCCGCGAAACCGGCAACACCACTGTCTCATCCCAAACGCTGGGGATACTCTTGATCACGCCCACGGCTGGGTTCGCCAGGATGTTTGCCGGATGTGCGGAAAATACAAGCAGCGGAGCCTGGAGGATAATCGCGTTTCCAATCTGGTGCGCCCAAGTCGTGTCGGCAAGCTTGACGCCGCCGAACATCATGGGCGTATAGTCGGCGAGCCCGGCCAACATGCGCGTGAACGGGAGTGTCACCTCATGCATTGCGTAGGGCGGCCCATACTCCATGCCACGAATGGCTTCCTGCCCCAATAGGTTGGGGTAGGTGCGTTCCAGGCCCGTGGGCTTGTTGGCGCCGTGAAAATCGACAAGCAGGCGATACTCCGCCGCCAGCTTCAAAATTGTCTCATAAAGCTCGATTATTTCCTTGTGCTCGTGGTCGAAGTAGTCGATCTTCACGCCCGCGACACCTGCGCGCCGGCACGTCTCGAAGAAAGTCCGGATGGCCTTCTCAACGTCCTTCTCATCTGCGGAATGGTTGCGAATTGCGGGGCGCCGGGGGAAGATGGACGAGCGGCGGGGATTCTCAACGTCCTTCGCATCCGTAAAATCGTTGCGATACTTCCAGACGATCAGTTTGACGCCACGCTCCCGAGAGTAATCCGCGAGACCCTTCAGCTCGGCCTCGGACCACCTGCTCCAGTATCCTTCGAGATAGTTATACTCGAATCCGAGTTCGCGTCCCAGGTCCGCCCAGGGCTTCATCTCCTCACTGGTAGGGGATGGTCCCCTCGCCGTGTCGTCGCCATTGTCCATGTATCTCCACAACGCGCGGCCGGGCTTAATCCAGTCGGTGTTAAGTCCATTCGGAAAGAGCTTTGGGTCCGGGGGATCCGAGACATTATGCACGATGTCGCAGTTCACCAGAGCGTTGAGATCGGCCCCGATCATCACCACCCTCCAGGGCGTCGTGATCGTCCCCGTGATGGACGCCGGCTTCTTCAGGCGCTCCGCGTCCTGCAGATGCGCTTCCCGGAAAACCCAACCGGGCTCCACGGCATGAGCGAGCCGCGCATGCAAACCGCCGGCATCGTCGGCTTGGAGTCCCATGCCGCTGTAGTGGCGCAGTCTCCCTTCCGTGATCGAAGCGTAGCCCCCGCCCTGCGGCAACATGAAAGTCACGGGAGGCGCCAGATATCCGCCGGGCAGCACATCGCTGATCCGGATCCCCAGGTCGATGGGGTTTACGACTCGGCCTTCCAGGTATCTGCCTTCGTAGCCGCTCTCCATGTCGGTGTACCAGATCGAGCTTCCCACGGGCACTTGGAAGACTGTAGCTTCGTCCGGCACGCGTGTTCCTTCGCCCGGCACTATGTGGCGGAATGCGATCCCGTCGTTGTAGGCGCGAACCTCTACCGTGTAGGCCGTGCGCGATCGGCGATGCGTTACGCCGATTTTCACGCCGTTCGAGTGGTCAACCGCGGTTGAGTGAACCCCGTTCCAGGGGTAGGTCTCATTCACTTGGTACTGATCGGCCTTGCCGAGTTCCACACCCTCTGCGAGATTAACGCCATCGACCGTGATTCCGATCGCGGAAGTCCCAATGACGGGCTTCTCCTTGAAGGCGACTGAGTACTGCAGCCGGGCGTCGCTGTCCAATGAGAGCCGGAACTGCACGTCGCCGTCCGGGCTGGCCAGGACGACACCATCGGCCGCTGAGAGTTGGGCGGCAAGGCAGAGCAACGCAACCAAAGTGAAGGCGATTCGAATGAGCATACGCGATCTCCAGTAAGGCGGAATTCCCATTTTGGACTCCGGTGTCCCGTTCAGTGTACACCCAGCCGCCTTGGCGCGGCATGTGGGAGACTGGCCATATGCCCAAATGGAATGCCTGCCTTGTTCTGTCGTCAGTCCTGGCAGCCTCGGAGCTGTCCGGCCAAACTGCGCTCACCACGCCGGACATCCCTGGAATCGTGGCTGGCGGCACGCCCGTCATCCTGGTGAAGGCCGGCTTGAACAGCGCGGAAGGCCCCATTGCCGCGCCGGACGGCAGCCTGTATTTCACCGAGCCCTCGGACAATAAGATCTACCGTGTGGATGCCGACGACAACATCACCGTGCTGTTCGATGCGAAGAGGATCGATGACAGAAAAGGCGAGCGGTGGCGCCTCCCGGCCCTGGCGATGGACCGCCAAGGCCGTATCTTCGCGTGCCGCAGGGCGGGTCCTGGCAAGATAGGTATCGCTATTGTGTACCCTCCCAGCGAAGCCAGATTCTTTGCGGACTCATATCGGGGCAAGCCCTTTTCTGCGCCCAACGACCTCACTATGGGGAAGAACGGCGGGATTTATTTTACCGATCCGGGAGACGGGCCGGATCGCCCGCACGCCGTCTATTACGTCAAGCCGTCCGGCGAGGTTCTGCGAGTCACGGACAACCTCGACAGCCCCAACGGGATTCTGCTCACCCGCGACGAGAAGACCCTCTATGTCGCCGACTCCCGTTCCGAGTACATCTTGGCTTTCGATGTGGAGCCGGACGGCACGCTGGGCAGTCGCAGAAACTTCGTCAAGCTGAAGGGAATCAGGAAGAACGAGCAAGGTGTGATCGATTCCGGAATCGACGGTCTCGCGCTCGACAGCGAAGGAGATCTCTACGCCATCAGCCATGACGGAGTGGAGGTGTTCAATTTGAAGGGTGAGCCGCTCGGAATCATTTCCGTGGGCACACAGGCCACCAACCTCGCATTCGCAGGCAAGGATGGGAAGACGCTATACGTCACTACGCATGGAAGTCTGTTCAAGGTGCGCATGTTGGCTCAGCGGTATCAGGGGCGGGCCAAGTAGCCGGCCTGGCCGAAACCAGCCAACGCTTGCTCACCGACGGACGTCTCCGGCAATGCGCGGTGCCTGCCCGATAGGAGGGGATTGGATGTATAATCGACACCGGGCCAGGACGGCAAAATGGAAATCCTGGGTATGTCCCCGAAAGCCTACGGGAGGGCGATCGCCATTGTCGCGGCAGCGGTTTTCCTGCTGCCCCCGGCGTTCTGTCAAGATCCGCAACAGATTCCCCCGAACACATCCCAAGCCTTCCAGACCCCCGGAATGAAGGTGGAAGACGGCACCACTCCGCAACCGACCATCCCGAACGCATCCCAAGGCACGCGAGTGCCTGTTTCCATCAGCGGCCGCGTCATGGTCGATGACGGCGCCCCGCCGCCCGAGACCGTGGTGATCGAACGGGTTTGCAGCGGGAACGCCCGCGCGGAAGGCTATACCGACCGCAAGGGCTACTTCTCCATCGATCTGGGCGCGGACCGGGGAGGGTGGCAGGACGCCAGCAGCGGCGGGAACTTCAACGATATCGAAACGCACAGTCCCGGGCAGTCCCAGGTGTCACCCGGCCTCGGCGGAGCGACAATGTCCCTTCAGCGGTATATAAACTGCGATCTGCGCGCCAACCTTCCCGGCTACCGCTCACAAGTGGTGAGCCTCGCCAAGCACGGTGTGATGGACAATTCCGATATCGGCACTATTTTTCTTCACCGCCTGGGCAACGTCGAAGGACGCATCATCAGCACGATTTCGCTGGCGGCCCCCAAAAACGCCCGCAAGGCGTTCGAGAAAGGCTCGGATCTGGCCAGGAGGAACAAACTGGACGACGCCATGAAGAACTACCGGAAGGCGGTGGACGTTTATCCCAAATATGCCGCCGCGTGGCTTGAATTGGGGAAGTTGCAGGCTGCCAAGGGCCAGGCGGATACCGCGCACCAATCGTTTGACGCAGCCGTGCAGGCGGACCCCAAGTACTTGAATCCCTATCTGGAACTTTCCCGGCTGGCCGTGGGGGCCAAGAACTGGCGGGAACTGGCCGACGTCACCGGGCGCGTGGTGACACTCGATCCGTTCGACTATCCGCAGGAATTCTTTTTCAACTCGGTGGCCAACTATAACCTGCATGACATGGATGCGGCGGAAAAGAGCGCGCGCGAGGCCGAGAAGCTGGATACGCAGCACCACTACCCGCAAGCCTCGCACCTGCTGGGGGTGATTCTGGCGCAACGCCAGGATTACACCGGCGCCGCCGGCGAGATGCGCAACTACCTGAAGTTCGCGCCGGGGGCCGCGGATGCAGGCACCGTGCGCGCGCAGTTGGAGCAGTTGGAAAAGCTCTCCGCGCAGAACGCCCCGCCCAAGCAGTAGGGGCCGGACAAGCCCGGCCCGCGCAGCTTCAGAAGCAAGCGTTGTAGATAATCACCTCTGATGCTATGATATCTCACGCGTGTGACGACTGAGGTGAATGGCGATGCCAACGTACACACAGGCGGACCGGCCGCTCAAGATCAGTACTCCACTGGGCCCGGACGTCTTGTTGATCACCAACATTCAGGGTCGCGAAGCAATCTCGCGGCTCTTCCACTTCCAACTCAATCTCATCGCCGACAGGCAGAAGCTGGGCGAGATCCGCTTTGACAGCATCCTCGGCCAGAGCGTGACCGTTGAAATGAGTTTGCGAACGGGTGACACCCGCTGTTTTAACGGGTTGGTAAGGCGGTTCACTCAGGGTGTTCGCGACGATCACTTCGTGGCTTTCCGCGCTGAGATTGTGCCCAGGCTGTGGGTGCTTACCAAGAAGGTCCAGTGCCGCATTTTTCAACATGTCTCGGTCCCTGACATTCTGAAGCGGCTGCTCTCCGACCACCACGTTGACCACGAGTGGACTGGAACCGGAACCTACTACCCCCGCGATTATTGTGTCCAGTACCGCGAATCGGACTTCGATTTCGTGAGCCGGTTGATGGAGGAAGAGGGAATCTACTACTATTTCGTGCACTCCCATGGCGGGCATCGAATGGTTGTCACCGACACGGGGAACGTGCATCCAGCCGTTCCCGGGCAATCCACGGTCAATTACCAGGAAATACTCGGCGGCGTGTGGGAGGACATGCGAATCAGGGATTGGGAGAAGAGCCAGGAGGTGCGCTCCGCCAAGTATACGGTTTGGGACCATAGCTTCGAACTGCCGGGCAAACACCTCGACGAAAGCGTGCAGTCCATGGTTGAGGTGAATGCGGGCAGCATAAGCCACAAACTCGGTCTGCTCGACGATCAACCGGAGATCTATGAGTATCCCGGGGGCTACGCCAAACAATTCAATGTCCCGGAGGATACCAATCTTATACCCGAAGTCAGAAGCCGAATCGTCCGGGTTCGCATGGAGGAGGAGGAATGCGGCGGCCTGGAAATCACGGGCGCCGGGGATTGCGGCAATTTTGCGCCGGGGCACAGGTTCACACTGAAGGGACATTTCAACGGCGACGGCGATTACCTGCTGACCAGCGTGGAACACGACGCCGTGCAGTCGGGATACCGGAGCGGGGAGCAGGACTCGTTCCACTATGAAAACCGCTTCCTCTGCATGCCCGACGGCCTGCGATACCGGCCGCGGCGGGTCACGGCCAAGCCGTCAATTGCCGGCATCGAGACCGCGACGGTGACCGGCCCGTCCGGCGAGGAGATCTTCTGCGACCGGTTCGGCCGCGTCAAGGTGCAGTTTCATTGGGACCGCGAGGGAAAGTTGGACAACAACAGCTCATGCTGGCTGCGGGTGGCGCAGCTTTGGGCGGGCAAAGGTTGGGGCGCGTTCTTCTGGCCGCGCATCGGTCATGAAGTGGTGGTGGCTTTCGAGGATGGCGATCCAGATCAGCCGTTGATCGTCGGCAGCGTCTACAACGCCGATAATGTGCCGCCGTACACCCTGCCGGCTAAGAACCAGCTTGCCGGCATCCGGTCGGCCAGCGTGCGAGGCAACGCTCACGAGAACTATAACGGCATCGTATTCAACGACGAAAAGGGCAGTGAGCACCTGGGGCTTCATTCGGAGCGAAACATGGCCTTGAACTCGGAATTCGACAAGCTTTTCCACGCGAAGAACAAAGGCGAACGGATCGCGGGCGCCAGTGTGCACACGGTGGGCATTCTTCCCGGCGGCAGCGGCAGGGGCGACAGCGGCGGTGGCAGTGGTGGCGGTGGAGGCAGTGGCGGCGACTCCTCTAGCTGGTGGTACGGCCGTGTGATGCCGGCCCAGGAAGAGGAGACGGGGTTGGGCGTAAAGGCCGACACGACGTACGGGCTGAGCCAGGCGCTCACGTTAGGCAGCGATTATGGGTTGGTCTTCGGCGCCAAGAACGACACCTGCATCAACCCGCTTGGCTGGATTCCGTTTCCGGCCTGGTTGTCGAGTTTTCTAGGGGGTGGCCTCGGCGGAACGCTGGACTTCCTGATCGGTTCGAAGACAGAGTTCCGTTGGGGCCCGTCCTTAAGCATCGAAATGGGTGATGAAGTTCTCAAGTTGAAGAGTAGTGGTAACGCGGTCATCAACATAGCGGCCATCCTTCTGGCTGGCGTATCGGCGGCCTGGTTTATTGTCCATTCCTTATTGGAGGAGGAAACCCAACGTGTGATACTCGGGGGAGCAGCTCAGGCCGCTTCTCAGGCTATCCAGACTTTTATCATGCTTTTCGCGAAGATCCTAGAGAAGATTGAGGAAAAGACTAACGAGGCCCATACGGAGACGAGATGTGCGGTTGTCGAGATGAAAGAAGAGAAGGGTTGGCACCGCAAGCTGGAAGAGATCAGCGGCGGATATCTGATCCACGCGAACCAGTTGGCTCTGCTCAGCCGGCCCCCGAAACCGCCGGACGTGAAGAAACCCTGCGTGATTACGGTGATGGCCGCGGATTACGTCCGCGGCGGCCGGGTGAATGTGAGGGGGTGCCAGGGCGTCCGCATCACCGCCGGGCCATGGGGCCAACCGGAGACTTCGTCGGACTCCACCAACGGGGTCGAAATCATTGTGTTCGACGACCAGAACGTCACCATCAAGCGTGGCCTTAAGCCAACGGATCAGAAGATCGAGATGACGCCCGCAGGAATCACCATCGACGCCGGCACGGGGATTTTGACGCTCAAGAGCGCGACCCAAATCAAACTCTCGATGAATGACACGAACACCATGACGCTGGATGCGAAGGGCGTGAAGATCGTGGGCGCGCCGATCATCGCGCTCAACTGACGCCGGGGAGACCGCATTTGTGAGCAACGGGCCGATTGCTGGGATAGAGGGGCTGACAGCCGCCGATATCTGCGCGCGCTTCGACGCGAACAAGGAAGCGCTGGCGCTGCTCCGCGAGGGAATGGCGCCGGAGGAGTTCGTACAAGCCCTGATGGTCAACCGCCAGTACGTGGACGGGATAGATTTCATGGCCCATGCGCTGCCGGTGCGCGAAGGGGTCTGGTGGGGCTGCTTGTGCGTGCAGCACGCCTGCGGCACGAATCTGACGGCGCCGGACAGGGCCGCATTGCTGGCCGCCGCCAGTTGGGTGGTGTGGCCCACGGAAGCCAACCGTGCCGCGGCGCAGGCTCCGGCCGAAGCCGCCGGACGGGCTTCGCCCGCAGGCGCCCTGGCCCTGGCGGCGAACGTGGGGGGCGTCGTCGGCCCGGTCCCGATGACCCCGGCGAAAGCGGTCGCCAATGCGGTGAAGGTGACCGCTACCAAGGGCGACCCGGCCCGGATCGCCGACACCCAGCGTCTGTTCGTGGAACTGGGAATTGGAGTCGCGGAGGGCCGCTTTTGCTGGCCCAGCGACTGAAAAGGCCCGCCGGGAGAGGCGGATTACGGAGGCTTGAGATATGGGGCAGCCGGCTGCGCGCTTGACGGACATGCATGCCTGTCCGATGGTGACAGGAGTGGTGCCGCACGCCGGCGGGCCGATTCTGCCACCGTGCTGCCCCACGGTGCTGATCGGCAGCTTGCCGGCCGCACGGGTGGGCGACCAGGCCACTTGTGTCGGTCCGCCGGATGTCATCAGCCAGGGTTCCTCCACGGTCCTGATCGGCGACCAGCCGGCCGCGCGGATGGGTGATTCTACGGCTCACGGGGGCAAGATCGTGTTGGGCTTTCCGACGGTTTTGATCGGCCCATGACCGCTAAATGAGTGGAAAGGAGTTCGCGAGATGAGCGAAGCCACGGCGGAGACGCCTTATTCCATTGTTTACGAGAAACAGTCCGATGCGGAGAGCAACCGGACGTGCGGCGCCGCATGCCTGGCCATGGTGTACCGTTCCCTGGGGATGGAAGTCCCGCAGAGCCAGATCTGGCCGGCGATAGCCAAGGCCAACCGATTCGGCGATGTCGGTTCCACGACCCACCTGATGGTCCGCGATGCCTTGAGCCGCGGTTTTGACGCCGTGGCCATTCAGGCGCGGCACCCGTGGTACGTGTTGCGGATCTGTCGGGGCGCCGGCATCCGCGTCGTCCTGAATCATCGTCTGCACGCGGAAACGGCGGGCGGCCACTACACCGTAATGGCCGATATCGGAGAAGAGGATGTGGCTCTGCACGATCCATTCATGGGTCCGCACCGCCGCCTTTCGCGTGCCGAGCTGATGGAGCTTTGGGAGGCGCGTCCCAACTCGGAGATCGCGGGCAACACACTGATTGCCATCGCCGCCCGCCAGCCGACAGAGGCGGTGTGCGAAATCTGCGGCACGCCGATCCCGGCCAGCGTCGCTTGCCCGCAGTGCGGCGATCCGGTGGCGCTCAGGCCGGCGCGGGTGCTCGGTTGCATCAGCATGGCCTGCATCGTCCGGCTTTGGCATTATGTCTGCTGCCCGTCCTGCGACTATATGTTCAACCTCAGCGCCGCTCCGCCGCAGGAGGCTGCCGAGGCTGAGAGTACGCCGCCGGAGAAGCCGAAGGATGCGGCGGAAGATGCCTTGAACCTGAATGAGGTGTTCGCCCAACTGGATAAGTTCTGCGCCTTCATCCTGGCAATGCCGAAAATCGCGGGCAACCCGGACGTCATGAAGCAGATCGCCCTCATCAATGACAGCAAGGAAAATCTGAAAGTGGCGCAAGCCGAGGAACTCGCCATTCAAAAAGCGCACGGAGAGAAGCTGGCCGCAATGGTTCAGCAGGCGCAGCAGGCGGAGGAAGCCCACCGCCAGAAGATGGAGAAACTCACCACGCCCTCGCCGCCCCTGGATGGAAACGCTCTCGGCCGGGACCTGCTGAGAAACGTGGGGCTGATCCGCTGAAGTACGACGCAGGAAATCTACTAGTCGGGCCGGGCCTGCGTGAACCTGAAGTTAGCCAGCCACACCTGTGAGCTCCCCGGTAGATGAATCCCGAAGCGCCCGCCGGTGAAGGGCCGGTCCGGACGGCTCCAATCCTGTAAGGTGACCGGCTTTCCCTGCTCGTCGACGAGCATCGTTACAAGGTGCGCCGGCTCGACCACCTGGTTCACCGTGAAAGAGTCGGTCTTGACGCCATGCCGCTTCCGATCGGTGATCATCGTTCGACGGTTGTTGGTGTATTCGCTCGAAGTGAACGTCTGCTTGTCGATCTCGAACAGAAAGTAGTTTCGCGGATCGCTGTAATCGAGGACCCACTCAACCTTGGACTTGGCGCGCAGCGTGAACTGGAAAGTCCCCGCCGTCGGAGTACGGCGGTACAGAACGAAATCGCCTCCCCGCCGCGTGAACCACTCACCATCTGGCGTCCACGGTTTCTCCCAATCCGCTGGGTCCATCTGAAACACTTCCGGCGGCCGGACGATGGGCTTGACCGGCGTCAGTTTCAACTCAGCCGTTTGGGTCGCCGAAGGCGGCGACACCTTGATGTGAAGCTCGCCCAGTGCCGGAGCGGCCGGGCGGGCGGGCACAGCAGTCACGGCCGTCACCGGCTTGTGCTCCAATCTCGTCGGGGCGGCTCGATGCCGCAGCAGCAGCCAGGAGGTCAATGAACCGGCCAGAGCAAGCACCGCGATCGCCGCAATCCGTGCGCGGCGTGGAAGTCTGCGCCCGGATCTGGGTGCGTGCGGTCCGGGGACACCCTCGAGCTCCGCTGCCGGCGCGCGGGAAGGCTCCGATGTTCCGCTCTGCCCCGCGATTGCATCGGCCGCCTCCGGTGCACCGGGAGCGGGCGGTGGAATGGCGTCCCGGCTCAGAATCTGAGTCGCGCCGATCGCCTGTGCCTGACGGATACGCACCATCGTCTGGTTCAGATACTCTTCCCGTTTCAGGTCATCCAGCAGGGCCAGTACACCTCTGGCTCCCGCATGAGCAGGGTCGCAGCCCAGGGCGTGCTGAATCAAAACCTCGGCCGCGCGCCAATCCGTCGCGAGTAAGTTCTGTGCCCGCGCGGACAGCCTGTCCACGAGGCTCCGGCGAATCGGCTCGCTGCGTGCGTCCAACTGGTGGGCCTTCCACAATAGTTCCAGTCCTTCCTCGAACGATGCCTGAGCAAAAAGCTGTTCGCCCCGTGCCTGGAGCCTTTGGGCTTCCTCACAATGCTCCGCGCCTTGCCGCGCCAGTTCCTCGAGCGCTTGCAACTCGCCATCTCCCGGGGATTCTTCCAGCGCCCGGCGACACGCGTCCAGGGCCCGCCGGTACTCGCCCGCTTCCATGCACGCGTCGATTTCCTGCGCCCAGCGCGACTTCGATTCCATCCGCGCCTGCTGCTCCCGCCGCTTGATCACGCGGTCGATCTCGAGCTGCAGCCCGGGATACCGGCTGTGTATGGTGCGCAGGATCTCCCACTGCGCAAGCGCATCGTTGAACTGCCCGTTCTCCTCGTGGTAGCGGGCCTTGGCCACGATTGTGCTCGCCAGGCTCAGCCGCTCATCCATGATTTTCCGAAGGTGCTTGAAGTGCGTCTCGTCGGGATAGCGTTCCCCCGCCTCATTGATGATGCCGGCCTTGCGTTCCAGGTCGGTCTCCGCTTCAACACGGCGATCGATTTCCGCGATGTAAGCCGAGAGGTGCAGGCGCCGCTGCTCTTCCGCGTCGAACTTGAGGCTCTGGAACAGTGCGTGCGCTGGGTACTTGGCGAGGAACTGATCGCTGATGGCGAGCGCCCTGGAGAAGTTCCGGTCTTCCAGGTGCTTCCTGGCCTCCGCGTAAGCGTTGCGGATGGCCTCGTATTCCGAGCGCACGTCGTTGTAGTAGCTTTGATAGACGTTCCCGCGGCCCTGGCTCTCCGGCGCGCGCCGGTCCATATCGATCACCTGCTGCTCTTTTTCCTGCAGGCTCCGCCGGTACTCCTGCTCCCGCCGCTCGATTTCGGAGAGCAGCCCTGTGGCCCGCGTGTCCTGGGGGTGAACTTGCAGGATGTTCTGCAACGCCTCGCGCGCGTGCCCGAACGCGCAATTCTCGGCGTGCTGCCGCACCAGCCGGAACCAGCTCTCGATCTGCACTTCGCTGCGCGTGCTTTCGATCTTCGCCCGCAGGCTGAGCGCCTCCGTGTTCCCCGGGTCCAGCTCCAGGGTCTCCTGGATTTTCTGCAGCGCCAGAGGATATTCCTCCACTTCAAACCGGCTGCGGGCGGCTTCGAGCAATCTGCGGACCCGCTCCTGTCGGATCGCCGCGTCAATTTGCATCCGCAGCAGCTTCACTTCCGGGTCGAGGTGGCCCTCCGCCTCGAGCTCGGTGACGATCTCCAGGGCGAACTGTGTATCGCCCTGGGCGAACGTGGTCTTGGCTCGCTGGATTCGCGGCCCCAGGTGAGCGGAGTCGAAATACTCGATGGCCTCGCCACGATGCGCCTTTTCCAGGCACTCGGCGAACTCCCGAGCCGTCGCAAAGCGATGCCACGGCTGCTTGGCCATGGCCTTGTGAATCACGCGGCTGACGGACTGGTTCACCGTCGGATCGACGTCGGATGCGCTCGGCGGACTCTCTCGAAGAATCGCCTCGACAATCTCCCGTTCCGTCGGTCCGTCAAACGGTCTGCGCCGCGTGAACACCTCGAAGGCCATCACACCCAGCGCGAAGATATCGGACGCCGGTGACGGCGGCTTGCCTTCGATCAGCTCGGGCGCCATGTAGTACAGGGTTCCCTTCTGTCCCGTCATTCCCGCGCTGACCATGTGGGCAATGCCGAAGTCGATAATCACCGCGGAGTAGTCCGGCATGACGAAGACATTAGCGGGTTTGAGATCGCGATGCACCAGGCCACGCTCGTGCGCAGCGTTCAGGCCGCGACATACTTGTGAGAGGATTTCCACGCGTCGCTCGGCAGTCAGCCGTGTGCCCGCTGTACGGATCAGCTTGTCGAGCGGCATACCGGACAGCAAGGGCATGACAAAGTATGGCTTCGCGAATCCCTGCTCCTCAGACTCCCCAATATCTAGGATGGGGACGATGTTGGGGTGATTCAGCTTGACCAGGACTTCGCATTCCCGATAGAAGAGCTGGAGCGCCGTGCGGTCAGGCGCCTCGCGAATCGTCTTCAGCGCCACATCGCACTTGAGCACGGCGTCATAGGCTCGGTAAACCACGCCCATGCCGCCCTGTCCGAGTGGCTCGCGAAGCTCATAGCGGTCCTTCAATCGGGCGCCGCGATCCATAGACTTTGCCGGTGTCCTATTATGCAGCAGTTTCAGAGTGAAATATACCAATATAAGAGACTTGCCGCAACTTGGCGGGCGGTCTGTGATGCGGGCGCAGGAACCACCCTAACATCCGTTCTCAGCGAAGGTGAGGCGGACGGCGGTCCCGGCGGCCGAGGACCGCTCCAAGGCGCTGACCAACTTATGCGCCTTGACGGCGTGGGCGAAGCTGGGGTCGAAGGGCTTGCCCTCCGCCATGGCCCGGGCCAGACGCACATAGGCCTGGGCGACGTTTCGCGGCGGACCGGGGGGCACGCCGTCCGGTATCGGCGTGAAGCGAGCCGGCGTCTCCATCGGCGCCGGCGGTTCCTTTCCGCGCGCGCCGAAAAGCTGGTTCGGTCCGTGATAGACGCTGGGATTGCGCTCGACGACGGTCCCGTGCGTGCCCGCGCCAATCGACAGAGTGCCCTCTCGCCCATAGATTTCGAACGTCCGGCGGCCGTCGGGGAGCGCGGGCACGGCCGCCACGAGAAACGACACTTCAGCGTGGCTCTGCAGTCGTCCGGACACGCTCACCCAGTCGGGCGAGTCGACCGGCACCGTCTGGCCCGTATCGGTGTTGTGCCACTCGGTGACGGTGGTCGCCAGCCGGGCGGACACCTCGGTGAAATCGCCCAGCACGAAGCTCAGGGCGTCAATGGCGTGGCCGCCGCCGATGGTGAGGATATTGGCGCCGGCCTTGCGGTCGCTTTGCCAGATGCGGCCGTTGCCGCGCCGCGTGGTGGCCTGACCGATGTAAGCGAAGTCCACCGCCAGGACCTCGCCGATGTAGCCCTGCTGGATCAGTTCGCGCGCGTACATCAGGGTGGGATCGCTGCGCGCCTGCAGACCCACCGCCGTGTACAGCGTGCGTTCGGCGGCCAGATCGGCCATCTGCTCGGCCTGCTCCAGGGTCGCACCCAGCGGCCACTCGCAATAGACGGCCTTGCCGGCCTCGATCGCCCGCACGACCAGGTCGTAGTGCGCCGGAACGCGCGTCACCACAGTGACCAGGTCGATGTCCGGGCAAGCCGCCATGTCGTCGAAACTGTGGAACGCCAGATCGGTCCCGAACGCCTTCTGCGAGGCCAGGGCCGTATCTTCGTGGGCGGTGCAGACGGCCTTGAGCTCATACTCGGGCAACGCGTGCAGCGCCGGCACGTGGGCGCGCGCGCCCCAGCCGCTTCCTCCAACAGTGACCGTAGCGCCCACTATTCCGACGCGAATCTTCGACGCCATGCGGCTCAGCCTCTACGACCCGACCTGGGTCGCGCGAGGTTTCTCGGGGTCGGGAGCGGGCGCCATCACGGTGATGTGGATGGTTTCCTCGTCCAGGTTCCAGAAATGATGCGGAACCGACGCGGGGAAGATCATCAGCGTGCCCGGACCCACGGGGTAAACCTCGCCGGCGATCTTGACCATCATCTTGCCGCTGACGAGAAACATGAACTGATCGTAGTCATGAACATGTTCGCCGCCCGGTGTTCCGCCGTTCGGCGGCGTCCTGACATAGTTTATCGCGCAGCTCATGATCTCAGAGTTGCTGCGGTCCAGCAGGCGCTGATTGAAACGTTTGCGATCGGCGTTGAAGGTCGCAAAATCGATCCGGCGAATGTACTTCGAGGCGTTGGCGGTGGTCGTCATTGCGGGCGGTGCCTCAAGACGGCCTCTCAGCCTTCGCCTTCTCCCACGTCGCCCGGGCGTACATGGGCACCGTGACCACCAGCATCTCCGCGCCACGGGGGCTTTCGATCGGCGAAGTGGGCAGGCCTTCGGGGATGTAGTAGCAGGCCTTGTTGTCCAGCTCCCGGCCTTCATAGATCGTGCCGCCGCTCACCACGCAGCGAACCTGGGGTGCGGAAAGCACCTCGCTGGCGATGACCGTGCCCGGTGCGATCCGCCACAGGGCGGCGCTGGTGCGGTATTCGTTGAAGGTGCCGAGGTGCTTGACCTCCACGCCCGGGCGGCGCGGATCCGGCATCCAGCGGAACCCCTTGGGCCGCATGACGACCGGCGTCGAATAGCGCGGCGCGGCGTAGTTGATGGGCCGGCCCATGTGATGTTCCCACACGGCCTCGTAGCTGTCCTTGTTGATCTTGCGCCCGTCGGGAGTATGCAGCTTGTAGATGCCGTCTTCGAAGAAGCCGCCCGCCGCCCTGAGCTCGTCCATGGCGACCTTCTTTTCCGAGTCCCGGATTCGGTAAGCGCCGTTGGGACCGGGGAATTGCATCACCAGCAGAGCGGCCGGCCCCTTCTGGGTGAGCGGTCCGTAGTAGGTGCCCTCGGGGAAATACGCGCATTCGCTCTCGTGCAGGTCCATGCCCTTGGCCAGGTTCATC
This sequence comes from Bryobacteraceae bacterium, assembly GCA_049515735.1. Classification (GTDB taxonomy): domain Bacteria; phylum Acidobacteriota; class Terriglobia; order Bryobacterales; family Bryobacteraceae; genus Fen-178. The sequence continues at coordinate 19,631 of JBEKTU010000109.1, forward strand.
TCGCCCGACACCACATAGCGGAACTGATCGAAGTTGTGGTGGTGCCGGGGCGTGAAGAAGCCATCGCCGATCTGATCGTAGCCGAAGCGAAGGTTGATCTCGGGGATTCCCGTATCGATGGGAAACTGAACGACATTCAGGTCCGGACTGCCGGCGCCATCGACACCGCGCCCGCGCGTGGACTTGACTTCGCGCCCCTTGGCTTCTTCCAAGCGGAAAGTTTGGATCTTTGCTGTCATCTCTCTGCCCCTCTCTATCCCCTAATTGTACCAGCGGATCGGCGGACCATAGACACGTCATTGCGCCAGGGCCTGGCGCAGCTCTCCCGTGCGGCGGGAGGCTTCGGCCATGAGGAAGCCGATATCCGTCTGGGTGGTCATGAACTTCACGCCCTTGCGGATGAACTGGACCTGCCGGGCCACATTCCGGTCCCCGCCCAGGCCCGCGAATTTCCCGTGCGCGTTCGCGACGGCGATCACCCGTTCAACGGCGCCGACGATCTCCGGATCGCCGAAGGCGCCCGGCTTGCCCATGTTGGCCAGAAGATCGTTGCAGCCCACGTGGATGACATCGACGCCCTCGATGGCGGCGATCTCTTCGACATTGGCCAGACCCTCGCGGGTTTCGATCATGCAGACGACCAGCGTATTCTCGTTCAGGACCCGCACGACCTCGGCCGGCGGAAGAGTACGGAAGTCGAACAGCGAATAACCGCCGGAGACGGATCGCTTGCCGAGGGGGGCAAACTTGGCGGTGTCCACCGCCTTGCGCGCGTGGGCGGCCGTGTTGACGTCCGGAAAGACGATGCCGGTCACCCCCGCGTCGAGCAAAAGCGAGGTGTCGGGATCGTCGCAACTGCGCACCCGCACAAGCGCCGCCACGCCGGCGCCCCGAGCCGCCTGGGCGATGTGGCCCAGGGTTTCGAGGGAAAAGATCGCGTGCTGCGCGTCGAGGAAGAGGAAGTCGTGACCTGTGGTTCGCGCGATGGAGGCGATGTCGCCGGAGCGGCCCAGGCGCACGTTCATCCCGAGCGCGACCTCTCCCGCCTTCATGCGCTCGATCACGGGATTGACCAGAGAGACCGTATTCACCGCGCGGGCTCAGGCGCCTCGCTGGCCACTTCGACAGGTGCATAGGTCTGAATCGCCGCGACATCCGGCATCCCCAACAGCAGGATCTCGGACACCTGATCGGCTTTGAACCGGGTGGTCTCACCGGTGTCGAGGTAGACCGACGTGAACCGGCGGAAGGTTTCGCCCTCCACCGCGCCGTGGCCGGACATGACCATGAACACCCCGCGCCCATGGGCTGTAAACGTCGCGCCCGGTTGGAGGCGATAGAAGGCGCAGGGGATCTGGCAGTCGGTGAAGACGCCCAGGAGCTTCTCTTCCACCCCGCTCGCTCCAGCGAGCGGCATCCACTGATAGTTGTCCGGATGCATCATCACCGCGGTCGCGTACTGCGGCTCCGGATAGACGAGGTCGCGACCGTTCACCTGTTCCCAGACCGCTTCAAAGCCGTCCATATTCCTCTTGCCGGGAACATCCGGATTGCGGTGGAACACGCCCTCCTTGAAAAAGCCGGTCTTGACGAGCTCCTTTTTGGCCGCGGCGGTTTGTTCAGGAGTCAGCAGGCCCGAACCGCTCGGCCCGCCGAACTGCAGGGTCGCCGTATAGGTGTCGCCAGCATCCGGCCCCTGAGGACCGTAATAGGCGCCCTCGGGAAAATAGCCGATGGTCCCGGGATCCATCTTGCCGCTGAGACCGTATTCGCACAGGCCCTCGAGCTGGACCCGGAACTGGCAAAAGTTGTGGCGATGTCGCGGTGAAAAGAAGTCGCCGTACTGATGGAACAGTCCGAACTTGAAGTTGCCCGGAGAGGCCGGGTCGCCACTGAGAAGAAACTGCTTGCCGACCTTGCCGGTGCGAACACCGCCGCCGTCGCACACCACCGGCACTTCATCGCCATGCGCTATCTGCATCGTCACCTCCGACCCAAGTCACTCTGATGATCGGCGATTATATCATACCCGCGCTGCAATCGCCGTTCCGAAGTTTTACTTGGGGTGCGCGACCTGAGAGTTGCGTCTGACGAGTTTTCTTTTTTTGTGCCATAATTCTGAGCGTATATATACGTGCAGAGGATACGCTCGGAATGGAGGCCTATGCCCGACGATCTTGCTGCTCTGGAGGCCCAACGCTCCAAGCTTT
>JBEKTU010000110.1:0-15428 GCA_049515735.1 Bryobacteraceae bacterium
CTTTCGTCGTTTGCGGGTATTTACAGGAGACAAACAAAGGACGAAAGGATGCTGGAAAAGCTCAGATGCCGGCCGCTATATATAGCACCCCATACGCCGCCTTACCGAAAGCTCACGATGCTATCGTGGATCGTCGCGTCGAGAATTCTGAGATCCTACTCCTCGGCGGCGACAGCTCGCAGCCCAGCTTCGCGCACAAGTCCAGAAAGGCAGTCAGCGTCTCCGGGGTGAGATCCTTCGTGGCCGCGCAGACCACCGCGCTGGCCGAAATCCCCAGCGCACGGGCTGCAAGCTATGCACTACCGTCTCATAGAGCGGAGCCTTTCGCGTTTCGTCGTGCTGCTCGGCCGTCGGCCGGCAACCATGCGCTCCCGCATCGCCAAGCGCTTCCTGTGGGCGCTGCCTACCCGCGCTCAGTGGTAGCGGTACAGCGTCACGCGCTGGATGCTCTCACCCGGAGGGCGCGATTGGGATCCGGCCACCACGCCCCCGAGCGGCCAACGCAACTCCAGACAGTCCCCCTGGCTGGTGTCGTCGCCGGCCAGCCGCCGCCCGGGAACCCAGCGGCCGTTGACAAAAGTGCCCGCTTCCACGGTGTCCAGTCCAGCCAGCGGTGGCCCCGGTGTGTTCGGTGAAAAGCCGACGCTTACGCCGAAGCCCGCCACGTAGTACTCATCAGGCCCCGTCGAAATGAACATCGCCCCCGCGAGGGTCGGAGGTTCCGGTGGTGGGTCGCCACGCCTTGCCGCTCGCGGTCTCATGAACGCGACCTGCAGCGTATAATTCCCCAATTGGATCTTCTGCGGCGGGTCCTTCGGTTCCAGCAGGACGGCGGACATTGTGCCTTTGCCTTGGTGTTCCACAATCAGGGGCGCCAATTGCGTGACCAGATCGTAACTGTCGATCAGGTAATTGTCGGGAGTCGCTCGCCTGTCGATGCCCCCATTCATAGTCGAGAAACCGATCGCATCATGCCGTCCGAAGGCGTAAAGCACCCTGGCTGCGGCTTCCATCCCAAAGACCGTCTCGGGTATAAACAGCGGGTTCCCGGATTGGGTGAACCGTGCGCACATCATCACGAAGTCGAAGCCGTAAACGTCGACCCCGAGTAGATCGAGGCGCGGCGCCCCGGCTCTCCAGATGTCCATCGCGTCGGGCATAGGGCCGCCGCTCTGTCCGCCTCTCACCGGGGCAGGCGCCGTCCCAAATCCGGACTGCGGGCAGTTCGTGTACATCGGTATCGGGTATTCGGCTTTGCCCGCGTCGATCACCCGGCCGACGTAGCGCGCAAAGTACCAGGCCATGAAGATTTCATCCGTCGGCCGATCCTTGCCGAACAGCTCTTGCCAGGTCCCGGAGGTCTTGAAGCCGGCCGCCTCCCACACCTTGCGAAGCTCTGGAATCAGGGTGTCCTTGTGCTGCTGAAGGTAGTCCATCAGTTCCTTCGGCACCGGCCCCTCGAAAGCCTGATTGGCCGCGGGCGAGCGGTCGCGGGTGTCCCCCTGTATTCCCACTTCGTTCTCCACCTGGATCATGATGACCGTGTGCTGCCGGCCGTCCACTTCCTTGATGTGCCGCATCAAGGCCGCAAAGGCGTGAGCATCGGCGTCCCGGTTGGCATCACTGAGGGGGCTGAGCAGTTCGATGCTCCCTGTAAGCGGAGCGCGCGGCTGCCCCGCTCCTCCTCCGAACACCGGCCAGGTGCCCCCTACGATCTGGACGCGCGGGAACCGGTCGGAGTCCCTCTTCACCCAGCCAGGCGGGTAGCTGGACTGGCCGTTCTTCCAGGTTGCGAACCATAGAAGCACGAGATGGAGGTTGTGACTGCGTGCATCCCGGATGATGCCGTCCGGCACACTGAAGTCGAACTTCCCTTCCTGGGGCTCGATCTGGCTCCAGGAAACGCCCGCCAGGACGGTGTTGATTTTGGCGGCGACGATCTTGGGCCATGCCGGCTTCATGTAGTCGACGTTGGTGGCGCCGTTGTTGCTCAACTCCGCCGCCAGCGCCAGAAACGGCTTGCCGTCGACGATCAGTTGAGTAGCCGTACCCTGCTTCTGCAAGTGAGGGATTTGGGTGGTTGAGACCGACCTGCTATTACACTGACTCGCAACCACGGCGAGAGCGCACACGAGTGTGAGGTAGAACAAGCTTCGAGGATTCATGACCATCTCCTTTGCATCTTCCACAACCTGGCCTTTCCTCAACCGGCCAGGCACTCACTTCCCATAGACTCCGCCGAGCCGCGGTCAGCGGTAGCGGTACAGCGTCACGCGCTGGATGCCCTTCGTACTCGGCCCGGCCAGGCCGCCCGTCCACCCCAATGGCGACTCGACCACGTGGAGCCTCGGCAGCACCAGGTTTTGTCCCTGTCCGGCGTCATCCCCCGCGAGCCTACGCCCGGGAACCCAGCGGCCGTTCACAAACGTGCCTTCTTCCACGGTGGCCAGCCCGGCCAGTGGGGGGCCGGGCGTGTTCGGAGTAAACGTGACGGTGACGCCATTGCCCGCGGCGTAGAACTCGTCAGGCCCCGTCGCAATGAAAATTGCCGCAGAGTTGGGGAAGGGTTCCGGCGGTGGTGGTGACCCAGGCAGAGCTCGGGGCGTCACAAACCCGGCCTCCAGCGTGTAATTCCCCACCCGGACCTTCTGCGGCGGGTCGTTCGGGCCCAGCACGACGGCTGACATCGTGCCGTTGCCCTGGTGTTCCAGAATCAGAGGCGCCAATTGCGCGATCACGCCGTAGCTGCTGGTCAGTTCGATGTCGGGAGTCGTTGGCCTCTCGATCCCCATAGGCGAGAAGCCGATCGCATCATGCCGTCCGAAGGCGTAAAGCACTCTGGCTTCCAGGCCATATGGCGGAAATCCCCTTGTCTCGGCTATGAACAGCGGGTTCCCGGATTGCGTGTACCGTGCGCACATCGCCACGAAGTCGGGGTTATAAATGTCCACCCCGAATACATCGAGCCGCGGCGCCCCGGCTCTCCAGACGTCCATCGCGTCGGGCATCGGGCCACCGCCCTGACCGACTCCACGGCCCGCAACGCGCTCCCTCCCAAATCCGGTCTGCGGGCAGTTCGTGTACATCGGTATCGGGTATTCGGCCTTGCCCGCCTCGATCACCCGGCCGACGTAGCGCGAAAAATACCAGGCCATGAAAATCTCATCCGTCGGCCGGCCCTTGCCGAACACCTCTTGCCAAGTCCCAGATGTCTTGAAGCCGGCCGCCTCCCACACCTTGCGCAACTCCGGAATCAGGGTATCCTTGTGCTGCTGGAGGTAGTCCATCAACTCCTTCGGCACCGGCCCCTCGAAAGCCTTATTGGCCGCGGGCGAGCGGTCGCGGGTGTCCCCCTGCATTCCCACTTCGTTCTCCACCTGGATCATGATGACGGTGTGCTGCTGGCTGTCTACTGCCTTGATATGGCGCATCAGGGCCGCAAAGGCGCGCGCATCGGCGTCTCGGGTCGCCTCGCCGAAAGGGCTGAGTAGTTCGATGTTCAAACTGCCTGTGACCGGGGCGCGCACCCCTCCGAACACGGGCCAGGATGTGTTATCGCCGACGATCTGGGCGCGCGGGAAGCGCTCGAAGTCCCGCTTCACCCAGTCGGGCGGGTAGCTGGACAGACCGTTCTTCCAGGTAGCGAACCATAGAAGCACGAGACGCAGGTTGTGACTCCGTGCACCATCGATCACGCCCTCCAGCACACTGAAATCGAACTTCCCTTCCTGTGGTTCGATCTGGCCCCAGGAAACGCCCGCCAGGACGGTGTTGAGCTTGGACGCGACGAGTTTCGGCCACACCAGTTTCATGTACTCGAGGCTGGTGGCGGTATTGTTGCCCAATTCTCCCGCCAAAGCCAGGAACGGCTTGCCATCAACGATCAGTTGGGTGGCGGTCCCCTGCTTCCGCAAGTGAGGGATTTCAGAGGAGCTAGATCCCGTCGAACCCGATCTGGTGGCGCATTGACTCATGACTAAGGCGAGACAGCAAACGAGAGTATGGTAAAACCAGCTTCGCGGTTTCATGGCAATTTCCTTTGCTTAGCGGTAGCGGTACAGGGTGAAGTGCTGTATGCCCACATAGCCGTCCGTGATTCGATCTACCGGATGACTCCGCAAGGACAGATTCTGCCCCTCCCCGGTTTCATCGCCCGCGATCTGGCGGCTGGGAACCCAACGGCCGTCCACGAACTTGCCTTCTTCCACGGTGCCGATTCCGGCACGCTCGGGCCCCGGCGTGTTGGGAGAGAACATGACAGCCACATCGGTGCCGGCGGCATAGAACTCGTCGGGCCCCGTGGCAATGAAAATTGCCGCCGCGGGGGGCGGAGGGGGCGGGGGTCCCTGCGGCGGTGGCGCCCCAGGCAGAGCTCGGGGCCTCAAACGCCCGACCTCCAGCGTGTAGTTCCCCAACTGGATCTTCTGAGGCGGATCTTCCGGGCCCAGCCAGACGGCGGCCATCGTGCCTTTGCCCTGGTGTTCCTCAATCAGGGGCGCCAATTGCGAGATCAGCTCGTAACCGCGGATCATTTCAGGCTCGGGAGTCGGCGATCTTTCGACCCCCATAAGCGAGATGCCGATGGCATCATGGTGCCCGAAGGCGTAAATCGCCTTGGCTTCCATGTTATACCTCGTCTCGGGTATGAACAGCGGGTTTCCGGATTGGGCGTACTTGGCGCAAAACCCCACGAAGTCGGGGCTGTAAATGTCGGCCCCGAACATATCGATTCGCGGCGCCCCGGCTCTCCAAATGTCCATCGCGTCGGGCATGGCACCACCGCTCTGTCCGCCTCCGTGCAGCGGCGCAGTTGCCGTCCCAAATCCTAACTGCGGGCAGTTGGTGAGCATCGGTATGGGGTATTCCGCTTTGCCCGCGTCGACCACCCGGCCGATGTAGCGCGCAAAATGCCAGGCCATGAAGATCTCATCCGTCGGCCGGCCCTTGCCGAACACCTCCTGCCAGGTCCCGGAGGTTTTGAACCCGGTCGCTTCCCACACCTTGTGCAACTCCGGAATCAGGGTATCCTTGTGCTGCTGGAGGTAGTCCATCAACTCCTTCGGCACCGGCCCGTCGAAGGCCTTATTGGCCAGAGGCGATCGGTCGCGAGTGTCACCCTGCAGTCCCGTTTCGTTCTCCACCTGGATCATGATGACAGTGTGCTGCTGGCCATCCACGGCCTTGATGTGCCGCATCATGGCCGCAAGGGCGCGAGCGTCGGCGTCCCGGGTGGCATCGCCGAAGGGGCTGAGCAGTTCGATACTCAAACTCCCCGTGACCGGGTTGCGAAACGCTCCGAACACAGGCCAGGGTGTCTGATCTCCTACCATCTGCGCGCGCGGGAAACGTTCGAAGTCCTTCTTCACCCAGTCGGGCGGATAGCTGGACAGACCGTTCTTCCAGGTTGCGAACCACAACAGCACGAGACGCAGGTTGTGACTCCGGGCGCCCTGGATCAAGCCGTCGAGCACACTGAAGTCGAATTTTCCTTCCTGCGGTTCGATCTGGTTCCAGGAAACGCCTGCCAGGACGGTGTTGAGTTTTGTCTGAGCGAGGAGCCTCGGCCATACCAGCTTCATGTACTCGACGCTGGTGGCGCTGCTGTTGCTCAATTCTCCGGACAAAGCCAGGAACGGCTTGCCGTCGACGATCAGTTGGGTGGCTGTCCCCTGCTTCCGCAAGTGAGGGATTTCCGTCGAACCCGATCTGCCGGCGCATCGAGTCGTGACCAAGGCGAGACCGCAAACGAGAGTGCAGCAAAACAGACTCAGGGGTTTCATGGTTATCTCCTTTGCATTCCCAAATACCCGCGCTCAGCGGAAGCGGTAGACAGTGAAGCGCTGGATCCCCATATTGCGCAGTGAAATGCTCTGGCCCTGCGCGTCGTCGTCACCCGCCAGCCGGCGCCCGGGCACCCAACGGCCGTTCACAAACTTGCCGTCTTCCACGGTGGCCAGCCCGGCCAGCGGGGGCCCCGGCGTGTTCGGAGAAATCGTTACGCTTACGCCGCTGCCAGCCGCGAAATACTCGTCAGGCCCCGCCGCAATGAAAATTGCAGCCGCGGGAGGCTGGGTTTGCGGTGGTGGTGCCGCCCCTGGCGCAACTCGAGGCCTTGAAGCTGTGGCCACCAGCGTGTAATTCCCCACCTGGACTTTCTCCGGCGGATCGTTGGGGCCCAGCATGACGGCTGACATTGTGCCGTTGCCTTGGTGTTGCACGATCAGGGGCGTCAATTGCGAGAGAAGATCATAAATGTTGGCCAGATCGGGATCGTTGCCCGCCATCCGGTCGATGCCGAACGGCGAGAAGCCGATGCCGTCGTGGCGTCCGAAGGCGTAAAGCGCTCTGGCTGCGCCATCCGGACCGCCCCTCGTCTCGGGTATGAACAGCGGGTTGCCGTTGCGCGTGTACAGCGCGGAAAACGCCACGAAGTCGTTGTAAAGGTCGGGCGAGAGTATGTCGATTCCCGGCGCCCCGGCTCTCCAGATGTCATGCACGTGGGGCAGAGGGCCACCGCTCGGCGTTCTTCCGGGTTGGTTTACCGTCCCTCCGTACAGCCACGTGTTCGCGTACATCGGTATCGGGTATTCGGCTTTGCCCGCCTCGGCCACCCGGCCGACGTAGCGCGCGTAGTTCCAGGCCATGAAGATCTCATCCGTCCCGATACCCGGACCAAACACCTCTTCCCAAGTCCCGGAGGTTTTGAAACCGGCCGCCTCCCACACCTGGCGAAACTCCGGAATCAGGCTGTCCTTGTGCCGCTGAAGGTAGTCCATCAGCTCCTTCGGCACCGGGCCCTCGAAAGCTTTATTGGCGACGGGCGAGCGGTCGCGGGAGTCCCCCAGCACTCCTACTTCGTTCTCCACCTGGATCAGGATGACCGTGTGTTGTTGGCCGTCCACTTCCTTCACGTGCCGCATCAGGGCGGCAAACGCGCGAGCATCGGCGTCCCGATTCGCAGCGCTCAAGGTGCTGAGCAGTTCGATGCTCTTACCCCCTGCTAACTGGATGCGCGGGAACCGCTCGAAATCCTTCTTCAGCCAATCGGGCGGGTAGCTCGAGAGACCGTTCTTCCAACTTGCGAACCAAATGAGTATGAGCCGCAGATTGTGGCTCCTGGCTTCCTGGATCACGCCGTCCGGCACGCTGAAGTCGAACTTTCCTTCCTGTGGTTCGATCTGGGCCCAGGAAACGCCTGCCACGACGCTATTAAGGTTGGTCTCGACGAGCTTGGGCCATACCGGCTTCATGTACTCGAGGCTGGTGGCGCTGTTGTTGAGCAGTTCTCCCGACAAGGCCAGGAACGGCTTGCCGTCCACGATCAGTTGGGTGGCCGTACCCTGCTTCCGTAAATGGGGGATGTCCTGAGCCGCGGCGAAAACCAGCGGGGACATCAGGATGATGGAAAACCAAGTTCGAGCTTTCATGAGATCTCCTTAGCGGTAACGGTACACGGTGAAGCGCTGGATGCCCGACGGAGTGATGACTGATGGCGGTTCGGACGCCACGGCCCCCGGTGGCCAACGCAGCACCACGCAGTCCCCCTGTGTGGTCTCGTCGCCGGCCAGCCTGCGCCCGGGCACCCACCGCCCGTTCACAAAAGTGCCTTCTTCCACGGTCCCCACTCCGCCGAGCGGCGGCCCGGGTGTGTTGGGAGTAACAGCTATGGTTACACCGAAGCCGGCCGCGATGTACTCCTCGGGCCCGGTTTGAATGAGAATGGCCCCGGCCAGACTCGGGGGTTCCGGCGCCGGCGTCCCACGCCCCGCCCGGGGCATCAAGAATGCAACCTCCAGCGTGTAATCCCCCAGTCGCACTTTCTGCGGCGGGTCTTTCGGTTCGAGCAGAACGCCGGACATCGTGCCTTTGCCCTGGTGTTCTGTGATCAGGGGCGTCAGTTGCGTCAGCAAATCGTAGCCGTTGATGAAGTCCTTGTTAGGCGCCCTGGACCCGTCGATACCGAAAGGTGAGAAGCAGATGGCGTTGTAGCGTCCGAAAGCATATAGCGCCCTGGCCGCTCCTTCCCGTCCGGCAACGGTCTCGTTCACAAACAGCGGGTTCCCGGACTGGGTGAACCGCGCCGTCATCCTCGCGAAGTCGAAGCCGTAGACGTCGATCCCGAATAGGTCGATTTGCGGCGCCCCCGCTCTCCAGACGTCCATGGCGTCCGGCATGGGGCCGCCGCTCTGTCCGCCCTTGACGGGCGCGGGAGCCGTCCCGAATCCGGACTGCGGGCAGTTGGTGACCATCGGGATCGGGTATTCGGCTTTGCCCGCTTCAACCACCCGGCCGATGTAGCGCGCAAAATGCCAAGCCATGAAAATCTCCTCGCTGGGCCTGCCCTTACCGAACACCTCTTCCCAGGTCCCGGAGGTCTTGAAGCCGGTTGCCTCCCACACCTTGCGAAGCTCCGGAATCAGGGTGTCTTTGTGCTTCTGAAGGTAGTCCATCAGCTCTTTGGGCACCGGCCCGTCGTAAGCCTTGTTGGCCGCGGGCGAGCGGTCGCGGGTGTCGCCCTGTATTCCCACTTCGTTTTCCACCTGGATCCCGATGACAGTGTGCTCACGGCCATCCATTTCCTTGAGGTGCCGCATTAGCGCCGCATAGGCGCGGGCATCGGCGTCCCGGCTCGCGTCGCTCAAGGGGCTGAGCAGCTCGATACTCCCGGTGAACTGCGCGCGCGGCCGCCCCTCTCCTCCCGCGAACACGGGCCAGGTGCCGTTTACGATCTGGGCGCGCGGGAAGCGCTCGAAGTCCCGCTTCACCCAATCGGGCAGGTAGCTGGACTGGCCGTTCTTCCAGCTTCCAAACCACAAGAGCACCAGGCGCAGGTTGTAAATCCGGGCATCCCGGATCACTCCGTCCACGACGCTGAAGTCGAATTTGCCTTCCTGAGGTTCGATCTGGCCCCAGGAAACGCCCGCCAGGACGGTATTGAGTTTGGCCTCGACGAGCTTGGGCCATACCGGCTTCAGGGAATCGACATTGGTGGCGCTGCTGTTGTGCAGTTCCCCCGACAGCAGCAGAAACGGCTTGCCATCGACGATCAGTTGGGTGGCCGTCCCCTGCTTCCTCAAGTGAGGAATATCCGAAGCAGCGCCGGTTGAGGCCGATCCGCTTTGGCCCCGACCCACAACGAGGGCGACGGAGCACATGACAGTGCAGCACAATACAATTCGAAGTTTCATGATGATTTCCTTTGCACTTTCCACAAGCAAAACTCGAGGTTTCACGAATATCTCCGTGCATTCTTCAGGGGCCGCTTATTCCTGAACGGGCCAAGCGCCCTCCTACAGGAGCGTGCCCAAGAATTCCCCACGGTGTGGTTGCCCCGCCGCGGACCTAGTCGCATCGACTCTGTCTCAACGATAGCGGTACAACGTGAAGTGCTGGATGCCCATCTCGCGCAGCGTGATACTCTGACCCTGCGCGTCGTCGTCACCCGCCAGCCGGCGTCCCGGAACCCAACGGCCGTCCACAAACCTGCCGTCCTCCACAGTGGCCAATCCGGCCAGCGGCAGCCCCGGCGTGTTCGGAGTAAACGTGACGCTTACACCGCTGCCAGCCGCGAAATACTCGTCAGGACCCGCCGCAATGAAAATGGCCACCGAGGCGGGCTGGGCTGGCTGCTGCGGTGGCTGCGGTGATGGCGCCGGTGGCGCTCCAGCAGCCGGAGGTCTTCGGGCCCTCTGGGATCCGACGTACAGCGTGTAGTTCCCCACCGCGACCTTCTGCGGCGGGTCGTCCGGGCCCAGCAAAACGGCGGACATGGTGCCGTTGCCCTGGTGTTTCAGAATCAGGGGCGCCAATTGCGAGACCAGATCATAGCCGAACACGTCGGGATCGCGCCCCACCATGCTGTCAATGCCAAACGGCGAGAAGGCCATTGCGTCGTGGCGTCCGAAGACGTACAGCGCCCGGCGTTGGAGATCCGGCCCACCCCCTGTCTCGGCGATGAACAGCGGGTTCCCGGATTGGTTGTACTTGGCGCAAAAGCCCTTGAAGTCGGCGCTGTAAATGTCGGCCGCGAACAGGTCGATGCGCGGCCCCCCGGCTCTCCAGATGTCCATCGCGTCGGGCATGGCACCACCGCTCTGTCCGCCTCCGCGCAGCGGCGCAGGCGCCGTCCCAAATCCGATCTGCGGGCAGTTCGTGACCATCGGTATGGGGTATTCGGCCTTGCCCGCCTCCACCACCCGGCCGATGTAGCGCGCAAAGTACCAAGCCATGAAGATTTCATCCGTCGGCCGGCTCTTGCCGAACACCTCCTGCCAGGTCCCGGAGGTTTTGAAGCCGGTCGCTTCCCACACCTTGCGCAACTCCGGAATCAGGGTATCCTTGTGCTGCTGGAGGTAGTCCATCAGCTCCTTCGGAACCTGCGCCTCGAAAGCCTTATTGGCCAGGGGCGAACGGTCGCGGGTGTCCCCCTGCATTCCCGTTTCGTTTTCCACCTGGATCCCGATGACCGTGTGCTGCTGGCCATCCACTTCCTTGATGTGCCTCATCATGGCCGCAAAAGCGCGCGCGTCGGCGTCCCGGGTGGCATCGCCGAAGGGGCTGAGCAGTTCGATATTCAAACCCCCTGTGACCGGGGTTTTCGGCGATCCGAATACAGGCCAGGATGAGTTATCGCCCACCATCTGGGCGCGCGGGAAGCGCTCGAAGTCCTTCTTCACCCAGTCGGGCGGGTAACTGGACAGGCCGTTCTTCCAGGTTGCGAACCACAGCAGCACGAGGCGCAGGTTGTGACTGTATGCCTCCCGGATCACGCCGTCCAGCACGCTGAAGTCAAACTTCCCTTCCGCGGGCTCGATCTGGGCCCAGGAAACGCCCGCCAGGACGGTGTTGAGTTTGGACTGGACGATCTTGGCCCATAGCGGTTCCATGTACTCGAGGCTGGTGGCGCTGTTGTTGTGCAGTTCTCCCGCCAGCGCCAGGAACGGCTTCCCGTCGACGATCAGTTGGGTGGCTGTACCCTGCTTCTGCAAGTGAGGGATGTCCGAAGCAGAGGTGTTTGGGGCCGATCTGGTGTTGCTCTGGCTCGCAGCGAAGGCGAGAGAGCACACCAGAGTGCCGCAAAACAAGATTCGAAGTTTCATGAAGTTTTCCTTGTAGCCAGGATTTCCATCTTGCAATCCTGGCCCGGTGCCGATTATACATCCAACCGCCCCTTTCGGAGCTGTTTTTCTCATTTTTTCCTATTTCGAACGAGTCCGGCAGCCCAGGAAGGGGCCACGCCTGGCTCCTCCGTGCCCTTGTCCAGCATAAAAAACCAGCCCCCACCGCCAAGGCGGAGGCTGGTCTAAGGGTTAAGGGTCTGGCGTCCGGCTAGAAATGCAGCCGGAGAGCGAACTGGGTGTTACGTTGACCCGAACTCGTGGTGATCTGGCCGAAGGTCGAGTCTTGCAGAGCCCCGTCGGGTAAGCCGAACTGCGTCTTGTTGAACGCGTTGAAGGCCTCAAACCGGAATTCCATGGTGAAGCGCTCGGTCAAGCGGAAGGTCTTGAACAGCGCAGCGTCGAGCGTGCTGTTTCCCGGACCGCGGATCATGCTCGTGCCCTCGTCGCCGCCCGTCAGGGGGGCGGGTGTCGTAAATCCGGCCGTGTTGAACCATTTCGCGGGCGACCTGCCGCCAGGCGGCGCGGCGTTGGGATCCATGCCCGCCACTACGTCGGGGCGGCACGAAGCCCAGACACCCTGGCAGGCGTTGGACGAAGCGGTGAATGGCTGGCCAGTGCGGATGGATAGAATCCCGTCCACTGCCCATCCGCCCAGCACCTGGTTGAGCGCGGAACCCCAATGCGCCCCCATCGCCTGCCCCTTGCCAAAGGGCAGTTGGTAGATGAACGAGGTCGTGAAACTGTGGCGAATGTCCCAGAGGGCATTAGAGTACGCGTTGGCCCAGTTCAAGAGATTAGGCGTGCCAACATAGGTCAGTGGAGTGCCCGTATCGGCCAACGCATGCCCATACGTGTAGGAACTAAGGAACTGCACATTCTTGGAGAGGCGTTTCTCCAGCTTCGCGGTCAAGCTATTGTAGTTTCCAAACCCAAAGGTGCTGGTGAGCTGGGAGTTGGTCGCGATATTTGGTATCAGCGCCTGGGTAGTACTGGTAATGGAGGAGTTGGTGGTTCCGATGTTGGGGACAAGATCCCCGGCATATTCGACAATCTGGTGCCTCTGGAGGTTGCCCACGTAGGCCACCTCCAGCGCGGTACCCCAAGGCAACTCGCGTTGTAGCGCCACGTTCCACTTCTGCACCATCGGGTTCCTCCAGTCCGGGGCCACGCCACGGAATTCGATCTGGGAGGGCAGGGTGGTGAAAACGTTCGACGGAATGCCGGCGGATAATCCCCCGGGGAACCACGGATTCGCAGCGAACGTGCCGATCGACTTCAGATTCAAGTCAACACGATTCAGCGTGACCATATTGTTGAACGGCACCTGTTCGCCCACCTGGGGATTGCCACCCAGATTCTCCTCGCCGCCGTAGAAAATTCCGTAGCCCAGGCGAAGGACCGTCTTCGAAGCCATTTTGTAAGCCAAGCCAAACCGCGGGCCAAAGTCCCACTTGTCCCACGGGATCAAGTACTTGCCTACCTGGCCGCGGGACACCGTGACGTTCGGGTAGGACGTGGCAAAGTTCGGCGGCAGGGGGGCGTTCTCGTCCGGGCCCGAGGGTATGTAAAGGGTCACATTGTTAAAGTCGAAGTTCGACTCCCGGTTGAACTGCTCAGCTTCGGGCGAGAAGAGCTCGTACCGCATCCCCAGGTTCATGGTCAGTTTCGGGGTGATTTTCCAGTCGTCCTGCGCGTAGAACGAGTAACTCTGCTTCATCGCCGAGATCTCGTTGGTCGTGGTGATCGAGCCGGTGTTCACAACGCCCAGCAGAAACGCGGCCATCGCATCGCCGCTATTGCTGGCCAGTGT
The DNA here is from genome assembly GCA_049515735.1 of Bryobacteraceae bacterium. Lineage (GTDB taxonomy): Bacteria > Acidobacteriota > Terriglobia > Bryobacterales > Bryobacteraceae > Fen-178. The sequence continues at coordinate 12,931 of JBEKTU010000110.1, forward strand.
GCCGCCAACGCCGCTCGCCGTAGAAGGATACGCCGTATCGTTTTGCGAAAAATCCAGCTCGCCGTGCGGAACCTGGAATTGGCGGAAGGGGAACCGGATCGGCTTGTACTCGGCCCCAAATTTGAAGGAGTGGGAGGATCTCATTATAGCCACGTTCTGGACAAAGTCAAAAGTGTTGCTCCACTCATGGCTTGGCCCCCAGTTCGACCCGCCGACGCTGGTGTACCGGCTAAACGTAGTGTTCGGAAGCCCACCGTTATCCGGCGTGCTATGTGTGGGGTCGTATCCTCCAATGCCAAAGGCTTGGTACTCATCGACAGTGTTATCCGGACCGGCTCCCCAGACCATCAAACGAGTGAAAGCGACCCGGGTTTCCGAGATCACGGACGAGGTCCACACTCGCGTGTACCCGAGCTGGAAGTTGCGGGTTAGATTATTTAGCGTTGGCGAGGTGCCCGCGGTGAGTGCGTTGGTAAAGACTGGGGCGCTATAGCTCCCTTTGTCCGACCAGCTCAGATTGCCATAAAGGCTGTCCTTAGCGCTGAGCCGGTAGTCGGAGCGAAGATCGCCCGAGTCTTGCCACAGAAGGCCATGGGTCTGGTAGTAGTAGTCGTTTATCGGAAAACCGTTCACCGGTTCGTTCGTCGCCGGAAAGAGGGCGAGGATCTTGGACGCGGCGGGGTTGATCTGGCTGGCGGGGATGATGTTTCCGGGAAACGGAGTGCGCACGATTTGGCCATTGGCGAGCGTCTGGGTGGTGGACGGATCGTAGATCTCGTACTTCGTGATCGTGTTCCCCAGCGCATCGGTCCCGATGGTTCCCCCCAGCAAGCCCGAGAAATTGCCCTGCTTCTCCAACGCCGTGGGGATGGTATCGTAGCCGGACGAGCCCAGTTGCGCCCGCCGCGTTCCCTGGTAGTCCGCAAAAATGAAAAACTTATTCTTGATGATGGGACCGCCTGCCGCCGCGCCGAACTGGTTTTGTATGCCCGGCGGCCGTATCACCCCGTTCCTGTTGTTCTGCCACGAGTTGGCATTGAGGTCGGTGTTCTGCAAGATCTCCCATAAGCCGCCGTGAAGTTCGTTGGTCCCGCTCTTGAGATTGACGTTGATCACGCCTCCGGCGCCCCGGCCATACTCCGCGTTGTAGCCGCTGGTCATAATCGATATCTCGCCGATCGCCTCGGGCGGCGGCGCGACGACAAATGAGGTTCCGGCCTGCAAGTCGATATTGTTGGCGTTGTTATCCACGCCGTTGAGCAGGAAGTTGTTCTGGCCCTCGGAGCGAAGGCCGTTGGCGGAGAAGCCGCCCATGCCCTGGTCGCGGGCGCCGTTCTCCGGCGGAAGCACGCCGGGCGACAAACGGGCGAGATACGTGAACGTGCGCTGAGCGCCCAGCGGCAGGTCCGTGACCATGTTCGAGTTCAACCCAGCACCGAGCTGGACACTTTCGCTTTGCACCAGCGGTGCTTCAGCGTTCACTATAACCGACTCGGCGAGATTCCCGACCTCCAAGGTGAGAGGGATGCCCACCCTGCTTCCTGCCGTGACCTGGACATTCTCCTGGCTCACTCGCCGGAAGCCCGTGGCTTCCGCAGCCACGGTGTAAGTCCCAGGCGGGAGCGCCGGCCGGGTATAGTCGCCGACCGAAGTGGTCTCGAGCTTGTAGCTCTCCCCGGTCGCGACATTAGTAATCGTGATTGCTGCACCTGGCACCGCCGCCCCTGACGGGTCCGTGACGGTGCCGGTGATGGTGCCCAAGTCTCGTTGGGCCAAAGCGAAACTGCTGAAGAGCAGTATCAGGGACACCATCCATATGCAGCTTCTCAGATGTCCCGCGGATCGACAGAACGAAGTAGTGGGGAATTTCCCGGTCGTTACCATGCCTGACCTCCTGCGTTGTTGACGCCCGCCCAGCCCTATCCCTTTTCCCCTATGGGGCCTCTCGCACCCCGGCGTCTGAACGCCCAGACTAAACCCCCATGCGGGCGCCTCTGACACCCACACGCAGGTTCTGCTGCACAAAAGAGATCAGGATATGAAGATCTCTTATCAGCATGTCACTGATAACGTAAACTCTTTTGCAAATTTTGTAAAGGTCTGTCGAGAACTATTTTGAGGTGACTAAGAGAGCTATTTTGGGGTGTTTCAGGGTTTGTTGTAAAAACCGTCAAGAGATACGATGATTTGGCGACGAAATCCGGAGAACTTCTGTCGAGATTCTCAACAGCCTCCGATCTCCGGCCGCTCCGCGCAAGGTCAAGTGGATCGGCGGCCATCCGGTGCTGGGCTACGACATCGATCCGAAGGGCGGAAGGCTCATCGTCGATCCGGAGGAGGCGGCGACACGGCTGCCCCCCTTACGAATAGCGCAGCAATGCCTTGAAGCCGAAATCCATGTGCTGTTGGATATGGCAGTGAAACAACGTCGGTCCCGGCTGGTCGGCGGTAAAGTCCACGCTGGCGCGCCCATAGGTAGGCACCACGACCGTGTCCTT
>JBEKTU010000111.1:0-15348 GCA_049515735.1 Bryobacteraceae bacterium
ATTGGTTACACTCTGTCATAGCAGAAAGCCGCTCCTTTCTTGGCCCAAACATGTTGTCGCAAATATGTTTATGCCAGAACGAGCGGCTCTTTGCCAGAGGCCGCTTGAGAAATGCGGGCTAGGCATCCTTGGGCATGGGTGCTAATCGCGGCCACAACCGTGTTTCCACACCCACACCAGCGCGACACCGATCAAAATGAGCGCGGTGGTCAGTCCCACCCAGATGCCGGACACACCCCACCCGAGCCGGAAGCACAGGACGTAGCATACCGGCAGGCCAATCACCCAGTAGCCGGCCAGGTGCGCCAGCATGGGGCTGCGGGTATCGCCTAATCCGCGCAGCGCTCCGGTGGCGACCGTCTGAAAACCATCGAAAAGCTCGAACAGGGCCGCGATCCGCAACAGAGCAGCTCCGGTGGCGATCACGGCCGCATCCGCGGTGAAGACGCGGAGAATCCAGCGCGGCGCCGTCCATAGCGCCAACCCCGCGGCGCCCATGAACAGGGTCCCCAACAGGAGCGCCGTCCAACCAGACGTCGCCACGCCCGCGCGGTCCTTGCGGCCGACCGCCTGTCCCACACGCACGGCCGCGGCCGAGCCGATTCCCAGCGGCACCATGTAGGTGGTGGACACAACCGTGACCGCAATTCCGTGGGCGGCGAGCGAAACCTCGTCCAGACGGGCGGCCAGCACCGCGATCACACCGAACAACCCGCCTTCGATCAGGATCTGCAACGCGGCGGGAAGCCCCAGGTCGAGCAGGCGCAGGAGGCGCACGACGTCGGGCTTCCACGACATGCGGAACAGCAGGTTCCCGGTTTTACGCTCCTGCCACGCGATGGCCGCCAGCAGCACCGCGGCCATATAGACACGCGCGATGGTAGTGGACCATCCCGAGCCTTCCAATCCCATGGCCGGCGCGCCCCAATGTCCGAACATCAGCGCCCAGTTCCCCGCGAAGTTGACGAGGTTGGCGCTGACCAGCGCGAACGTAATGGGCGCAACCACGTTGACCGCCTGCAAATACCGGCGCAGGGCGGCGTAGGCGAGCAGCGGAAGCATGCCCCACAGCAGAGCTTTGAGGTAGGGAGCGAGCAAGACCATGACACGCGGATTCGTCCCCACCGCCCGCAGCAACGGAATCAGGGCCCACAGGACCAGCGCCAGCGGGGCGGCCAGGCCGGCCGCCAGCCACACTCCGTTCACCAGGCTGCGCCGGCAATCCCGTGGATCGTCGGCGCCGAACGATTGCGCCACCAGGGTATCCATCCCCAGCAGCAGGCCGGTTCCGAAGATGGCGATGGGGTAGAACAAGTTGCCGCCCAGGCTGCCGGCGCCGATGGCGGCCGCTCCCAACCGGCCGGCCATGATGGTATCCACCACGCCCATGGCCATCCAGCCGAGCTCGGCGAGCGCCAGCGGCACAGCCATGCGCAGCATGGGGCGGAACTCCCGCCGCAGGTTCGTCAGGTGACTGGCCATCGGATTCACGCCTTGGGGTGGGCCTTGTCGTACACGGCCATCAGGTCGGTGAGAGAAACCTGGGTGTATTTTTGCGCGGTGGAGAGCCGCGCGTGGCCCAGCAGCTCCTGGATGGCGCGCAGGTCTGCGCCGTCGGCCAGCAGGTGGGTGGCGTAGGCGTGCCGGAAGCTGTGTGGATGGATGGACGGGTCGCCGCTTATGAAGGTGGCGTAGAGTTTGACGATGCCGCGAATTCCGCGAGCCGTCAGCCGCCGGCCGCGATGGTTTAGAAAAACCGCGCGCTCTTCTCTCGCCACGGGCCGTTCCGCCAGGTAGCGCTCAAGCGCGCCGGCGGCTTTGCCGGGCAGCGGCACCTGCCGTTCTTTCCGCCCCTTGCCGCGCACGCGAAGCCATCGCTCGGCGCGATCCACATCCTCCAGGTTCAGCCCGGCCAGCTCGCTCACGCGGACGCCGCAGCCGTAAAGCAGCTCGAAAATGGCGCGGTCGCGCGCCGGGAACGGGCGCTCGAGCTTGCCCGCCGCGACGCCGTCAATGAGCGTGTTGACCTGCTCGGGCGTCATCACTTCCGGCAGCTTCTTGGGAGCCTTGGGAGTTCGCACCAGGCGCGCGACATTGATCCGGACGACTCCCTCGCGCAGCAGAAAGCGGTAGAGGCCGCGCACCGCGGCCAGCTTGCGGCGGATGGTTACCGCCGTGAGTTTCATGCGATACAGCGCCGCCAGCCACTCGCGGAGAATGAGGAGATCGACGGCCGGCGGCTCGGGCGGCTCCGTTTCGGGAGGAGACAGGAACTCCAGGAACTGGCGGAGATCGGCGGCGTAGGCGGCGACGGTGTTGGGCGATGCGCCACCGCGCGCCAAATCCTCGAGGTACCGTTCGATCTGGTGCGCCAGCTCAGACATGGCAGCGGCGGTAATCCTCCAACGCCTCGAGCGCCCGCCGGCAGACCTCGGCGTGACGCGCTTGCTTGTCGTGACGCAGCTTGTGCCGGGTGGTTTCGTCGAGGGGCGGCAGCAGATCGAAGGTGATGTTGGCCGGCTGGTAGTGCGCAGCATCGGCGCCGGAGACGTAATGGCACAGCGAACCCAGGGCGGTCTCGCGCGGCAGCGCCCGAGGCGCGCCGCCCGCCGCCAGCGCGGAGGCGTGAAGGCCCGCCATCAGCCCCGTGGCAATCGCTTCCACGTACCCTTCCACGCCCGAAATCTGCCCGGCGAACAGCACCTCGGGGCGCGCGCGCAGTTGCAGCGTGGGCGTGAGCAGCGCGGGCGCGTCGATGTAAGTGTTGCGATGAATCTGGCCGAAGCGGAGGAACTCGGCGTTCTGCAGCCCTGGAATCGTGCGAAGAATGCGCGCCTGCTCGGCGAACTTCAGGTGGTTCTGAAAGCCGACCAGGTTGAAACTCCGGACGCGCAGATTCTCCTGGCGAAGTTGCGCCACGGCGTACGGCCGCTTCCCGGTGCGCGGGTCGGCCAGGCCCACGGGCTTCATGGGACCGAAGCGCAGCGTATCGCGGCCGCGGCGCGCCAGTTCTTCGATGGGCAGGCACGCTTCGAAATACGGCGTGCGGTCCTCCTCGATGTGAGCCGGCACGGCTTGCGCTTTCAGCAGTTCGTCGACGAAGCTCTCGTATTGCTCACGGTCCAAAGGGCAGTTCAGATAGTCGGCCGTGCCATCTGCCGATTTTCCGTAGCGCGAGGCCCAGAACGCGGTGTCCATGTCCACCGAATCGGCGTCCACGATGGGGCTGATGCTGTCATAGAAAAACAGACGGTCCGACCCGGTCAGCCGGGCGATCTCCTGGGCGAGCGCATCGCTGGTGAGCGGGCCGGTGGCGACGATGATAATGGCCTCCTCGGGGATGGTGGTGACTTCCCCGCGCCGCAGTTCGATCAGCGGCTCGGACGCGATGGCCGCAGAGACTTCCGCGGAAAAGACTTCGCGATCCACGGTGAGCGCATGGCCGCCGGGTATTCGCGCCTTCCGCGCCGCCTCGAGCAGCAGCGAATCGAGCCGGCGCAGCTCTTCCTTAAGCAGCCACGGCGCAGTGGATTGCTGCTCGGATTTGAGCGAATTGCTGCACACCAACTCGGCCAGCCCCTCGGTCTGGTGCGCCGGTGTGCGCCGGGCCGGCCGCATTTCGTGCAGCGCCGAGCGCAGGCCGCGCCGCGCCGTCTGCCATGCCGCTTCCGACCCCGCCAGCCCGCCGCCGATGATGTGAATGGGTTCCCGCACAACGACGCCCCGTCCTCTTATACTTGCAGATATGGAAGACTCTCTCCACCGTCTTTTTCTGGATTGCTCGGTGCGTAGGCTCGAACTGAGCCTCTCGCACATCGAGGCGTGCCTGGGCAAGCTCACCGAGGAGCAGGTCTGGGCGCGCGGCAGCGAAAACGAGAACGCCATCGGCAACCTGGTGCTGCACCTTTCAGGCAATGTGCGCCAGTGGATCGTCGCGGGAGTGGGTGGCGCTCCCGACACGCGCGAGCGCGATCGCGAATTCTCGGCGCGCGGCGGCAGCTCGATTCCCGAGCTGAAGGAGCGCGTTCGGGGAATTGTCGCGGAGGCCGCGGCGGTGATCGTTGCGGTCACGCCGCAACGCCTGGCCGAACGCGTGGTGATTCAGAAATACGAGGTGTCGGTTCTGGAAGCGATCTATCACGTGGTAGAGCATTTCTCGCTGCACACGGGACAGATCGTTTTCGCCACCAAGCTGCTGACCGGATCGGACCTGGGTTTCTACGCCCATTTGCGCTCGAGCGCGGCGCACGCGGAGAAGACGCCGTAGGGGGAGCTACACCGCGAGCATCCCGCCCAGCTCCGCGGCCGGAAGGCGCAAGCCCACGTAGAACGTGCCAAAGAGGGCATACACGGCGCTCACTTCGTCGAACCGCATCTCGTAGATGAGTTTCTTGAAGACCAGCGGATCGGCGGCGAAAAGGTCGACGCCCCATTCCCAATCGTCGAATCCGATCGACCCGGTGATGATCTGCCGTACTTCGCCCGCGTAGCGCCGCCCCACCAGGCCGTGCTCGTGCATCAGGCGCTGGCGGTCGGCCATGGGCACCTGGTACCAATTCGCCGATTCGCCGCGCCGCCGGTCCATGGGATAAAAACAGAGATATTTCGCGTCCGGGATTTCCGGCCAGAGGCGCGGCGCCATGGCCTGCCGCTGCCGCGCGAGCACGGCTTCGATCTCCTGGTTCCATTCGTCGGAATGCGGCTCGACGCCCTTGGCGGCCAATCCTCCGTAGACCTTGGCCGTGGATTCGTACAGGCCGAGCTCGACCACGGAAAGGTAGGAAGCCGCCGGTTCCAGATAATCGCCGAACCGCAGCCGCGCCAGTTCGAGTTGGGCCTGGTTCAACTCCTCGAAGCTGCGCCGGAAGTGCAGGAAGAGCAGGTCGCCCTTGTGTCCCAGCAACGAATAGACCGCGCTCTGTCGGCCACCGTCGGGACGCTCCCAGGCCGCCAGCGCGCGTGCGGCCTCTTCGAGGATTTCGCCGCGGCTTTCAGCGGAAAGGGCGCGCCAGGCAGGCCGGCGGAAGCGCATCATCTGGTGCAGCACGCTGGCGCCTTCGACCGTGAGCGGTGGAGCGGGCGTCTCGGGAGTCATGAACTCCATTATAAGGAGGGTGCGCTACGCCCGCCGCCGGGACCACTGCGCCAGGTAGGATTCCGTGGCCAGTTGCTCGAGCTCGCGATTCTGCGCCAGCTCCCATTCCGAAAACCGGCGTTCCTTCAGCCGCTCGAGCAAGCGGCAGCGTCGCCGGGCCTCCAGCATGACGCGCTGCTGCGCATAGAGTTTTTCCTGGCATTCTGCGCGCCGGGCGGCGATTTCCTTCTCTTTCATCCTTATGGAAAGGCGGAAACTGCCCAACGCCGCCAGGTCGCGGCCCACCAGCGGGATCCAGTCGCGCACCTGGACTTCCGCTTTGACTCCCGCGGCCTCCAGTTCGGCGCGCGCGCGATCCAGATCGGCCAGCGCGGCGGTTTGCCGCTTGAACTTGATCTCCTCCAGCTCGAGTTGCGTTTGCCGCCAGTCGAGAACTTGCTGCAAGCGGAATTGGAACGGAATCATTGTTTTTGCTTGGCGACGGGGACGGGAACCAGGTCGAGGCGCGCGGCCAGACCCTCCATTCTCGACAAGGTTTCCTGAAGGGTGGACTTAGAGGCGTGGTCCTGCCGCAGGAATTCCAGCAGTTCGGGGCGCAACCGGATGCTGGCATCCAGGCCGGGGTTCGTCCCCGCCACATACGCGCCGAGTTGGATCAGATCTTCGGCGTCGCGATAGGCCGCCATGGCCTGCCGCAACTTGGTGGCGGCCTCCTTCTGGCGCGGCGTGGCGATGGCGGACGTAAGCCGGCTGACGGAGTGCAGAATATCGATTGCCGGGTAGTGCCCCACCGTCGCAAGCTGCCGCGTAAGAATGATATGGCCATCGAGAATGGCCCGCAATGCGTCGCTGATCGGCTCGTTGAAGTCGTCGCCTTCCACCAGCACCGTGAAGAAGCCGGTGATGGAGCCGCGCGCGAAGTTGCCGGCCCGTTCCAGAACCTTGGGCAGCAGGTTGAAGACCGACGGCGTATACCCCTTCTGGCTGGGAGGCTCGCCCGCGGCCAATCCGATCTCCCGCTGCGCCATGGCCAGGCGCGTCACCGAATCCATGACCAGCAGCACGGCGGCTCCCTGATCGCGGAAGTACTCGGCCACCGCCAGCGCCACGAAACACGCGCGGACGCGCAGCGGCGCTGGCCGTTCGGAAGTGGCCACCACCACCACCGAGCGCTTGCGTCCTTCCGGCCCGAGCTCGTTCTCGATAAACCCGCGCACTTCGCGGTTCCGTTCGCCGATCATGGCGATGACCGCAACGTCCGCGGAATTGTGCCGCGACATGGAACCGAGCAGCGTGCTCTTACCCACACCGCTGCCGCCGAAGATTCCAATGCGCTGGCCCTTTCCGCACGGCAGCAGGCTGTCGATGGCGCGGATTCCGGTGACCAGCGGTTCGGTAATGTGCTCGCGGCTGAGGGGATTGGCAGGCACGCCGTGCAGCGGATAGGCGTCCTGCGCTTCGAGCGGCGGGCCGCCGTCCATGGGTTTTCCAAATCCGTCGATCACGCGGCCGAGCAGCGCCCTCCCGACTTCCACGCGGGCTTCCTCGCTCCGCGCCGTCACCAGATCGCCCAGTTGCAGGCCGTCGACTTCCTCGAGCGGCATGGAGAGCACACGGCCGTCGCGAAACCCAATCACCTGCGTGCGGATGGGCCGCCCGCCGCCGGTCGCAACCTCGCAGAAGTCGCCAATCGCCACCGACGGCCCGCGCGATTCGATCAGCAGGCCGACTACCTCGGTCACCTGCCCGGTCCAGCGCATGGGAGAAACCCGGTCCAGTTCGGCGAAGTACGGTGCGAGAGAGATCTCTTGCTTCATGAGTGCTTCCTCAGACAATCCGCCAGCCCGCGCTCGATCTCCAGCAGTTGCGAATCCACCGAAGCGTCCAGGTTGCCCCGCTCGGTTTCGAACACCACATCGCCAGGCTGGCGCGAGGGGTCTGCGATCACCTCCGCGCCGCAGCCCGCGACCGCCTCCCGAAGGCGGGCGCCGACCATTCCCGCAAGCGACGGATGGACCCGCACGCGGCAGATTTCCTGGGAGTGCAGTTTCTCGAGAGCGGCCACGATCACCCCGCGCAGAGCGTCCGGATCGATGGACATCTCGCGCCGCAGCACCCGGCGCGCAATCGCCAGCGAAAGCCGGACCAGGTCCGCCTCGGCTTCGTTGCGCAGCCGCGCGCGCATCTGGCCGAGTTCCTCAATCGAGCGCACCAGCCGCTCGATAACCGGCTGTAGCTCGGCGGCGGCGCGGCTCCGCCCGGCGGCTTCACCCTCGCGCAATCCCGCGGCTCGCGCCTCTCTAACCCGTTGTTCGCACTGCTGCTCGAGTTGCGTGGTACCGGCGGCCGAGTCCAGTGGCGCCCCCGCCCCGCCGCCCGACCCTCCCGGTGGCGCCGGCACCTGCTGCCAGACCATGGGCGTTGCGGCCGGCGACTCGTCGGGCGCCAGCACCTTAGACGACATACTGCTCTCCGACGGCTCCCTTCAAACTCAATACGCCTTCGGATTCGAGTTGGCGCACCACCGCAATGATCTGTTGCTGCGCCGATTCCACTTCTTTGATCTTCACCGGCCCGAGCGCCTCCATGTCCTCTCGCAGCATCTCCGCGCCCCGCTGGGACATGCAACCCAGAATATGGTTCTTGAGTTGCTCGCTGGTGCCCTTGAGCGCTACCGTCAGCAGTTTCCGGTCGGCTTTGCCCAGCACTTCCTTCAGCCCCAACGAATTGATGAGCAGCAGGTCCTCGAACACAAACATCAAGTGGCGAATGGTCTCCGCCAGGTTGGCGTCTTGCTGCTCGATGTGGTCCAGAATCTCGCGGCTCGATCCGGAGTCGAGGCGGTTCAGCATTTCCGCCACGGCGCGCACGCCTCCGTAGGATTCCCGGCTGAATTCGCCCAGGGTTTTCAGCTTCTGGCCGATAACGCCTGCGATTTTCAGGATGACCTCCGGAGAAATCTGGTCCAGGCTGGCCATGCGTTGCACCACGTCCGACCGCAGCCCCGGAGGCAAGGAGGTCAACAGAGCGGCCGCCTGTGAGGAATTCAGGTGCGAGAGCACCAGTCCGATGGTTTGCGGGTGCTCGCTATGGATGAATTTCGCGAGCTGCCCCGGATCGGCTTTCTGGATCACATCGAAGGAGGCGGCGTCGGCGCCCAGCGCCTTGGTAAGCCGGTCCAGAAGCCGCCTGGCCACATCCGGCTGGAAGGCCCGCATCAGCAGTTTGCGGGCGTAGTCGACTCCGCCCCGCGCCACATAATCGCCCGCGGTGGAGAGCTGGTGAAACTCTTCCAATACGCCCTCGGCTTGCTCGGTGTCAATCGACGTGATCTTGGCCACCTCCCGGCTGACCCTCTGCACGTCGTCCTCGGAGAGTTGTTGCAGCAGTTCCGCGCTGGTCTGCTCGCCCAGCACGATCAGCAGCATGGCGGCCTTGCGCAGACTCGGCAGGGCCTCTTCCTGGGCCGTGTTCACGATCATGGGGCGCACTCCCGGCGATGCATCAGTTCTCTTCCTCCCGAATCCAGGTGTGCAAGATCTGAGCCGAAACCTCGGGTTCGGTCTTGATCTTTTCGCGGAGGTGCTTGGCGAATACCTCGGCCTTCTTCGTGATCACCGGCGAAAGCTTCAGCGAATTCAGCGCTTGCGCATCCATCTTCTGTTGCAGCGCTTCGTGCTCCGCCAGTTTCGACTCAATCTGCTGCTCGAGGCCCGGGTTTCTCGAACCGCCCGCCGCGGCCATGGCGCCTTCACCCGCGGGCAGCGCGGGTGGGCCCGTGACCTCGGCGGTTCCGCCGCTCGTTCGCCGCCGCGACAACATGCCGACGAGCATTCCAAGCACGATCAGGGCCAGCACGGCTCCGCCCGCGATCAGCAGCGTCTTCTGGTCCAGTTTGAGCGTGGTTGCCGCGGGTACGGACGGTTTCGCAAGTCCCGGCGCCCCGGGCGGCAGCGGCGGTTCCAGCAGCAGAGTGCTTTCGAAAGGCAGCGTCTCGATCACCAGTTGGTCGCCGCGCTCCGCGTTGAAGCCGGTCACGCCCGCCACCATGTCGTGGATGATCTTGAGCTCCTCCGGCGGCGGCGGAACCAGCACGCGCCTGGGTCCGTTCTTGTCCGGCTCCCACCTGACGGCCTGGTCGACCAGCACCGCCAGAGACATCTTCCGGACCAAACCCGCCGGCATGCGAGTCTTCTTCACGGTGCGCGTGGATTGGTAGGTAATGTTCTCGGTGACGCGCGACACGTGGTTCGGGTTGGTGCCCGGGCGCGAAGTGGGCCGCGGCAAGGTCGAAGCTGTTCCCGGCACACCGTTGGCGCCGCCCGAGCCGGAGCTGTCCTCGGTCCGCTGCGAGCTGGCCATCACCGAGCGCGCCGGGTCGAAGACCTCCTCGCTCTGCTCGCCTCCCGAGAAATCGCATTCCACCGACACGCCGGCTCGAAACTTCTCCGCGCCCAGCAGCGGTTCGAGAGTGGAATTGATTTTGGCCAGGAGGTCCGCTTCCACGCTGTGCCGGTAATCCAGAGCGGCCTCGGACAGCTCCGGCGAGTCCGGGGTTCCGGGCGGCCGCGGCCGGCCCAGCAGATTGCCGTTCATGTCGAGCACCGAAACCGCATCCGGCGTGAGCCCCTCCACCGCGCTGGCTATCAGGTGATCGATGGCCAGCACGTTTTGCGGCGCCAGGCGCGCCCCTGGACGCAGCTTGACCAGCACGCTGGCCTTGGCCGGCTGCTGTGCGTCGAGGAACACCGAGTCCTTGGGGAAGGTCAGGTGGACACGGGCCTGCTCGACCGCCTCCAGCGACATTACGGACCGTTCCAGTTCCCCCTCGAGCGCGCGCCGGTAGTTCACGTGCTCGGTGAATTCCGTCGCCCCCAGATTGGTCTTATCGAACAACTCGAAGCCGATGCGGCCGGCTTTCGGAAGTCCCGCCGCCGCCATCACCAATCTCAGTTCGGCAATCCGGGCGGAAGGCGCCAGCACGATGCCTCCTCCCTCGGGCAGGCGGTAATCCACGCCGCTCTCTTTAAGCCTTTGCACGATTCCAGCGGCGTCTTCCGGCGCGAGGCCAGTGAACAACGGCCGGAAATCGGCTTCCCGCCTCCATTGGGCCAGCTCGTACAGGCCCGCCCCGGCCGCCACAATCACCGTCAAGATGGTGATCCGCTGCCGCCAGGAGAGGTGGGCCAGAATATTGTTCATGGTGTTTCGTGAAGCCGCACGGCGGCCTGCCATATTAGATCGACGGACGGCGCCGAAAACCTGAGGCCGCTACATCTGCATGCGCATGATTTCCTGGTAGGCACTGACCACCTTGTTGCGGGCTTGCAGAAACAATTCAAAGGCCAGCTCCGCCCGCTGGGTCGCCATAATCGTGGTGTGGAGTTCCTCGCCTTCGCCGGACAGGAACCGTTGGACGGATGCCGACGCATTGTTTCCGAAAGCTTCCACATTTTGAATGGCGGTGGTGAGCGCCTCCTGAAATGCGCCGCCCCCCGTCGATTCCCCCGCCGGCAGGATGGGACTGGTCGGAGCAAGGCTGGAAATCGGAAGAATGGGTCCTGTCATCGGTCAGCCTCAGTGGAGCAGGTCGATCGAGCGCTGGATCATGTCCTTGACCGCGCCGATGGCCGCCACATTGGCCTCGTAGCTGCGCGCCGCGCCCATCAAATCGACCATATCTTCGGCCGGATTCACCCGCGGGAATGCCACGTAACCATCGGCGTCCGCATCCGGGTGTCCCGGCTGGTAGCGGCGCTCGGGGTCGCTGTTGTCGGTCACCACATCGGCTACCGCGACGCCCCCCGCAGCCTGAATCTGCGTGTCGAAAACCGACGCAAACGGCGAGGCCACCGGCGTGCTCTCAAATACCACGTCCTTTCGCCGGTAGGGTCCGCCCTCCGGCGTGCGCGTGGTCTCCGCGTTGGCCAGATTCTCGACCAGCAGCTCCGCCCGTGCGCGTTGCGCGGCCATGCCCGAGGCGCCAATCGACAAAACCGAGAACAGGCTCACGAGCTTTGCCCTTCCTTGATGGCCTCACGCACGCTCTGGATTTCGGACCGCAGCAGGCTGGACGCCAGTTGAAACCGAAGCGCATTTTCCGACAGCAGCCGCGACTCGCGATCCAGACTGACGTTGTTGCCGTCGTTCTTCATCGCCAGACCCGTCACCTCGATGGTTCGCGGCGCCAAGCCCGCGGCATTCTGAAACTCGCTTTGAAAATCGATGTCCTCCGTGTGGTAGCCGGGCGTGTCCGCATTGGCAATATTCGAAGCCACCAGCTTTTGCCGCGCGCTCAACAGGTCCATGTATCGTTCCAGTTGTCCCGCGATCGGATCCAACATGCCGCCATACTTGAAGCACTTGCTTCGCCACTTTGGAAGTCTCTTGCAATCAACGAGCCGGGCCGGAATCCCGCGCCAATCCATTGCCGCGCGCCAGCATTTCGTCGCGCCCGGCGCCGCCGCGATCACAACTGTTTTCAACATTTCGCTCCCGTCAAACCACTTTTCTTTTCAATTGGTTGAAGGACGCTCCCCGTGACATGCGAGGCGCCTCGGACGTGACCCGCTGCTACAGTGGAATCGGAATGAAGAAGCCGGATATCGCAAAACGGATAGCGCGGCAAACGGGTCTCAGCCAAGCCGAGGCGGCGGACCGGTTGGACCATGTGGTGCACCAGATTCTCCTCAATCTGCGCCAGGGCAAAGAGGCTTCGCTGCCGGGTTTGGGCACCTTCATTCCACGCCCGGACGGGAAAGTGGCGTTCCAGCGGCAAGGAGGCGAGCGCCGTGGCTGACTGCTCCGCAACCGAACAATTGGCGCAGGTGGTAATTCGCGGCGTGGCCGCCGGCAAAGTGGTGGAGATCGACGGGTTGGGCGTATTCTACCCGGACGCCGCGCGCGGCTTTCGCTTCGAACCGTCCGGGCTGCCGCAGGTCTTCATCGCCCATGTGAGAGAGGATCTGAAAGCGGTCGATCACCTGTGCGAGGCGCTGGAAACGGCCGGGTTCAGCCCCTGGACGGATGCGCGCAAGCTGGTGCCGGGCCAGAACTGGCCGCGCGCCATCGAGAGCGCCATTGAAACCTCGGATTTCTTTGTGGCCTGCTTCTCGGAAAACTCGGTGAACAAAACCGGCGGGTTCCAAGCGGAGGTCCGTTATGCCCTGGATTGCGCGCGGCGCGTGCCGCTGGATGAAATCTTCGTCGTGCCCCTGCGCCTGGATGGCTGCCGCGTGCCGCGATCCATCCAGCGGGAATTCCAGTACGTCGATTTGTTTCCGGACTGGTCCCGGGGAATCCGCCGCCTGGTCACGACGATGCGGCGCGAGGTGGCGCGGCGGGGCGTCTGAAAGGTCTTATAGCGCAAAACGGCGGGGACATCCGCGATCCGCGCGACCAGCCTGGCCTAGCGGCTAAGGCGAGCGGGTTCTGCGGCGGCCGGCGCGCCGCGGAGTAGGCCTTCCGTGCTCAAGTCTTCATCAATCTCCGGCCAGCGAATCCCATAGCCTGCTCCGCTTACTTTCCAGCGAGATCGCTGTTCCATGGTAGCGCTCAAAAGCCGGGGATACCACGTCAGGGGAACGATGATTGTGCGCCCGTCTGCGAGGTCCACCGCCAGTGTGTCCTCAGTGACGTGTACGTCTCGTACGCGTTCTCCGGAATTAAGATAGGAAGCGTTCATGCCATTTCTCCAACAAAAGATTGCGATTCTCCGCCACTAGCCGGTGGACTCGCCGAAGCTCCGCCGGACCGAAGCCAAGGTTTCTGGCCAGCGCAACCGGGTCCAGCCAGAACTTTGCCGACTGATCGTCGCGATCCACATGGACGTGGGGAGGCTCGTTCAGCTCATGGCTGTGAAAATACACACGGTATGGCCCCGCCATCAGTATGGTCGGCACGCCTTTCAGTATCTCACCGTCGTGCGGCGGATTCCCGCTGCACTGTTGTCAATCCGGTGCCGGGCGCGGCGGTGGGTACCGAAACGGGGCAAGCAACACTTTCCTCTGCGCTTGGCGACTTTCGGCGGGTCCTTCACCCGCCAGGCACTGATCGCAGCCACTTCCGTGAGTCGGCGTTACGTCCAAGTGAACTGACGATCGGGGCGAGCGCGACGCCGCAATTCGGTGGCTGGCTGCGAAACCCCCGCAGTTTGGGGGTTTCGTTGCCTGTCACCGAATTACCCCGAATTACCCCAACCCAGTATGTAGGCGAAAGTGTCGCTATATTATGCGGGACTCAATAATCACCCCCACCGCGGCCTTGACAACATTCGATTGCGGCGCTAGTATTACCGCAAATGTCGAGATTGCATCGAGCACCGCTTTCTTCTCGGGTTTTTGCACAGGGTCCGCTATTTGGCTTCATCTGCATCATCGGAATTGTCTTGTTCATTTTGTTGTTCATGTGGCGTAGCAGTGAACGGTCAATCTGGACGACAGGCCACGAAGCAGACGGGGAAGACCAGTATTCGTCAATTGCATCGAAAATCAATGATCTGGAGATTCGAGAACTCATCGCCAGAGGAAAGAGCGCTGATGTCGATACCACCGAGATTGACAAACAGCTTGCGCCTTTGAGAGCGAGGCTTGCCCAATTACAGCCCCGTCATGACCAGGAAGTCGAAACGAGGCGCTTGCAGCAGGAAGCCGAAGCACAGCGACAGAAGGAAGAGCAGGAACGGAAGTTGCTCCAGACGATGAAGCTGGAGGCCGCAGAGCTTGAGAAGCGTTGCGAAGCCGTCCGATCAAAACGAATAGCAGACCTTACCGTCAATGATGTCGAGCTTTTGAAACAATGTGGAACTCCGGTTCCACATCTTCCCCTTGTGCAGTGAACCGCCGTTTTCCCTGGATCGCCTTCGATGGCCGCCCCTGGCCCTTCCGAACGTACCAATGCCCTCTTACGCCAGCGGTCTGCTAGAATGCGGCAAATGCCACAACAACACATAAGGGATTGGGTCGACTTCCTGGAGGCACTTGGTCCGCTAATCGCCGTAGTCGCCGTCCTAATCGTCGGCTTTTTTCAAGCCTACCTTCAGCGGCAGCAATTGAAGCAGGACTTGTACGATAAGAGGTTCAGAGTTTATAGAAGCCTAGTTGACTACTGGATCACTTTTACGGAAAGCCGTGGAATAGTCGAGTTGGATACGCTAAAAACGTTGTACGCCGAGCTTGGTCACGCCCAATGGCTCTTTGGACCAGACGTGATAGCGTTTTTGGAAGAATTTGATACTGTCACCCGGAGACTAAGGAAAGAGATCGAAGACCGGAATGGAATGCTGGCGCAAGGTATTCCCGAGGACCTAGCGCTCAAGTGCGACATTGAAACCCTCACGGAGCATTTCGACTTGATGGTCGGTAAACAGGCTGAAGCGGTTATGACACCCTACCTTCAAATATACAAAGAACGATGCTGGCTGGTACGGTTCATCGCTCGTGTTAATCAGTGGGTGGATCAGGACCAACCCGCTTCGCTAGCATCTCGATACAATGGTTAGCCATAGGAGCGCTGCTCGACCCGGATTTTGGAACTTCTCGATTACATTTGTTGGCAGACAATCGGTACGGAAACTGTCTCGGTTGAAAGGTCCGATTCCAGGGGCAAACGCAAGAAAAAAACCGTCGTCGCATAGCTGTACGCAAGCCAACTCTTCCCGATCAGCTTCCCGTTGTTCCTCGGCACGGCGCTGCTTGAGTATCTGCCTGCGGCGCTCCAGGCCCTTGGGTTTCGCCGTCGGTCCCTGCGTTCACCCAGCGGTCCCCGACCCCCTATATCGCCGCCAGCGCCCGCTCCACGTCCCGGCCGGGATACTCGTAATCCTGCAACTTTCCCGTCAGGTAGTTCTCGTAGGCCGCCAGGTCGAAGTGGCCGTGGCCGCTGAGATTGAATAGAATCACTTTGGCTTTGCCTTCTTCGCGCGCGGCCAGGGCTTCGTCCACCGCGGCGCGAATGGCGTGCGCCGATTCCGGCGCCGGCAGAATCCCTTCGGTGCGCGTGAACTGGATGGCCGCCTCGAACACCGGTAGCTGCAAGTAAGCCCGGGCTTCGATGTAGCCGAGCTTCAGCAGGTGGCTGAGCAGCGGCGAGGCGCCGTGATAGCGCAGGCCGCCGGCGTGGATGCCCGGCGGGACGAAATCGTGCCCCAGCGTGAACATCTTGATGAGCGGCGTCAGCTTGGCGGTGTCGCCGAAGTCGTAAGTGAAGGTGCCCTTGGTCAGGCTGGGACAGGCCGAAGGCTCGACCGCCAGGAG
>JBEKTU010000112.1:0-15216 GCA_049515735.1 Bryobacteraceae bacterium
GTGCTGGAGGAGGGGGTCGAACCCTCATGACCAGTGAAGGTCGCGGGATTTTGAGTCCCGTGCGTCTGCCAGTTCCGCCACTCCAGCAAGTCTATGGCTCCTTTGAGTTTACCAGTTTTCGCGCGAAGGTCGCGGAACGGCTTCTGGCTGCTGATAGTTCCCTGAAACTGGAACTGCGTCTCGGAGCCCGTGCCGACGATCGGCGTCACCTGGGCGGCGGCGATCTCAGCCGCGCCGCTGCCGTCGCCCACGACCAGAGACGGCAGCACGGCGACCAGCTTCCGCCATTACCGGCGCCGAGGCCTTGGCCGTCTTCTTCTTGGCCGCAGCCCTCTTTTTCGCCGCCGTCTCGGCGGGGGCTTTGACCGCCGCCGGCTTCGCTGGCATCGTTTTCGCAGCCGTCTCTTGCCGACCCAGATCCCAACGGCCCAGGGTCACTCTATGTTATGCGAGATTCAGTAAAAGCCGCGAATAGATCTTGCGGGTGAGGCGAACGTCGTATTCTGCTTCGATCTTTTTTCGGCCGGCGGCTCCCATTTTTTCCCGCAGCTCGGGCTGGTTCAGCAGGGTATCGAGAGCGCCCGCAAATGCCGCGGCCTCGCTGCGGCCCACGTCGATGAGAACCCCGCAATCCGGAGTCAGCACCTCGCCGATCGCGCCTACGTTGGACGCCACCACCGGACGCGAACAAGCGAGCGCTTCCAGAACCACCAGCGGGATGCCTTCCGCCCTGGAGGGTAGGATCACTACATCCGAGGCACTGAAGAGGGGAGGGAGGTGATCGACATGGCCGTGGAACTCAAACAAACTTTGCAGGCCTTCTCTGCTCACCCGCTTGCGAAAAGAACGCATCTCGGGGCCATCGCCCGCGATGAGGAATCGAAAGTCCCGCCGTGTTCGAAGCGCCAACAAACGGGTCGCTATGTCCACCAGCAGCAACGGGCGCTTCACGGGATCGAGTCTGCCGGCGAAGAGGATCTGTTTCATTTCGCGATCGAAATGTGCCGGTGCCGGGCGGAAGCGGTCCAGATCCACGCCGCCCCGCACCACCCTCACTTTCTGTGCGGGTATTCCGGCTTTCAGCAGGCGGTCGCGAACCGCATCGGAAACCGCTACCCGGAGATCCAGGTCCTTCGCTACCTCGAAGATGGTGGAGACTTGATCCCAGGCCTCGTCCAGCGCATGAATGATATCGAGCGACTTGGTTTCCGGTGCCAGGCGCTTGATGGCCGGGAGCGCCGCATAGCCATAAAGGCTGTTCTGCACCAGGACCGCGTCACATCCCCAGTTCGCTACAACGGAACAGATCGCCGCGGTCATGCGCGCGGGAGGAACGACGCGGGCTAAGTCGTAAATATGATCGACCTGGACATTCCACTTCGCGAGCCAGCGGTCATCGCGGGATTGGGTAGCCAGAAGCAGGACTTCGAATCGTTTGCGGCATAAGGCGGCAACGATGTCCAGGAGCACGGACTCCGCGCCGCCAGGCCCCAGGTGAGGAACCACCAGTGCCAGCCGGGAGCGGTCCCCCGAAGCATGCGGGAAATAGCGCAATGGTTCGATCAAACGATTCCCCAGCACCACGGAAGAAGGTTGAAATTGCAGGTAGAAAGAAAGATCGAAGAACGGGCGTCCTGCGGCCCTGTTGATTCGTTCCTTGACGCGCAGCGGAATGAGCCGGAGCGCGGATCGCAACGGGTGCTGGACCCAAGAGCGCCACGAAAGTAAATCCGCATTGATGAGGTGCCGGTGTACCTTCCGGGGAAGCGGTATCTTTCGTGCGGTGCCTAATCGCGCCGCGGCTGTCGCAGCCGGTCGGAAACCAGAGAGGTCGGTCACGCTCGCGGCAACACGGCGGGAGATCGCGTGCGAGCCGTCCGGCAGTGTCTGCCAGTCATTGCCGCTCCAGACGGCCAGCGCCGCCATCTCCGCACTGTTGGCGGCGATCTCTCCGCTGGAGCACAGCAAAAAGGCCGCGGCCGGGGAACGGGCCGTCAACGGGCCTGCGCCGGCCGCGTCCAGCTTTTGTACGTCTTCGATCGATTGCGCTTTCGGAGGTTGGGAGCTGACGATGCAAACCGCCGGCGACCAGCGGGCTTTGATGCGAGCCTGGGCGTCATATTCATAAAGCTCCGGATGTCGCCCCTGAATGTACGCAACCAGCTCCGTGTGACGGGCCTTCGCGATGTCATAGAGAGAGGGCCCGTGTTTGCGGTAGCGGAACAGCGCCATGGGCACATGCCGCCCGAAACGGCCGCGCCCACCCAGGCGGAGCCAGAATTCCCAGTCTTCGTAGCCCAGCCGCATGGATTCGTCGTAACCGCCCGCCTGTTCCCAGTCTGTTTTCCGAATAAGGGCGGCATAAGTCAGAAAGTTCTGGTCCAGCAAGCGGTAAAGGTTGTATTCGCCGGGATTCTCGGCGTAGTTCTGCGACCCAAAGACCTGGAAATCCGTATAGGCGAAGGCCGCCGCCGGGTCGGAATCGAGGGCCGCGATGCATCGCGTGACGTACTCCCGCTCGAGGAGGTCGTCGGCGTCGAGCGGCACGATATAACGGCCGCGCGCTGCGCGGAAACCGGCGTTCCGGGCGGCCGTCAGGCCCCGGTTCTCTTGTTCGATATAGACATCGGCCTGCCCCGAACATTGTCTGACAACGGCAAGGCCTTCGGCGCGGTCGGTCCCGTCATTCACCAAAATGACTTCGATGTTCCCGTAGGTCTGGGAGTGCGCCGACGCGACTGCTTCCAGCAGGTACGCCGGCGGGTTGTAGCACGGGATGACGATCGAAACTGGATCCACGATGTCTGAAAGCCGCCATTTCTGCAAAATCGGAGGATCCGCCTACGCAGGCGCGGCTGAATAACGTACATTCCTCTCCACGATCTCGGAAATGATCCGCGGGAGACCATACCGGAGTACCCAGCCGGGGAAGTGAGACCGAAGTTTGGTCAGATCCGATATGTAGCAGATGTGATCGCCGCGCCGGTTCTGATCCTTGTACTCATAAGTCAGATGAAAACCCATCTGTGCAAGGATATCGATGGTCTCCAGCACGGAAATGCTGTTGCTCCGGCCGCCGCCCAGGTTGTAAACCTCGCCGCAGCGTGGGTGCCGGTAGAACTCCAAAAACAGAGACGCCACGTCGTGTGCGTGAATTTGATCGCGCACCTGCTTCCCTTTGTAACCAAAAATCGTGTACGGCTTTCCGGTTACCGCGCAATGGACGATGTACGCCAGGTACCCGTGCAACTCGACGGCGGCGTGCATCGGTCCGGTCAAACATCCGCCGCGGAAGATCCCAACGGGCATGTTGAAATACCTGCCGAACTCCTGGCACATCACGTCCGCGGCCACCTTCGAGGCGCCGAACACCGAATGCAGGCAGCCGTCAATCGACATGGCCTCGTCAATGCCATCCAATCCACCGGAGTAATCGTATCGTTTTTCCATCTCGACTAACGGCAGAAAGTTGGGGCGGTCGCCGTATACTTTATTGGTGCTCGTGAAGCAGAACGGAGTCTCTCGACAAAAATCGCGGGCCGCCACCAGCAGGTTGAGAGTACCGGCCGCGTTCACGTCGAAATCGTCATACGGGATAGCGGCCGCCTTGTCATGCGAAGGCTGGGCGGCGGTATGAACGAGAAAATCCGGCCGCTCGGATTCCAACAGATTCCGTACGCCCTGGCGATTCCGTATATCCAGATCGCAGTGCCGGTACGCGGGCCACCGATCGATCAGGTCCCGGACGACGGGCCGGGTGGTCCCGGCTTCGCCAAAGAATTGTGCGCGCATGTCGTTGTCGACTCCAACGACTTCCCAGCCCAGGTCGCAGAGCTGCCGGCTGCACTCCGAGCCGATCAGGCCTCCCGAACCAGTGATCAGAGCTTTCATATCTCCTCAGTATAGTTCAGAGAGTCGCCAGGGCCATTCGCATTCCCCCTCATCCGGTAGGCAGGCTCGCCCCTCGCTGCGGCCGGTCGCCAGGTAATGCAACAGCGGACTCCCGGCTTGCACTCCGAAGGTTTCTGCGGACGGATTAGGGGTGGAGCGGAGACAGTTGTTATATTGATAGTTACCCTAATGAAGCTGAGCGCGCAGACAGTCCTGGTGACCGGGGCGGACGGGTTTATCGGCTCGCATCTGGTGGAGCAACTGGTGCAGGAAGGCGCTCGGGTAGTGGCGCTTTCCCACTACAATTCCTTCAATCATTGGGGGTGGTTGGAAGACATCCAACTCGCTGGCGTCCGGGTACTGACCGGCGACATCCGAGATGCCTACTTTTGCCGCTCTCTGGTGGATGGCGTGGACGTGATTTTTCACCTTGCCGCGCTCATCCCCATTCCGTATTCCTACCAGGCGCCTGAGAGCTATGTGGACACCAATATCCGCGGGACCCTCAACATCTGCCAGGCGGCTCGTGTGGCTGGAGTCAAGAAACTGATCCACACTTCCACCAGCGAGGTGTACGGCACGGCGCGCTACGTGCCCATGGACGAGGCGCACCCGCTCACGCCGCAATCTCCTTACAGCGCGACCAAGATCGGGGCAGACTCCATAGCCCTGAGCTTTTACCGCTCTTTTGGACTGCCGCTGGTGGTGGCGCGGCCGTTCAACTGCTATGGCCCACGGCAATCCGCCCGGGCGGTGATCCCCACCATCGTGTCGCAAATTGCTTCCGGGGCGCAGCACGTGCATCTTGGCGATACCACACCCACGCGGGACTTCACGTATGTGGAGGACACGTGCCGGGGCTTCATCAGCATTGCCGGGTTCGACGGTGGGCTGGGTGAAGTGTTCCACATCGGATCGGGCCGGGAAGTATCCATCGGCGACCTGTTCCAGACCATTGCGGAGATCATGAACAGCGATGCGACCGTCGTGCAGGAAGCTGAACGGCTACGTCCCAAGACCAGCGAGGTAATGCGCCTCTGTTGCGATAACGAAAAGCTCCTGGCGGCCACGGGCTTCCGGCCTTGCATACCCTTGCGCGAAGGCCTGGCGCGAACCATCG
The DNA here is from genome assembly GCA_049515735.1 of Bryobacteraceae bacterium. Taxonomy (GTDB): domain Bacteria; phylum Acidobacteriota; class Terriglobia; order Bryobacterales; family Bryobacteraceae; genus Fen-178. The sequence continues at coordinate 5,012 of JBEKTU010000112.1, forward strand.
CCTGGTTTCGAAACGAGGCGAACCTGAAGAAATACAAGTGGCATGTCTACAATATCTAAGAGAGCGGTCGTGCTTGCCGGAGGCAGGGGCGCCCGTTTGCGGCCATACACCGTCGTGCTGCCGAAACCGCTCATGCCAATCGGCGAATACCCTATCCTGGAAGTCATCATCCGGCAGTTGGTGCGATTTGGCTTCGATCGGATCACCCTGGCGGTGAACCAGCAGGCCGAAATTTTCAAGGCGTTTTGCCAGGACGGGGCGAGGTGGAGAGCGCGCATCGATTACTCGCTCGAGACGAAGCCTCTCAGCACCATCGCTCCGCTCAAACTCATCCGGGACCTGCCGGAGGATTTCCTCCTGTTAAACGGCGACGTGCTGACGGACCTGAATTTCGCGTCTTTCTACGAACGCCACATCCGCGAGCGGCGGCTGTTCACCATCGGTGCCTCCACGCGCCGGCACGTCATCGACTACGGCGTGCTGGAGATGGACGCTTCCAACCGTTTGTCCGGCTTCCTCGAAAAGCCCGCCCACGAGTACCTGGTGAGCATGGGGGTCTACGCCGTCAACCGGCGCGTTCTGGACCTTGTGCCGGCGGACACGAAATACGGTTTCGACGACCTGATGCTCGAAATGCTCCGCGCCGGTATGGCGGCTTACGTAGAGCCATACTCCGGCGAATGGCTCGATATCGGCCGGCCGGACGACTACCTGCAAGCGATCGATACTTTCGAGCGGAGCAGGAGCCGGCTTCTCCCGGAGGAAGAGACCGGCGCGATAGCGAGCCCATGAAACCGGCCGTTCTGGTTACAGGTGCGGACGGGTTCATCGGATCGCAACTGGTGGCCGCGCTGAAATCGCGGGGCTATGCGGTCCGGAGCCACACATTGAACGACGGCGATATCGCCGCCGTGGAGGTGCCTTGCGAGGGGGTGCGGCATGTTTTTCACCTGGCCGCCAGGAGCTTCGTGCCGGACAGTTGGGTCGATCCGCGCGACTTCTACCGGGTGAACGTGGTGGGAACGGTCAACGTGCTGGAATCCTGCCGGCGCAGCGGGGCCTCTCTGACGTATGTCAGTTCGTACGTGTACGGCCGCCCGTCCGTGCAGTTGCTGGCCGAAGATCACACCACCGAGGCGCTGAACCCTTACGGCCACAGCAAACTTCTGGCGGAGGAGGCGTGCGGTTTCTACGCCCGCCGGCATGGCATGCGCATCTCCATCGTAAGGCCGTTCAATATCTACGGCTTCGGACAAGATCCCCGTTTTCTGATCCCCACTCTCGTGCGCCAGGTCCTCTCCGCCGATTCGGATGTGATTGAAGTAGCCGACGATCGCCCGCGGCGCGATTTCCTGTATGTGACGGACCTGGTGGGGCTCTTGATCGCCACGTTCGAACGCCATGGCGCTGGAGTCTACAACGCAGGCAGTGGGTTCTCGGTGAGCATCGCGGATCTGGTGGCCGCCTTGAACCGGTTGGCCGGCTGCGCCAAGACCGTGGTCTCACGGGGTGAATCGCGCCCTCATGAGATTCTCGACGTAGTGGCGGATATCGGCAAGGCGCGTCGGGAATTGCTATGGGCGCCGGAGGTCGGGCTGGAAGAGGGGCTGCGAATCACACTGGAAGCAACTGCGAGGCGCGGTTCTTGAATGGGAAACGGCGGGGTAATTCGAAAAACCCGAGGCGCTGTTCGATGCGCTCTGTTGCTGTTGTCGCCGAAGCGCTTCGGCTGCACGGTGCGGAATCTCCTGCTATGGGCCAAAGCGCGGGTGGACCCGAATGCGCGCCTGATTCTGGATGAATATCTCGACCCGGACGATTATCTGAATCGTTACCCGGATGTTGCCAATCTCGATATTCCGGCCAGGCTTCATTACATCTGCAAGGGTTACCTGGAAGACCGCATTCCTTCCGAAGAGTTCGATGGCGTGTGGTATGCCGCGAGCAATCCGGACGTGGAACGCGCCGGCGTCAACCCGTTGCTGCACTACGCCCTGTTCGGCGCGCGGGAAGAACGTTGGCGGCGGCGCCCCAAGCGCACCGCCCGCGCGGCCCAGCCGGACTGCTCGCAACCTCCGGACGGCGCCAGTCTCCTGCTGGCGCTTCCCTTTATGAGCATCGGAGGGGTGGACACGTTATTCCACACATTAGTGAAGGGCCTCCTCAATCGCGGTTATCGGGTGAGCGTCATAACCACGCTGGTGCCGCCGGAAAGCGTCAAGACGAACAATCGCTTCTTCGACGATCTCACGCCCTTCGTCTATCACTTCCCGGAATTGTTTGCGGACCGCCAGCCCTGGAAAACGTTCTTCTATCACCTGCTGCGGCAGCACAAGGTTTCGATCATCCTGATCGCCGGCTGTGAATTCGTGTACGGCCTGTTGCCGGCCATCGCGACCGATTTCCCGCACATTCGCGTGATCGACCAGCTTTTCAACGACAGCGGACACATCAAGAACAACCGGCTTTATTCCGAGATTATCGATTTGAACCTCGTGCCGTCACGCGCCCTGGCCGACACCCTGACCCAGAGGTACGGGGAGATCCCGGACAAAGTGGCAGTCATCCCGCATGGCGTGGAGACGGACGTGCCGCAGTATCCGAGCCGGGCCGCGGCTTTCGCCCTTTCGGGGCTGCCCGCCTGCGGCGAGGGAAAGTTCCTAGTGTCGTTTTTCGGGCGGCTGTCGGCGGAGAAATCGCCGCGAACTTTTGTTGAAATCGCCCGCCGGCTGGCCATCCACCCGGATATGTACTTCTGCATGACTGGCGAAGGGAGGGAGCGCGCGGCGGTGCTGGACCTGATCGGCGAATACGGGTTGCGGGAGCGGATTTACACTCCCGGGTTCGTGGCGGATGTGCGGCCGCTGATCGCCGCATCGGATGTGGTGGTGGTGCCGTCCGTATTGGACGGCATGCCCCTCATCGTGCTGGAGGCGCAGGTTTACCGCAAACCCGTGGTGGCATCGGCCGTAGGCGGTCTGCCGGAGGCGATAGCGGACGGCGTGACGGGCTTTATCTGCCCGGTAGGGGACATCGAGGTGTTCAGCCGGTGTATCGAGCGGTTGCATAAGACGCCCGAGGAATGCCGCGCCATGGGCGAACGTGCGGCCATCGCGGCGACGGCCCGCCACAGCGCCGCGGCCATGGTGGAGGCGTATGTGGAGGTCTTCGGGCGGCCTGCTTTCCATCAGTAATGGAGTTTCAGCTTACTGAATCCGTGAATACACATCTTCAGCATGATTAGACCGTTCCTAAAAACCTTGGTCATCTTGGTGACACCATAGATTCTCTCTTGATAGTGGACTGGTTGATCCATGATACGTAGGTTCAGTTTTGCAGCCCCGAACAGTAATTCATAGTCGCCCCATCGGTCCGTAATCCCCCATGTTCCTATCATGGGCCGGATTCTCTCCCAGTCGGTTCGCCAGAGAACCTTCGTGCCGCAAAGGGTATCTCTGATTCTCTGCCCCAGCAAGTATGAAAAAACAGTGCTGAAGAACTTGTTCCCGATCATGTTGGCGCCCTTCATGGCCGCCTTGGGAACCGGATAGACCAGCCGCGATCCATTCACGAATTCGGCGCCCCGGCGGGTGATTGCGTCGACGAAGTACGGCAGTTCTTCCGGCATTACTGTGAGGTCGGCGTCGAGGATGACCAGCACATCTCCCGTTGCTGCCTCGAATCCGGTCCACACATTCATCGATTTCGAGATCCCAGGTCCGTCCACCAGGCGAATGTCGCGCGCCGGATACAACTGCTGCATACGGCGCACTTCGTCCGCCGTGCCGTCCGTAGAGCGGTCGTCGCAAAATATGATCTCTGTCGAACCGCCAAGCGCCGGCATTCGTTTCACGGCCTCCTCGATGTTGCCGCGCTCATCCTTACAAGGCACGATCACCGAAACCTTGCGATTCGAGGCCTCCACGGGTACGGGAGTTGCCCGGGCGACCAGGACCTCCACCATGCAAAGCCGGTTGAGCAGCGGCAACTTCGCCAAAAAGCGATTTACGACTGTTGAGAGGAATGGGACGTATTTGGGGAAAAGCAGGATTCGATAGGTCTTCAGCCATTCGAACCCGCTCAGCGTGAGCAATTGGATCAGGTCGTGTTCGGAAAGCCAGTTTTGTTCCGTTTGTGGAACTTTCAGCCGTAGCCGCTCCGCGATAGCTATCAACGGCTCCCAGAGATGGTTGTAGTTATAGATGAGCAGACGGGTATGTCTTTCACAGGCGGACTGCAGCCGCGAAAGGCTCTTCTGGACATCCACGATGTCGCCCACGCTGCTCACCAGGACGTAATCGAACTTCTCCGAAGGAACAAAACCTTCCGGAAACGCTTCTTGATAATGGAATTGCGGGTAGGTCGCTTGAGCGGTGCCGATCATTTCCGGACTGATATCCACACCCACGCCGTAAGCCGGCTTCATTGCGTCGAGAAGGAGACCGGTTTCGCACCGTATGTTGAGCGCACGCTTGTCCGGCTCCACCAGGTGCTGGAGCAAGCGCGCCAGCGACTTGTAGTAGTAGCGGTTTCGCCTTATCCAGTTGGCTCTGGTCTTAGCCTGTGCAGCCTGGTGTTGCCGGTTTCGCTCGTTCCGTGCGCGAAGAGCCTGTGGTCCCCATCGAGCGGTGCCGGAGTCCGCCGGCTCGCGTGCAGACGTAGTGGTTCCGCCGGTCGGCGTGCTCATAGGCAGGTCCCGTCCTCGTCGCTGTTGGAACTGTGCGGCTGCAAGCCGGCAACCATCGCAGACTTCCCTCGTTACCCGCAAGTGTTGGCTCGGGACGGATTATTATAACATCTCAAGAATGAACCCTTACCCATGCTCCATGAGCTGACAGAGCGGGAAGCGGCCGGATCGCGAGACGGCGTTTCCAAAAAAACGAAACCGCCTACGCGCGCCGCGCAATCGCCAGCAATGAAGATCCCAGAGGTATGCGAATTCGCCTGCGCAGCAAGGGGAGTTCCCAGTACAATAGCAGCGGCAGAAGCTGGTTCAATACCGGAATCACCCGGAGATCCGGAAGGGAATCCGTTGGCGCGGAGTTTGGCTTGCGCATCCAGGCTGAGAGGCGGCGCGCAAGCCAGAGCACTGGATATAGCGCCATCATGAACTCCGTCATGTATTCCACTCGAAATCCGCACTCGGCCAAGGTAGATTCCAATTGCTTCCTAGAGTAGCGACGGCAGTGGCCGCTCGCCTCGTCAAAATAACTCCAGAGATTCAGATGAGCAGGCACTGTCAGCAATAGAACTCCCCGCTCCGCCAATAAGTGGTGAAAGTCGCGCAGCGGCTGATGATCGTCCCGCAGGTGCTCGATGACGTCAAAGGCGCCAATTACGTCGAAACGACAACGGAATGGCGGGGAATGAATGTCGCCGCAAACCAGATGGGCGTCGGAACGGCGCCTTGCCAGGCGGAGACCTTCTTCAAACAAGTCGATTCCGATCGCTACACCGCGCCGCGACGCGCTGGCCAGGAATCGCAACACGTTGCCGTTGCCACATCCGGCCTCGAGCAGGCGGAATCCTGGAGGTAGCGGCTTCACCACGTCTCGCACCAGGGAAATCAGCACGCGATTGCGAAACCGAAACCAGAAGTGGCGGTCTTCGATGCGGGCCAGCCTGTTGAAGAACTGGGGATCGTAGCCGTCTCTTGGATCTGATCCGTGTGGCATTCTGGCTATCGGCAGCGAAACGCGCGGATGGCATCCATTACTTCCTCCTGCAGTTCGCGCGAAAGATCGTTGTAAAACGGGAGCCTGACGAGCCGAGCGGAGATGCTCTCCGTGACCGGACAGGCGCCCAAACGCCCACCGAAATCCATCCCCATCTTTGACAGATGCAGCGGGACGTAGTGGAATACCGCGAGAATGCCCCGCGCCTTGAGACGCTCGATCAAGCCCGTACGTGCCTCCGCCGATGGCAGCAGCAGGTAGAACATATGATAGGATTGCTCGACATGCGGGGGCACCTGCGGAAGTCCGACGCCGGAATCGCGCGCCCACTCGCCGAGGCCAGCTTCGTAAGCGTGCCAAATGCGCCCGCGGACGCACCGGATCTCCTCATGCTTTTCAAGCTGCGCCAGAAGAAAGGCCGCCAGCAGATCGGACGGCAGGTAGCTGGAACCGATGTCAACCCAGGTGTACTTGTCCACTGCACCGCGGTAGAACCGGCTCCGGTCAGTGCCCTTTTCACGGAGTATCTCGGCTCGCTCGACATAAGCCGGCTCGTTCACGATGAGCGCGCCCCCCTCCCCGCAAATTACGTTTTTTGTCTCGTGAAAGCTCTGCGTTGCGAACTGGCCGAAGGTGCCCAGGCGTTTCCCCCGGTAGCGCGCAAACAGTCCATGGGCATTATCTTCCACCACACTCAGGCCACGGCGCTCGGCGATCGGGACTATAGCATCCATCTCGCAGCCGACGCCGGCGTAGTGCACGGGCACAATGGCCCTGGTGCGCGGCGTGATGCACTCTTCCAGGCGGCTTTCGTCCATGTTGAGCGTATCGGGCCGGATGTCGATGAATACCGGCCGGGCGCCTCGCAGCACAAAAGCATTGACGGTGGAGACGAAAGTGAAAGAGGGAACGATGACCTCGTCGCCGGGTTTGATGTCGAGCAGAAGAGCGCACATTTCCAGGGCGTGTGTGCAGGAGGTGGTCAGTAGCGCACGGCTGCACCCGAACTCCCGTTGCAAAAACTCCTGGCACCGCAGTGTATAGCTGCCGTTGCCGGCGATATGGCCGCGCTCGATGGCGTCAGCGATGTATTCAAGTTCGCGGCCAACCAGGCCGGGCTTGTTGAACGGAATCCGGTAGGTGCTCATCGGGTGTCGCCCGTGGATGCGAGTTTGGGCTTCCGAAACCACTTGTGATACCAAAGCATGACCGAATCGGTTGCGAAACCGCATTTCTGGTAGAGCCGCTGTGCCCTCACATTTCTCCCCTGAGTCGCCACGCTCAGCCTGGCGGCCTGTCGCTTCCCGAAGTATGAGATGGCGGCGGCGAGCAGATGCGAGCCCAAGGAGTGTCCCTGGGCGTGCGGGGACAAGCCGATTAACCCAATTGACCCATCGCCGTCGTTAACCGAAAGACGAGTCGGCACCAGGCGCGCCACCCGCAGGCCGAAAAACGAGGAATCCCAAGGCAGGCAGTCACAGATGCTATCCGGCACGCCGATCCTCCTCTTCAGTGGCGCACTCGACCGTGAAGCTTGGCCGATCCATCGTGCGGATGTGGATGCGCGCGAGATACTCCCCCACGATTCCCAGAGCGAATAACTGGGCGCCCGCAAGGATGATGATCGCGGACGCCAAAAACGGGAAGCCTTGTACGGGCGAGCCGCGGACCAGAAGGCTGCCGAGGACATACAGAAGCATCAGGCCGCCCAGTAGTGTGAACAGGAATCCAACCAGGCTTGCCAGCCGGAGTGGCGCGGTGCTGAAGCCCGTTGTCATGTTTAGAGCGTGGACGACAAGCTTCCGAAGCGTGTAGTTGCTAGCCCCGAACGGGCGCGGATAGTGTTTCACTTCAATCGCGCTAAACCGGCTGCCGCCCCATGTCAACAGCACGTCGATGCAAACAAACGCTCCGCGATATTGGGCAAAAGCCTCGCGCAGAGGTGTGCGGAAGGCTCGGAAGGCGCTGACGCTGCTTGCTGTCGCGGCGCCCATCGACCTCTGGAGCGTCAGTTTGGTAATTCGCGATGCAGCGTCCCGCAGGAAACCGTGGGACTCCCTTTGCGGCGTCCCGTACACGACATCGTACCCCTCGCTGAGCTTAGAAAGCAGGCGGGGAATCTCTTCCGGAGGGTTTTGCAGGTCATCGTCGATCGTAACGATGACTCCAGCGCGCGCACGGCGGATACCGCAAAGCAAGGCGTTGTGCTGCCCGTAGTTGCGCATCAAGCGGAAGCCGCGGATAAAAGGTCGCTGGCGAGCGAGCGCCTCAACCACATCCCAAGTGCGGTCGCCGCTGCCGTCCTCCACAGCTACGATCTCGAAGGACACACCGGCCGCCGACAACGTCCGCTCTATCCGGGACACGAGATCGGGCAGGCTCTGCTCGCTGTTGTAGCAAGGGACGACAATCGAAATGGCAGGTGAAGGCGTCATATGCATCGGAGCGTACCGCAAGCCGATTATTGCACGCTTCGTCAAGCAAAGCTTAAGCTGCGATCATTGGCCTGGTCGCCACTCGTCTCATTCCGAAAGTATCACAGTCCTTACTGGGCATAGGCCTTTAGTTCTTCGGGGCCGATCCGGTACCCCACAGGGGCTTCAACTACATCACCTCGCTCATAGTTCCAAAGGAACAGCCGCTTTGCCGGGAAGTTCAGCGTCCAGTAGCCGGGCTCCTCCTGAATCAGGTCCTTTCCATCCCAATGCCAAACATATTCCGTGGCGGCGGAATGAATCTGGGTCAGTCCGTGGTAGTGCCGGCGGCCCCGGCTCAGAGGCGGCAATGAGAACACAGCGCCGGTTATGTCCCAATACGCGCCAAAGACGACCATGCCGTGATAATAGGATGGGCCGATGTATAGCACCGTGGAGCCACGCGGCAGGTTCTTGAGTCTCTCAATCGGCGCGTGCGCCAGCACCTCCTTTTCCTGCCTCCACACGAATGCCCAATCTTCAACCAGGCGTTCTTGCCCAATGCAGTTCAAAATGATGATTGAGAGAAGCGCAACCAGCGAAGTGAGCCTCGCGAGTTTACCATGTGGTAAAAGAAGCATCGAAACCAGTGAGAAGACGATGATCGTCATTGCCCAGGAAACGCCCTGTAATGTTCGCGCACTTATGCCGACTGTACCGACTCCGTAACCCGCTAGAGAGTACGTCAGGATGGCGACCGGCAAGGCGACGGTTCCCATCAAAAAGATACCCAGGAGACGCTTTGTGGGCCTCAAGAGCCGGCGGTCGATCAAGCCTCGCAAGACCAACACCAGCGATATGATGAGGCATACTAAGACAAGTCCAATCCACAACTCGCCTAATGCACCCACACTGTATTCCAACTGGTGCGGCAAGCCTTGCAGGCTCGCCACAAACACACCAAACCAGTTCGGAACGATCTCCTTTGCTAGTCGCCTGCCCGCGAATGTCGGGTTGAGAAGCTTAGCGGCGCGGTTGACGGCCACCGCAAGTAGCTGCGAGCCCAACGCGGCAATGATGAGCCCGACAGATGAGAACCTTGTCTTGAAGTTCTCCCTTTCAAATACCAGGTAAAACCCGGCTACCAGAAAGAACTGGAAGTAGAATGGCTCATATGTCAGATAGGAAGCCGTCAAACCGAGCCCCAGGAGCGCCAAAGTCTTGGCGCTAATCTGTCGCGGCGGCAGGATTCGCCGGCTGGCCTCGGTGAAAAGAATCTGCGATCCCATGGCGGCTGGAGCGAGCACGGGCCATGCGGTGCTGGCGACGGACCACGGAATGGAAAGCCAAAAGATAGTGGCGAGGTCGGCCGCGAGGGTCCGGGAGGGAAAGTCGTCTTGCGGCAACAGAGCAGCGAACCAGGCGCGCAGCGAAAGCGCCGCCAGGAGGACGAAGACTGCGGCGACGAGCTGGTAGGCGAAAGCGGACGTTCCAGCAATCGAATTGACCAGGAACATCAAAATGGCGTCGACTGGGCGGGCGGCGTAGGGCGTCTCGGGCCCCAGGAACATCTTCAATCGTTCCAACAAAAATGGTGCGCTGCCGTGGGTGGGTTCAACCAGAGCCCACCAATCGTCGGTGTAGAAACCGAGCCGGAAGGGTCGCGCTCCGTAGAGCGAGGCCCAAACGGCCAGCACCCCGAAGGGGATTCTCCGATTGGACTCAAGCAAAGCCCCCAAAGAGCCTCGAACGTGGTTGTAGGCGGACCGCAGCGCCATCTCAAACCTTTGCGCAATCCCGCTTCCCGGCTCAAACGATCCCTTGGACGGTTCGGACATCGAAAGAACAGATGATATCACGGCGTAGCGCGAGCGCCTTTCCGCGGCTGTCAATCGGGTGTGGGACTTGAATGTGGAGAAGCGCCGAGTTTCTTTGTCTCGACCCTATAACCGAGCGTATATGATACTCTCGGTTATAGGAGGCCATTTGAATGATGGGTTCTTTGCAGGAACTGGAAGAGCGGCGCGCCGGTTGGTTGTCGCAAATCCTGGAACTAGGCGATTTCCGGCCAGGCTCAATCAACGCCACGCAAGGTCGCTGTGGCAATCCCAACTGC
>JBEKTU010000113.1:0-15209 GCA_049515735.1 Bryobacteraceae bacterium
GGGCGGCCCGATTCCGATCAACGTGACGCCGCAACCCGGCGACAATCCAGGCGAGGTGAAGATCGACCTGAAGGACCTGAAGTTGCCGCCCAACGCGGCGACGCCGCCGGCAGGCCAGAAATCGGCTCCGCCGGCAACCAAGAAGAAGTAGCACCCAAAGACGCGGAGGTGGCGGAATTGGCAGACGCACTAGCTTGAGGTGCTAGCGGGAGCAATCTCGTGGGGGTTCAAGTCCCCCTCTCCGCACCAGTTTTTGGCCCGTGTTTTCATTAGTTTACGGGCGCCATTTTTTCGTGTGACTTTTTTGTGACTGCGTTTGTAGCGCCCGCACTCGCAAAATGGGCGAACATGAGGCGATCGATGATCGCTTGACGCCCTTTGGACCACTTGCCGTAATGCGCCCGCACGACCTCCGGGCTGTTCCCCAGAATGTCCGCCACTTCCTCGAACGTAGCCCCCTGCTCCAGTAGCCGGGTGGCCAAGGTATGCCGATACCGATGCGCGTGGGCGCCCTTCACCCTGGATTTCTTAAACACGGCGGACAGCGTTCGTTCCGCGATCCCCACCACGGCCCGGCGCGAGGTCTTGCCGTTCCAGAAATAGTAGGGGCAGTCCTGCGCCGCACCCCGCGGCAGCGGTAGCGCATCCAGAACCAGCTTCACGCTCTCCGGGATCGGAAGGAACACTGCGTCGCCCGTCTTTTGGGTGTACAGAAAAACTCGCCAGGTATTCTTCTCGGTGTCGCGGGACACTGCATCTTTGCGCAGGGTGCAGACGTCCGACACGCGCAGCGCCGTGTGGCGCAGCAGCAGGATCATGGCCCGCGCCCGAAGTTGCTCGTACCGCGCGCCGCTGCGGTGGTAGGTTCCGCCTCCGATCTGCTCGCAGGCCGCCAGGATTTGACTCTCTTCCGGTAGCGTGTACGGCACCACTTCGTTCGGCTTGAGATTCCGCGGCGCCTTCAGTTCTTTGGCTGGATTGCTGGCGATCCACTTGCGGCTCGCGCAGAAGCCGAAGAAGGTGATCAACATTTGCCGCTCAACCTTCCATGTTACTTTGCCGATATTCCGGGTACCCCGAAAATCCTCCAGGGCATCCGCCGTGACATCTGCCACCGCCTGCACACCCGCACGTTCACAGAATGCCACGAGCAGTCGCAGGGCGCAGCGATACTTCTTCCAGGTCCCGCGTTCAGAATCTCCGCGGTACTTTTCATCCGGGCCGATCTCACCGTGGGTCTTCAGGAAGCGCTCCACGGCCGCCGAGACCGTGAGCGTCGCTGCTGCCAGCACGGTTCCCGACTCAGAGGCGCCCGCCATTTCGTGCTCGCTGGCCAGTCGGGCGTCGAGGTTTCGTACCAATTCCGCGAGCCGTCGGTCGGCCATCTGCCGGCTCCTCGTTTGGAGGGATTGCCGTACCCTCAGCCCATGGTGGTCACCATCGACGTGGAACGGGCAATGGCACTTATCCGCACGCACTTCTCGGCCGCCCGGTCCGAAGAATCGGCAGGTCCTGAGGTGGCGCCGGAATGCGTACAGGCCACTGTCTGCTTGCACGGTGTTCACATTACCTCGAAACCCACCCCATCAATGGACTCGGTCCTCGGCGGTGCGCTTGGCATACACCCGGGCCGCCGCGCTCGCCGCAATCGTGATCGTGGTGTAGTCGCGCTTGGACCGACGACCGACGTTGGGCTGCCGCAAGATGCCAGGACCGGATTCGCCCCGGAACCATTCGCGGACGGTCTTTTGACTAAATCCCCAGAGACGAGCCCAATAGGCGATGGGATAATGCCGCTCCTCGAAGGCTTGCGGCACGGAAACCGCCAGCGGATCCTTGCCCTGGTCCATCACCGCCAGCCCCTCGTGCGCTTGAGATTGCGGATTGCGCTGGCGAACTGTTGCCCACTTGGCCTGCCTGTCATTGCCTTCTACCCGCTGTCGGACCCTTGGGGTTTCGCTTTCTGGGCCTTGGGCGAAATTGGCCGCGGATCCAATTCCCCTTCCGACATCCGTGCCACAGGATCGGGCGCCTGAGACGGGACAGTAGCTTCGTTCATTCCTGCCTCCCTGGGCGCATCCAGAAGCCGAGGCGCGGGAGATATCTGTGCCGGGGTCGCGGCCGGACCGGGTAGAGCCTTGGTGCTCGACAAGGTCACAATCGCGGAACGCTTGCGCGATGCCCGGGCCGAGCCTGCCGCCCGCTCCAACTCCGCTAAGCGCGCTGCGATGTCCTCGACCTCCAGGGCCTTGACGGCATGATCGAGCACGCTGTCGGCGGCCCGCACCCTCACCGCCGCGGGCGTGGTCGGGTCGACCAGCGCTTTCAGCAAGGCCGAAACGGCGGCGCTGGAGGCCTGCTGCAGCCGCGCGGTGCATTGCCCGAATGCCGTCCAACGCGCCTGCCGGTACGCTGCGTTGAACTCCGGATCCTTCAGATATCGATAAAGCGTTCTGGACGTGATTTTGGCGGCACGGGCGGCGTGTTCCACCGTTGGGTTCGACAGCAGCGCAAGGATCGCTTCTTCCTGCTTGGCCGTCAATTGTGCGACATTTCCTGACATTTGCTGACATCCTGGCGGCAACCCGCGGTTCATACCGCCCTCTCGCGCCGCTCCTGGGCGACTTCTTCAAAAGTCCGTCCGTCTCCGTCCAGCACGGCCGACTTGCCCGAATACTCCTGATACCGCCGGACCACCACATCGGCATACCGCGGGTCGATCTCCATCAGCCGCGCCCTACGCTCCCAGCGTTCGCACCCGATGAGCGTGGAACCGGAGCCGCCAAAGAGATCGACGATGATGTCGCCGGCCTTGCTGCTATTGAGAAGCGCTCGCTCAATCAGCGCAACCGGTTTCATGGTCGGATGGAGCCGGCTGGCCGCGGGTTTGTCTTCCTGCCAAAGCGTGGATTGAGACTTATCGCCGTACCACGGATCCTTCTGCCCGGCGACGTGGCAGTAGAAAATCGGTTCGTGCTGAAATTTGTACCGGCCAAAGCCCCAAGCGGGGGTGTTCTTGCCCCAGATCAACTGGCAACGCACCTCGAAGCCTGCGGCTTCCAGCGCATTCTGAAACTCGCGCTGAAACGAGGAAGAATGGCATACATAAACCGAAGCGCCGGGCTTGATGGCGGCGCGAAGGGAGCGGAACGCCTTTTCCAGGAACTGCTTGAAATCGGCCTCGGACATCCGGTCATTCTGCATGGTCAAATGCTTTTCGGTGTACCCCGAGTAGCCGCAATTATATGGAGGATCAAGGAACGCGCAGTCCGCTGCATCTGTGCCCATGAGCCGCTGGACGTCCGCTGTCACCGTAGCGTCGCCCACGAGGAGTTTGTGTACTCCCAAGGTCCAACGGTCCCCGGCCGTGGAGACCGGAGTCTCTGTAAGCTCGGGGACCGCGTTTTCATCCGTAAGCCCTTGCGCCGCGTCCTGCGCCGCAACCAACCGGGCCAACTCGTCGACGTCGAAGCCGATGCAGTCGACGTTGAAGCCTTCATCATTATTGAGAGCGGCTAGCTGGATGCGCAACAGTTCTTCGTCCCACCCGCCGTTCAAAGCGAGCTGGTTATCGGCGATCGCCAAGGCGCGGCGTTCGACTTCAGACAGGTGCCCCAGGACAATGACCGGCACTTCGCGCATGCCGAGCGCCCGGGCCGCCAGGACGCGCCCTTCACCTGCGATGATCCCGCCCTCTGGCCCAACGAGAATTGGGGCTACGAAGCCGAATGCCTGGATGGAGGCGGCGATCAGCGCCAGCTGCTCGGGGGAGTGAGTGCGAGGGTTAACGTCGCTCGGGATCAGTCGACCCACGAGCCAGCCCTCGATTTGGATATTCAGATTCCTCATAATTCTGTCCGACAGGCCTGCGAGCCTGTACGCCTATAGTCGTCTCCTGAATCACTGAGAGGAACACCAGAAAAAACGAAATTTTAGGCAAGAATCTGAGGGGGTAATATCGTTGTCTCCTGAATAAAACTGAGAGGGAGATCAGAAAAGACGAGATTTCAGCCGAGAACCTGAGGGGGCAATCTAGCGCTTCGGGGTTCGACGCTTCGCGTCGTACGTTTTGCTGGACTGCCGATGGCTGCAGTCCCGACCCTCGTACCTCGGAGAGCAATACAGCTTGGTAGCGATGGCCGGAAAGATCGTCTTGCCGCAATACCTACAGATTCCGAGGATCTTCAGCCGTCGAAGCTCAGAAAGAATCTGCTCAAAACAAATCGATGCGAACCTGACGACTACCGGCCCGTGGGGAACATCGTAAGGATTCGACGAGGTGCGCAGACACGCCGCACACGTTTCGACGGCCTTCTGGAGCCGCCTTCCACTCGCGTCGTTCGACATTGGTCGACCAAACGAATACTTGGGCAGTTTTTCCTGTCTCTCCAGGGCGCGCAACGTTTCTTCTTGCGCGTGCCTCCAGATCTCTCGGCACAGAATATCGATGTGGACGACAGGCTTTCCGATCCGTAAGCGAAGCGCAACAGCGAGCTTTCTTTTTTCGTCGTGGCTTATCCTCTCCTGGTCGCTGAGTGTTTCCTCGTTAGCCGCGTCGACGATGGGTTGGGCCATGGAGTTGAACGCTGCATCCAGCCTCGCCTTAGCTGCCGCAATCGCTTGGAGGTTGATTTCGTGCCACCGTTCATTCAATGCCGCACCGATCTGTTCCGGACCAGTGGTCTTTGAATGGATTGGCAGTCTGGCTTTTGGCATTCTAGTGACTCCCTCCGAAGGTTAAAAGCCGTCGTCGATCTGATCTTCGATGCTCTCCCGGATCTCCTCGGCGCTCATGTCCGGATTTTCCAGTACCTCGTCGATCAGCGCTTCCCGAATCAGCGGTCGCAGCCGGTCCGCCTCGCGGCTCATCTCCCCGTATCCGCCGTCGAAGTCGTATTCCTGTTTGAGGTACCGCGCGATGTGGTCGAGTTGAAGATCCACCTTCCACTCCACAGCGCGGCGCCGGGCCTGCTTTTCGGATTCCAGCCGGGCCTTTTCCTTCCGCGTGGCCACCGCCGCCTTGTACGGCGCGAGAGCGGTTTCCTCGGCCTGCTCAAGTTCCTTTGCTGCGGCACAGATGGGCAGCGCCGCCAGCGCCCTCCGCACCGCTTCCTTGGCCGCTTCCTCTTCTTCCCGCGTCGCGTCGAGGATGTATACGCGCCCCACGATACGCTGGCAGGCCTGCTGGTGCTCGTGCTCGCGGATCATCGGCTGCACTGCCTGCACCGCGGCCGTCTCCATCTCGTCGTAGCTCGCCTCTTCGCGCACCTTACCGACGGCTGCGACCGCCGCGTCCCACGCCCGCTGTTTCAACGGCGCATACTCGGGACCAATTCGAACGTCCCACGCCAGCCTGTTCATCCCCGCTTGGAGGGCGCGTTCGATCTCCTGTTTCCTGGCCCACGGCCCCAGTGCCCGATGCACGGCCGCATCCACCAGGCGCCGCGTGATGGCCGCCGGTTGGCTGGGCTGGAGTCCGGAGAGTGCCTCCTGCACCATGGTGTGGACCTCCATCTCAACTTCTCGCCGCGCGCCGTAGGGCAAAGAATTGAGCGCGTATTGCGTCCACTCATGCACCCATACCAGCCGCCGCTGCTCGGCCTGCTGGGCCTCGGTCCTTTGGCGCTCCGCCGCTTCCGCGGCCACCTGCTGACGCTGGCGCTCGCGGAACCAGTCTTCGGTTTCCTCAAGCTCGCGGTCGATCTTGCGCTTTTCGAGCATGCTCCTGGTGATGGCCACCTGATCGGCTGCGGACACAACCTCGTCGGACGGTTTGGCCAGGAGTTCCGGGTAATGGTGGCGGCCGTCCCTCCCGTTCCTTGCCGGTGGAGCGCTCTGGGTAGGCAAGGGGCGCGGAATCGGCGGCAGGCCATCGCGCTTGAGGCGCTCCACTTCCGAGGCGGGCACGCGCCAGTGGCCGCCGGGGGTGGTTTCGGCTGCAATCACGCGGTCTTCGCACAGGACGCGGATGGCCGCCAGGGTAGTGCCAAGCTGGCGCGCAACTTGGCCAGTCGAATAGAAAAGGAGTCGCATATGTGTCAACCATACGGAAATTCGGACCTTTATTCAACGTTTTAAAGGTTCTTTGGGCGGTTTTCGGTATGGTTTTTCGACTTTCCGCGCGTTCTCGACGCGGTTTTCGGGCTGGTTTGGCGAAATGGGCTACGGTTTGGGCGCTGGTTTTCGGGGTGGGTGCCGCGGCGGAACGCCTCATCCACGCTTCTGTGAGAGAGCAGGGCGGCAATCGCCTGCCCCTTCTTGTGGCCGAATTTGGCGCCATTTCCTAACATCTGCCACCATCTGCCACCATCTGCCCCCATCTGGGCGCCGAATTCGCCTCCGTCGCCAGTCCTCCGCCCATGTGGATTCCCATCAGAATTAGCTTGCCATTCCGGCCAACCCGAGTGATCCATGGGATCGCGGTAATCACCGCCCAAGGAGAACACACTATGAACGGCAGTCCAGCAGAGACCGCCAACACCGAGGCCGGTGCCCCGGCCGAGCAGCCAAAGCCCGCCCAAAAGCCGCGGTTTGCGGCACAGACGGCCCACGTTGCGCCCTCTAAGGCTAGGTCGGGCAAGCAGGCCACCCCGGCGAAGAAGGCTACCAAAGGCGCGAAGTCGGCCCAGGCGCCCAAGAAGGCAACCGGCACCCGCCAAGGCAGCAAGACCGCTAAGGTCCTCGACCTGCTGAAGCGCTCCGGCGGCGCCACCCTGAAGGAACTCAGGAAGGCCACCGGCTGGCAGGCGCACTCGGTCCGTGGGTTCCTGTCCGGCGCCCTGGGCAAGAGAATGGGGCTGACGGTCACGTCCACCAAGGCCAAGGACGACGAGCGCCGCTATTCGGTCAAAGGCTGAAGCCCAACGATTCGGTTCCATCGGGCCGCCGGGTCCCCGCCCCGGCGGCTTTTCTTCGTCCGTTCCCGGAGCAGGACCTCAGTTCTCCCACCCAGCCCGCCGGCATTTCACCGCATGCCTGCTAAATGCCTCAGCGGAGCCGATCCGTCTGTCTGGGAGGTTGCCGCTGCCGCAAAGTAGTGTCCGATATGGCGGATAGCGCATGGTCATCTCGGGATTCAGGTGGCCGGTGCCTACCGCAGGCTTACGGTCCTGAGGCAGGCCAAGGGGCTTGAGGCCGCGACTCCAGAACTCCCGACCGGCCCTTTTCAGGTGATTGTCGCCGATCCCCCTTGGCAGTACGATAGCGGCAATTCTCTGCCATACCCCACGATGCCTCTCGAAGACATCAAGGCCATGCCGGTGCGGGACCTTGCCGACGAAAACGCCATCCCGTGGCTCTGGACCACCAACACCCACTTGCGGGTGGCCCTTGAGGTCGTGGAGGCTTGGGGCTTTGAATACAAGACGTTGCTGACCTGGGTGAAGGACCGGATAGGCACCGGAGAGTGGCTGCGAGGCCAAACTGAGCACTGCCTGCTGGCAGCCCGCGGCAAGCCCGCTTTCTTTCACGAGAACCACAGCACCGTCTTGGAAGCGGCGCGGCGCGAGCACTCGCGGAAGCCCGAGGAATTCTATGCCCTCGTGGAGGAAGCCTGCCCCGGCAGCAAAGTCGAACTCTTCTGCCGCCAGCGACGGGATGGCTGGAGGGTTTACGGAAACGGTACGGGCAGGTTCGGACGCGAGGAGTCTGAAGTTCGGACCAGATTCTCCTGAATAGGCCGACGGCAGGGCGTGTCTATCCTCAGGAGGTGCATGCGATGGAGCCAACTGGCAATCGCATTCAGCGTATGCTAAAGGACATCAGACAACAATATGCCGCGACTTGCTCTTAAGCCTGACTCCAGTTTCTTCCGCAAAATCGCCATGGGTGCCGTGGGAACACGGGCCGTGTGCGAGGATCTTGCCCGGGAGGGGCATGCCCTCATTGAACTGGAGCGAGGTTCTCTTGACACTAAGCTCTGGAAGGATGTGAAACGCAAGCGGGTTCGCATCCCCGATCTGGTCTGCCAGCGCTGCGGCATCAGGGTGGAGAGCCGTGCGAAAACTAAGCCGGAGCTATCGATGTCTCACAGCGTCACCGACGCGACGCGTGCCTGGGACTTCGGCATGGTCGACTCCGACTGGATCGCTTTCCCGGTGTGCACGGCAGCCACCGAAAAGGACTGGAGCAATGGCCGGCTGGGACCGGAATCCTCATACTGGCACGAGCGCAACTGGGTGAAGTGGGAGGCCAAGCGGCGCATCAACTACTTCGATGTTTTTACGTTCCGGTCCATCCCCTTTACCAAGGTGGCGACTAAGGGCGTAACCGAAGGATCGGAAACCGCTGTCGCGTGGGACGCGGTCTTTTCGACTCGGACGGGAACCGTGGTGGCGCGCGAAGGCCGACGGTTGAGTGTTGCGAGGGGTAGTGATGGGCATCGACACACAAGGGCGATTCCGCCTGCTTTGGGCATCCATGTCGAGCCCGGCCAGCTTGTGACGGAGAATCAAGTTATAGCCTCGAAGGTCACGCCTATTACGGGGGCCGCGCAGGCGTGCCCGAATGTGTTGCCAGCCAACCACATCGCCAGTCTTCTAATGTCGCGCGAGCGGACTCAGCGCTTTACCGGCGTCAAACTCGCGCGGGTCCGGCGCGAAGACGGGTTCTGCGACCTTGCCGCTCAGCTCGCAGCCGACCGCGAGGAAGACGTGTACATTCGCCTGGAGGCCGTGTCGTACCTAGTTGCCGTTGGTGGCAGGCCCGCGAGGCCATCTTTCGGGGAATATTTGGACAGTACCGACGACCAAACCCGCCTGGAAGCGGTCATTGCGGTCGGGGAAAGCGCCACGCCCGAAGCGGTAGAGTTTCTCTCCGAAATCCTCGACGATCACCACATGCCGTACTTCCTGCGGAGTGCCGCCGCGTGGGGGTTGAGCCGCGTCGGTGGTGAGCACGCTGTCGCCCGTCTGGTTCGCGCGTTTGCCGACATGGACCAGAGTATTCGGGAGGAGGCGCTGGAAGGTATGATTGCAGTTGGAGGGCCTGCGTTGCCATTGCTGCTCGGTGGACTGAAAGGCGTGAGTTCTGAAATCGCAGCCGGTTGTGCGGAGGCGCTCCGGCAGCAAGGAGCGTTCTCTCCCGATGTGGTAGCTAGAATTGTGACCGACGTGCAGCGCCTCCCCCAGTCACAGTGGAGCGTGTGGCTGCTCGGTCAGCTTCCCAGAGAGCAGGTTGCCCCGGCTATTGCGGGCCTGCAAACTCAGGCCCCTGAGTTGCACTACGCCGTCACCTTGCTGTGGACATTTGTGGAAAGCTGGATCGCGAAGCGCTGGGAGTTGCACCCTGGGTTCGCTTTCCCTGGTATTGACCCTGCCTATGAAGTTTAACTTTCCCTCGGATTGGCAGGTTTATCGGACTGAACACGGGCTCCAGCTCTGTGCCGATAGCCTCCAGGCTTTGGCGGTGTTGCCGGAGGCCTCAGTAGATCTGATCGTCACCAGTCCGCCGTTTGCCTTGCTGAGGCAGAAGGCGTACGGCAACGAGGACCAGTCCGAATACGTGGCCTGGCTCGGCCAATTCGGGGTCGCCGCACATCGTGTGCTCAAACCCAGCGGCAGTTTCGTGCTCGACTTAGGTGGCGCGTACCGCCGAGGCCGCCCGGTGCGCTCGCTCTACAATTTCCGTGTTCTCCTCGATTTCTGCGACCGGTTGGGCTACTGTCTGGCCGAGGAGTTCTTCTGGTACAACCCCGCCAAGCTGCCGTCACCGATCGAATGGGTGAATAAGCGGAAGCTGCGCGCCAAGGACGCGGTCAACACGGTTTGGTGGTTCTCCAAAACCGATCACCCCAAAGCCGACGTCACACAAGTGCTTGTGCCCTATTCAGAACGTATGAAGACGCTGCTGAAGGACCCGGCGAAGTTCTACCGGCCCAAGGAGCGCCCCTCAGGCCACGATATTGCCGAATCGTTCGGCCGCCAGAACGGAGGGGCAATCCCTTCAAATCTCCTGCAGATCCCCAATACCGACAGCAACTCGCACTACCTGCGAGCCTGCAAGTTGTTGGGCGAGGACAGCCATCCCGCGCGGTTTCCCGAGGCACTGCCGCGCTTTTTTATCCGGTTTCTGACCTCGCCCGGTGATGTCGTCGTGGACATTTTTTCGGGATCGAACACCACCGGGCACGTGGCCGAATGCCTTGGCCGGAACTGGTTGAGCATCGAGCTCGACCGGGCTTATGCGCGGCTGTCAGCCGTTCGCTTCATGGAAGGGCACAGCGAACGGGCCATTCGCGACCTCTACGCCGAGTTGCAGTGCAGCAACATGCTGAGCTTGCGACTTCCACTTCACCGACCGAAGAACACGATCCGGGTCGAGGCCAGCAAGAACCCCGACGCCGCACAGCCGACGTTGTTCACTTGAAAGGAACCCTCGCTCATGAGTGTGCCGGCACTACGAAAAGTTCAAGTGCCCGGCAGACGGACATTACTCTGCGGACCCTTGGTATATGGCGGCCGGGACCGTGGTTGGCGCTCCGGCCGGGTTCGCGCCCACATAACGAATCGCCTGAGGTTTATTTTGCGTCTGGGGCTAATTGATCCTTGAGTATTGATACCCCCCTCGCTTTACCACCTCGTTCAGGTACTTGCCCTTCGAAGCTGCACTAAGGAGTCCCTGATACACGAACAAGGGAACACCGAAACACCGGTAGATCCCGCCGTGCTGGAACTCCACTTCGAGGATGGCTGACTTGATATCGTACCCAACTGAAGCCAGATTGCTCGAGTCAACGACCGTCCGTTCCATTGTCTCCTCCTGCGTAGTCTTGCCTATACGGGGACTTCGACCTCAAACTCAGCCGCTTGCAGAGCGCGCGTAGCACGTTCGACGCCTTCGAGAACTTCGATTTCCTGGGCCGAGCCAGCTTCAAGTTCCTTGAACTTACGCGCGCTCACGAGGACGCGTGATTCCAGCGAGCCAACAGCACTGTTGTAGGAGGCCACGGCCTTGTCCAGGCTCTTCCTGAGTTCGACGAAATGCCCGCCAAGCGTGCAAATCCGGATATAGATCTCCTTGCCGAGATCGGCGATGCGCTGGGCGTTCTCGGCCAAGGCTTCCTGCCGCCAGCCGTAGGCGATGGCCTTGAGGAGCGCAATGAGCGTGGTCGGCGTGGCGAGGATGACGCCCTGTTGGGGCCCGGCCTCGATGAGGCCGGGGTCCTGCTGGAGTGCAGCGCTGAAGACCGATTCGCCGGGCAGAAACATGACGACGAACTCGGGCGTGGGCTCAAACTGCGCCCAGTAGCTTTTGGCCGCCAGCCTGTCCATGTGCGCTCGGAGCTGGAAGGCGTGCTCCTTGAGCTTGGCCGCGCGGGTCGCCTCGTCGGCAGCTTCGACAGCCTCAAGGTAGGCCTTCAGTGGCACCTTGGCGTCCACGACGATGGACTTGCCGAGCGGTAAGTGAACGACTAGGTCGGGCCGGAGCCGTCCGTCCTCGGTGTCGACTGAGGGCTGCTGGTCAAAATCGCAGCGTTCGATCATGCCGGCCAATTCGACGACACGCTGGAGCTGGATCTCACCCCAGCGACCGCGAGCCTGCGGCGCTCGGAGCGCAGTCACGAGGTTGGCCGTCTCCGCCTGGAGCTTTGCCTGCGTCTCGCCCATGGTCCTGACCTGCTCCGTCAGTCCGGCGTAGGCCCCGACGCGGGTCTTTTCGAGCTCTTGAATCTGCTGGTCTACCTTGCCGAGGGATTCGGCCAGCGGCCTGACGATCTGCTCGATGGCTTTCTGACGGCTCTCCAGTTCGCCTTTGGCCTGGATCTGATGCTTTTCGAGGGTTTCCCGTGCTAGTTGCAGAAAGGCTTCGTTATTGCTCTTGAGCGCCTCGGCCGACAGCGCCCGGAACGCATCGGCGAGCTTTTGGCGCGCCTCTTCCAAGAGCGCCAGTTTCTCCTGTGCGGCCTTTTCTGACAGGCCCAGCCTCTCATCAGCGGCGGTCTGGAGAGCAGCGAGCTGGTTGGCTGCCGCCTTCTCTGCCGCGACCAGACGTTCAGCGGCCGATCTCTCGGAGGCGCCGAGTGTTTCAGCCACAGCTTTCTCGAAAGCGGCAAATCTGTCGCTGGCGGCCCGTTCAAAGTCCGCCTGCCGGGCTGCCGCGGTCTCCTGCGCCGTCGCCAGCCGCTCCGCGGCTGCCTTGGTTTCCTGGTCCAGCGTGGCGGTCAGTTCGGCCTCTTTGGCCTTCAGTGTCGCATTCTCCTTCAGGAACGCATCGATCTGGCCCTTGGCTGTCTTGATCTCGGCATCCATCTGCTGGAGTTGGCCATCTCGGGCTTCGATACGCTCGGTGAGCACGACTCGGACGGACCGGGAATACAGCCACGTGGCGATCACTCCGGCGAGGACCCCGGCGCAAACCATCAGTAAGCTGGACATACGAAACGCACCTCTTCTATTCAAGAAAAGCAGCCCCGCACAGGGGCTGCTGACTTTACATTGGAATATCGCTAAGCCATTACAAGATCCTTATTTCGTTTAATATGCGCCATTCAAGACTAGCTCACCAACTCATGGACAGGTTCCGCCTCGGACGAGGGTTGGTTTTGAGCTGGCTGGGCGGCATGCTGGAGAATGGCCCCACAGAGCTGTTCCAGACTTCCGGACTTCAAGCCTTCGCTCCAGGCCTCAGTCAGTGTGTAGGCGACGAAGAGGCAGTTCTTCCCCATGTTCGCCGTGTCGATTTCGTAGTCGGCCCGCACCTTCTCCTGAAGCCGCTGCCAATTGTCCACCCCAATTTCGCTAGCGACCACCTCGCCAATCTCCGTTGCCCAGACGGCCACATTGTCACCCCAGAAGGTCGTGCCTGGGAATGGATCCGCGCCCGCCCACCCGCATAGATTGAGGATTGCCCGATTATCTTTCTCGTGTCTGGCCTTCTTCTGCGCATTTGACTCGTGTCCATCTGCGTCAAACAGGACAAAGAATGGCAGCGACAGCGCTTGGCATACGGCGATTGGTTGGATCAGGTTACCTTTCCCCCGGACCGGAACGAGGTGACAGCCGAGACGCCGGAACTCCGCCCACTTGTTCAGAAGCGTCAGGTACGTGCTGATGTACGCTACGTCTTCCGGTCCTTCCACGAGAATCGGCAACGAGGCGAAAAACATTTCATTGGTGGGACCAAGCATGTCCTGCGCAACTTTGGCCGCTATGCCACCGACTTTCTTCGGCGCTTCCCCTTTTTGCTTTGGCAATGATTGCTGAGACCGCCTCGAAGGTAGCCTGATGTACTTCACAAGAGGGCTTTCCCGTATCGTGCTTTACGACCCGCACGTGCTCGAAATTCTTTCCATCAATCAGGTGCGGGCTGTGGGTGCACAGGATGACCTGGCCATTTTTCGTGCTCAGTTCTTGGAGAAGAGAGGCAAGGTAACGGACTTGGGGCGGATGCTGATACAGCTCCGGCTCTTCGCACCCGAGGATCAGTTTGGGACCTTCTTGCGTGCATCCCGACAGCTCCTGGAGCAGGGCGAAGATAAAGGAGCGCTGCAGGCCATGGCCGAATCGTACGATTTGGCCCTCAAACACACCCTCTCTTGCGGTGACTTCCGCCACGGGCTGCGACACAGAGACTGCCCTGTCGCCGCTCTGCCATTTCAGGTTGAGCCCGGCGTCTTCGTGAGCCCAAGCCTGGAGTTTCTTGCGCAAGGATTCTGAGAGGTCGTCGAGCGCGTTCTGATGCTCGCCGAGCAAGGCCGCATACTTCTCCCGCGCCTCGTCCTGGAGGGCATCGATAGGGGCTTGGAGCGATACGGTCGAGCGCACGGTTCTTGCGAGCAGCTTGCCCAAGGCCGTGTTCTTGGCTTCGAGTTGTTCGGTTGAGGCGTCCTTGACCGCTGGAATAAATACCCATTGCAGATATTTCTGCAACCGATTCGCGCCACGCGAAACCCCATAGAACTGATCTTCACTGGGAATGAGTGAACACAGTTTTGCATGGGCGGCCTCGTATTTCCGCAAGTCATCAAGCATTCTGGCCTTCGTACCTGGCGGTGGCAGATCGGGAAGATCCGCCTTGATACCCTGGTAGGTGTCCTTCAGTTCGCCAACCGAGGCTCCCGCCTTATCCTGCTCGAAGAACTCACGAAGCCGTTGAATCCCTAAGCGCTCGCCGTATTGCTTAACCTCGGCGCTCCGCTGCTGATCATTCCAAACAGCCCTCGCCGAGACGACGAGCCTGCCTTGTCGGTAGTAATCCTTGAAGTCCTGTTGGGCTTCTGGGCTAAGATCATCAAAGGTCACGGTGATGACTATCGGCTCGTCTGTTTAGCGTTGGTGGAAGTCTTCCGCATCCAGGTTCACCATGTCCGTAGCCGCGTTCGCCGTCTCGCGAAAAAAAATGTTCAGCGCGGTCAATATCGTGGATTTCCCGCCACCATTGGGCCCAACTAAACACGTGTAGTCGTTAAACTCCACGGTCTGGTCCTTTATGGCACGCAGATTCTGGATTCGCACTGAGGCAATTTGCATCGTTAATCCTTCTGGCGTAATCTTCTGACGCCATAAGCCGTTTTCAGGATGCGGTTATCTCTATTATGCGCTGTTGGCAGATGTTGTCAATTGACAGTTTTGCACCGGCACCAACCTCCGCGCGGGATCGCGCGTTCGGCTTATAATGTCCTCGCGAGGTCCCGCGATTTGAAGCCGGACTCTTTTGTCGATCTTGATGAGCTGATGCTCTGTTGAAGGACGGAGGCGGCCAAACGGTACGTCGAGGAGGCCGTCCGCTCCTATCGTCCGCTCCTATAAGGCTGGCGCTTCTCGCGGCTGCGTGGTCATGACGTGGATCGCCATCGTCTACGACTTCGTCGATAAGCTCCGCGAACTGGAACTGACGGGTGAGAAACGTGAGGTTCAGAAATTAGCAGAATTCGAAAAATGCCATCGGCCCGAGAATATCGACCGAGCCCTTAAATTCGAGCGAGATCTTCTGGTCGCCGCCCGCGACGATTTCGAGTCAATCAGCCCGTTGGAGTTCACCGACCTCAGCAGTACCTGGTCCGGAGTTTCATTATCGTCACGGCCAAGAGCATACGGTTTGCGGAAGAACAATCAAATCAGTCATTTAGGCCCTCATAATGGGCAATATCGCTAGCGCATGTTTGCGGGTTTTCGAGCCTCAGCGTCCGCAAGTGACTGAAAACACAAGAGCGAGTTGTCGTTTTAGAGAATTTGTGGTGACACACTTTTTGCGGCAAGCCCGCTTATTTT
>JBEKTU010000114.1:0-15009 GCA_049515735.1 Bryobacteraceae bacterium
CTGCGGCTTTCGCCAGGCCATCCGTGTATGCCGCAAAGCGTTTCTCCTGTGGGCCTGGCGCAGATTGCGTGCCCACAAAACAATTCTACACCAAAATGTTATTTATAACACAGTAGTACTAGCTGGATAGGCGCGGGAGACGTCCCTGCTGAACGCCCTCACAGACTTAAAGGCGAGCAATAATGAGCTATCAGTTTGGCGGGTGGAAGCCAGCGAAGCGAATCTTGATATGGTGGTTGCAGCAGCTGCTTCCGGCCGGATGGGGCTCGACAAGCTTGACTACACGTTGCTCGATGAGGCAAGCTTGCCCGCATTGCCGATCAAGGTTGTGAGGTCGGAAGGGAATACGCCGCACCTTAAGGCAAATGTCTCAGCACATTGCGACTTGGTGGAACTGACCGTTCAAAAGGTCGCGCAACTGGCACACCTTATGATGCCGCTGACACGTTTTAGGGTCCCCGAGAAACGGGTGAAGGGATTGCTCCTGGATGCCCTCAACAGCGGTGCGCTTGATCGCGGCAGAGTGGATCCCAGGTTGCTTGCTGAGCTGGAGCCGACTCCGGTTTCATAGGGCCTTCCGGAAGAGCTGGGGACGGTCGGTTCTCATTTCCCGAGCCACCCGCGCGGCCTATCGGTAGTAGAGGGGACGAGAGTCGCGCAACTGAGGGCAAAGGCGGGACGGACGGGACATCATCCCCCTGTCGCAGGCGCTGCAGTGGGGAACCGGCAGGGCGCGGCAGTTGCGGTTGCGGGTCGGATTAGTACCGACGGCTTGTCGCCTCGCACCGTTCGCCGCTACCACCGTCAGTCGCGGTCCAGAACCAGGACGCCGAGTTCGGGATCGGCCGCGAATTCCGTGATCCGGATGGCCTCGCGCCGCCGCAGCCGCTCCGCGTCCCTCGTCGGGTGCATCCAGCTCCGGAGCCACACTACTTTGGGAGGCGGCCCTATAGCACATCCCACACCGTGATGCGCAACCCGCGGACACACGGCTGGCCGGAGCGTTTGCCGGGCTCGATCGTGATGCGGGGCGTCATGCCTCAAGCATATCACTGGCGCTGTAACGAACTCGCTCCCTACGGATGCAGCCGGTACAGCATGCGTGGAAAGGCGATGGTCTCGCGGATGTGTTCCAACCCGCAGATCCAGGCCACGCATCGCTCAATGCCCATCCCGAAGCCGCCGTGCGGTACGGTGCCGTACTTGCGCAGATCGATGTACCACTCGAAGGCTTCCCGCGGCAGGTTGTGCTCCTGGATGCGCTGGAGCAGCAGCTCCGGGTCGTGGATGCGCTGGCCGCCGCCGATGATTTCCCCGTAGCCCTCGGGCGCGAGCACGTCCACCCCCAGCACCAGGTCCGGCCGCTCGGGGTCCGGCTGGAAATAAAACGCTTTGAACGATGCCGGAAAGCGGTCCACCATGATGGGCCGCTCGCGGTCCTCCGTGAGCAGCGTCTCGTCGGTGCCGCCGAAATCGCCGCCCCACTGGATCTCGCTGCCCTTCGATTGCAAGATCCCGATGGCGTCGTCGTAGCTCATCCGCGGAAACGGCGCCTGGATGGCTTCCAGTTTCGTGACGTCGCGCTCCAGCCGCTTCAGCTCCTCGCGCCGGTTTTCGAGCACCCGCCCGACAATGAAGACGAGCAGTTCCTCCGCCACGCGCTTCACATCTTCCAGCGTGGCGTAGGCCATCTCCGGCTCTACCATCCAGAATTCCGTGAGGTGGCGCCGCGTCTTGGATTTTTCGGCGCGGAAGGTCGGTCCAAAGCAGTAGACCTTGCCGAAGGCCATGGCAGTGGCTTCGTTATAGAGCTGGCCGGATTGCGTGAGGAAGGCTTTGTCGTCCTCGAAGTAATCCACTTGGAACAGCGTGGTGGTTCCCTCGCACGCCGCCGGCGTGAAAATGGGGGTGTCCACCAGGGTGAAGCCGTGCGAGTCGAAATAGTCGCGCACCGCCTTGATTACCTCGTGGCGCACGCGGATTATGGCGTGCTGGCGCTGGCTGCGCAGCCACAGGTGGCGATGGTCCATCAGAAACTCGGTGCCATGTTCCTTGGGCGTGATGGGATACGGGTCGCTTTCCGGCACGCGCTGCACCACTTCCAGGTTTTCCAGGTCCATCTCGAAACCCCCGGGCGCGCGCTCGTCGGCGCGGATCTTGCCGGTGACGATGATGGAGGATTCCTGGGTCAGGTTCTTGACCGTCTCGAACAATTCCTCCGGCAGGGCGGCCTTCATTGCTACGCATTGCATCAGGCCATAGCCGTCGCGAAGGATGGGGAACGCGATCTTCCCGGAGCGGCGCAGGTTGTACAGCCAGCCGGCTATCTGGACGCTTTCGCCGGCGTGTTGAGCGGCTTCGGCGATGGTGATTCGCGGAATCGTGTTCATTGGTTTTCCAGCCGGTCGAACACTTCCTTCACGCTCTCGAGCGGACGCGCCATCTCGGGCTTTTCTTTGAGCTCCAGCAGCAGCGGGTACTGCGCTTCGCGGCTGCGCAGCAGTCGCATGGTGTTCTTCCAGTCGATGGAGCCGCCTTCCGACAGGAAGGGAAACAGGTGGCTGTCTTCCTTTCCGCCATTGTCGTGCACGTGCGTGGAACGAATGCGGTCCTTCATGAGGTTGAAAGCCTTCTCGATTCCTTCGTTCATGTGCGCGTGGCCCACGTCGAAGGCGTAATTCAACCCGATGTGGGTCAGCTCCTCGAATTGCAGAAGGCGCGCGGCGCTGGCCAGTTCGTTGGGAGTGTTCTCCAGCAAAATTTCCACCCCGCGCTGCCGGGCGAAGAGGTTCAGCTCCTCCAGCGCGGCGAAGGCCGCGTCGAACTTGCGCAGGTCGAACTCCTCGCCGGCCACTCCGATGTGCTGGATCAGGTAGCGGAAGGGAACTACTTCGGCGATATCCAGGGCGCGCTTGATCTCATCCACCATCTCCAGGCGCCGCCCCTTCACCGGCTCGGTGATGGTGATGACCGCGTGCGGGCCGGAGCGGCCCCAGATTTCGTCGTTGTACATGGGCGCGTGCAGCGAGTGCAGCTTGATCTGGGAGTCCCGAAACCAGTAGCCCAGTTCCGCCACTTGCGCCTTCTCGCGGTAATCCAGGTGCTGGCGCGCGCAGAAGATCTCCACGGCGGGGATGCCCGCCTGCTCGATCCGGCTCAGCAGCGCGACCGTCAGGCGATGATTGACGAACAGATGCGTGGAGAGTGCGTGGTTCATTTCGTGGTCAGTATCCTTCCGCCGTGCCCTCGGTGCGCGGATCGGGCGCGCCTTCGAGGTACCCGTTGTCGAACCCGATGGCCGCCACCTCGCCCTGCGCGCTCTCGAGCTTCACCGTGTAGCCGCGTTTTTCCAGCAGCGCGATGGTGTCCGGCGAGTAGCCCGGCTCCATGCGCAGCTCGTCCGGCACCCACTGGTGATGGAAGCGCGGCCAGTTCACCGCGTCTTGCACGTTCATACCGAAATCCAGCACGTTGACGATCGCTTCGAGCACCGTGTTGATGATGGTCGGTCCGCCCGGCGATCCCAGCGCCAGGTACGGCTTGCCGTCGCGCAGCACGATGGTCGGGGTCATCGAGGAGAGCGGCGTCTTGCCCGGCTGGATGGCGTTGGCTTCGCCCTGAATCAGCCCGTACATGTTGGCCCCGCCGGGCTTGGGCGCGAAATCGTCCATTTCATTATTCAGCAGGAACCCCAGGCCCGCGGGCGTCACTTTGCAGCCGTAGCCGCCGTTCAGCGTGTAGGTCACCGCCGCGATATTGCCCGCGCCGTCGGCAATCGTGTAATGCGTGGTTTCGGCCGATTCGCGCCCCGTGAACACCCCCGCGTGGACCTGGCTGCTGGGCGTGGCGCGTTGCGGATCGATGGATTCCCGCAGCTTCAGAATGTAGTTCGGATCGAGCAGCCCGCGGAGAGGCACCTTCACGAAATCGGCATCGCCCAGGTGCTCCGCGCGATCGGCGAAATAGCGGCGCATGGCTTCCGCCATGTAATGGACCGCAGTGGCGGAGCCCGCGCCGGCCTTCTCGTACTCCGTGCCTTCCAGCACGCCCAGCATCTGGAGAATGCCCACCCCGCCGGAGCTGGGCGGCGGCAGCGTCACAATCGAGTAGCCG
Organism: Bryobacteraceae bacterium; assembly: GCA_049515735.1. Classification (GTDB taxonomy): domain Bacteria; phylum Acidobacteriota; class Terriglobia; order Bryobacterales; family Bryobacteraceae; genus Fen-178. The sequence goes on from JBEKTU010000114.1 coordinate 4,114, forward strand.
CGGTAGCTGCCGGTGAGCGGTGGGCGCTCCTTGACGGTGTAATGCTTCAAATCGGCCGCGGTGATAAGCCCGCCGTGCTCCGCCATGTCCCTGGCCAGCAGGCGCGCCGTCTCGCCTTCATAGAAATCCTTCGCGCCCAGCCGCGCGATACGCTCTAGCGTGCGCCCCAGCTCCGGCTGGACGAAGGTCTCGCCCGCCTCGTAATGCTTGCCGTCTCTCAGAAAAATGCGTTTCGATTCGGGAAAGCGGCCCAATCCTCGCGCGTTCGACCGCAGCGACTGCGCCATCCCGTACGAAACCGGGAATCCCTTGGATGCCAGTTCGATGGCCGGGCGCAGCATCTCCGCCCATGGCTTCGTTCCGTACTTTTCCAAGGCGTACTCGAGACCGCGCACCGTCCCCGGCACGCCCGATGCGCGGTAGCCGATGGTGCTGTCCTCGGTGGCTTTGCCCGCGGCGTCCAGGTACATGTTGCGCGAGGCCGCTTGGGGCGCGCGCTCGCGGAAATCGATGAAGGTGGCGCGTCCATCGGCCAAACGCACCAGCATGAAGCCGCCTCCTCCAATATTTCCGGCCGTGGGATGGGTCACCGCCAGGGCGAACCCCACGGCCACCGCGGCATCAACCGCATTGCCGCCGGCTCGCAGAACCTCGACGCCGGCCTCGGTGGCGTGGCGTTCCCGCGTGACCACCATGGCGTGCCGCGCGCGCACCGGTTGCGCGGCCCGGCCCAAGGGGCACCCCGGCAAGCCAGCCGCCATCAACAGCCATGGTAGTAAACGGCCCACAAATCTCGATTTTACTGTACTCTCAGCCTTGCGAACGGCGTCTCCGCCACTCGAAGAGCATCACACCCGCCGCCACCGACACATTCAGCGAAGAAATCCGGCCCGCCATGGGGATGCGCACCAGCGCGTCGCAGTGCTTCCGCACCTGCTCGTGCAGGCCTTTGCCCTCGCCGCCCAGCACCACCGCCGCCGGCGACGCGTACTCCACCTGGTCGTACGTCTCGGCGCCGCACTCGTCCAGGCCGTAGATCCAATAGCCGCGCTGTTTGAGCTCTTCGAGCGCCCGGTTGATATTGGTGACGCGCACCACCGGCAGGTGTTCGAGCGCGCCGGCCGCGGCCTTGGCCACCACGTCGGTTACGCCGGCCGCGCGCCGCTCCGGAATCACCACCGCACCCGCGCCCGCGGCGTGGGCCGTCCGAATGATGGCGCCCAGGTTGTGCGGATCTTCGACGCCGTCGAGCACCACCAGCATTTCGCATGGGGCCACGCCGTCGAGGTCGGCATACCGCTGAGCGGCGCCCATGGCTACCACTCCCTGGTGCGCCGAAGTGCCGGCCAGGCGGTCGAGCGCCGCGCGCCGCTCAAAGCGCACCGGTATCGAAGCGCTCCTCGCCAGATCGATGATTTCCTGCAACCGCGGCCCGCCGGCGCCTTGCGCCACCAGCAGGCGCTCCAGCGGGTGCTTGGCCCGCAGAGCCTCCGCCACGGGATGTATGCCGCTCAATATCGCCATTTCGATCAATCCAGCTCCTGGTTGGCCCGGAGGAACTCCATATCGCCCTCCACGAAATCGAATTCGGCGAGCTTCGCGGCGGGCTCCCAGCGCATTTCGTGGAATACCACGTTGCGCGGTTCACCGCCGAACTCTGTCACGCGAAAGAAGATCAGCGCTATGGTATCTTTGCCCGGATAGGTGTACTGGTAGCGCATGATTTCCTCGCCCACCGCGCCCACAATGCCGAGTTCCTCTTCGAGTTCCCGCGCCAGCGCCTGCATGGGCGTTTCACCGGGCTCCACTTTGCCTCCCGGGAATTCCCATTGGAGCGGGTGAGACTGCTCGGCCTTCCTGCGGCAGATCAGAATCCGCCCCCGGCGCTCAATGATCGCCGCCACCACCTGAACCATGCCAATATTGGAGCATAAATGTATCCTGCGCGCCTGATCGAACACTTTCAGAATCCGCGCAACGTAGGCGAACTCGCGCCGCCGGCGGTGATGGTGGAGGTGTCCAATCCGGCCTGCGGCGACATTCTGCGTCTCTCCGCGCGGTTCGAGGCCGATGTGGCGGTTGAGGTGCGCTACAAGGTCCGCGGCTGCACGGCGTCGATCGCCGCCGGCTCCGCGCTCACGGAGTGGATCCAAGGCAAGACACGTGCCCAGATTGCGACGTTCCATCCGGCCATCGTAGACCAGGCTGTGGGCGGTTTGGCCGCCGAATCCAAGCACGCTGCCGCGCTCTGTGCCGATGGCGTGAAGTTGTTGTTGGAGCAAAGCCGAAGGGTGGCCTAGATTCCGAACGCCTCGAAGCGCAACCGCTCGATCTCCGCCGCCAGGGCGGCCAGCGACGCGCGGCACTCCGGGAACTCGTGGTCGGCCGCTTTGCGCTCGATCTGCTGGAGCACCGCGGCGGCCGCATTGGCCCCCACGTTGGCGCAGGCGCCCTTGGAATAGTGCGCCAGCCGCATGCACTTTTGCGGATCTTCCGCGCGAATTGCAGATTCCAGCACGGGCATCTGCCGCGAGGTATCCTCAATCAACGCGGCCACAATCTCGCGCATGAGATCTTCGTCATCCAGGGTGATATCGCGGAGTTGCGCCCGGTCCAATACGATAGTTGCGTCGGGAACCTGCACAACTTGATTGTCCCAGCGCCAGGGCGATCATGGAATCGGCGGAAAACCTTAGAACGGCCCATCAAGTGGCTTATCGCGGCCGCGCGGCGCCGAACGTGAAGGACGTCCCGGCCGCATGGAGCTTGGAATCCAGGACCACGCCGGCCATGAATCCCGGGGCCAGCGGGGTGCCGAAGCGCATATCGAGCACCTCCACCCGCTGACCGTTCTCGGGTTCCGGAACCGGCACGATCCGCCACAGCGGAAACTGTGAGAACCGCAGGAACTCCTGGATTGCGACCGTGCGGCGCGCGGCCTCCAGGGCGGGATTAGGATCGGGTTTGTGGAACACCATGCCGCGCGTGGGGTCGTACTCGCGCGCCAGGTCCACGTCTTCCACCTCGTAAAAATCGCTGGTTTCCACCAGGCCCCGCCAGTGCAACGGGTTGGCGGGGTAGGGAAGAGCCGCAACGCGCAGGGGGATGGATTCCCCATAGAGGCGCGAATCCAGCACCGCCGTGGCCCGCGCATGCAGAACGCCGCGGCCGCAGTTGTACAACAACAGGAAAGCCAGCGCGAAAATGGCAAACCCGCGGCCAGGATTCTTTTCGCGCACCGTTCCCGAGCTGACCTCCGAGCCGACCAGGCGGGCCACAAATGGTCCCGCGATGCCCAGCAGACAGACGCCCCAGATCCAAATGTCGATCACGCTGGTGAGGTCCAGCCGCAGCCATTCCCCGGAAAAGGGCAGCCAGAGGCGGATGCCGTAGATGTTGGTGAGGTCGAGCAGCAGGTGCGAAGCCACGGCGATCAGCGCCGCGAAAAATGCCCCCAGCCAATGGACCGGCTTTCGGCTTGCCACCCTCACCACCAGCACCGGCAGGAGGGCCATCACCGGCATGGCCGCCAGCGAGTGCGTCAGGTGCCGATGGTAATGCAGGTAGTTTAGCCGCCCTCCCAACGCGCTCAGGATGTCGATATCGGGGGCGTTGGCCGCCAGCAGCAGAATCGGCAAGGCTCGCGGGGTCCAGCGTCCCAGGCCGACCCGGCTCAGGAACAGGCCGGTCGCCGTATGGGTAAGGGTATCCATTCCGTGGTGCCGGACTATCTATTGTAAGGGGAAACCGGACCCCGGCGGCTGCGGCCCGCGGGAAATAACCGGCTACGCGGATAGCGGCAGCTCAACCCGCTCCACGGGGCGCGGTTGGAATTGTACTGCCAGCGAAGAACGGCCGGGCTCCTTACGGATCATGCCGCCAAAGTATTCACTCAGCGGGTAGAGCGCGTAAGGCTCGAGTTCGGCGAAGACGCGCCCCAGTCTCTGCTCGATCCGGTAGATAGAATGAAAGAAGGCGCCGCGATCCATCTGGAGTTGGCGGCAACAGAGTTTCCAGTCCGCCCCCAGGACAAAGTGAAACCGGAAAATCCGGTGTTCGTAATCGTCCAGCACCCGGCGGCTGACGAGGCAAAAGTCGGCAAGGTACTCTTCCCGCTTGCGCGAATAGGTCCGCCGGCCATCGCGGCCGCGGCAGAACTCCAGGGAAACCGTCCCGATGTGATCCGCTTCAGCGGCGAACTCCCGAAAACGGTTGAAACACGTGCGAAAAACCGCACGAAATACGCAATTGCAAGGCGCTTCCCTTCCGTTATGGACAAGGCGCATACCGAGGCCCTGGCAATGCGTGCATGACGCCTTTGCCAGCCCTATCGAGTTCGATCTGGTCCACTGCATGGTGAGAATGTCCTCCTGTGGCGCCTGCCTTTGTAAAATGGCGTCGGCGCCAACAGCTTTTTCAAATCTAACGCCAGATAAAAAAACGTCAAGTATTTCTATTAGGATTTTTTTGAAATACATAGGGAAACTGTACTAAGTAAAACTCGTATAACCTTGTTTCTAGAAGAGGTATATAAGCTAAATCTGAGATAATCAAATCTATGCATTACCCGAATTCTAATTCTGGTACAATACGTTCTAGTACCCCTCTATTTCCCAAAGAAATAGGGTTGACGGGACTTAGTGGTGTGAACTTTCACCAACAGCAGCGGCGACTCATCGCCCACCTTCGCGAGCTGGTTCGTAACGGGGATGCCACCGAGCGGAGTCTCGCCCGGCTGACCGGCGTTTCGCAGCCTCACATGCACAATGTGCTCAAGGGCAAGCGGCTTCTCTCATTGGAAATGGCGGATCAGGTTCTGGCCCAACTGCATCTCGACCTGCTGGATTTCATCGAACCGGGGGAACTGCTGGAGTGGCAGCGGCACCGTTGAGTTTTTCAACAGCGTGAACCCCATAAGCCGGGCCGTGCCCAGAGGGCGCCCCCAATCGGACGCAGATTGCCAATCTGCCCTACCGCTCCGGCAGTATGCTGGAATTGAGTACGGGAGGCATTGGAATTGAGCCGGTTGGCAAGTCGGGAGCAGGTTCGGGACGCCCGGTTCAAGCGGCTGGCGAAGAGCATCGATGCGTTGGTGGAGAAGGACGAGAGCCTTCTGCGGCGCGCCGGCGAAGTAGCCGCGCTCCGCAGGACCGCGGCCGCCGGCCTGCATGCTATCTGCGCCGGTTTTGTGGACTCTCTCAACCATTTGCTTTCCCGCTGCGAACTGGTGCTCGATCCGCCGGAATTCTCCCCGGACGCCTATCGGGAAGATGTCAAGAACCTGTTCCAAATCAACGTCCAAGGGAGAATTCTTCAAGTTGAGTTTGAGGCCGCGCCGGAGCTGATCTCCACCGAGGACTTGCGCATTCCATACACCCTCCAGGGTGCGATCCGCGCGTTCAACCAGGAACTGCTGGATCGGAGCCTCATCGAAGAGCAACTCCTCTTCTATACCGTGGAAAAGGATAAAAAGATGTGGCGCTTCTTCGATACGCGCACCTACCACTCCGGCCCATTCGACCAGGAATACCTCATTTCCCTGATGGAGCAGTTGATCTGACGCGCGGCCGCCCCCAGGCTCCTCGTCCTCTGAAATAGTTGAGGCAATCTCGCCTGCTGGAACATCCAATCGGCAACGCATATGCCCAAAAGGAGGGTGTCTGGTGAGTTCAAGAAATGATCCCCAATCCCCCGCTAAGCCGAAGTCCAGGTTCTCCCGCCGCGGATTTATCCGCGGCGTGAGCCTTGGCGGCGGCGCGGTGGGAACGGGCCTGCTGGAACGAGAGGCGGCCGCAGCGCCGGCCCCGGCCAATGTGGCTGGACCCGGGCCGGCGCCGATTACGCTTACGATCAACGGAAAACCTGTCAATGTGACGGTCGAGCCGCGCGTGACGCTGCTCGATGCCATGCGCAATTATCTGAACCTGACCGGCGCAAAAAGAGTCTGCGACCGCGGCGCCTGCGGAGCCTGCACCGTCATCCTGGCGGGCAAGACGGTCTACAGTTGCAGCGTCCTGGCCATCGATGCGCAGGGCAAGAATATCGAGACCATCGAAGGTCTTGCCACCGGGAACAATCTGCATCCGGTTTCCGCTGCTTTCGTCAACCATGACGCGCAGCAGTGCGGATACTGTACTGCCGGATTCGTCATGGCGGTCAAGGGCTTCATCGACAAGCATCCCAACCCCACCATAGAGGACGTCAAGCACGGGCTGGGCGGCAACCTGTGCCGCTGCGGCACCTACATGGGGATCCGCCAGGCGGCGCTTGAGGCCGCCAAGGAAATGAAGGGAGGAAAGAATGGCTAACACTCCGGACTATAGCTGGCCGCCGATGGAGATGCGCAAGGTCATCGGCAAGCCCTATAAGCGCCTGGACGGGCCGCAAAAAGCCAGCGGGCGCGCCAAGTACTGCTCGGATCTCAGGCCCAAGGATCTGCTCTTCGGGGTGTACCTGACCAGCCCGCACGCCCATGCGCGCGTCACCAGCATCGACACCAGCGCGGCGGAGAAGACCGCCGGCGTAAAAGCGGTGCACGTGGTTTCCCCCGCGGGAACCGAGGTCCAGTGGGCGGGGACGGAAATCGCCGCGGTGGCGGCCACCACCGAAGAGACGGCCCGCGACGCCGTGCGCAAAATCAAGGTGGATTATGAAGTGCTGCCGCACCTGGTCAAGGACGAGGACCTGAGCAAGGCTGGGGCGCGCGCCAAAGCCGCGGGCGAGAAACTGGTGGGCGATCCGGACAAGGCGTTCCAGGAGGCGGAAGCGGTTTCCGAGGGGCAGTACGGCATTCCAGTGGTTACCCACTGCTGCCTGGAGTCGCACGGGCAGATCATCCAGTGGCAAGGCGACCAGGTCAACGTGTGGCCCTCGACGCAGGACATCACGCACTATGCCGGCTCGCTGGCGCCGAACCTCAAGGTGCCGATTGCCAATATCCACGTCAAGCAGGACCACATTGGCGGCGGATTCGGCAGCAAATTCGCGCCGGATTCCTGGGGCCAGGTGGGCGCCTTCCTCTCCCAGAAGGCCGGTGGCAGTCCGGTGATGTTGTTCCTGGACCGCGCCAGCGAACAGACGATTGCGGGCAACCGTCCTTCGGCGTACGCCAAGATCAAGATCGCGGGCAAGAAGGATGGCACCGTCACCGCGTGGCAATCGGAGTCGTGGGCCACGGGCGGTTTTACCGGCGGCGGATCGCCACCCCTCCCATATATCATCGACACCATTCCGAATCAGCGGCTCCACCACACGGCCGTTTCGGTGAATGCCGGTCCTAACCGTGCGTGGCGGGCGCCGAACAACCAGCAAGCCTCCTACCTGACGTGCAGCGCGCTGGAGGACTTCGCGGCCAAGATCGGGATGGACCCGGTGGAAGTGTTCAACAAGAATGTCGCCTACGCCCCTAGCTCGCGCGTGGAGACATACCGGTACCAGTTGCAGAAGGCCGCCGAGATCGCGGATTGGAAGAAGCTGTGGCATCCACGCGGGCAGGGCGGCTCCGGCACGGTGAAACGCGGTCTGGGCCTAGGCTTCAGCGCATGGGGCGGCGGAGGACACCAGAGCCAGTGCCGCACCACCATCCACGCGGATGGCTCGGTGCTGGTGGAACTCGGCACGCAGGACTTGGGCACGGGAACGCGCACCATCATCACCCAGGTGGCGGCCGAGACCCTGGGGCTGCCGATGGGCGCGATCAAGCTGGCGATCGGGTCGAACGACCTGCCGCCGGACAGCGCCTCGGGCGGCTCGACCACCGTGGGTGGCGTTTCGTCTTCGACGCGCAAGGCGGCGGTCAACGCGCTCGCCAAGCTGTTCGAGGCGGCCGCGCCGGCGCTGGGCGCACAGCCCGACCAGTTGGAGGCGATGGACGGCCACATTTGCGTGAAGGACAATCCCGATAAGAGCCTCACCTGGCAGGCCGCTTGCCGCAAGCTGGGGGTCGGCAAAATCTCCGAAATGGGCGATAACAACCAGCGCAATCCCATGGGCCTCAACAGCTCGGGCGCGGCCGGCATTCAGATTGCCGACGTCTCGGTGGATACAGAGACGGGGCTGGTCAGGATGAATCGCTACGTGGCCGTGCAGGATTGCGGCCTGGTGATCAACCCACGGCTGGCGGAAAGCGTGATCTACGGCGCCGTCATCATGGGGATCGGCACGGCTCTTTTCGAAGAGCGCTTCATGGACGAGCAGACCGGCCGCATGTTGAACCCCGACATGGAGTTCTACAAGCTGGCCGGCATCGACGATATCGGCGAGATCATCGTGCACCTGGATATCCGGCCGGAAAACGACAAGCGCGGCGTCATCGGCCTGGGTGAGCCGCCGGCTGTCGCCATTTGCGCGGCGGTTGGAAATGCGGTAGCCAACGCGATTGGAGTGCGGGTTCCCAACATCCCCATGACTCCGGATCACGTGCTGGCCGCGCTGGAAGGGAGGAACGCATAATGCAGTCCTTTGAATTTGCCAATCCGGCGACCGTGCAGGAAGCCGTGGGCCTGCTGGCCCCCCGCTGGGGACAGGCCGATATACTGGCCGGCGGTACGGACCTCCTCAGCCTCATGAAGGAGTACCTGCACACGCCCAAGCGCGTGGTGAACATCAAGAACATCAAAGAACTGGAGGGCATCCAGAAGACCGACGCCGGGTTGCGCATCGGCGCACTGGCGACCATGGAAGAGCTGGCCACCAATGCCGATGTCCGCGCCGGGTACAAATCGCTGGCCGACGCGGCGGCCGGCATTCCCAGCCCGCAGATCCGCCACATGGGCACGGTGGGCGGCGACCTGTGCCAGCGGCCCCGCTGCTGGTATTACCGGCAAGGCTTCGGGTTGCTGGCGATGCAGGAGGGCAAGCCGCTGGTGCCGGATGGCGAGAACAAGTACCACGCCATCTTCGGCGGCGGGCCGGCTTATTTCGTGAGCCCGTCGAGCCTCGGGCCGGCGCTGGTGGCGCTGGGCGCAAGGGTGAAACTGGTTTCGGCGAAGGGCAGCCGCGAGGTTGCGGCGGCCAAATTCTTCGTCGCGCCCAAGGACGAAAACACGCGCGAGATCGCGCTTCTTCCGAACGAGATTCTCACTGAGATCCTGGTTCCGGCTGGCGCCGTGCGCAGCGCCACTTACGAGGTGCGGCAGAAAGAAGCGCTGGATTGGCCTCTGGCGGCCGCGTCGGTGGTTTTGCACATGCGCGGCAATACGGTGGCCACGGCGAAGGTGGTGCTGGGACACGTGGCGCCCACGCCTTGGGAAGCCGCCGAAGCCGGGAAGGCGCTGGCGGGCAAGACTATTACGGTGGAATCCGCCGAAGAGGCCGGAAAGGCCGCCGTCTCAGGCGCCCAGCCGCTCAGCCAGAACGCCTACAAGGTGCAACTGGCGAAAGTGGCCGTGAAGCGGGCGCTGCTGGATGCGGCAAAGGTGAAGGCATAACGTATGATGGAACGTTCCGGTTTGACCAACATTGAAAATGACCGCTGCGAGAAGCTGCGCTGGAAGGGCATGTTCATCGAAGCCGAGTGGGATCCGACGATCCAGCACAGCAACGATGGCGCCTTCTGGTGCCAGCACACATTCAATTGCCTGGGTCCGGACGGCCAGGCGGTCGGCGAGTTGGAGTGCGCTCCGGGCCGCGGGTGTTACGAAGCGTTGTAGAGATCCATGGGCCAGCCGCGTGCCCGGCCGTGAGAGGGAACCGGCTATATTGAAGTGTGGGGCAGACGCGGCGGCGCACGCTGGCTATTGGGCTGGCCTTCGTGCTGGCCATCGCGGGAACTTTCGTCTTCGCTTACAGGGCCGGCCGGCGGGCGCGGCATTTCCGCGCGGAAAATGAGCCCATCCGTGCGTGGATGTCGGTGCCCTTTATCGCCCATGCCCACCACCTCCCCGCCGCCGTGCTGTTTCAGGCCATTGGGGTTCACCCGCAGGAGCCGCGTGACCGGCGATCGGTTCGCCACATCGCTCACGATCTGAACCGCCCCGTTCCTGAACTGATAGACCGACTGCAGCGCGCCATCGATGCCGCCGCGCAACCACCCGGCGGCCACCCGCGATGAACGATCAGCTCCTGGCGGCGGTTTCACAGTACGGCGCTCCGGCGCTTTTCGGAATCGTGACCATTGCGGCTATCGGAGTGCCGCTGCCCATCACGCTGCTTCTGATTATCGCGGGCTCGATGGTTTCGCAAGGCGCCATGAGCCTCTGGTGGACTATTGGCGCGGCCGGCGCCGGTTCCATCCTCGGCGATCAGGCCGGCTACGCCATCGGCAGATGGGGCGGGCCCGCGGTCGTGACAAAGCTCAGCGGCCTGTTCGGAAAGCGCGCCAGCCTGCCGGCGGTGGAAGCCAAAGCGAAAGCCTGGGGCGGCCCCGGCATCTATATCACCCGTTGGCTGCTCACTCCCCTGGGACCATGGGTCAACCTGGCCAGCGGCACGGCCGGCTACCCATGGCATCGGTTCCTCTTCTGGGACGCGCTAGGCGAGATCACAGGGGCGGCCGTCTATATCGGGTTAGGGCGGTTCTTCAGCGATCGCGTGATGTCGCTATACGCAGTTCTGGGCGACCTGACCTGGGCGATTGCGGCATTGCTGGCGGCCATCATTCTCGGATGGCAGCTGGCGGCGCATCTGCGCCGGGCTGGGGACCGGTAAGGGCGGCGTGGGGACCCACCACCGCAAGTCCTTGACGGATCTCTACGGAGCGGAGGTTGGCGGTGAAATCCGGGACCGATTCACCGTTCACTACACACCGACGCACGGAAGTTGGCTCAATCAGGCGGAAATCGAAATTGGGATGTTCTCGCGTCAATGCCTCGGGAGCAGGAGAATTCCGGACCTTCCGACTCTTCGCCGGGAGAGCCGGGCTTGGAATCGCCGCGTGAATCGCGCTCGTATCAAGAT
>JBEKTU010000115.1:0-14729 GCA_049515735.1 Bryobacteraceae bacterium
TACTTCGTCGGGAAAATGTCGGTTGGTCTGATCAAGGGGCTTCAGGGCGACAACCCCAAGTACCTGCTCTCGGCGTCGACCATGAAACACTTCCTGGCCAACAGCAATGAGGATGGCCGGACAAGTTCCTCGTCCGATTTCGACGAACGGAACCTTCGTGAGTACTACTTGGTTCCGTTTCAAATGGGCATTCTGGAAGGTAATGCGCAATCGTTCATGGCGTCGTACAACGCGGTCAACAAAATCCCCGACACGGTATCTCCGTTTATCAGAGACATCGTGGAGAAGGAATGGAAGTTCGACGGAATGGTGTGCACGGATGCCGGCTCTCTTCCCAACCTCACGCGCCAGTTCCACTATTATGAAGATCCCACAGCCGCGGTGGTCGGATCCGTCAAAGCGGGCATTACCGTGTTTCTCGATCAATACACCGCGCCGTTGAAGGACGCCCTCGAAAAGAAGCTACTCACCGAAGCCGACATCGAGCGCAATATCCGAGGCAACATACGGATGCGTATGCGGCTGGGCGAGTTCGATCCTCCCGAGATGGTGCCCTACAGTAACATTGCGGGGACCGAGGAACCCTGGTACGGCGAGAAGAACAAGGCGCTGGTCAGAAAGGTTACTCAGGAATCCATCGTCCTGCTCAAGAACAGCGACAACTTACTACCGCTGGATAAGAGCAAACTTCGCTCCATTGCGGTGATCGGGCCCTTCGGAGACAGGGTTTTTATCGACTCGTACGCGGGAATACCCCCTTATACCGTGACCCCGTTCGAAGGCCTCCGGAACAAGGTAGGGCCAAACGTGCGGGTCCGCTATGTGCCGAACGACACCCACAGCAACGCAGTCAACCTCGCCGCTGAATCCGACGTTGCCATTGTGTTCGTGGGCAACCATCCCACTTGCTACCCGCAGTATGAGCCGTGCGCGTTGCTGCCCAGCGAGGGCAAGGAAGCCCTGGACCGCAAAGCGATCGACCTCGACCCGGCGCAACTGAGCCTGATCCGCAGCGTGAAAGAGGCTAACGCGAAGACCATTGTGGTGCTGATTTCCAGCTTCCCTTACGCCATCGGCTGGGTTCAGGAGAACGTCCCGGCAATTCTTCACATGGCGCACACCAGCCAGGAGGAAGGCAACGCGGTCGCGGATGTGCTGTTCGGCGACTACAATCCGGCCGGCCGGCTGGTGGCCACGTGGGTCAAGTCGCTGGACGATTTGCCACCCATGATGGACTATGACATTCGCAAAGGCCGGACGTATATGTACTTCAAAGGGCAGCCGCTGTATCCTTTCGGATTCGGCCTCAGTTACACCACGTTTGAGTATTCCAACCTGCGCACTTCGGCCGATTCGGTCAACGCCGCGGGCGAGGTGGTTGTCAGCGTGGATGTCAAGAATACGGGGACCCGCGCCGGCGATGAGGTGGTGCAGATGTACGTCAAGCACCTCAATTCCGCGGTGGAGCGGCCCATAAAAGAACTGCGCGGATTTGAGCGCATCACGCTTCGGCCGAACGAGACGCGGACCGTCCGGCTGCCTCTGAAAGGGACCGATCTGACTTACTGGGACGCGGGCAAGCACAGCTTTGTGGTGGAGCCCGGCGGCGTCAGTATCATGTTGGGCGCTTCTTCCGCCGACGCGCGGCTCGAGAAGACCATTCCGGTCAGGTGAAAGTCGCGATTGGCGAGTCAGTAAATAGTCTTCAATTCCACTATTACCGTTTCGAGCGGCTTGTCAGTCAGGTTGTCTACTTTCTGTTTGGAGGGGCCGCTCCACCTGAAATCCCCCACCTTGTGCTGCGCTACCTCGGCCTTTCCCTCGGACGAAGTCACGCGCACGTTCTGCGCCGTGATGCAAACGATCAAATGGCCGAGGGTGTACTCGTGCATCGGCACGCTCTGCCGTGGACCGATTTTCAAGCGGAGAACCCGCACCTGACTGTTCTCTAATACCAACGTGAAGTCTTTGGGATCAACCCGCAACGGGTCGAGAGGGGTGCCCGCCACCTTGCCTGGGTATCCCGCCTTCTTGATTGCGAGATACATGCCAGCCGGGCCGGTCGATCCCGGCGGAAGATTCCATACCCCGTTCGCCCCGTAGTGAAACCCGCTTGCCGGGCTCCATTCGACCGTGCCTGCCTGCCACTTCAGGTGCTCCACGGTGCCGTCCAGGTAAAAGAGATCCTCGCTGCCGGGATAGTAGCGGAGCACCACGCGATTCAGCTTGTGGTTGTGCCAAGGGTGGTCCTCGGCGCACCTTGCCCTGTCTTGTGGAGGGAGGGTCGCGCAGGACTTGGGAATGTCGGTTCCGGAGTCACCGGTGCCAGGCCACGGTGGGTGCTGCGGCGGATCGACAACCACCTGGTCATTCTCGAAGCCCGGTTTGGCTGGCATTTGGTTTTGTGGGTTCTGGGCGGCCAGTTGAGCCCCCGCAGCTAGCAGGCAAAGCGTGACTGCCCATTTCGTGTGTAATGTTGCGACAGATAGTCTTTTCATCTCTCTCTTCTCCTTGACGGAGCCACCGGTGTCTCGCCGGGGAAACACGTTGGACGCCCATGGCGCCTTGGCACTTAGTCATTAGTAACCGTAAATCTGCAAGTGAAGCGCTTTGGGAGCGCCTGCCGCCAGTCGAAAACCCTGCCCGGACTCGTTCTTGATGGACTTGTTCGGGGCGTCGTAATTCAACATGATGTCGTCGCCGTTCAGGCGGCGTCCCGGCACCCAGCGACCATCCACGTACGCGCCTTCCTCCAGCTTCGCAACCGCGGCCGGCGAGGGCCCCGGGCCAGTGAACGTGGCTTGCACCCCGCTGCCCAGGATCACGTAATCGTCGGGTCCGGTGGAAATCACGATGGCGTACGAGGATGTCTCCGCATTGCCGCCGCCGAATCCGCCCGGGCCGCCGCCTGCCGGCGCTGTTCCCGGGGGCGCAGCCGTTGTGGGTGGCGCCGGCCGCCGCATTCTCCCTACCGAGAACGCAAACGTGTAGTTGCCCAGTTTCACCGTTTCCGCGGGGTGCTGGGTGTTCAGCGAGACCGCTTTGATGGCGCCCTTGGCTTGCGCCTCCAGAATCTCAGGGGCCGCCTGGGCCAGCAATCCGTACGCCTGGGCCAAGGGCGTGGAAGCGTCCGCCTGGCGCTCGATGCCGAAGGGCGAAATCCCCATGGCGGCGTGGTTGCCAATGGCGAAGAAGGCATTCGCGGCATCGGCACGGGTTTCCGGAATCCACATTGGATTCCCGGACCGGTCGTAGCGCGCGCACCATTCCGCAAAGTTCGGCAGATAGATATCGGGGCCGATGATGTCGATCGCCGGCGCGCCCTGCTGCCACACATTCAACTTGATGGGCAGCGCTCCGCCGCTCGAGTACTGGCCGATGGCCTCGCCCAGGTCCACATTGATGAACATGGGCAGCGGATACTCGGCCTTTCCAGCTTTAGCCACCTGGTCGACATAAAGTGCGTAGTACCAGGCCATGAAGATCTCGTTGGTCATGGGCTGGTTGCCGAATACTTCCGCCCACGTTCCGGAGGTTTTGCCTCCGGCCGCTTCCCAATACTGGCGGAATTCGGAGACCAGGTTCTCCTTGTTCTTCACCATGTAGTCCATGAGTTGCCTGGGCACCGGGGCGTTGAAGGCAGCCTTGGCCTCGGGCAACTGATCGCGGGTGGCTCCCGGGCAGCCCACCTCGTTCTCCACCTGCATCATGATCACGGTGTGGGCGTCCCCATCCACTTCGCGGATGTGGCGCATGACCGCGGCAAACGCGTTGGCGTCCGCCTTCCAGTTGGCTTCCTTGAAAACCGATAGGTAGGTGATCACCTGCCCGCTCTCCGGCAGGAATAGCGGATATTGTTTCTGATTCTTCTTCACCCACAGCGGGGTGTAGTTGGACTCACCGTTCTTCCAGCTTCCGAACCAGATGAAGATCAGGCGCAAGTGGTTCCTGCGGGCCTCGCGGATGGCGCCATCCACCAGCGCAAAGTCGAACCTGCCCGGTTCCGGTTCGACCAGTTCCCACGTGACCGCCGCCAGGACCGTATTCATGTTGGCCGCGGCCAGCTTGGGCCAGTACGGCTCCATGTACTCCATGCTGGATGAAGCCGAATTGGACAACTCGCCGGCCAGGATCAGGAACGGGCGGCCGTCCACGATCAACTGGGTGGCTTGGCCGCGCTTCTCGAGGTGCGGAATGGAAGAGGGGGCAACGGACTGGGCATCCGCCAGGCTGAAACCGAGCAGCGCAACGGCGCAGGGCAGCAGGTACCGAAGTTTCATTTGACAACACCATAGCTCCCTGCGCGGTAATGCACAAGGTAACTTCACGATGACGATTACGCCGTCTTCAGGGCCGCGAGGGACTTCGGGCGTGGATCTTCACCACGCTGGGGTCCAGCGACTTCAGGTTGGGCTTGCCGCACATGGCCATGTCGCGGGCCAGTTCGGCCTGCAGCAGTTCGAGGATGGTCTGGACGCCGGCGGAGCCGTAGGCCGCCAGCGCCCAAAGCGGCGGACGGCCGAGCATGACGGCGCGCGCGCCCAGTGCCAGGGCCTTCAGGATGTCCGCGCCGCGCCGGAAACTGCCGTCGATGAGGATGGGCGCTTTGCCGGCAACCGCCTCGGCGATGGCGGGCAGCACCTCGATGGGCGCCGCCATTCCGCTGACAGCCTGGCGGGTGTAGTTGGAAACGACGATGCCGTCAATGCCCTTGCCGATGGCGGCGCGGGCCTCTTCCGGGCTCATGATGCCCTTGAGCACAACCGGGACGCGGAGGCCCTGCCGCAAACGGTCGATGGCGCTCCAGTCCGTGCCGCCCACGGTGATGCATAGCGCCTTGCAGCCGAGGCCGACGGCCTCGTCGATACGGCGCCGCAGCGCGTCCGCATCCGGCTCGGGGTAGACCTGATACCAGAGCGTGGCCGCCGGCTGGGCGGCGATCTCCTTGAACGTATAGCTGGCGCGGCTGGAAACCACCATGGCGGTTTTCGCGGCGGTAGCGCCGCGCACGCTGGCCAGCTCACCCTCGGGGTGAAACCGCTTCTGTTCGGAGGCAGGACCCACCAGGATGGGCGCGAACAGATGCTGGCCGAAAAGCTCGGTGGTCAGGTCCAACTGCGTGGTGTTGACCATCATGCGCGGCCGGAACGTGATGCGCTCGATGGCGCTCCGATCGCTGCCAGCGATCTCGGCGAAGGCCGTGGCGCTCAGGGTGCGCTGCGCCATGGCCTCGAACTCAAACGTGTTAACCAGCTCGCGGACGGGAGCGATGCGGCCCGGCGGTTCTCCGATCAATGTCTGGGCAGTGCTCATAGGAACTCCGTTCTTACCAAGGTTCTGTCGATGGAAGCCAGCGTGGGCCGGCCGGTCGCCGCCATGGCCTGAACCAGTTCGGCTTGCAGGATTTCGAGAATTCTCTGGACGCCCTGCGGGCCGTCGGCGCCCAGGCCCCAGAGCGGCACGCGGCCCAGGCCGACGGCGCTGGCGCCCAGCGCAAGAGCTTTCAGAATATCGCTACCGCGGCGTATGCCGCTGTCGAAGAGAATGGGGATGCGGCCCTGCACGGCATCGGCGATTTCCGGCAGCACTTCGAGCGTGGCTGGGCCGTAGTCCAGCGACCGGCCGCCATGGTTGGACACGTAGATGGCATCGACTCCGTGTTCGAGGCACAAGCGCGCATCTTCCCCGGTGGCGATGCCTTTGACGAGCAGCGGGACCTTGACCATCCGGCGGAGCTCGTCGAGCAGCGACCATTCGTACCACAGCCTGCCTTCCGAGACGCGATACGGATTGGCGCGGGGCCGGCGCGACCCTGACCCTCCTAAGATAGTCGGCACCGGCACAGGGGACGCGGCGGTAGCGAGGTGCAGGTCGTGCGTCGAGCGCTCGTAGACGGAAGCCTGCTGGTCCACCGTGACGACAACCGCGCGGCAGCCGAGCGCTTGAGCCTTCTCGAGCGTCTGGCGGTTGTAATCGGATGCCTGCTGCGGGTAGAGCTGGAACCACCAGGGGCCGGTGGCCGCCGCCGCGATTTTCTCCACGGGAAAGGTGGCGTTATTGCTCACGATCAGCGGCGTGTTGGATGCGGCTGTGGCGCCCGCGTGGGTGGCCGCCTCGGCATCCGCATTGAGCAACCCATGGCGGGCGGTGGGCGCGATGAGCATCGGAAACGCCAGGTTCATGCCCAGAAAGTTCGATGCGGTCTGGACCGGGCCCCCGCCGGCGATCCCGTGCGGGACCAGTTCGACCCAGTCGAACGCCTCCCGGTTCCGGCGCAGCGTCCACTCCCCGTCAACGCCATAGGACACGTAGTCGTAAGCCTGCCGCGTGACCTTGGCGAACGCCACGGGCTCAAAGTCGAAAGCGTTGAGCAACTCGCCAAGGGCCGGGACGCGGCTGTGATCGCGGAACGGATCCTGCTGGCTCTTGAGCAGAGGCGAACCGGCGAGAAACCCGGCCAGTCCGCGGAATACCGTGCGGCGGTTCACGTGGGGATTGAGTGTTTTTAGCGAATCTACCAAGTGTCCCTCCAATCGGAGACAAACCAACACGTGTACAACACTTCTTGGGTCGATGGCAAGCTGGTGGCAGCTTGGGTTGGGCGCTGTCTGTTACGCTGGATGGCGAGCCATGCGTCCGGGCCAGCGTGCGCCGCGACCGGCAGGAGGAGCAGTGGGAAAGGCGTCCCGGGAGTTTCAGGTCTTTGTCAAGCCGGCCGGGGCTGTCTGCAATCTCGATTGCCAATACTGCTATTACCGGGACAAGCGGAGCCTCTATCCGGATAGCGGCGTAATGCGGATGCCGGAAAGCCTGCTGGAAGAGTACATCGTCCAGCACATTGAGGCCGCGCCTGGGCCGGAGATTGCCTTCTCGTGGCATGGAGGAGAGCCCACCACCTTGGGCGTGGACTTCTTCCGGAAGGCCGTCGAGCTGCAGCGCAAGCACAGGCTCGCCGGCTGGCGCATTCGGAACGGCATCCAGACCAATGGCGTCCTGCTGGACGAAGAATGGTGCCGCTTTCTTGCGGCGGAGGATTTCAAGGCGGGTCTCAGCCTGGACGGCCCGGCGGAACTGCACGACGCATACCGCGTGACCAGGGGCGGCCAGCCGACTCACCGGCAGGCGATGCGCGGATACGACCTGCTGCGCAGGCATGAGGTTCCCACCGACATCGTGTGCACAGTGAACAACCTGAACGTCCGGTATCCGCTCACCGTCTACCGGTTTTTCCGGGAGATCGGCTGCGGGTATCTGGGCTTTCTTCCAGTTGTGGAGCGCGCGCCGGAGAGCACGGACGGCGTCGGCCCGTACACCCCGTCCGCGGAGGCCTATGGAGCCTTTCTGTGCAAAATCTTCGATGAATGGGTGGAGCGGGACACCGGCCGGATTGCGGTGCAAACCTTCGAGGAGGCTGCCAGACCGGCCCTCGGCATGGAGCACTCGTTATGCGTGTTCCGCGAAACCTGCGGCCAGATCCCGGTGGTGGAACACAACGGCGATTTTTTCCCGTGCGATCACTACGTGGACCGCGAACACCGGTGGGGCAACATCCGCGAGACGCCTCTGGTCGAACTGCTGGAAAGCCAGGCGCAACGGGATTTCGGCGAGGCCAAGCGGGACGGGCTGCCGCGTTACTGCCGCGACTGCGAAGTGCTGGCCCAGTGCCATGGCGGATGCCCCAAGTACCGCTTCATCCACACTCCGGACGGCGAAGCGGGCCTCAATTACCTATGCGCGGGATTGAAGCGCTTCTTCCTGCATAGCCGGGCGCCGATCGAGCGAATGACGTCCCGGGAGCGCGAGCAGACGCCCGGGCCGCGCACCGCGCCGGGCAAAGTGGGGCGCAACGATCCCTGCCCGTGCGGCAGCGGCCTGAAGTTCAAGAAGTGCTGCGCGGCCAAATAGTGTTGCGGGCCTGAAACTATTTTTGTCTTGCGCTTTCGGGACAATCCGTTCGAAAATATCGGCACAGGAGCAAATCGGAAATGGATACGGTTACAAGAAGGCTGTTTCTGGAAGGAAGCGCAACGGGAGTGGCCGCAACCGGCTGGGGCGCGGCTTCCCTGGGAGCGCAGGATTGGGCGCGCCAGGCGGTGGACAAGTCGCCGCGGCGTCACGAGCGGGTGACGGTGAAGCACGGTAGCAGGTCCGTCGAATCGTTTGTGGCTTACCCGCAGTCGCAGGGCAAGGCGCCGGCGATGGTCGTCATCCACGAGATTTTCGGGATGACCGACTGGGTGGAGAACGTCGCCGATGAGTTTGCGGAGGCGGGGTATGTGGCGATCGCCCCCGACCTGCTGTCGGGTATGGGTCCGAAGGGCGGAGGCACCAAGGATTTTCCGGCGGAAGGCGTGGGCCCGGCCATTAACAAGCTGGCGCCCGACCAGATCACGGCGGATCTCAACGCCGTGGCCGACTATTGCATGAAGCTTCCCGCATGCAACGGGAAGGTCTGCGTGGTGGGCTTCTCGTGGGGCGGCGGACAATCCTTCCGCTTCGCCACCAACCGCAAAGATCTGTCGGCGGCGTTCGTGTGCTACGGCAGCGGCCCGGCGCCGGAGGCCATCTCCAACATCCAGGCTCCCGTCTACGGTTTCTACGCGGGGACCGATGCGCGCATTAACGGCACCGTTCCGGCCACCCAAGAACAGATGAAGGCGGCGGGCAAGTTTTTCGAAACAGCAACTTACGAAGGTGCGGCCCACGGGTTCATGCGCTCCGGCGAGCAGCCGGATGCGACGGAAGCCAACAAGAAGGCGCGCGCCGCGGCATGGGTCACGCTGAAGGCGTTCCGAGACAAAGCTAAGTGAGCGCGCTGGGACAAACAGCTCCGATGGTGTGCTTGGAAGTATAATCGCTAGTGGCCGCGAGAGCAAAGCGGAAGTCCCGGTTCCGCCTTTCGCCGGCCGGAGGAATTGCCATGAGAGACGTCACCGTATTGTTGGGCGCTTTGTGCCTCGCGATGGGCTCCGCCATTGCCCAGACGCCCGCCCAAAACCAGTACCAGTATCCATTTCAGAACCCCAACCTCTCGACTGAGGAAAGGGTCACCAACATCATCTCCTTGTTAACTCCAGAAGAGAAGGTCGACGTCCTGGGCGCCAATTACTACCTGGGCGGACGTGGCGGCCCCGCTCCCTCTCTGAACCGCCTGGGGATCAAGGGTTACAACCAGGGAGAAGGCCTGCATGGACTGGCGCGCGGCAGACCTCCCAAGGGCACGCCGACGACCACCTTCCCTCAGGCCATCGGGCTTGGGGAGACCTGGGACGCGGACATTATCCAGAAGGCCGCCGCCGTGGAAGGCTACGAAGCGCGCTGGTTCAACCAAACCGAGAAATACGCACGCGGCGGCTCTCAGTCCCTGGTTGTCCGCGCGCCCAACGCGGACCTTGGCCGGGACATCCGCTGGGGCAGGAATGAAGAGTGCTTCGGCGAGGATGCGTTTCTGAACGGCACGCTGACCGCCGCGTTCGTCAGAGGGCTCCAGGGCAACGATCGCAAGTACTGGCAGAGCGCGGCCCTGATGAAGCACTTCCTGGCTAACAGCAATGAGAACGGCCGGATGGGCTCGTCCTCCAACTTCGACGAGCGGCTCTTGCGCGAGTATTACTCGGTGCCCTTCCGCATGGGCGTGGAGGCGGGGGCCCGCTCTTACATGGCTGCTTATAACGGGATGAACGGCATTCCCATGACCGCCCAGCCGATCATTAGGGATATCACCATCAAGGAGTGGGGGGTGGACAACATCATCACCACGGACGCCGGCTCTCTTGGAGCCATGGTGGACGCCCGGGCTCACAATTACTTTCCGGACCTGCCCACGGCCGCGGCGGGCGCAATCAAAGTGGGCATCAACCAGTTTCTCGACGGCATCTATAAGGCCAATGTCACCCTGGCCCTGCAGAAGAACCTGATCACCATGGCCGAGATCGAGCAAGTCGAGCGAGGCAGTTTCCGGGTGATGATCAAGCTCGGAATGCTCGATCCTCCCGAGATGGTCTCCTATACACAGATTAAAGACGGTCCGGAGCCCCCGACGAGGGAAGAGAACAAGCTGCTGGTCCGCCAGGTGACGCAAGAGTCGATCGTGCTCTTGAAGAATCAGAACAACCTGCTGCCATTGGACAAGTCCAAGCTGAAGTCCATCGCGGTGGTCGGCCAGCGGTCAGACGCCGTTGACTGGGACTGGTATAGCGGCGCGTACCCCTATGCGATTACGCCCCTGGATGGAATCAAGAACAAAGTCGGCGCCGGGGTCAAGGTAAACTTCGCCCTCAACAACGATAACAACGCGGCGGTGGAAGCGGCCAAGGCCTCCGATGTGGCCATCGTCGTCATCGGCAGCCACCCGACCTGCGGGACCATGTCATTCGGGGGCAAGTGCGATCCCAGCGAAGGCAAGGAGAGCATCGACCGCACGTCCATCGACCTGCAACCCGTGCAGGAACAGTTGATCAAGGACGTCCTCAAGGCCAATCCCAAGACTATCGTGGTGCTCAAGTCCAGCTTTCCGTTTGCCATCAACTGGGCCCAGGAGAATGTGCCCGCCATCGTTCACATGGCTCACAACAGCCAGGAGGAAGGCAACGCTCTGGCTGACGTTCTGTTCGGCGACTACAACCCCGCCGGGCGTACAAATCAGACATGGGTGAAGTCGCTCAGCGATTTGCCGCCCATGATGGACTACAACCTCCGCGACGGCCGCACGTACATGTACTTCAAGGGTCAGCCGCTGTATCCGTTCGGCTACGGGCTGAGCTACACCACGTTCGCTTACACGAACCTTCGCCCCAGCTCTTCGCATATGGCCAAAGACGGCCAGATGAACATCACCGTCAGCGTTCACAATACCGGCAAACGGGATGGCCAGGAGGTGGTTCAGTTGTACGTGGCGCACATGGGCTCCAAGGTCGAGCGGCCGATCAAGGAACTCAAGGGTTTCCAGCGGGTCACTTTGAAGGCGGGCGAGACGAAGATCTTGCTGTTCCCGCTCAAGGCGAAGGACCTGGCCTACTGGGATGAGCAGAAGAAACAGTGGGTGGTGGAGGACGAGAAAGTCAACCTGATGGTGGGCGCCTCCTCGGCCGACGTCAAGCTGCAACAGGCGATCAGCGTGGGATCGTAGCTGCGTCTAGGCCCATCTTCTCGATCTCGTTGAAGTAAAGGTTCTTACTCCTTATATTCGACATCGAGACAATTCATCACGTATGCGGATTTTGGGGGAACCTCAGAGGTTCGGGACGCCATAACCTGATATTCCTGCTACCGAAACTGGCTTTAAGCGCGATTAGTGGCCCGAAGGATAGACTGAGATGCTGAAGCTGGATGAATCCTCGTTGCTGGCCTGGTCGGTCACCTGCACCTGGAAGGTAAACTGACCTGGCTCAGTCGGTGTGCCGCTGATGACACCGTTAGGGGAGAGCGTCAGGCCCGGCGCCAAATAATTCCATTTGGGAAGCGCCCAAGTGAGCGCACCAACACCACCACTGGCAGCCAGTGTCAAGTCGTATTGGGCGCCAAGAGTTCCCTTTGTCAGATAATAGGCTGTACTGATAGAAATAGGCGTGACCACCAAAGTGAACTGCCGAAAACCATAGTTGGCTTTATTCGTTGCGTCCGCTGCCGCTATGAGAAAACTGTAACTGCCTCCGGTCGTCAATGTCCCACTTAGCAGTCCGCTGGAAGATAATGACAGACCGGGAGGCAGTGTGCCGCCCGTGAGAGACCAGACGTAGCCCGACGCACAGCAGGCGGACAACTGGTTAGAATAGAACGATCCGAGCGTTGCGGTTCCGAGATTGTTCTCCGTGTTGAACCCAACCGCTCCGGACCCAGCCCCTTGGACAGCGAAATAATTAGTATTCATAAGCGTGTTGCCAGCCGAGTCGCTAAATTGAAACAGGGCGTCAAAATTGGTCCCACTCTCCAGCGGCGTGCCGCTTACCACGAGGCTGGAGCCGTTCAGGCCCAAGCCCGCGGGAATCTGCCCGCTGAGCTGGCCGGAATAAAGTGCCGATCCGCCCAGGATTCGAATTTTTTGAGAGTATGCCGCGTCAATCATGCCCTGCGGCAGATCTGAATTGGCGTCCATCTCGAGCACGAAGACGCGGAGCGGAAACGTGTTCGTCGCCGTGGCGCCAGTGGCGTCGGTCACTGTAAGTCGCACGTTATAGACGCCTGTGGCGACCGGTGTTCCCCACAGTTCTGCATTACCGGGGGTGATCCAATTATCAGTCGTCCCATTGCCGAACCAGTGTATGCTCATTCCAGGCGGAAGTCCGGTTGCACTCCAGGCGAACGGTTCCACGCCCCCAGAGGCTACGTTCACCTCCTCCCCGCACGGAACGCCTATGGTGCAATCGTCGAAGTACTCGCCGCTGGGGTAAGATGGGGCAACGCTTGGAAGCGCCGGCGAGGTACCGACTACGTCAAGAGACATCTGTTTTGTGTAGGCATGGCCCGTCGTGTCGGTCGCAGTGACTGTGATGCCCCAAGGGCCTGGCCCGGCGTTAGCCGTGCCAGAGATCACGCCGGTCGGGCTCATGGCCAGCCCCGCAGGTAAGCCGCTCGCGGCAAAGGTGTAGCTCCCTGATCCGCCAGCCGCCTGGACCGTCGCGCTATACGGCGCGTTCTGAGTCGCATTGGGCAGGATTCCGGGAGTAGTGACGCTCACCCCGTAGACATTCAGGTTTATGCTTCTGTAAACCGTGCTGACGCCGTCCGAGAGGCTAAAGCTGATGCTGTAACTGCCTGCAGCGGCCGGCGTTCCAGTTAGCGTCCCCGCCGAACTCAAGCTCATACCTGGCGGAAGGCCGCCAGTGGCCGTCCACGTAACCGGGCCCGCTTGGTTCTGCGCGCTCAGGGCATACGAATAAGACACACCGATAAATGCGTCCGGCAGACTGTAAAGGTCTTGCACACATAACGAAGCAATCTGCACCGTGGCGCTCTGTGTCGCAGTACTTCCCTCACTCATAACGGCTAAGGTGAACGTGTACGTTCCCGGCGTGGTGGCGATGCCTATGAGGCCCGCGCTTGCACTGGCGGGAAACCAGACTGGGGGATCGGTCCGGAGCGAGATGCCCGGCGGCGGTGTCCCGGCGACGACGCTCCAGGTGTATGACCCGCTGCCGCCAGTGGCCGTTAGGGGAATTTCGACGTCGCCGATGCTGTACTTTTCGAGGCTCGGACCCTGCGAGAATGTTGGAGGCGGCGGAGTCACGGTAACCGTTGTTGAACCGATCTCGGAGGGGTCGCTGGTAGAGGTAGCGGTAATCGTAACCTGCCCGGTCGTCCCTGGCGCCAGGAAAATGCCCGAAGTGGACATGCTGCCCGCTGTTACCGACCAGTTTACGGAGTTGTTTGTATTGGCGGTCCCCTGGACAGTCGCTGCGCATTGATCAGCCTCATAAACAGGGATCGACGGGTTTGTACAAATCACCTTCACCGAAGTGACGCCGGAGTTGGAGGTGCTCTCGGGGATAAATCGAAACACATTCATGGACCAAGGCTGTAACGTGGCGGTTATCGGGAGAGAGACTGTACCGAACTCGACCGTCGTTGGCCCTGCCCACATGCCAGACGCCGACTGGTCGTAGGTCTCTTTGTCATAGACTGTCATGTCTGCCGAATAAGATTGCGCAGACGCATTCGGAATACTGATAGTGACGTTGGTCGCGTTCGATCCATCGAGATTAAATAGCATCAATGAGTAGCCCTGGCCCTGTTGAGCAGCGTACGCGCGAATATTCGGCAATCCGCTGGGCACGGATACTCCCAGCATTTGGTTCCCAGGTAGCCCAAATTGCGAGGCAAGTGCGTGGGCCCACGCGATTGGAAACGGAGTGTACGGGTTGACATTATCGGACGCTGGACACGACGGAATGTTAAGGTTCAGAGGAAAAAGACCATAGGAACCGAAGGTCTGCCACCCGTATATTTGTGAAGAGACATTCCCGCCCAGGTTGCAGTCGCCTCCCGGCCCCCAATGAAGCACGCCAACAGGAAGCCCCGCCTTAAGAATTTCTCCCTGTATCATTCCCACATACAAGGCGTTTACGATTGACACCGTTTGCTTTCCGGGGTTCGAACTAACCGAGTTGTACTCACCGAGGATGATAGGAGCGTTCGGATGATTTGCCGCCGCCAACTCCCGCTGTAGTGTCGAGACGAGACCCTCAAAAGTGGCGGGGGCCTGCGTCAGGAGCGTTTCGTCGCTCTCAGACCCAGGGTTCTGCGGATAAAAATGGAACTCTACAAAATCATACTGTGCGTTCGACAAGACGATCGGATCCCACCCCGGTAGGCCACCCGCAGCTACATTAGCTCCACCATTCACTACCACGCCGATTTGGGCCGACGGGTCGGCAGCCTTCATGAGCGGATAAAATTGCGTGGATACGCTATTCGCATATGTGGTTGGGTCATGGGCACCGGGTGAGTGCAAATCGGGTTCCCAGGCGCCGTACTGTTCGTTCCCCACTGTCCAATACCTGACACCATAGCCTTTGCTTCGGGCATAAGCAACCCACTGGGCTGCCTCATTAGGGTCCGCCGGCCCGTTGCATTGGGCGTTTGTGCCGTAGTTCACTGTTGCGATCAGATCTAACCGTCTTTTCTCACAGGCGGGCTGAGGATGTCCGCTCACAGGCAAATCGCAGCGGCGGCGATGGCTCCATTTTGCGAGAACAGAAAAATAGTGGTCAGTTAAGGCCTGTAGTGGGGGA
>JBEKTU010000116.1:0-14381 GCA_049515735.1 Bryobacteraceae bacterium
GTTGCTCTTGCCGCTGCCGGTGCTTGCGAGTGCCCATCGCCATAAAAACATTCTACGACCGTTATGTTTCAGGCTCCAGCACAATCGCCCCGCCAGACCGGATTTTCACCACGGGCTGCTAGACGTCACGGGAGCCAGGATACAGGCTGCTTCACGCCTCTTGAGATGATCATCCGGGCCGAGGCCTCGGCCAGTTAACCAAAAGCACGCCCTCATCGGAGACTCTGAGACGCGCACCCGAAAAGGCCCGGGGCAGGGGCCTTGGGCAAGATGGCGGGCACTCCGGGCAGTCTCTGAGAGAACCGCTTTCTCCGCAATATTGGTCATTTCCCGCCAGTCCACGCCGTCCAGCCGTTAACCGGAAGGACAGAGAGTTCGTCGTTGGGATATCTGGCTCCTCAGGTAGGACTCGAACCTACAACCCTTCGGTTAACAGCCGAATGCTCTACCATTGAGCTACTGAGGAGCAGTGGTGTACTCTCATTAAAACAGACGCCCGGAGGAGGTGTCAAATCTCGCGCGACGGCCCGCGCCCTGGTCAAATCATTTCGTTAAGCAGCTCGGGGCGCGGGCGAGGGATCACCACCTTGTTCACTAGCAGGCCCTTCTGGCCCACCACCTGCGCGGCGGCGTCCACCGCGCTCTCGACCGCCGCCACGTCGCCCGTCAAGGTCACGAAGGCCTTCCCGCCTAGCGCCATCGCCAGGCGGATTTCGATCAGTTGGACATTGGCCGCCTTCACCGCGGCGTCCGCACCTTCAATCAGCGAGGCCACCGAGAACGATTCCACTATGCCGAGCGCTTCGAGCGCTTCAATCTTCGTCGCACCGCTGATGGCCGGGAATACCGATTCGTGCAGGTTCGGGATCACGAACGAGTCGATCACCGAAAAATGACCGGCGCTCACGCCCGCCGAAACGGCCGCCTGCACTGCGCCCACCTCGCCCCGCACCATCACCATGTACTTGCCGGAGCAAATCGAACGCGCCAGGATCATTTCCACGGCTGCCGCCTTGAGCATGGCATCGCTGGCCTGGATTCCGGCGGCGATGCTGGTCAGCTCGATCAAGCCGATTGAATTGTTCGCCATAGCTTTATGCCACAATCTCGACGCACTCGGGCGCCACCTTCCGCACTTTGCCGTCGATGCTCGAGTGCACATGCGCGCCCAGCTTGGAATCCTCCACGCGCCCCACCACCTGTCCCCGCTTCACCTTTCGGCCTTCCTCTACCACCGGCACGGCGGGCTGCCCGGCATGCTGGAGCATCTTGATGCGCACCACCGCGGGGCGGCATTCCACTTCCTGGAACGGCGTCGCTTTCTCGTATTCCTCGATCTGCAACCGGCGCCGCAATTGTGAAAGCGGAACCCGCCGGTACTCCTTCATGGGGTGCACCTCCACCGCTCTGGTCTGCGCAAACTTCAGACCGGCCGCGCGCCGGTCCTTCTTGCCCTCGTCGCACGCCTCCTTCGGATAGAGATCTTCGGGACATGCATAGAGCGTGCACAGCCCGCACGCGCAGCACAACTCGGCCCACTGGTTCCAGATGTCCCCGCCGGTCATGGTGAAGCCCAGGCTGCGCATCACCTTATGCGGCTGTACCTCGTAGCCGAGCAGGTATCGCGGGCAGAATTCGGTGCAGTAGCTGCACTGGTCGCAGGCCGATTTGCCGATGCGGTTCATCTCCGGCTGCGGCCGCGTGCGGCGCGTCATCAGGTAATGGTCGCGCGGAAGAACGATCAGGCCGCTGGTGGTCTTGGTCAGGACGTCGTCCAGATCGAACGTCAGCGTCCCCATCATGATGCCGCTCACGAACACCCCGAACTCCTCCACGGTGGCCCCGCCGGCCAAGGCCAGCAAGTCACGAAACGGCGTCCCCACCGGCGCCCAGAACGATTTCGGCTGGTTCACAGCGCCGCAGACGGAGAGAAACTTCCGCGTGACCGGCGCGCCTTGCTCCGCCAGGTGCACGTTGTAGAGCGTCTCTACGTTGTTCACCACCGAGCCCACCTGGAGCGGAATGCCGGCCGGCGGAATCAGGCGGCCGGTAGCTGTGTAGACCAGTTCGTACTCGTCGCCGGAGGGGTAGTAATCGCCCAGCATCACAAACTCGATCCGGTCCGACTTCAGGCTGCGCCGGAGCGCCTCCAGCGCCTCCGCGTTCTTGGTCTTGATTCCGAACTTGCCGATCTTCGCGTCGGTCGCGTCCATCATGGAGTTCATGCCCGCGAGAATGTCGGCCGGAAAATGCTTCATGAGCTCGGCATCCTTGTGGATGAGCGGCTCGCATTCGGCGCCGTTGGCGATCACATACTCCACTCGAGACTGCGCCTTGACATACGTTGGGAAGCCGGCCCCGCCGGCGCCCACCACGCCGCACTCGCGCAATTTCTGGCTGAGCATCAATCAAAGGATAGCGTATCCAGCCGCCGGCATCCTGCCACCGTACGCCATCGTCGAGTTGGCGGAATGATTTCTCGCCCGGCCTCTACTTTTTTTCCGGTTCCCCGACAATGTAGATCTTCTCGCCCGGGTGCACGAGCTTCAGCCGCTGGCGGATTTCCTTCTCCTGCTCGGCCGGGTTGCCGGCGAGACGCTTGATGTGCTCCCGTTTCTGCTCGATCTCCCGCGCCAACGCGGTGTTGCGCTTTTCCGTTTCCTGGATCTGGCGCTGTCTCTCGAGCAGACCGGGTATGCCTTTCGGGCCGCGTAACGTGAAAAAGGCATAACTGATCACCATGAGGAATGCCATCAGGTAAGCCAATCGGGTCAGCGGCGCTTTCATGTTATGCGGGCCTGGAACATAATAGTAGCATTGCTTTGCTGATTCGCTCCGCGATTTTTTGGGATGACCGACAAAATTGTAGTTCTCAGCACGTGCCCAACCCAGGAAGAGGCTGAAAGGCTCGCCCGCATCCTGCTCGACGAACGCCTGGCCGCTTGCGTCAACGTGATTCCGCGCATCCGCAGCTACTACCGTTGGAAGGGCGTCATGGAATCCGCCGATGAGTGCCTGCTGGTCGTCAAGTCCTCGCGCGAGCTTTTCAGCGCGCTCAGCGCAGTCCTGGAAAGAGAGCACTCATACGAGGTTCCGGAGCTGGTCGCGCTTCCCGTCGTGGAAGGGGCAACGAACTACCTGAACTGGCTTCTGGCCAACCTGCGGAGCGGTCCTGAAGGCGAATAGTGTACGATTAGATACAATCAGGATTGAGCTTTCCGACGGAAAACGGCAAGAGGGTCGGTAGACTTGGTACTAACTTTCGGCTACTTGCCGGATATGAAATTGTCGATAGATAATCTTTTGGGCGGAAATCCGGAGCCATGGTTAAAGGCCCAATAGCGGGCGGTCTGAGGTGTGGGCGCGTGGCGGTGGTGTTTGCGGCGCTGCTCTCCCTCCCCGCGGCCGCGCAAAAGCAGCTTACGCTGGAAGAGGTTGGCGTCCGCAAACTGCCCGATTACAGCCCTGCTCACGGCGGCGAGGCGGTGACCGTGCGCGGTGTCGTCTCCGCTCCCGCCTATCACTTTCCGGGTTATGCCTTGGTGGCGATCGATGACGGCCGCTTCGGCGCCGTAGTCGCCGCGCTCCAGGCGCCGCAGCCCGATACCCGGCTTGACGGCCTCCATCCCGGCGAGGAAATCGAGGTGGTTGGCACGGTTTCCTCGATAGCCGGAGAGGTCATAATTCGCCCGGAGCGCATCGCCATCACCGGCAGAAAGGAGCCGCCGGCTCCAGCCGAGGTTTCTGTCCGGGATCTCGAGGGCTTTCGCTACCTCGGGCGTCTCGTCCATACGACAGGACGGGTGGTGGAAATCGGCGACACCACCGCCGGGGACTACTCCTTGATCGCCACTCCTGCAGCGGCCGATTACAGGATCTTCTTTCCTCGCGCGCCGAATCAGCCGCCCTTGAGCGCACCGGGATACAAAGTAGGCGATACGGTCGAAGCCACCGGCGTGGCTTTGCAGTACTGTCCGTATCCTCCCTATAATCAGCGGTTCGAGCTGCTGGCGGCCGATCCGGCGGAGATTGTCATCGCGGCGCGGAGTTGGTTTATCCCGCCGTTGGTGCTGGCCGCCGGGATCGGCGTGGTGCTAGTCGGCTCTTTCCTGCTGTGGACCCACGATCACCGCCTTCGCAAGCAGCGCGAACGCCTGCGGAAGACCTATCAGCTTGTCGAAGAGATCTTGGGCGCCTCTTCAGTCGATACCATTCTGAAACGTATCACGGAGGTGTTGCCCGGTATCCTGGGGGTCACCCGGGTCCAGCTATACATCTATAACCGCGGCGCCAAGACCCTGGACGCCGTGGCTGGCGAGGCCGCGGAGCCGGTTTCGATTCCTCTGGCTTCTCCTCCCGGCGGAGCGCGGGCCGGCGCCGTGGCTTGCTTTCACTACCGCACGTTGCTGGTGATACCGGATATCGTCCACAGCCCGTTCCCGATGGCCGCAAGAGAGGGCGCCGGCTCTCCCAAGTCGCTGCTTTTCGTCCCTATGTTGGCCCAAGGCGAGGTGACCGGCGTTCTCGAGTTGGATCAGGACGACCGCCTCCGCGACTTTACCGCGGACGAGCAGGCTTTGGCGCAGCACCTGGGAAATCAGATCGGTGTCGCCGTCCGGCTGCTGGATCAGCGGTCGGTACAGGAACAGCTTTCCCGAACGGAGAAACTGGCCGCCATCGGCAGGTTGATTTCGGGAGTCGTCAATGAATTGCAGACTCCCCTGTCTTCCATCTCGGACCTGGCGGCCAGAGCGCAGGGCAAGGGGCTCATTGGCCCCGCCGAACGCGAGGTGTCGGCGATTGCGGCCGAAGCCCAAAAGGCCGCCTCCATGGTGGCGCGGCTGGTTTCGTTCGCCGCGGCAGAGCAGTTGGAAGCGCGTCCCGTCTGTATCACCACTTTGCTGCGAAACCTCATCGAGTTTCGCGAGGGCGATTGGAAGGCGTCCGGCATTCGCGTCCGCGATCTGACCAGCCGTGAGCCGCTCTACGTGTTGGGATCCCAGGGTCAGTTGGAACAGGTTTTTCTCAACCTGTTCGTGCATGCCGAGCAGTCGCTGGCCGACGCCCCTCAGAAAGTGATTACCATCCGCACCAGTGTGCTGGCCAAGCGGCTGGTGGTGGAGGTGGCGTTTACAGCCTCTCCCGGATCGCGCAAGCCCGAGGAGAACGCGGCCGCTGTGGGGGTCACCCGCAGCGTAATTGCCGGCCACGGCGGAGAGGTGCGGCTCATCGAAAGCAGCCATTCGGACCCGCATTTTGAAGTCGAGCTGCCCGCCACATCGAAAGAGCGGGTGAGCGCGGGGTCCGGGTCCTGGAACGCACCGGCGCGCGATTTTTCCCGCAGCATGACCGCGCTGCTCATCGAGCCGGACGAGACAGCCCAGCGGCAGATGCTGGGATTGCTGGCGGCGCGCGGACTCCGCGTGGTTCCCATCGCCAATGCCGATGCCGGCCTGGAACTGTCGCAGCGCTTGCGGTTCGACGCGGCGTTCTGCTCCGTCCACGCCCCGGGCCTGAACTGGGTGGAGCTATCGGAGCGCATGCAGTCTCGCGTGGGCGCATTCATCCTGCTATCGGACCGCTACGATGCGGAGTTATGCGCGGATTTCGAGGGCGACGGCCGCTTCGTGCTGTCCAAGCCCCTGCAAGACTCGGAGCTGGAGCAGGTATTGCGAGCGCTCGAGCCGCAGGCGCCCGCGACGGTGATTCCCATCAGCAAGAGCGGCGCGGCGTAGGGCCGCCGGCGCTACCCAATCATCAACTCCGCCGGCGCACCCGTTTCGCAGCCGATGGCTTTGGCCGCCGATCCCTGGCTCAGTGAGACCTCCAGGTATCCCGAACTCCCCGCAATCAGAAACAGCTCACCAGGGCCGCATTCGGCGTAGTTGTGGGCCATCACCCCGATCTGCCGCGGTCCGATCGCCAGCGAGAAGTTCTTGCGGTCCAGGTCCGCGAAATCGCTCAAATGGAAGTTGGTAACGATGTTGCCGAAGCGGTCGATTCTCAGAATCCGGCCGGTCCACGTGCGCTTTCCGGTGCGCTGCGGCTTCTCAAACGACGGCCGCAGGTAGTCCTGAATGAGCTTGCCCATGCGCGACGGCCGCACGCCGGACGCCAGGTGAGCCGCCACCGGCGAGAAGATGTCGCGGCCGTGAAACGTCCGGCTCACCGGCTTCCGGAAGTACCGCTCGTTCGAGATCAGCCGGACCTTGTGTTTCTCGCGCGAGTAGATCATGGAAAGAACGCCGTTGTCCGGCCCCACGAAGTATTGCCCGGCGGCTTCCAGCAGGATCGGCCGGCGCGCGGTGCCCACGCCCGGGTCCACCACCACCACATGCACCGTCTTCCTGGGAAAGCACGGGTACGCTTGCGCGATCAGGTAGGCGCCCTCGGCGATCTCGAAGGGGCTTATCCCATGACTGATGTCCACAATCCGCGCTGGCGGGCAGATGCTCAGAATTACGCCCTTCATGACGGCCACGTAGTGGTCCGAGAGGCCGAAATCCGAGGTGAGCGTAAGGATAGGTGCGGGCATTGGTAAAATGAATGTCAGTGCAGCGCTTCTATTTCGATCACAACGCCACCACTCCCATCGCTCCCGAGGTTCTGGAGACGCTGACGTCGTGTCTCGGTCAAGTGTATGGTAACGCTTCCAGCATCCACCATTTTGGCCAGGCTGCCAAACAGCGGCTGGAAGCGGCCCGCCGGCAGCTTGCGGTGCTGATCCACGCGAACCCGGCCGAAGTGGTCTTCACCAGCGGCGGCACGGAGGCCGACAACATGGCGGTGCTGGGGGTGGCGCGGGCGGCCGCCGGCTCCGCCAGACACGTCATCACCACCGCCGTGGAACATCCGGCTGTGCTGGGACCGTGCGCCCAGCTCGAACGCGAGGGCGTGGCCGTCACCCGGTTGCGCGTGGGTTCCGATGGCGTGGCCGATCCCGACGATGTGCGCCGCGCGCTGCGGCCGGAGACGGTTCTGGTCTCGGTCATGCACGCCAATAACGAGTTGGGCACAATCCAGCCGGTGGAGGAGATTGCGCGCATCGCCAGGCGAGCCGGCGTTCCTTTTCACGTGGATGGCGTGCAGGCGCTGGGCAAGATCCCGGTGGATGTAGAGGCCGCGGGGATCGATCTGTACAGTGTGAGCGGCCACAAGATCTACGCTCCCAAGGGCGTGGGCGCCCTGTACGTGCGCGCGGGCACCAGGCTCGCGCCCATCGCTTTCGGCGGCCATCACGAGCGGGAGCGGCGCCCCGGCACGGAGAACGTTCCCGGCATCGCGGCATTCGGAGCGGCGGCCGAAGCGGCCGGGCGCAACCTGGCGAGCGAGTCCGAGCGGCTCACGGCGCTCCGCGACCGCCTGGAGAACGCGGTTTCGAGCCGCATCTCCGGCGCCACCATCAACGGCGCGCGGTGGAAGCGCACGCCCAACACCTCCAACATGTGTTTCGAGGGCATCGAAGGCGAGGCTTTGGTGATCGCGCTGGACCTTCGCGGCTTCGCCGTTTCCACCGGCGCGGCCTGCTCCAGCGGCGCCGTGGCTCCTTCGCACGTCCTCACGGCCATCGGCCTTCCGCCGGAACGCGCGCGCGCCAGCATGCGTTTTTCGCTGGGCCGGGGCAACACCGCCGAGCAGGTGGACGCGCTCGTCGACGCGCTGGAGGGCGCAATGGCGCACCTCCGCAGAATCTCAGTACATGCCTGAGGCGCCCATTGCCGTCGCCATGAGCGGCGGCGTCGACAGTTCCACCGTGGCCGCGCTCCTGGTGCGCCAGGGTCATCCCGTGGTGGGGCTGACCATGCAGCTTTGGAACCAGCGGCGCTTGCCGGAGCTTTTCACCGAGGGTGCCACGGGACGGTGCTGCTCGCTGGACGACGTTTACGACGCCCGCCGGGTAGCCGAGCAGATCGGCATCCCTTACTACGTGGTGAACTTCGAGCGGCAGTTCGAGGAGCAGGTGGTGAAACCGTTCGTGGAGGAGTACCTGGCCGGCCGCACGCCCATTCCCTGCACGCTGTGCAATAACTACATCAAGTTCGACCGTTTCCTGGAAATGGCCGAGGCCGCGGGCGCGCGCCAGATCGCCACCGGCCACTACGCGCGCATCCGCCGGGACGAAGCTTCGGGCCGCTTCCAGTTGCTGCGCGCGGTGGACGATTCCAAGGACCAGACCTACTTCCTGTTCGGCCTCACCCAGGAACAGCTCGCCCGCACCATGTTTCCGCTGGGGGCGCTGACCAAGCCCGAAGTCCGGGAGCTGGCCCGCTCGATGAAGCTGGCAGTGGCCGCGAAGGGCGACAGCCAGGAGATCTGTTTCGTGCCCAACGGCGATTACGCGGCGTTTCTGCGCGCCTACCTGGAGGAGAGCGGCGTCCCGAAGGAGCGAACGCGCGGCGCCATCGTCACCACCGATGGCCGGACGCTGGGCGAACATGAGGGCGTCCACCACTTCACCGTCGGCCAGCGCCGCGGGCTGGGCGTGGCCACCGGCGAGCCGCTGTATGTGATCGCGACCGACCCCCAGCGGCAGCGCGTCATCGTGGGCGGCAACGACGAACTTCTGCGCGCGCGCTTCCGGGCCAAAGGCGTGAACTGGATCTCAATCGCCGGCCTGGCCGCGCCCATGCGCGCACAGGTGAAGATTCGCAATAAGCACTTGGCCGCGCCCGCCACGCTCCATGCCACTGGCGACGGCGCGCGCGTGGAGGTGGTCTTCGACGAGCCGCAGCGCGCCGTCACCCCCGGCCAGGGCGCGGTCTTCTACGATGGCGCCCTGGTGCTGGGCGGGGGATGGATCGAATAAACCGGATTCCCAACTCCGATGTTTGGAACTACAATACTGGAGGAGGCATTTAATGTTCTCGTTGTCGGCAATCGTTCTCTACGTGGTCGCGCTGACCTCGGTGGCTCTTCCCATTTACCTGCTCTACCGGTTTCGTTCCCGGGCCTGGTACTGGCACGTGCTGGCGGTAATCGTGGCGCTGGTGATTGGTCTCATGCCCGGAACAATGCTGCTGCAGACTGAAAATGGTAGTCTGCTGTACGGCTTTTGGTTTCTCATTCTGATGATTTGGGGCATCGGCGGGTTGATTACGTACCCGTGGCGTCACGCGAAGCACGCGTAGTGAGCACCCGCGGCAGGGTTCGGAACGGGATCGAATACGCGCTCGCCGTGGGCGTCCTGAAATCGCTGGAATGGGCGCCGGCGCCGCTGGCTGACCGGCTGGCCCGCGGTTACGCGCGGCTTCTCGATCTGGCGATTCCGCGCTTGCGTCGGGTCGCCAACCAAAACCTGTCGATGGCGCTGCCCGGGGCCAATCATTCCGAGATCATCGACGGGGTATTCCGGTCCCTCGCGCGGCTGCTGGTGACGTTTGCCAAGTTCCCTTCCATCCGCCGGGAGAACGTCGGGCGCTGGATCCGCTGGGAAGGCCGCGAGCACTTCGAAGACGCCATGCGCGCCGGGCGCGGGGTGCTGTTCGCCACGGCCCACCTGGGCAACTGGGAGCTGAGCGCCTACGCTCACGCGCTGCTGGCGGCGCCCATGCACGTGGTGGTGCGGCCGCTCGACAACCCCCTCATTGACGCGCTGGTGGAGCGCCGCCGGGCGCTCTCCGGCAACCGTCCGATTTTCAAGAAGGACTTCGCGCGCGCCATTCTGAAAGCGCTGGCGGCGAACGAGGCGGTGGGCATCCTGGCGGACCAGAACGCATCGCTCGACTCGGGGGTGTTCGTCGATTTCTTCGGCGTGCCGGCCTGCGCGGGCACGGGCTTCGCCAAACTGGCGGCGCACAGCGGCGCGGCCGTCATTCCCGGATTCGCGCTGTGGGAAGAGGCTGAGCGGCGTTACGTTCTGCGGTTCTACCCGCCAGTTCCCATGACGGGCGACGTGACGCGCGACACCCAGGCGGTGCAGAAGCGAATCGAGGATGCGATCCGCGAGTACCCCGATCAGTGGCTATGGATTCACCGGAGGTGGAAGACGCGGCCACCGGCAGAGGGGTAGCCGATCTCGCTTGATCCGAGTGCGTGCCTGAGAGCGGCCGTGCTTTCCCGCGACGCCCATTTGTGGCCCTGGGCTGGTGAGGAGCACGTAGAGCGCCCGATCAGGGCAGCGGCCCTCGTGCCGCGCGCTGGATTCCCGGCGATGTCATTACCCCGTTGCTCTGACCATCGCCCGCCAAGCCACCGCTTCGTCGTGGTTCAAATCTGCCGTCCGCTGGTGGGCCTTCTGAAAGCGCCTCCGGGCCTCTTCATCCTCCTGCATGAGGGCCTCGAAATCGGTGATTTTGGCGCACAGCGCTTCCGCCAGTGATCGAATGCCGATTCTTAATCCTATGCCACGGCTGTTTTTCACGATTGCGATCTTCTGGGGGCCACGTGAAGCGAGATGAATCTGGTGCTCCTTGCCGTCAACAGAAAGGTGTTTCGTATCGAAGCCGTGCGCCAACCCGTTACGAAGCGCGTCGTACAGTCGGTTAGCAAGAACCTGCAATTTCCCAGGCGGCAGCAGCTCCGCGAAAACTATCTCGCCTCTGCTCTTCGGGCCTGGTCTGCAACCCGCAAGCACCTCGCACCCGCACCCTACCAACAACGCGATCGTGTAGTTTAGGCCGGAATCGTGGTCGAGCAGCCACTTGATGTCCTGCCGGATATACCCGAGGGTTTCATCGAACTCCCCCTTGATGTCTGCGAATGATACTTGTGCCATGCCCTATCGTCCGTCCGGGCCTGCCATGTTGGCCGGTATCCATTGTACATCCAGCTTCCGGATCGGCGATCCGCCCGCCTACCCGCCGATGGAGTACATCGGCCGCGGCGGGGCCACGAACTTGGCGGAGTTGATCTCGTGGCCTTCCCACTTGCCGGCCAGGTTGCGGCGGATGAGCGCGGCAATCTCCTCGTCGGAGGCGCCCGAGCGCATCAGGCTCTTGACGTCGTCTTCCTGGATGGCGAAGAGGCAGTAGCGCAGCTTGCCATCGGCGGTGAGGCGGATGCGGTTGCAGTTCAGACAGAATGGGCGGCTCACCGAGGCGATGAATCCGACGCGGCCGATGCCATCGGCAAAAAGGTACTCCGAGGCCGGCGCGCGGGGGTCGGGATCGGGCACCGGCACCAGCGGCGCGATTTCGCGCGAGAGCGTGTCGATGATCTCATCCGCCAGCAGCACCTTGCCGCGATCCCAGAGATTCTGCGCGTCCAGCGGCATGAACTCGATGTAGCGCACTTCAAACCCGTTGTCGCGGGCGTAGCGCGCCAGGGGCACGATATCCGGCTCGACCAGGTTTTTCACCGCTACGGCGTTGAGCTTGATCTTGGGATAGCCGAGGCGCTTCGAGAGATCCAGGCCGGCGAGGACCTTGCCGATCTCGTCGCGGCGCGTGATGCGGATGAATCGCTCGCGATCGAGGGTGTCGAGGTGGACATTGATGCGGCGCAGCCCGGCCTCATAGAGCGGTTCCGCCAGATCGGGCAGCAGCACGCCGTTGGTGGTGAGGGCGAGGTCGCGGATGCCGGGGATGGCGGCGAGGCGCCGGATCAGCTCCGGCAGGTCGCGCCGCACCAGCGGCTCGCCTCCGGTGACCCTCACCTTGACGATCCCCAGCGCGACGGCGATGCGCACGAAGCGTTCGATCTCCTCGAAATTCAGTATTTCGCTGCGCTTCTCGAAGTGCACGTCGTGCTCGGGCATGCAGTAGAAACAGCGGATGTTGCAGCGGTCGGTCACGCTGACGCGCAGGCTGTCGTGGAGGCGGCCGTAGCTATCGATCAGCGGCGCGGGGGGCATTTACTTGAGAGCCAACATGCGCTCGAGCGGCACCAGGGCGCGCCGAACAATGGCATCGGGCAACTCCACGCGGGGGGCCAGAGCGAGCAGGCAATCCCGCAGCTTCTCCAGCGTGTTCAGCTTCATGTAGGGGCACTCGCTGCAATTGCAGTTCTCATTGGCCACGAAGTAGAAGCGCTTGCCCGGCGCCACCTTCTGGAGCGAGAAGCGGATGCCGCTTTCGGTCATTACGATAAACTCGGCGGCGCGGCTCGAGGCGCACCATTCGACGATGGCCGAGGTAGAGCCGATGAAATCGGCCATCGCCAGCACCGAAGCCGGGCATTCCGGATGCGCCACCACCGCGGCGCCGGGATGTTCCGCCTTGGCCTCAGCCAGCCGCCGCGCGGGAAACGTGGCGTGCACGATGCACGTGCCTTGCCAGATCTGCATATTCTCCCGGCCGGTCTGCTTCCTGACATAATCGCCGAGGTGGCTGTCGGGCAGGAAGAGGATGGGCTTCTCCCGCGGAATGGAGTTGACCACCTTCACCGCGTTGCGCGAGGTGCAGAGGATGTCGCTTTCGGCCTTCACCTCGATGGAGGTGTTGATGTAGCTGACGATGACGTGGCCCGGGTTCTGGCGCCGGAACTCGCGGACCGGCTCGACCGGACAGCTATCCACCAGGCTGCACGTGGCCTCGCGGTCGGGCACCACCACGATGCGGTTCGGGTTCACCACTTTGGCGGTTTCGGCCATGAACCACACGCCGCAGAAGGCGATCACGTCGCCCGCGAAGTCGCGGGCCTTGCGCGCCAGTTCGAGGCTGTCGCCGACCACGTCGGCCAGTTCCTGGATCTCGGGCTCCTGGTAGTGATGGGCGAGCAGAATGGCCTTCCGCTGTCCTTTTAGATCCAGGATCTCGTCGGCAATAGTGGTTGCGGCAAGCATCGCGGCGACGCGGGAGTCGTCTTCATCTTATCAAAGCCGCGAGGCCGCTACTAAAATCCCTCTACCAGCGTTTGCGCCCGAAGCCGCCGCCGCTTGAACGCTCCGCTTTCGGACGC
This sequence comes from Bryobacteraceae bacterium, assembly GCA_049515735.1. Classification (GTDB taxonomy): domain Bacteria; phylum Acidobacteriota; class Terriglobia; order Bryobacterales; family Bryobacteraceae; genus Fen-178. The sequence continues at coordinate 12,838 of JBEKTU010000116.1, forward strand.
GCCTCGTTGACGTTCAGGGCGCGGCCACCAAGTTCCGTGCCGTTCACGGCGGCAATGGCTTTCTCGCCCTCTCCATCGTTTGCCATCTCAACGAAGCCAAAGCCACGAGGCTGGCCCGTGTCACGATCCGTGACGATGTTGACACGGCCGACAGTGCCGTGGATTTCAAACAACGCACGGAGAGATTCTTCCGAAGCCTCATAACTGAGGTTTCCAACGTAAATATTCTTCACTTTAGTTTTCCTTTTCCGATTTGAAGGCGGCAAATTTGGAAGGTGGACGAAGGTAGCGGAAACAACGCTAAAGAGGTCAGCCTTGAATTGGCAGGAGCATCAAACCAAATTAATTATACCACAGGCACAAGCATGTTAGAATGTTAGAAGGTTAACCCTTCCAGCCTTTATATCCGAGCACTCGAGGGCGGTAAGGCGGATCTTGCCGGGATGAATGGCAAGCGGGAAGTGAGATTGCCAGTGAGCCAGTCATTCACATTTATCGACGTTGGCGGGAACCAGGCACAGTATGTCGTCTTCGATCAGGACCACCATAGCGACTTCCACTGGTCCACCGATCACGGTGATCGGGGTGTCGCCGCGTCGTTCGCGGAAGCTCAGCTTCGGGCCAGAACAGTGTTGAAGGTCAGCATGGCGGCAAACCGCCGATCCGACGAAGCCACCAGGATGAGTAAGTACTCCTCGCGCTGGCGATCATACTGAAGGCGCGAGCGTCCGCCCCACCTACGGCGCCAGGGCGCGCAGATCGTCGATCCAGAAGTCGGGAGTGAAACGGGCCAGGTCTTCGGGCTTGCCGTAGCCGTACCGGACGGCGCAGGTCTTGACCCCGGCGCGCCTGCCGGCTTCCATATCGGCGGGGGAATCGCCCACCATCAGGCAGTCTTCGGGACGGGCGCCGAGCGCGGCCAGAGCGGTCAGAATCACATCGGGCGCGGGCTTGTAAGGGAAACCGTCGGTGCCTTGCACGTGGTCGAAATACTGGATCAGGCCGAATTGCTCGAGGACCGCGCGGGTGGTGGGAGTGCCCTTGGTGGTGGCGGTGGATTTGTGGCCGGCCAGCGCGGCCAGCGCCTCGGGGACGCCAGGGTACACGCGTGTCGACTTGTGGCCGCGCCCCAGGTAGATTGCGCGGTACTGGCGAATGAGCTCGTCGATCTGCGGCGAACCGTAGTCCGGAAAAATGTCACCGAAGGGAGCGGCCAGGTGGCGGCCGATGTAGTTCTTCAGGAAATCGAAATCGACTGCGGTGGGGCGCCCGTTGGTAGCCAGCACTTCCTGGATGGCGCCGATGATGTCGGCCGCAGAATCCAGCAACGTTCCATCGACGTCGAACAGGTAAACCGGGAACAGCGGAATCACGCGGGCTGGGGATGCTCCCCTTCCGAGAGCCCGGGAACCCTGCGCCCGGCTTCGGGGCGGAGCACCTGCTGGACGTGTTCTTCGGCGTCCTTGCCGCCGCCGGAAGCCGCGAACGGCGCCAGCGTCTGGCCTTTGATGATCTGCATGACCTCGTCGCCATCCAGGATCTCG
>JBEKTU010000117.1:0-14280 GCA_049515735.1 Bryobacteraceae bacterium
CCCCCGTTTGTGCCATGCTGAACGGTTCGTATGGACATTATCACCGGCAACGTCGGATGGATCGAAGTGATCTGCGGGCCCATGTTCTCGGGCAAGAGCGAAGAGCTGATCAGACGCCTGCGCCGGGCCATGATCGCGCGCAAGCGGGTCGAGGTGTTCAAACCGTCGATCGACACGCGCTATTCGGATGACGAGATCGTCTCCCACGGCGACCTCCGCATGCACTCCCAGGTGGTCGCCAACGCCGGCCAAATCACCGAGCGCATCGACTGGCGCTCGGAAGTGGTGGGCATCGACGAAGCCAATTTCATGGGGCCGCAACTGGTGGACGTGGCGCAGCGTCTGGCCGATAGCGGCAAGCAGGTGATCGTCGCCGGCCTCGACACGGATTACCTGGGCAGGCCCTTCCCGCCCATCCCCGACCTGCTGGCGCTCTCCGAATCCATCACCAAGACGCTCGCCATTTGCGTCCGCTGCGGCAACCCCGCCAAGCACACGCAGCGGCTGCGTGGTTCCGACGAGCTGATTGTGGTGGGCGCGTCCGACATGTACGAGGCCCGCTGCCGCCGCTGCTTCGAGCCCGGCATTCCTAAGCAGACCGAGATGGATTTCGTGAAGGCCAAAGTGCGCAGCGCGGAATCGGGCCCCAAGGGATCGGTTTAGTGTACCTGTATACTTGGCACAACCAAGGGGCACGTTCGCGCGAATGGCACGGAGAGCCTCTCGAGCCTTCTAAACCGCAGCCTCGCGGGAACCTGCGTTTCCGTTGCTGCATACCATCTATTCCGACCCGTGGACGACCATGCTTTTCGCTACAATGAGCGAGGCAGCGTGCGTGGCGATCTTGGCCGGTTTCGTCACGTCGCTCGTGGCTGCGCTGGAAGACGGCTGACGTAGCAACAGTAGACCGGCAAGACAATTGAGAGACAGATCACTTTTATGAAGCAGCTTTTATCAGCAGCATTGTTTGGGGCATCCGTCCTCGCACTCGCCGCCTGTAGCAGCGGACACCTGACTCGCTCCAATGCGAAGTCGCAACTAGAGAAAGCGGCGCAACAGGCACAACAACAAAACCCGGATGGACCGCATTCTCTCACTATTCATATTGGAACTGTGTCAGGCAAGTGCTACAATGAACCAATGATGCAGGATTACGATCCTGTCGCAAACAGCAAAGAAGACGCTCTGCTGTCAACTACAGGGTATGTTACTCTTCGGCCTGTCAAGAAGCACGTTTGGGAAGTGGAGCTTACACAACTCGGCAATCAAGCGGCGGGGGAGAAATATGCTCATACGCAAAAGACAGATTGTGATGCTTGGTATGTGCAGTTCCCGTTATCGAAATACGATCATCTTGATGTCACGGGCATAGTAGAAGATGGAGTCCACGCAAAAGTTGACGTTTTGTTGACCTTCGTTATAACTCCAGTTGGGCTGGCCGTTAGGAAGGTTGCCTCATCTGTTATCCTTGAGACCGACACAAAGACCTATGGCGCAAAGCTGGCGCAGGACTTCCTATCCAATAACACGAGATCTATTCTCGGTGATGATTTGGCCTATGCGCCCCAGGATGCGTCCAGATATGTCAAACAAGCCACCGTCGCATTTGAGAAATACGACGATGGCTGGAACGTCGCAACAAAACAGTAGCGCCGCGAACCAAAGCGACGTTACTCCACAACGCCGTGCCGTGCAGCTTCAATCGGGGCGCACGGAGCTTGGTACACGCTTCGCACATAGGGACGTCAAGTCTTCCTCTCAACTGAATGGATTGATCGCTGATGCCAGCTTCTTTATGTCCGTTGGCGGTAGGCCCAAGTCATCGCATAGCTGTTTCGGAGTCACAACCGAAACGGCGGACTTGAGATTGTGCCTTTGGTTGTAGGCAAGATTCCAAAAGCGTTTGTCCATTGTCAAGAATACGTCAAGCGACGCCTCTTCAGCGGTCCATAGATGAAAGGCGTCGCCAAGGTGTGCATCGCCCACTGTCTTGATAATTGCCAAATATCTAGGATGTTGGATTGATTGGAAGAACGCGATCTGATCTTCTCTTGTTGCGTTGAAGATTAGGGCGCCCTTGCCTCTTTGGACGGGGCATTGAACGGTTTGTATCGACACGTCTTTAAGAAGATCTATTCCCAAAAGACCTTCTTGGTGACAGGTATGTTGCCTGATCTCCTCAATGAACAGTTCAGAAGAGGTAAAAAAGTTAAGGTTCGCCTCTTTGGCAGAATTACAAAGAGACGCAAGATACGGAATCTGCTCCCTGTAAAAGGTCTCATCTTCTCTTGGCGGGCGATAGACTCGTTGTGCCACGTCGATCACCTGAGTGCGATTCCCCCAGGTGAGTGTTTGTGGAAGCATTTTAGTTACGTGAGTAACCGCCAGCCGTTCAGTACATCTATCAACAAGAACCTTCATAACAAGTATTGTCCCACGGAAGTAGAAACCGTCAAGACCGGCTGGACGGCTCCTCTTTCCGTTTCGCCAGAAACCGGCGCACGTCTGCAAGTTTGGCATCAATCCTTTGCTTTTGGGATCCGAGTTTCGGCAAGTTTTCTTCGGGCATGATTTTCGATTTTGGGACAGCGAGAAGTGCTCGACCGAACCGCTTGAGAGGGGCCTGCTGGGATTCGCCCGGTATTTCGGGCAGCGGCGGGAACATTCTTCTTCGGGGCATGGACGATTTGGAATGGATCGGAACGGCGGTGGGTGTCAACGGGCGGCAGCGGTTGTGTCAAGTATATAAAGACCCTGTTTAGCTCCTCACCGCACCCAGATCCTTGACGCTTCGCAACGCCGGGAACAGCCGCGCCCAGAGGGCCACCACGGCGATGGTTCCCACCCCGCCCAGCACCACCGCCGGGACCGTTCCGAACCATTGAGCGGTGATTCCCGATTCGAACTGGCCGACCTCGTTCGAGGCCCCCACGAACACCATGTTGACGGCGCTCACCCGGCCGCGCATGTCGTCGGGCGTGGCGAGCTGAATCATAGTCTGGCGCACGATGACGCTCACCATGTCGCACGCCCCGGCCAGCGCCAGCGCCGCCAGCGACAGCGCCAGGTTGCGCGAAAGTCCAAACACCACCGTGAAGAAGCCGAAGCCGAAAACGCACCACAGCATGGTGACTCCCGCGCGCCGCGTCAAGGGTCTATGAGCCACCACGATGGCCATGGCCACCGCGCCCACACCCGGCGCGCTGCGCAGAATCCCCAGTCCTGGCGCTCCCACTTTCAGGATTTCCCGCGCGTACACCGGCAACAGCGCCACCGCGCCACCCAGCAGCACCGCGAAAAGGTCCAGCGAGATCGCGCCCAGGATCAGTGGGTTGCGCCGGATGTACCGGAACCCTTCCAGGACCATGCCCAAAGAGGCTGCGGGCGGGCGTTCCACGGCCTGCACCCGGATGGCCGACACCATCCCCAATCCCGTAAGATACGCGATGGCGGCGCACGCGTAGACCGGAATGGGGCTCCCGCTCAATCCGTACAGCACTCCACCCGCCATCGGCCCGGCGATGGTGGCCGCCTGAAAAACTGAAGAGCTCCAGGCGACCGCGTTGGGAAAATCTTCTTCCGGCACCAGCAGCGGCAGGAACGCCTGGCCCGCCGGATGGTTGAACGCCCGTACGGCGCCGTTCAGCAGCAGCACCGCATAAATCGGATAGACCGAAGACAGGCCGTCGACCGTGAGTGCCAGCAGCAGCAGCGAGCACAGGGAAAACGCCGCCAGGCAAGTCTGCAAAATGCGCAGCCGCGGGAAGCGGTCCGCGGTATGCCCGGCCGCCAGAAACAGGAAGATGCCCGGCAGAAACTGCGACAGCCCCACCAGCCCGAGATCCAGCGGCCGATGGGTCAGCCCGTACACCTGCCAGGCCACCGCCACGGCCTGCATCTCCGACGCCAGCGGCGTCAGGAACCGGGCGGTCATATAGTAGCGGTAGTTGGGATAGCGAAAAGCGGCGCGGGCCTGGCGCATGTCTGGCTTAGTGCCAGTGTCCCACAGCCTGGCATTCCCGCTCAGTTCCGCAACTCGCCCGCCTGTTTCCCGGAGCACGCCGGTCGTAACAATTCCACGCGCCGCAGTCGCATCCGCCACTATAATCTCGGGTAGAGGAGCGCGGCCAGAATGCGCCAGTAGGGGAGATGAACTTCGCGGACCTGCTTCGGTTCACACTGGTCGGATTCGTCGCGGCCTTGAGTTGGGCTGGAATCACGCCGCGTTTCGACGGCATCGATCCGCTTTCGCTCGCCGCCGCATTCGTGGGAGGGTATCCCGTCTTCCGCGAAGCCGTGGACAACCTGGTATCCCGCCGAATGACCATGGAACTCTCCATGACCATGGCGCTGACGGCGGCATTGGCTATCAAAGAGTTCACCACCGCCCTTTTCATCCTCTTCTTCGTGCTGGGCGCGGAAATGCTCGAACAACTGACCGTCGAACGAGGGCGGAAGGCCATCCAGAATCTGCTGGACCTTCTGCCTCAGAACGCCCTGGTCCGGCGCGACGGTTACCTGCAGGAACTGCCCATTGCCCAAGTGCAGGCGGGCGATGTTGTCGTGATCCGGCCCGCGGCTGAGATTCCCGTGGATGGCGCCGTCGTGGCCGGCCGCTCCACCGTCGACCAGTCCAGCATCACCGGCGAATCCGCGCCCGTCGAAAAGCTGCCGGGTGCGGCGGTCTTCGCGGGCACCACCAACCACTCCGGGGTGCTCGAGGTCCGGGCCGAGCGGCTCGGCCGCGACACCGTCTTCGGCCGAATCATCGACGCCGTCGAGAAGGCCGAGCACTCGCGCGCCCCCATCCAGAAACTCGCCGACCGCCTGGCTGCCTGGCTGGTGTACCTCGCAATCGCTTCCGCACTGGTTACGCTGGCGCTCACCCATAATGTCCGATCCACCATCGCGGTGGTGATTGTCGCCGGAGCTTGCGGCGTTGCCGCCGGCACGCCGCTGGCGGTCCTGGGGGCTATCGGGCGCGCGGCGCGCGGCGGCGCCATCGTCAAAGGTGGCAGGTACATGGAGGCGCTCGGCACAATTGACACGGTTGTGTTGGACAAGACCGGGACTTTGACGTTTGGCGAACCCTATGTGCTCGAGGTCATCCCCTGTCCGGGCGTGAATCCCGAAACCGTCGTTGAAATGGCAGCCATCGCCGAGCGCCCTTCCGAACACCCGCTGGCCCGAGCCATTCTCAAGAAAGCCGGACAACTCGGATCGCCGGTCCGCGATCCCGAAACTTTCGAGTACCTGCCCGGCAAAGGCGTTCGCTGCTCCTGGATTGGCGAGGAGATCCTCGTCGGAAACGCCTTGCTGTTGAGCGGCATCGAGGACTTCGAGTGGCAGCTTCGAACCCTGCCGGAGGAGGCCCGTGACATCCTGGTTGCATGTGGCGGGCGTCTGCTCGGCGGTCTCCGCGTCGAAGACGTGCTGCGGCCGGAGGCCGTGGAGGCAGTCGCGCGCATCCGCTCCATGGGCATGGATACTCTGCTGCTCACCGGAGACCGCAGCAGGGTCGCCGAAAAGGTCGCCCGCGAGTTGGCCGCCCAGGGGTTCGGCGCCGAATTGTTGCCCGAACAGAAGCTGGAGCGGGTGGAAGAGCTGATGCGTTCCGGCAAGCGCGTGGCGATGGTGGGCGACGGCATCAACGACGCTCCCGCGCTGGCACGGGCGACGGTGGGAATCGCCATGGGCTCCGGAACGGACCTGGCCCGCCACAGCGCCAGCGTGCTGCTATTGGGAAACAACCTGCTGGATTTCGCGGAGCTCCTCAACACCGCCCGGCGCGCTCGGCGGATCATATTCTTCAATTTCGGCGGAACGGTCGCCGTGGATGCGGTCGGGGTGTTCCTGGCCGCCATTGGGGTCCTGAACCCGCTGCTCGCCGCCGTTGTGCACGTCGCTTCCGAACTCACCTTCATCTTGAATTCGGCCCGGCTCATCCCTTCTCGAAGCCGCAAGCCGGATACGGGAGTGCGTGTCCCGGTTCAGCCATCCGCGGCAGCCGCCGACTGATACCCTTGGTCAATGAGAACATGGGCGCGGATCGCGACGTGCTTGTTATTTCTGGCAGTGGCGCAAGCCCAGGATCCTTTCGAGATCCACGTCTACGAATACGAAACCCTGCGGCCTGCTGAGTTCACCTTCGAGACCCACCTGAACTATATCGGCAAGGGCACCAGGACATTCGATGGTCCGGTGGCTCCGTTTGAAGATCAGTTTCACATGACGTTCGAGCTGACCGCGGGCCTGACCGACTACGCGTCCATCGGCTTCATGCAGTTGAACGCCCGGCGTCCCGGCAACTCTCTGGAGAACGCCGGTTGGCGCGTGCTGCCGCACTTCTATGTTCCCCGGTCCTGGCATCTACCGGTCGATGTGGGGCTGGTCGCGGAGTTCTCCTTTCAGAAGACCACGTATGAGGAAAACTCCCGGCGGGTGGAACTGCGGCCGATTCTGGAAAAGAGCTCCGGGAAATATCAATTCGACCTCAACCCGGTATTCGAGCGGGCCCTGCACGGGCCGGGAACCAGCGGCGGCTGGAACTTCGCCCGCGGCGCGCATCGGGTACGAGGCATCCGAGCGATTCACCCCGAGCCTCGAGTATTACAGCGAGTGGGGAGCTTTGCCTTCATTCCTGCCCGCCCGTGAGCAGGTTCACCAAATCCTGCCCGGCGGGGATCTCAAGCTGGCGAAGAACGTGGTATGGAGCTTCGGGGTCGGAATCGGATTGACTCCGGCGGGAAACGGACTGGTCTACAAGTCGCGGTTCGAGGTTTCTTTCGGACGCTCTGCCCACTGAACGCAGCGGCGGTGCGCCGGCTGGCGCTAAAAGTGGAAGCCGATGGTCGCCGTCAGCGCGCGCGGGGTAACGTAATGCGTCCCGCTAAAGGTCGAAAGGAAGTTGTAGAGCGCCACTCTGTTGGCCAGATTGACGGCCGACAGGCGAAGGCTCCACTTGCGTTTCTCGCCGTGGAAGAGGTTGTCGTCTCCAATCGCCAGGTCGAACAGACTGCGCGGCGCGATGCGCGGCGGGTTGTGGTCGTCGTTTTCAGTGCCGGCCGCTGGAATCTTGATCAGGCTGGACCCGTACTGCGATGCGGGGCACAACCCGTCCGGGCTGATCGGGGTGGTGGGAGTCGCAAATACGCTGCCGCAATAGAGTCCCGCCTGGAATTGTTGATCGGGCGTGATCCCGGACACGTCCACGATGCTGTCCGTCCCGTTGGGTCCATTCGCGCAATTGCCGCCCGCGCACGGCACCGGACCCGCTACCAGTCCGCTGTCGTAGCGCCAGTTGAAGCCGAGCCACGGTCCGTTCTTCCATGGCTGGTATTGCAGGTGGGTGGTCTGGTTGAAAACCTCGTCGTGGTCGATGCGAAACACCTCGCTGCCGGTCGGCGTGGCGCCGATCCCGCTGACCTGCGGCTGGAAGAAACGCGCCGCCACGTGCGACATCACGATGAACGCCGACAGGCCGTGGAAGTTCGGCATACTGCCGCGGATGGCAAACCCGGGGATCTTGGAACTGCTCCACTCGATGGGGAAGGTGATTGGGGTATTGCCCAGCACGCTGAAGTCGTACGCTTTGTGCGTGTACTTCCAGATGTACTCGGCGTCCAGCACGAAAAACCGCCCGAAGGCCTGCTGCAGGCCGGCGTGGAACTCGTTGCGCCAGCCCGGGCTCAGCGGCGTTGTCGTTACGCACGGACTGATGGTGCTTGACATAATTGCATTGATCACTTGGTCATTGCATCCCAGGCTGGAAAGAACCAGATTCTCGTTGAACGGCGTTTCCAGCGAACGGGCATAGGAAATGCGCAGCACGGTGTTGGTGGCCTTGAAGTTGTAAGCAATGCCGAGCCTTGGCTCTATCTGGTTGGCGGAGGTGATGCCGTTGTAAGCATCGAAGCGTAGGCCAAGGTTGAAACTCCATGGTCCCTTGGTGATGGTGTCCTGGGCGAACAGGGCCAACTCCCTGATGTTGGCGTGGCCATAAAAGTTGTAAGGAGCGCTGGTGGAATTGGGGCAGCCGTCGGAGGCGGGCAGCGTGCCCGTCCGCGTCAGGTCGTAGCAGCCGAGCAGAGGCAGAAAGTTGGGATTCTGCTGGAGCATCCCGCTGCATCCCGCGGGATTCGTCAGCGACGCGCCGGTGTAAGGACTTCCATCGGGATTCAGGCACGGAGCATTGAGTGTTGGATCGACGATCCCTATAGCGTCCTTTTCCGTGATGATCGTGTCCATATAGTTGACTCCAATCTTCAGGTTGTGCACGCCGTTGACGTACGACATGTTCGCGCGCAACCCGGCGTTGGTCAGCGTGCGATTCTGGCCCACGGTCTGGAGTTGGAGGTCGGGTGTCAGGTCGGCAAACGGGTCGCGGCTCGGATAGTAATTATATTGATCCTGCCGCAGGAAGCCGCCGAACGTGAGTACGATGTGGGCGCTCATTAAGCGCGTCCAGGTGGGCGAGAAGTTGATCGTCCTGATCTGGGAGCGCTGATCCTGGGAGCCGATCACCTGGCCGTTAGGGCCGATGCCGCCATTGTCCACCACCAGCCCGTTCCAGGCGGTGCTGCTCTGGGCATCGTACGAGTTCGGCGTCTGGAACCAGGAACGCGTGAATCCCACGTTCAGGTTAACCGTGTCGGCCTGGGAGGGTTTGAAGTCGATGCGGTCGAACCCATTCTGCTCGTTGCCCCGATCGTGCATGACGCCAAGTTCCGGCCCATCCAAAAAGCGGCCGGTGTCCATGCCATTCGCCGAAATGAAGTTGCCCCAGGTCTTGCCGCCGCTCAGGAAATCGAATCCGCCGTTGGTGGTGCCGAAAGAGCCGTAGGAAGCCGTGACATCGCCGTGCGGTGTCGTCGCTCCCAGGCCGGACCGCGTGGTTACCACGATGACGACGCTGGTCTTGTCGCCATATTCGGCGGGCGGCGCGCCCTCAATCACTTCCATGGACTCAACCGAGTCCAGCGGAATCTGGTTCGAGAAAACCTTGCTTTGCTGGTCGGTGATCGGCTGGCCGTCCAGCGAAAACGAGTTTTGAGCGTGATCGCCCATTCCGTGGAAAAGACCGTTGGAATCGGCCGCGATTCCGGGCGAGGCCAGCGTCACCAGCGAACTGAGCGACGAGGACTGGCTCTCCAGGGGGAGCGTGTCGAACAGCCCGCGGTCGATATCGGTGTGAGTGGTGGACACTGTTTCGAGCAGATCCCCGGCCTCCTCCACATTCACCGTGGTCGCCGACGCGCCGAGTTGCAGGCTGGCCTTCACTTCAAGAGGCACCGAAGCTCTTATGGCGACGTCCTGCACGTTCACCTGAAATCCAGGTGCGGTGACGGACAAATGGTAGTTGTTGAACGGAAGGTTGTCCAATTCGAACTTTCCCTGGCCGTCGGTGAACGCTTTCTGATCGTAGTGGGAAACGGGGTTCGAAATGTCTACCACCGCGCCCACGATGGCCGCGCTCGAGGGGTCCAGAATAGTACCACGGATGGTCCCTGAGTTGCCGCTGGTGGATTGCGCGAAACTCAGCCCCGCAGTGAAGCAAACGCACATCACGGAAGCAATCTTCGTCATGCCTCGATTGTGCGAGACTGCGCGGACCGACGCCTAAGAGAATCCGACAGACGGCCAATCTTGGTCGCGGGCGGGCGGGATTTATTCGCCAGCGGATCGAAATCGTGCCAGGATGCGCGAACTTGATTCTGTCACGCTACCAGTGCAGGATCTGGCGGATGGCATGGGCCTGCCGCTTACTGACCACCAGTTGCAAGGAGTTACTGAGGGTGATCAGCCAGCGCTGGCTGGAAAGCGCGCTCATCTTGCGCACGTGATCCACATTGACGATGGCGTTGCGGTGGACGCGCTGGAACTCGGGTCCGTTGAGCCGCCCTTCGATGGCGTGGAGACTCTGGTTGGCCAGCAGGCGCCGCTTGGCCGTGACGATCCACACCAATTCCCGTTCCGCCTGGAAAGCCAGGACTTCGCTAGCATCGAGCAGCACATAATCGGCGCCGCTGAGGCCCACTATCTTGCGGCCGTGGGTGGCGCTGGAAGCCGAGACAGCGGAGGAGATGCGGGCCAGTTGGTTGGCGATTTCCAGGGGCCGGTTCAGCAGGCTCTTGGCGCGATCAACGGCCTTGTGAAGCCGCGCCGGGCTGACCGGTTTCAGCAGGTAGTCGACAGCCCCAGCCTCAAAGGCTTGAATGGCGTGCTCATCGAAAGCGGTCACCATCACCACCACGGGCGACGGCGCGTCGCCGAGGCCGCGGACCACATCGAAGCCGCTCATCAAGGGCATCTGAAGATCCAGAAAGACCAGGTCGGGCGCCAGCTTGCCGATCTTCTCCAGGGCCTCTTTGCCGTTCCCGGCTTCTCCGACAATCGCGATCTCCGAAAAGACTCCCAAATCCTCACACAGGACGCGGCGAGCCACCGGCTCATCGTCCACGATCATCGTCCTGATGGGGCGTGACTCCATCTTAGTAACGTTTACACCCAATCGCCCGGAACTCCATAGCGGAAAATGACGAACGGCACAGTATCTTGACGTGCGCGGGCGAAAACTCAAGACAAGCGGCTACGGAGATTGATGCCGGCTCATCGGCAGTAATCAGAACACCAGACCGATGCGGGCAATAACCGTGCGCGGTTGCAGGAAATGCGTTCCGCTGAACGTCGAGAGGAAATTGTACAGGGCCACTTTGTCGAAGAGGTTAGCGATGTCGAAAGAAGCGGTGAGCTTCTCGTGTTTCTCCGTATGGAGCAGGTTGTCGGTGCCTATCCCCAGGTTGAAGACATTGCGAGGCTTCACGCGATCGGGGTTGTGATCGTCGTTCTCCGCGCCGGTCTGCGGCAGCGTCAGCAGCTTCGACGTGCCGGTGCCATTGCAGGTGGTAATCGGGTTGGTGAAAGTGGTGTAGACTCCGTTGCAGGCGAAGCCGATCGAAGTCTGCTCGGCGGCGGTAAGATCCAGCGCGGCGGCCACGTCGGGCACGCCGCTCACCACCAGGCCGCTGTCGTAACGCCACGTAAGCGCGACCCACTCGGCGTTCTTGTGCTGGTAGCGGAAACTGCCCGTAGACTGGAATGCCTGGTCGTGATCGATGCGGAAGACGCCGCCGGCCAGGGGCGTCCCCTGCGAGACCAGGCCGCCGACCTCCGGCGGGAAGTATCGCGCGCGGGTGTGGCCGAAAATCCAATAGGCCTGGAAACCGTGAAGGTTGGTGGTGCTCACGCGGCCGGTAACGCCATCCAGTTTCGAGTTGTGCCAGGAAATAGGAAACGTGATGGTGGTGTTCAGCAGCGTGTCGAAGTCGAAAGCACCGTGCGTGAACTTCCAGAAATAATCGGCGTCCACCATCAGGTATTTGCCGATGGATTGTTGCAAACCGGTGTTGAACTGGTTGCGGCGGCCGGGCCGAATGGGCGTGGATACGCTGCCGAAAACGTTCTGCGCCAGTCCGCCCGATCCGGTGGCGCTGGAAAGGAGCAGGTTTTCGTTGAACGGCGTCTCAAACGTGCGCGAGTATGCCACGCGCAGCACCGTCCCCGTCCTCTTGATGTTGTAGGCGATGCCGAGTCGCGGTTCGGCGCCGTTGTTGGTGGTAAGGCCCGCATAGTGGTCGGCGCGGTAACCGACGTTGAACAGGAAATGGCCCAACGTGATGGCATCCTGCGCATACACCGCGAACTGATTAATGTTGCCGGCGCCGTGGAAGTTGAACATGCTCCCGCCCCGCGTGAGATCGAAGGGAATCAGGCCGGGCAGCAGGTTGGGGTTAGCCGTCAATCCGAGCCCCGCGCACTGGTTGGGGTTCAGCAGGCTGGACGGGCCGGCGGAATCGCCGTCGGCGTCGACGCAGATGGGGTTGAAGTCCGGGTCGGTGATGCCGAAGCCGAAATTCTCCATCAATCGCGTCTGCTTGGCGTCAATTCCGATTTTCACAACGTGCCGCCCGGCGGTCAGCGAGAGGTCGGCCTTCGCGCCCCAGTTCAGCAACTGGCGGCTTTGATTCTGAGTGGACGGCGTGTCGGCGAAAACGTCGCGGCTGCCGTAGTAGAAGAACTCGTCCTTGCGGATGTACGGATTGATGGTCAACAGGGTGTGTGCGTTGAAGGTGTGCTGGTAGCCCGGGGCGAGGCTCCAGGTGGCCACGCGCTGGCGTTGATCCTGCGCCAACTGGTCATAGTCGTTGGGGATCTGAATCCAGTTGCGTGCGGTGAACAGGTTGAGGTGGAAAGAGTCCTTCCCGTTGGGCTCCAGGTCAAGATGATCGAAGATGGTTTCGTTGTTGCCAATGTCGTGGAAGGGCGTGAACTCGGGAGTGTCCAGGAAGCGGCCGCTCCGCGTGCCGTCAACGGCCAGGAAATTCCCGATTTTCGCGCTGCCGAAGCCGATCCCCAGGGAACCTCCGGTGGTGCCGAACGACCCGTAGCTCGCATCGAAGTTGCCAAACACCCGCCCGGCTCCCAGGCCGGAACGCGTGGTGACTTCGGCCACCAGGCTGGTCTTGTCGCCAAACTCCGCATCGGCCGATCCCGTCATCAGCTCCATGCTTTGGACGGCGTTCACGGGGATTTGAGTGGAGAAGACTTTGCTCTGCTGATCGCTGATGGGTTGTCCATCGATCACGAAACTGACCTGCGCGTGGTCGCCGAGGGGGTGGAACGATCCGTTGCCATCGGCGGCAACACCGCCCGAGCTATAGGTGATCGCCTGGCTGAGGCCGGCGCCGGGGTCGATGGTAGTCAGCTTGGAAAGCTGCGCTCGATCGGCATCGACGTGATCGGAAGGATTGAGCTCCAGCAGGTCCGAGCCGCTCGCCTCCACCGTGACCGTGGTCGCGGCCCCGGCGATCTCCAGGGCCGCCCTGACCTGGACTGGCAGCGAGTTCCGGATGGTGACGTCCTGCGAAAAATTGGCGAAGCCAGGAGCTATCACCTCCAAGTGGTACTGGTTAGGCGGAATGTTGACCAATCGGAAGGAACCGTCCGCAGCCGTCGTGGTGGACTGCTTGTAATCCGAGATGGGATTGTGGATGCTCGCCACGGCTTTTACGACGGCGGCGCCGGAGGGGTCGACGACCACTCCTACGATGGTGCCGGCATTGCCCAGGGATTGCCCATGAACGCGAGGCGTGAAGGCGAAAGCGAGCAAACCTAAAGTGGTGACAGCAAGAACTCTCGTCATGGCTCCAGTATCGGAAGGTTTCTGTATGTTTCCGAGCTAATCCTGGTAAACGGGCTTAGAATTTCGATGAACGGGCTGCAATTTACAATGAACGGACAGACGGAGCCTGCGCGCCACCACAACAAGCCCTGCATTTTCAGGGAGGTAGAACCAGCGGTGCCGCCTGCCTCGGGGATGCATGGTATAAGCAGTTGCCGCCGTCGCGGTTATGCCGACCACGTTGCAACATGGGCGGTCTAGTTTATTTTGGTAAAAATATACTTGACTCAGGAGTAAGGTTGCTGTAGAATTAGAGCATGGACAGCTTCCCTGAGACTCTGCAAAACGTAATCCTCTACTTTTCTGATCCTAATCGTGCCCTGGATTTTGCAGTTCGGATGCGCTGGCCAGAAGGCGTTTCCTGTCCGCGCTGCGGTTGTGATAACGTCTATTTCATTGCTTCGCGGCATACCTGGGAATGTAAGGGATGCAAGAAACAGTTCTCTGTGAAAGTCGGAACCATCATGGAAGACTCACCTATCGGACTTGATAAGTGGCTGTCCGCTATGTGGCTCCTGGGAAGCTGTAAGAACGGCATCAGTTCCTATGAAATCGCCCGTGATCTGGGCGTCACTCAAAAGACTGCATGGTTTCTACTCCATAGAATCCGACTTGTCATGCGGTGCGGCTCGCTCGAAAAGAAACTTTGCGGGACCGTGGAGGCAGATGAAACTTTTGTTGGAGGTAAGGCAAAGAACATGCACGCCAACCGCCGCGCTAGAGAGATCGCAGGTCGCGGCCCGGTTGGAAAGGCAATCGTTATGGGACTGCTTGAGCATCATGGCGAAGCCCGCGTGAAGGTTGTTGGAACACGCCGCAAGAAGGATGTACAGGCCGAAGTCCCCAAGCACGTTGAACCGGGATCGAGCCTCTACACGGATGCCCTAAAGTCTTATGAAGGACTCTCGGAATACGTGCATGAGGTGGACCCCATCGTTTGGACAAAATCTTGCCTGTCCTTAGATGGTGAAGCGGGCTGACCAAGAGGCGGCCCGAAGGCCGCCCTCCATTCCGGGCTTGAATCGGCGCTCGGGTCGCAT
>JBEKTU010000118.1:0-14163 GCA_049515735.1 Bryobacteraceae bacterium
AGGATGATGTCGCCCTTTTCCAAGCCCGCCTTCTGGGCCGGGCTGTTGGGGGTCACATCGCCGATCAGCGCGCCGCGCACTTCCGGTTCATGGAAGGCCTGGGCGATGGAGGGCGTCACTTCCTGAGCCATCACGCCCAGGTAGGCGCGGGTCACCTTGCCGTTATTGATGATCTGTTCCATCACATTGCGCGCCACACTGACGGGAACGGCAAAACCGATGCCTTGGTTTCCTTCCGAACCGTTGGCCAGGATGGCGGTGTTGATGCCGATCAGCTCACCGCGGTCGTTCACCAGCGCGCCGCCAGAGTTGCCGGGGTTGATCGACGCATCGGTCTGAATGAAGTCTTCGTAGTCTTCGATGCCCAGGTTGGCGCGGCCGGTAGCGCTGACGATGCCCATGGTGACCGTCTTACCGACTCCGAAGGGATTGCCGACGGCGAGCACGTAGTCGCCCACCTGCACCTTATCGGAATCGCCAATGGTGATCGGCGCCAGGGAGCCGGCGTCCACTTTCAGTACGGCAATGTCGGTCTTGGGATCGGCACCAACCACGCGAGCGCTGTATTCGTGCTTGTCGGGCATGATCACGGTCACGGTGGTAGCGTGATCCACCACGTGGTTATTAGTCAGGATGTAGCCATTCGGGCTGACGATGACGCCCGAGCCCATGCCCTGTTCCTTCTGTTGCCGAGGCATGCGGAACTGCCCGTTGCCGTTGTCCTGATCACCGAAGAACTGGCGAAACATCGGAGGGATTCCGTCGTCCCCTCCCGGAAAGCCGGTCTTCACCATACGGGCCGAGGTAATGGTCACGACCGAGGGCAATACCTTCTTCACCACCGGCGCGAAGCTGATGCGGCTGGCCGGTTCGTCCGCACTCGCGAACTTAAACGTGGCGGGCGGATTGATCACGTGATCCGCAGCCGCGACTGCGAGGCCACCCAAGCCCAGCGCCAGCACCATCGTCACGGCCGCGGTCTTCGGTCGACCCCAAATCGATTGCGTCTTCATGTAGCCTCCAAGAATGTTTGGGAGCACCACCGAGTTTCGATGCATCGGGTGGCTCCATCTATACAGATGCGCGCGGGGGTTTCCGGTTTGTAATGGGAAGTCGGTATATCTGCGCCGGAGACTTGGTATGCCCCCGCGCGGTCAGGAGATGATGCCCTTGCGCACAGCGTACAGGATGACTTCCGGGACGCTGCGTAGGTTCAATTTTTGCATGAGCTTGGCGCGGTGCGTCTCAACTGTGTAGACGCTCAGGTTGAGCCCATTGGCGATTTCCTTGCTGGATTTGCCCTCAGCCACCAGTTGCAGGATTTCGCGCTCGCGGGGCGAAAGCAGCTCGTAGGAATCCTCGCCGCCTGTGCGCTCGAGCCTGCGCATGTAGTCCTGCAGCAGTACCTGGCCGACGGCGGGACTGAAGAACGACTTCCCGGCTGTGGCGGCGCGGATGGCGCGCGCCAGGTCGGCTTCAGCGGAGTCCTTGAGCAGGTAGGCCTTGGCTCCCGCTTTCAAGGCCCGGAGCACGTACCCTTCGTCGGAGTGCATACTCAGCATGACCACTTGCGTATCCGGCAGCGCCGCGCGAATCTGACGGCAGGCCTCGATGCCATTCAAGTTCGGCATGCCGATATCCATCACCACCACGTCCGGTTTCAGTTTCCCGGCCAAAGCCACCGCTTCACGGCCGTCACTGGCTTCTCCGACAACCGCGAGGTCGGGTTGGGCATCCACCACCATACGCAGACCGGCGCGAATCAGGGTGTGGTCGTCGGCAAGCAGGACGCTGGTGGGCTTCACGCGTTGCTCCCGGCGGGAATGGGAAGGTCCGCAGTCACGGTTGTGCCATTTCCCATCTGAGATTTCACCCGCAAGGTTCCGCCCAGGTGTTTCACCCGTTCTTCCATTCCCAATATTCCCATTCCACGCGAACGCCCCGGGTCGAAGCCGCGGCCGTCGTCGATAACCCGCACCATGATCGACTTTTCCAGCCGCTCCACCACCACTTTCGCGTTCCTGGCGCCGGAGTGCCGCACCGCGTTGTTCAGGGCTTCCTGCACCAGCCGGTAGATGTAAATCTTGTATTCGTCGAGCAGGTCTTCGGGGACGCTCTCCGATTCCACGGAGACTTCGACCTCGCTGCGCCGTGAGACTTCCCTCCCTTGCCATTCCAGGGCCGCCGCCAACCTCAGGTCGTCCAGCATGGAAGGGCGGAGCAGGAGCGCAATGTTCCTGACAGTTTGGAAGGTTCGCTCGGCCACCGACTTCAGGTTGTCCAGTTGCGCCTTCACTTCGGGGTGGCCGCCGGAGAGCGTGGTCGAGAGTCGGCCGATATCCACCAGCAGGGCTCCCAACGATTGGCCGACTTCGTCATGCAGCTCGCGAGAGATGGCGCGCCGTTCGGTCTCCTGCGCGTCTACGAGACGCGCCGAGAGCTGCTGCAGCGCGTGCTGGCTGCGCGCGAGTTCCACATAGCGGGCGCGGGTCTGCCGATCGAGCCGCACGATGTATGCCATGCTACCCAGCACCAGTAGTAGACCGCTTCCGAATCCGATGGCGAGCACGCGGGACAGACCTCCCTGCAGATCGGCAAACTGGGTCACGAGCGCGCGATCGGTATGCTGGAGCCGCTCTCCGTTCCACTCCTGGAGTTTTCCCGGACCAGTCGAGGATCTGCTTCTGGACGGGCACGAGGTGCTCGGCCAACATGGCTTCCGCCTGGCGCCTGCGTTCGGCGGGCCTTGCCTCGAGAACCGTGATATACAGAGTCCGCTGTTGCGAGAAGACTCCCCGCATGCCGTTCAGCAAAGCGTCTTCCTCGGAGTCGCGGACGCTGGCGTAGCGCTCGAACCCGGCGTCGATTTCCAGGGTGAGTTGATCGAGGCGGCGGCGGGCCTCGGCGTCCCGGTCGGCGGCAGTCTGCGCGACGAATTGCTGCACGGCCTGATCGTAGTTCTGAATGGAGAGCCAAAGTCCGGAAAGCGCGCGCGTACGCTCCGCCAGCGCGCGAGTGGCCGCCAGTTCCTGAGTGCGCATTTCCGAGAGGAAGCGGACAGCCAGAACGCGGGACACCAACAGGAGCGCCAGCAGCAATATGGAAACCCAGAGGAACAACCAGCGCAGTTTGCTGGAAGGTGGCGTGGGTTCCCGCCATGCGCCCGTATCCGCGTCCTCAGTCAAGGTCGCCATCAGGTCTGAAGGGGAACAACTTCATTATCCCTCCCGGGTCCGCGCCAACTCAAACCTCTTGCTGTTTGGATACCAGGATTCGAGCGCTACTTCGCCAGCAGCTTGCGAGTAGATTCCAATTCCCGTCGGCGTTTCGCGGTGGTCTTGGGATAGGCCATCTTCAGTTCATTGAGCCCATCCAGAACGATTTGGGAAACAATCAACCGGGCATTTTCCTTCCCCGCCACGTCGGAAAACGCATCTGGAGAAATCCTCCCGCGGAGAAGCTGTTCAGCGAGTAGACCGGATTTACAGGCTTGCCCTTGAGGTTCCCCGTTACCTCCCGGTCGTATTCAGTATCCTTTGCACCCCGAAAGAGATCGGAAGCGATTGATTCCATAACATCAAATTTGTAGGCAGGTCATAGCTAAACCGGATCAGGCTCTCGAAACCCATCTCCTGTCGCGAGGCTGCACTGGCCTGCGAATCCGTCGATCCCTGGAAGTTCGCGGCGACGTAGAAGTTTCCGGCCTGCGGGCGTCTGGCCGCGAAACTCATGACCAGCTTACCGATATCGAGATGCCACATAGGCCTCATTTGCTGCTTCGTCTCGGCGGCCGCAATGGTTGCCGGAGCACGAGGGACCGTCGTCGGTCGTAGCGTCGCCGCAATCTCGCTCCGGCCCTTAAGTACCTGGTGGACAGCGTTGAGCGACTCCATCGCGGCGCACCGCTTCAAGACATAGCCGGACGCTCCCGCGCGAAAGGCCCGAGTGACGCAAGTTGCGTCCGCGTGCATGGTATCCGCAACTGTGGACATCGTCTGCAGGCCTGTGCATTACTACTTCGGGTTCGGTCCTTCGGTGATCTGCACCAGGTCGCCGGGGCGGATCCACTTAGCGAAGGCAGCCTGCACCTGCTGGGCCGTCATCGCGGCGTATCGATTCGCGGCTTGAGTGGGTTCGTCCAAAGGCAGATCGTTGTCTGTTCTTGCGAGGAACCCGCGGGCAATAGCGCTTACGCTCGATTGGGACAGCGGAATCTGCTGAAGCAGCAGGACCTTGGCCTGACGGAGCACATCGGCCGGCACCTGGCTCTCCTGCAAGCCCTTTAGGTCCTTCTCCACTGTCGCGCGGGCTTTGGATACATTTTCTGGATCGCAGCCATAAGCAATCGAGTAGAACCCGCGCGTCCGCCCCACGTTCAAGGACGAGGAAACGGTGTACACCAGCCCGCTATTCTCGCGCAGATCACGTGACAGTCGGCTCGCGTAGAACGCTCCACCCAACTCCTGATTGCCCAGATTCAGAGCGTAATAGTCCGGGTTGGCGCGGTTCAGCCCCAGCGTCTCGGTGAGTGTCACCTCGTCCTGCAGGCGGCTCGCGTTCGGCACCACAGTGCTGGAAGATTTATTGGAAGGCACAGGCGGCAGAAGCGTCTCGGGCTTCGGGCCTTCCGCCTGCCAGGTGCCGAAGTAGCGTTCCATCACGGTTCGCGCTTCTTTTGGAGTAACCCGTCCGATCACTACGATGGTCGTCAGGTCGGGTCGAAAAACCTTCTTGCGATACTCCCTCACGTCCGCAATAGTGAGTACCGAGATGGTTTCGGGTGCGGCGTGGCGAAGGGCCGGATCGCCGGGAGGTAGCAGCGCAGCATTCAGCGCGTGCGCCCTGAGATACGCGGGGCTGCGCAACTCGCCTGCCACCGCATCCGCAAGCTCATGCTGAACTATCTTGAAGGCACTCTCGGGCAGAGCAGGCCGCAGTTCGTTGTCGGCCAGCAGCTCGACTCCGCGCTCGAACTGGCTACTGAGGACATCCAGGGAAAAATCCGTGCCTGGCGATTCGTCGGCCCCAATGTCGTCGAGAGCCTTTTGAAACGCCAGCCGGTCCAGCGAGGCCGTGCCGTACGTCAACAGTTGATCTAGCACCTGGTCCAGCCCGTCCTTGGCCTTCGGCGCCTCCAGGTCCGGATTGTTTCGGATGTGCCCGGCGACGCTGATGGTGTCGCTGATGCTCTCCGGCTGTACGATCAACTTGAGTCCGTTGGAGAGCGTCATCACTGTCGGGTGAACAGTCGATTCGGGAATCGAGAGCCGCTCCGCCGCCTTCCGCGCCCATTCGGGAAGTGGCACTGGCTTGCTCTCTTTGGATGCGAACGATTCGGTGCCCGCGAATGACGACGCCGATACCGGCTGCCCCGAGGGTTGCGGCGTCAGGATCGCCGAGATAGCGGCTTCCGCATTCAGGTATTGGCTCGCCACGCGATTCACGTCCGCCACGGTGACCTGCCGCATCGCCCGAATATCGTCGTCCGGAGATTCGCGCCCCTCCACGGCCAGCGCGTTCGACCACTCCATCGCGAGCCCGGAGATGGAGTTCTTGTGGAACTCTGCCGCGGCTACTTCCTGACGTTTGGCAGCCTCCACCAGATCGGCCGGCACACCCTTGGTCCGATCCTCCTCCAGAATCTTGCCGACTCTCGCCAGCAGGGCCATGCCATCCCCGCCGGCGGGAAACGCCGACGCCGCGAAGCCCAGGCTCACTGCCGGCAGACTGCTGAGCGAGAATCCGGCGCTCAGGGCGCTACCCTCGGGAACCAGCGCGTATAGGCTGCTCCGCTGGCTGCTCAAGACATCGGCTAGCACTTGCGCCGCGGCGTAGTCCGCATCGTTCGAACCCGGAAGGCAAAAAGCCTCCACTGCCAACCCATAGGGCAGATCAGTGGTCAGATGTAGCGTTTCTTTCTTTACCGGTTCCACATTTATCGTTGGCTGCGCGGACAGCGTTTGCGATGGGATGCCGCCGAACAGTTCCTTCACGGTGGTGAACGTCTTGCGCGCATCGGCGTTGCCGGCGATTACTAGGACCGCGTTGTTCGGCGCGTACCATTGGTCGTGGAACTTCTTCAGCATAGTGGCGGTGGTCTGATCGAACGACGGACGTGTGCCCAACGCATCGTGCTCATACGGAGTGCCACGGAACATCGCAGATAGCAGCTTTGTGTAGAAGACGTACTGTGGATTCGAGAGGTCCCGCGATACCTCCTGCTCGATCGCGCCGCGCTCATGGTCCCACAGATCGTCCGTCGCCAGGATAGCGCGCATGCGCGCGGCCTCAATGTGCAGAGCTACATCCAGATCCCGACTGGGAACGGTGAAGAAGTACTGTGTCACCGTTTGCTGGGTATCGGCGTTGAAGTCGCCGCCCATCGACGCCGCGATGTTGGCGAGTTGGTCGGCCGAAAGGCCTGGACTGCCGCGGAACATCATGTGTTCCAGTGCGTGGGCTGTACCGGGAAAGCCCGCTGGAGCTTCGTTGGATCCGACCCGGTAGTTCATTACCGTCGACACTACCGGCGCCAGCGAACTGTGGACGATCACCACGCGCAGTCCGTTGGGAAGGGTCAGGCGCGACACCTCTCCCGCCGGCGAGCCGGCCACTGCCAGCGCCACACACGCCAGAATGAGACTCGCGATCGCACTGGCCTTCAACCAGCGACGATCTCGCCATCGGCGAACGAAAGGAAGCAATATCCGCATCATAATAGAACTCTACTCGATACCTGCTTACGCCCAAATAAGGAAGACCTTACGTCTCTTTTCTCTGTCCCAACAGCCGCTTTCGAGGCGCGGCTGTGTCGTGCGCGTTTCATGCCGCAGCCAAACCAGCGGCGGGGAGTCCGGGAGCCGCCGTGATCCGCAGTTCGTCGCACGGGCAGAAAACTCGATCCGGCAGATCGCCGATCATGGCCAGGCACGGTCGCGTGCCTGTTTTTCCGTGCTCAGACTCTAGATGACCACAACGAACACAACGTTCCACGGGCGCTCGCCACTTGGAGCGGTGGTGGGAAGGGTGTTCCATGTCTTTCTATGACATTCGACGGATGCAATTGCGGTTTTGTTGCGGCCATACCAAGTCTCCGGTCCGCGAATACCGACTTCCCGCTACCAACACCCGGATCACCCACGCATCTATACAAATGGGTTCACAATTCGGTGGATGCTCGGGTAACTCGCGCCCACATGGGCAAAGAGCAAGCCTACGAAGCACCTTTCGGTGGCATTGTTGCATCGAAAACGAAGGAGGCTGCGGGGTGATGTCGGTAACCGGTGCCATCGACCCCACGCGAAGGATGATTCGGCGAGATCCCTTGGAGGAGTTCGCCCGCGCACTTGGGTGTCGCGTGGATGAGCTGCTCCTAGCGGGTAAACCCTCCTATCGGCATCTATTGGCGATGGAATTCGACCTTGAAGAGGTAACTACGGCCATTACAGCTCGTCGGCCGCCCCTCGAAGAAAGCACCTTGCGGGCGCAGCGTGCTGCTACTGTGCCGCTTTCTGTTTTGGGTACGGCGCGGCAGCTTGTTGGCAAAACAACTGGGCGGGCGCTGGCAAAGCTGGTCGTCGAAAGTGCGATCACCGCATGGCATCGCGATGCCACTTTGGCTTCAGAGCTTCGATTGCCTGCCGATGCAGCGGCGCGACTACAAACCTTGATGTCGGCTACCAGGGTCAGGGAAGACTCGATGAAAGTGCCGGAAGAGCGGTCCTGCTGGCGCCAGCTCAACCAAGTTCTGACTGGAGAGAGAGTTTTCGATCTGGCTGGGGCGGTTGAACTGCTGAACGAAGGTGGAACGGCGGCTGAAGTCTCTGCGCTGATCGTAGATACACTCGACGTTGCGCAGAGCGGGATAGCGGCCCCGGCGCAGGTCCAGATCCGCCCCAAGGTTATCGAGTCCAACGATCCGGAAAAGGCCCTCGCAGAACGGCTTGAGCTTTGTGCCGCGCACAATCCCCTGCGACGCAAGCGCTGCGAAGGCCTCAAAAGAGAGCTGGATAAAGCATTCGGCTCCAGCGATCCGCTTCCGGACCATCTCTTCCAGCAAATCGCGAACGTCTTCGGGGATCGTGGTCCGGCGTACGTCATCTGGTGGCTGGAGCTGTTGTTGGCACGTTTACTCTGCCACTTTGTCCGGCAGGTGGAGCCGTTCTTTCCAGCCGCCGGCGGCAACGTGCTTCTTCTCGCTGACGCCGTTCGGGCGCTGAAAAGCGGCGCGGCGGAGCCCTCGGTGGAGAAACTGCTGCAGTCTTTTGAGCTGCCGGGTGTGTCTATAGGCTCCTTCAACTGGGTTAACGTGGCTTTGGAGATTTCGCAGCACCACCAGTCCTTTCGCTTTTGCATCGAATTCGCGCACGAGCGCGAAAATCTGATGCGTAGGGAGCCGACACGAGAATCCCCTGAAGTCCACCTCGTAGATCCGATTGAGAATGGTCACTACGACCTGTCGAACAATCTTGTCCTCCAGCGCCGCAATGCCCAACGGGTGTTGCCGCACGCCGGCCTTTTGAAATACCAGCAAGCGCGGCTCCCTCTGAGGAATTCAGGTTCTACGCCGGCCTGTACCGGGAAGGTCTCAACAGCACCAGCCTCCGGTACCAATTCCCGTGCTACTTCAAGATCATCCAAGCCATCCTTGCACGCCGGAAACGCCTAGCGTTCGCGGCACGCCAGCAAGGCCTGCCACCAACACGAACCGTTGAACGACTACCGGGGCGGTTCGAAGCTTCTGCTGGTCTCCAGTTTGCGGGCCTGGACATACCAAGTTTCCGGCGCCACATTACCGACTCTCCATTACAAACGGGAAACCCCTCTGCTCCATCTCTATATATGATGCCACTCGATGGAGGCTCGGTGGCGATCCTAAGAGTCTTCTTGGCGGGGAACATTATGTTGTACGAGAGCACGATGAGCCTATTGCAGAGCATTGTGCAATCGCTCGAGACAGGCGACCAGACCCGATGGGACGACCGAACAGAATCCGGGAACGCATGCCTCTACGAGATGCACCAGATGTGCAAGCCGCTTTACAAGGCATATAAGTCCGACAGCCTGAATGCCGACTTAGCGGGGCCAAGCACCATACCTGAGTCGCTGAACCGGGCCATACCGCACGTTCGGACGATGGTGATTGCCATTCGGCATAAAGACCAAACGCGCGCCATTGCGAGCGGCAGGGCGGCTCTTGCCGCACTGAATTGCGCCAGTCATTCGAGGATTTCGGGCAAGAACAGAGAAACCAGAAAACCCTCCGAAGGGTTACGGCGGCATGAAAAGTCCGCTGGAAAGCATCGTCCGACGGTTTGAAGCGCCACTGGCGCGCCGTGCACGAGTTTCTACGCACGCCGACCCGCACATGACCTCGCGCTACGCGCTCGTGGTAGACATACCGAAGCGGAATCCGGCGTTGTTCATCCCGGTGAAAGTGGCGTGAGAACAAAGACCGACCATTTGGCGATTGCCTGTGGCAAACTGGAACTGGTGGGCATGTCGAAAAGCCATATCGAGAACTTCAAACCACCTTCTGCCGACGACCCGGTGTTAAGCGAGATTGTTCGGCGGCTGTCCGAGGCCTATCACCCTCTCCGGATCTACCTGTTCGGTTCGGCGGCACGCGGGGATGCTGGCCCAGACAGCGATTATGACCTGATGGTCATTCTCCCCGATGAAGCCCCAGAGCATCTCCGGCGGGGGAATGCTGGATACCGAGCTCTTCGTGGAACCGGGGTGGCCGCGGACGTGCAAGTTTGGCCGCAGGGTGATTTCAATAGGCAGTTGCACCTGAAGGCGTCATTTCCATCCACCATCGTTCGGGAAGGGAAACTGCTGTATGGAGCCTGACCTGGTCCTTGTCTCGAACACCAGGGAATGGCTCTTGCGCGCCAAGGAGGACTTGGACAATGCGCAGCATGATCTGATGGCAACTCCTCCCTTTGTTAGGGACGCTCTGTTTCACTGCCAACAAGTAGTTGAGAAGGCGATGAAGGCTCTCCTTACGTGGCACGACTCAGCATTTCGGAAGACCAACAATCTGGAGGAGTTGGGCGAACTGTGCACACAAATAGATGGCACGCTCGCCCCAGCAGTGGAAGACGTCACGCCTTTAACCGAGTATGCAGCGAGGTTCCGGTATCCTGGAGCGCCCTGGGAGCCCACCTTGCAGGAAGCGCAGGAATCTATCGAGCTTGCGAGGACATTCGTCCACACCATCCTCAAAAGGCTACCACCTCGCTTTACCAGCTTCGACGATCATTCCAAAGACTCAAGGGAATCCGGGGCGTAGACACACCTCCGGTCTGGTCGGTCACACCGAAGGAAAATCGAGTCGGCGGGCAGGCGCGGGAGCGGGAAATCTACGCCGTCCGTAAGGGCGTGATCAGCTCGTGCGCTGTCTCTCGCGTCAGGCGCTCGGGACAAGAGTTGCGTGGCGGGCCCTGAAGAATCGCCTCCGGGCTGACGCATCGGCCCAAAACCTTCCGCCGCTGCCGGCGCGACCCGATCAGCTCATGCCCGCTCACCACGACCAACCACAATCCAAACAACGGAAACTCGATTTGCTGGAACAGCACCAGCTCCAGATACACAATACCTGCCACGAGAAGCGCCAAATCCCAAATCGCCCTTTTGCTCATTTTCTTTGCCCGCACGCCGTCTCGATCAATGCAACGCCCCAACCTGGCTCATCCGGCAGATCGAGGCTTGCGCACTGGATGGACCAGATTCGGCGCCTCATCCGTGACGAGCCGACAGTTAGCCAGCGGGGTTGAGGGCTTTCCGCAACCTCCCAGAATGGAAATCTTGGGAACATGGAAACAGCGCGGAAGCAGCCGCCCTTGGATGCCGGATAAATGACGACACGGGCTCTCGACCCGTGCGGAATCGCCACATCGCCGCCAGCGTCTCTGGCGTGTCGCGTAACCCGGGCGTCGAAACGCTACTTCTCGGCGCGGACGATAGTTACCTTGTTCACGTCAATCTTGACGTGCTCTTCATGTCCGCCTCCGCCGCTCACCGGGACGACCTTAACCGTGTAGTCGCCGGGGTTCAGCAGCAGACCCTGTATCGAGTTGTTGAATTCCCCGGCATGGCCCATGAATTTGCCGTTGACATAAACCGCCTCGAACTTGTCCGGCGCGAAAACGCGCAGGCGCCCAAACGGCGGTTTTGCGAGTGGCAGAGCCTTCATCGTTTCGGCGAGGTCCATCGTCTTGCCCGGCTGGATTGTGACCTTTTTCACGACATCTTCGTAACGTGGTTCAGATAGCCTGACCTCGTGCTCGCCGGCCGCGACCGTGTATTTCCTGCCGATGCCGAAATTTTCCGGCCGGTCCGACGTACTTACCGTCGATAAAGACCCCCGCCCGGCCTGGATCGACCTTGGTCTTCAGATACCCTGAGTTCTGTTGCGCGAGGACGGGGATACCGGCCACCGCGATCAGCAGCGCCGCAACATGTACAAGAGAAGCGATCCGCATCTTGACCTCATTTCCAAAGGATTCAGCTAAAGCGCGTTTCCGCGACCTCCCAAAATGGCAATACCGGGAAAACATGGGAACCGCGCCGCACCGTGCCGCCGCGCCAGGCGCTTTCCTGCAGCGGCCGCAGGGGAGCGGCTGGTCCCCCCCTTCTTCCGTCTCCCGACACGATCCTACTGGCCCGACGAGAAGTGCACGCGGCGGTTCTTCTGCCAGCAGGCCTCGTTGGACTCTGTGCACTGCGGGCGCTCCTTTCCGTAGCTGATGGTCTTCAACTTGTCGGTGGGTACGCCAAGCTGCACCAGGAACTCCTTGGCAGAGCTGTCGCGCCGGTCGCCCAGGCCCATGTTGTACTCCGCCGAGCCGCGCTCGTCGCAGTGGCCTTCCACCACTATGGTCGCGTTCGGGAAGTCCGCCAGGATGCTCTTGAGCGCCGAGGCGTCGCGGGTCAGCGCGTCCCGCGCATCCGCGCGAATTTCGCTCTTGTCGTAGTCGAAGAAGGCATCCCGCACGTCGGTCTCCAGGCGCTGCTCGATGGTCGGTCTGGGAGCCGGCGGCGGCGGCGGTGGTGGCGTCGGAGCCGTCACAGTCACCGTGGTCGAACGGGTGGTATTGCCGCCCGGACCGGCAGCCGTTAGGGTGTAGGTAGTGGAATTACCCGGCTGCACGCGCTGGCTGCCGGCGCTTTGCACCGTGCCGACTCCCTGGTTAATGGATACGTTAGTGACTGTTCCGGTCACCTGCCAGCGCAGAGTGGAAGACTGGCCGCGCTGAATGGACGCCGGTTCTGCCGCAAACTGCGCGATGACGGGCGCGGCGGGCGGCGGTGGCGGCGGTGCTGGTGCCTGGGCAACCGGTGGCGGCGGTGGCGGCGGTGCTGGAACCTTCTTCTTGCAGCCCACCGCGAAAACCATCAAGATAATCGTGGCCCACAAAATAAAGAACTTCCCTGAACGCGACATAAACATCTCCTTATCCGGATTTCTTCGTTACTGGCCCTAACAAAGGTCTCATCACTCATGCCCACCGCGTAGTCCACCTCGCGACCGGTTCCATACGTTGCACCGAGGTACATCATGGCATCCACGTCACCGATTGCCGCAGACTGCCGGAAAACCACCAAGTCCATCAAGGCGACATCGGGGCTTCCGCCTTAGCCAGACGGGCACCCTTCCGCTCGTCGGCCCTTTGCGCCACCGCGGTCATGTCACACCCGCGTCCCAGCAGAGCCCGAAAGCCATCGCCGACACCGTCTCTGCATTGAGAGTAGTTCATCACCCCCCCGGCTTGGTATCCTGTCCGGACAGGATTTCGCTTGCGCAACACAAGTGGTGAGGAAGCGAGGATCGGCGAGACAACGCTAGATGAAATCGCGTTGAAGATCGTGAGCCACGCTCTTCAGGAGGTTGCCAGCCGCAACCCGAATCCACGGGCTTTGAACCGATGGGGACCCATTATCGCCCTTGCGCGGATCGGAACCCGCAGGCCGCTGAAAAACAGCCAACGGAACCGAAGACCGCCCATGTCAAACAAGGGGTATTCTTGCGGCCGAGAGACACTGGCAAACTGATTGATTCTAAACTGGACTACTCAAAGCAGGCTGGATCGGGCGATGCGCCGAAATCGCGCCGCAGGAGTACGTCGACCATGCGGTATACTGATTGGCGATCGGAAACAAAAAAATGCAGAGCATGAGAAACGTCCCAGCGGCACTGGCGATCCTGGCGGGGATTGTAGCCGCCCGTGCATTTGCCCAGGCACCCCCGTCGTTCGGTTCGGCACAGTTAGACCAACTGGTGGCGCGCATCGCGCTTTATCCGGACCCGCTGCTGGCGCAAATCCTGGGGCCACCTACCCCAACGATATTCCCCCTGCCGCCCAGTGGGCGGATGAGCACCATTACCTTACCGGGCAGGCGCTTGCCAACGCCATCAGCGAGGACCAACTGCCTTGGGATCCCAGCGTGCAAGCGCTGCTCCCGTTTCCCTCCGTGCTGGACATGATGAATTCGGACATGAACTGGACCACCCAGATCGGAAACGCGTTCCTGGCCCAGCAACAGGACGTGATGGACACGGTGCAGCGGCAGCGGGGCATCGCGCGACGCTCCGGCTACCTGACGAGCAACGGCCAGATCGTGGTGAGCGACGGGCCGTACATCACCATAATGCCCGTGAATCCGGGATATATTGTGGTTCCGTACTATGATCCGGGGGTGGTGTTCTTCGCGCCACGGCCCGGATTCGCGGTCGGCGGTGCGATCCGCTTCGGCTTCGGCGTGACCATCGGCGGGTTCTTCGCGCCGTGGGGCTGGACGGCAGGGGGGATCCGCTTCGACTGGGGTGCGCACGCCGTATTCCTGAACAATGCGCGCTGGGGCAGGACCTGGGTCAACCGGAGCGCCTACGTCCATCCCTACTCCGCCGTCCGGCGGCCCGCGCCGGGTTCTGTGCGTCCCCCCGAGGCGCACGCGCTCCATCCACGCTCCGAGCCGGAGCGAAACGCACCGCGGCAAGGCAGACCGATGCCTCGAGAAGAGCACCGGGGCGAGCGCCGCTAGTACTACTGTGTTATAAACGGAGCGAGCAGCAAAAAGGACAGCAGGGGAGTTGCTGGAGCAGGGCTCGGGCGATCCGGATGCGGAGCGTGGCGATGGACTGTGGGTTATGCCGTTCGG
>JBEKTU010000119.1:0-14152 GCA_049515735.1 Bryobacteraceae bacterium
AGATCGCGAAGTAGCGGAGATTGATCTCCGCCGTGACAAGTTCCACGGAGACTGGAACTACACGCTGCATCCCAGGCGGCACTGAGATTCTGAGATTCTGCATACTTTATTTCGTTACAGTCTCTTAGTGCGGTCGATGCGACTACAATTATATCCTGTGACCGAAGTTCAATACGTCCACGGCTACTCCGCCCGCGAGGCGGATCGCCTGGCCGACCAGGCCAATACGCTGAGCGAATTGCTTCACCACGACACCGTGTATCCTCCGGGGAGCCTGGTGCTCGAGTGCGGCTGCGGCACGGGGGCCCAGACGGCCATTCTCGCTGCGCGAAATCCGGGGGCACGATTTGTGGCCGTGGACATATCGGCCGCCTCGCTCGTAGAAGCCCGCGCGCGGATTGCGGCAGCCGGCTACCAGAATGTCGAGTTCCACGTGGCGAACCTGTTCGACCTGCCTTTTGGCGAAGAGCACTTCGACCATGTCTTCCTGTGCTTCCTGCTGGAGCACGTGGCGGAGCCGGCCGCGGCTCTCAGGGCTATTCAGCGGGTCCTGCGCCGCGGCCAGACGATCACGGCGATTGAAGGCGACCACGGGTCCTGGTATTGCTATCCGCAAACGCCGGAGTCCGCGCTGGCCGTCCAGTGCCTGGTGCATGTCCAAGCCCGGTTCGGCGGCGACGCTCTCATTGGCCGGCGGCTCTATCCGCTGCTTACGGAGGCCGGGTTCCGCGACGTGCGGGTCAGCCCGCGGATGGTCTATGTCGACAACAGCCGGCCGGATCTGGTGGAGGGCTTCTCCAAAAACACGTTCATCGCCATGGTGGAAGGGGTCCGCGATCAGGCGCTGTCGCTGGGGATGGTCGATCCACGCACGTGGGAGAAAGGCATCGCGGATCTGTACCGTGCGACCGAGCCTGACGGGACCTTCTGCTACACGTTCTTCAAGGGCATAGCCTCGCGATAGACCACCGGCGGCGGAATTCAGCCTGGACCGCGTTAAAGCATCCCCAGGGGGACGTCGTTATGGGGCGCGGGAAAGGCGCGGTCGAGGGCCGCAATGTCTTCGGGTGAAAGCGTCCATCCCGAGCCGCCGGCATTCTCGCGCGTGTGCTCCGGCTGGCTGGCTTTCGGAATCGTAAAGACGTCCGGGAAGCGCGTGAGGAAGTTGAGGATGACCTGCCGGACCGTGCGTCCGTTGCGCTGCGCGACTTCCGTCAGAACCCGGCCGGCGGGGGAATCCAGACGCGGGAGCGCTTCGTGTCCGAAGGGCGAGTAAGCCACCACCGCGATCTGCCGCTCCTGGCAGTAGGGGATCAGCTTGCGCTCGATGCCGCGGTCGCGCAGGTGGTAGAGGACCTGGTTCGCAGCCAGCCTATGGTGGCGCAGCGCGGCCTGCGCGGCTTTCACTTGCGGGACGTCGAAGTTGCTGACTCCGGCGAAACGGATCTGGCCCTCGTCGATGAGGCGTTCCATGGCGCGCATGGTATCGGCCAGCGGATAGCTGCCCTCCCAGTGCAGGAGATAGAGGTCGAGGTGGTCCGTGCCCAGCCTCGCGAGGCTTCGCGCGCAAGCCCGCAGCGTGCCATCGTAGCTGGCGTTGGAGGGCAGGACTTTGCCGACCAGGAACACCTCATGGCGGCGCCCGGCGATAGCTTCGCCGGTAAGTTCCTCGGCGCGGCCGTTGCCGTACATCTCCGCGGTGTCGATGTGCGTCAGGCCGAGATCCATGCCCGCGCGCAGTGCCTCCACGGCGCGCCGCTCGCTGTTGCGGGAGCCTTCGATCATCCAGGTGCCTTGTCCGATGACAGGGACATTTACGCCGGTCCAGCCGAATGCGCGTTGCGTCACGACGCCATTATCGCGCAGTCGCCCGCCCTCCAGTATTGAGAGCCGAAACTCTTTATACTGGCAGTATGAAGCCCGTCCATGTATTCAATGTCATCCCTTCGTTGCCGGCCGCGCTCGAAGGCCTGCGTCAACTGGCGTACAACCTGCGCTGGGCTTGGAACCACGACACCATTGAACTTTTCCGCCGCTTGGACACCGACCTGTGGGAATCCACAAAGCACAACCCGGTGCTGATGCTGGGAACTATCGACCAGGCGCAACTGGAGGCCGCGGCCAAGGATGAGTCGTTCCTGGCCCAATTGGATCGCCTGGTCGGGGAACTGAATACCTACCTCTCGTCGGAATCCACCTGGTACCGCCGCACGTACGGCCGGACGGACGGCCTGCTGGTGGCCTACTTCTCGGCCGAATTCGGATTGACGGAGTGCCTGTCCATATTTGCGGGCGGGCTGGGCGTGCTGGCGGGCGATCATCTGAAGTCGGCCAGCAATCTGGGTGTGCCGCTGGTGGGCGTCGGCCTGCTGTACCAGCAAGGATACTTTAGTCAATACCTCAACGCCGCGGGATGGCAGCAGGAGTCGTACGAAGACAACGACTTTCAGACCCTTCCCCTCACCCGCGAACGCCGGGCCGACGGGAGTGCCGTGACGGTGGAAGTAGCGCTTCCCGGCCGTTCGGTGACGGCACAAGTGTGGAGAGCGCAAGCCGGCCGCATATCGCTTTTCCTGCTGGATTCGAACCTCCCGGTGAACCATCCCGAAGACCGCGTAATCACCCACCAGCTTTACGGCGGCGACCTCGAGATGCGGCTGAAACAGGAGATCCTCCTCGGCATCGGCGGGTATCGCGCCCTGGAAGCGCTGGGACTGGAACCGACGGTGTACCACATGAACGAGGGGCACTCCGCATTCCTTGGGCTGGAACGGGTGCGCCGGCTGAAAGAGAAGCATGGGATCTCCTTTCAGGAGGCGTGGGAGGAGGCGTCCGCGGGCCTGATCTTCACGAGCCACACGCCGGTGCCGGCAGGGCACGATTACTTTCCGGCTTCCTTGATGGACCGTTACTTCGGGGATTACATAAATCGGCTGGGGATCGGCCGTGGGGAGTTCCTGGGGCTAGGCCGGCAGAATCCGGCCAACGACGGCGAAGAGTTCTGCATGACAGTGCTGGCGCTTCGCATGGCGGCCTCGAGCAATGGAGTCAGCGCGCTGCACGGGAAGGTCTCGCGGGGGATGTGGAAGTCCATCTGGCCGGGTGTCCCGGAGGACGAGGTTCCCATCGGCCACGTCACCAACGGCGTGCATTTTCGCTCCTGGATTTCTTTCGAGATGAACCAATTATATGACCGGTACCTGGGGCCGAACTGGCGGGTGGACGCCGACCCGAAACTCTGGCAGCGGGTGGAGGGCATTCCGGCCGAGGAACTGTGGCGAACGCACGAGCGCCGGCGGGTACGCCTGGTGGCATTCGCGAGGCGGTGTCTGCGGTTGCAGCTCCGGCGCCGCGGGGCGCCCCAGTCGGAGATTGACGCGGCCGACGAAGTACTCGACCCGGATGCGCTGACCATCGGCTTCGCGCGCCGCTTCGCCACTTACAAGCGGGCGACTCTGCTGCTGCGGGACATCGAGCGCCTGGGGCACATCCTCAACCATGCCGAGCGTCCCGTGCAGGTTGTGTTTGCCGGCAAAGCCCATCCCCGCGACGATGCCGGCAAGGAGTTGATTCAGCGGATCATTAAACTGGCGCAGCAGAAAGATCTCCGCCGCCGGATCGTGTTCCTCGAAGACTACGATACGGCCATGGCGCGGTCCCTGGTCCAGGGCTCGGACGTATGGCTCAACACCCCGCTGCGGCCCCAGGAGGCCAGTGGGACCAGCGGCATGAAGGCGCTGCCCAACGGCGTCATCAATCTGAGCATTCTGGACGGCTGGTGGGATGAAGCCTGGAAGGGGGCGGCGGCGGCGAATCAGTTTGTGGGGTGGGCGATCGGCCGCGGCGAGAGCTACGACAATGCCGAATACCAGGACCAGGTGGAGTCCGTGGCCCTCTACGACTTGCTGGAACACGAAATCGTTCCTACTTTCTACGATCGGGCGGTCGATGGCGTGCCGCGGCGCTGGATCGCCAACATGAAAAGTTCCATCGCCCACTTGTGTCCGCTATTCAACATGCAACGTGTGGTAAAGGAATACGCCGCCGACTTCTATGTGAAAGCGCACGAGAGATACCAACGGTTGACAGCGGAAGACTCGGCGCGCGCCAAGGCGCTGGCGGCCTGGGTTTCGCGCATACGGGCGAACTGGGCCCAGGTCCGCGTCGAGCGCATTGCCGCGTTGGCGGCCACGGAACTGGCAGTCGGCAGCCATATCCAGGTCCGGGCGTGGATCCGGCTCGGGACAATTCACACCGATGAAGTCGCGGTGGAGCTCTATCTGGGCCGGCTCGACTCCGGCGGCGAAATCGCAGATGGCGTGGCGATTCCCATGCAACCGGCGGGGCAGAGCCCGGAAGGGTTTTGTATCTTCGAGGCGGCCTCGGTGCCGTGCAGCCAGAGCGGTCTCCACGGCTACACGGTGCGGGTCTTGCCCTTCCACGTGGACGAGGCCAAGGCCTTCCTGCCCGGAATCATCACATGGGCGGGTGTGCAGTGAAAGCCGCCGGCCGAGGAATCGATTGGTGCTGTAGTGCCTCTAACACGACTATGTCCAGATTTGCACTCACACTTGTTGCCATGTTGTTGAGCACCCTTGCGGCGCAATCGCCGCAAGAGCCAAACCCGCCCGCCGTAGGCGGCGACACGCCCAGCCAGGCCCAAACGGCGAATTCGGCAGTCCCGGAAGACGCCGCCTCCACGCCCGGGGCTCGGAGCCCGGAAATGCAAGTGTCCCGGACCGACGCCGGGGCCGGGGAGAACGAGCGCAATGAGAACGTAGCGGTGAATCCGGTGGATATGGATCTCCTCAAAGACCTGCTGGTGCGGCTTGGCACGACTGCCACCCTGATTCCCCAATTCCTGCCGGACATCGACTATTTCGGTTCGGAGTACGGCGTAGCGCCTTCCATCGGGCTGCACGTTCCGGCGCAGGTGCGGCGCGCGCTGCATGGGAGGCTGTATGAGTCCCATCAGAACAGCGTCTTCGGCGCGCGGGCCTTCTTTCAGGTGGGAGGGCTGAAGCCCGCGCACGATAACCAGTACGGCTTCGTGGTGGGAGCGCCCCTCTGGCGCGGGGCTTTCATCACGGTCGATACGAGCCAGCAGAAGACCCGCGGCATGGTGAACGGGAATGTCCTGGTGCCTTTGCCCTCGGAAAGGACCCCGCTGGCCACCGACCCGGCTCTGCGCGCCTATATCCAGCTCATTCTCAACGCCTATCCGGATGAGATTCCGAATCGCACCGACATCGATCCCCGCATGTTGAACACCAATTCCCCCCAACGCGTGGACGGGCAGAACTGGGATACGCACTTCGATCAGCAGATCGGGAGCCGCGACAAGCTGATGTTTCAGTACGGCTACCTTGGCCAGAAGGTGACCGCGTTCGAACTCGTGGCTGGGCAGAACCCGGACTCCACGGGCACGGCGAACGACGGCCGCGTAACCTGGCACCGCGATTGGACCCCCGCCACTTCGACCAGCGCCACCATCGCCTTCGTTCGCACCACCTCGCTGTTAGCCCCCTCGGCGGACAACCTGGGCCCCAGCATCAACGTGATCGGTTTGCAGGAGCTCGGCCCGCCTCCGGACGTACCCGCTTACCGGGCCGATAACCTGTTCCGCAACGGAGTGCAGTTGCGCCACGCACACGGCGCTCACACGTTCGTCTTCGGTTTTGAGATTTCGCGGCACCAATACAACGGATTCCGGTCCGACTCCACCCGCCCCGATATCGCTTTCGACGCCGACTCCCAAAACTCCGCCATCACCAACCTCCGGCTGGGCTTGCCCTATTCGATGGTCGAATCCATCGGCGATCTGTCAGCCGGATTTCGCAATTGGGGAATGTCGTACTATGCCGGCGACACCTGGCGCGCGGGCGCGAATTTCACCCTGAGTTATGGGCTTCGCTACGAACCCAGCCCGGCTCCCAACGAAGTTAATCATCCCGGCGTCTTCCCCTATGGTTGCGACTGCAACAATCTGGCTCCCCAAGTGGGCCTTGCATACCGCCTTCCCGGAGCCGCCGGCGTGCTGCGCGCGGGCTACGGGTTACAGTACGGACCCATCCTTCCATCTACTTACGCCTGGATACGCTCCAACCCGCCGGCCAACGAGGTGCTCATGATCCAGCAGCCGAATCTGATCCAGGCTATCACGGCTGACAGTGGGACGTCCTTCGCTGGGGCGACCCAGGGGCGCCCGTTTCTCACGACTCTGGACCCTCACCTGGTCCTGCCGTATTCAAACCAGTACAACTTCAGTTGGGAGCGGGAGTTGCGTGGATCCTGGCACGTGCAACTGGGCTATGTGGGGAGCGACACCAACAAGCTGATTCAGACCAGATCCATCAACCGCGGGCTGATTGTGCCGGGAATGACGCTGACCGAGGCCAATGTCGACGAGCGGCGGCCCAACCAGAACTACAGCTCGATTCGCAACATCTGGAACGGCGCGGATGCCCGGTATGATGCCGCCACAACCAGCCTCTTCCTGCCGCACTGGAGAGGCCTGCATGTCGATGTATCGTATTGGTTCAGCAAGGCCATGGACGATGGCACCGACTTCGCCGATCAGGGACCCCTGTCGCAGGCCGACAGCCAGTGGGAGTATGAAAGGCACAGGGACCTGAAGGGCCGTTCGGACTTCGATCAGCCGCAGTCGTTCCGGGGGCGAGTCTCATATGAGACTCCCTCGCCGGCTTCGGCGAGGCGCTGGGTTCGGGCTCTGGCCGGAGGCTGGACCATTTCGACCATCGCATTGCTCAAGAGCGGGACGCCGTTTACCGTATACTCCGGCTCCGACGCGCCGGGATTCGGCAACGTGGACGGAACCCCCTGGGACCGGCCCAACCTGGTCAACCTGGCCGTCCTGGGCCGCACCATTGGCAACCCGGACACGTCCAGGCTGCTGCTGCCGGCCTCAGCCTTCGCGTTCATCCAGCCGGGAACGGACGCGGGAAACCTCGGCCGCAACGTGTTTCGAAAGGGTCCCATCCGCAATGTCAACGCTTCGGTGTCGCGGCGGTTTCCGGTGTGGAGGGAAAAGCCATTGACTATCGGGGCGGAGTCCATTAACCTCTTCAATACGGCGCAGTTCTCCGCGCCGGATTATTATCTGACCGATTCGAGCTTTGGGGCCATCACCAACACGTTGAACAACGGAAGAAGTCTCCGTCTGGCGGCCAGCTTTGAGTTCTGATACGCGGCGAAAGGGAAAACGAATGCCGGTCCGGAGGGCGTTGATTGGCGCGCTCTTGCTGACCGTGGCCGTGGTGTGCCGTGCGCAGAATATGGCGCCGGAAGCTAAACCCGCCGATAACACCGCGACAGCCGCGCCGTCAACACCGCCCCCCAAGCCGATCCTCAAGCGTCTGTTCAGCACCGCGGCTTTAACATCCACGATTCCGGGCGCCATCCTGCAACAGGTGCACGATTGGCCCGACGAGTGGGGCAGGAAGCGATTGGGATTTGAAAAGCGTCTCGGCTCGCTCTATGCCCAGTTCGTCGTCGGAGTTCTGATTGAGGACGGCGTCAAAGCCATCCATCATGAGGACACGCGGTACCGCCGCCTGGGCAAAGGCAACTTCTTCAAGCGCACGGGCCACGTGATCACAGATACGGTGACCGCGCGCAAGTCCGATGGCAGCCGCACGGTGGCGCTATCGATGCCGGCCAACGCTTATGGAAGCTGGGCCCTCGCCACGCTCTGGAGCCCCCGCGAGTTCCGCAACGCGGAGTCCATTTTCGAATGGGGCACGGCGGGCGTGGGCGTCAGCGCCGGAACCAACCTGGTGAGGGAGTTCTGGCCCGACCTGAAGGGTATCTTCTGCAAGAAGAAGTAAGCGGGATCTCAACACCGGCTCTCATGGTCGAAGGACGCGGTCGCCGGCGGTCTGAGCGGCAGGGCGGTTGATGCGCCACACCAAGATGGCGCCGATACTGTAGTTCCAGACCGAAGCGATGAGAATGCCGGCCAGCGAGGCCAGAATCCAGCGTACGCCGATTTCGGAGAGACCGCTGGCGACGCGCAGGTTCAGATAGAGGCCGAGCGAGCAAGCCAGCGCGAACAAGGCCAGCCCATAGAGCCAGCGCCAGCCGCGCAGGCGCCGGTCGCGGAAAGTGATCTGGTTGTTGCCGGCGTAGTTGAGGCCGATCACGAGCAGGCTCGAGGTCACCTGGGCGGTGTCGAATGTCAGACGGCCGAAATAAAGCAAAAACCCGATGAGAACCAACTGGGCGACGACGCCGACGGCGCCGATCATGCCGAACAGAGCGTAGCGGACCGGAATCCAATCGCCCACGAGCTTGTGCAGCAGCAGCTCCAGGTATTCGAGCCCTACGACGAGGTCGAGCTTGCTATGGCCGTGGAGGCGGTTGCGAAAAGTGTAGCCAACTTCCTGGACGCGAACCGGGCGCTTGGAGGAGGCCAGCAGGTCGACCAGGATTTTGAAGCCTACGCAACTGAGGTTGCGGACAACTTCATCGAGGTAGTCGCGGCGCAAAGCGAAGAAGCCGCTCATGGGGTCGGAGACCTCGGCGTGGCAGACCAGCGCGCTCAAGCGCCGTCCCAACTGGCTCAAAGCCACACGAGCCCACGCGGACTCTCCCATGCTGCCGCCCTCACGGTGGCGGGTGCCGACGACCAGGTCGACATCAGAGGTCTGGAGGCGCCGCAGCATGTCGGGCAGGAGGGTTTCGTCGTGTTGCAGGTCGCCGTCCATCACTGCCAGGTAGGGCGCGTTGCTGGCCATCATGCCCTCGACGACGGCCGAAGAGAGGCCGCGGCGATTGATGCGGTGCACCAGGCGCACGCGGGAGTCGGTGCGAGACAGTTCGAGCACTTGGCGAGCGGTGCCGTCGGGGGAATCGTCGTCCACGAAGATTAGCTCGAAGTCGATGCCTTTAAGGGCGGAGAAGACAGCGTCGACGGTGGGCTGAACATTCTGGAACTCGTTGAACGTGGGGATCACGACGGCGAGTTCGGGCATGATGGCTGAACCTCAAGGTGGAATCCGCTACTTGAATCCGCCGATGCGGCAGACCCTTAGCGAGT
The DNA here is from genome assembly GCA_049515735.1 of Bryobacteraceae bacterium. Taxonomy (GTDB): domain Bacteria; phylum Acidobacteriota; class Terriglobia; order Bryobacterales; family Bryobacteraceae; genus Fen-178. Next base: position 9,059 of record JBEKTU010000119.1, read on the forward strand.
CATTCTGATATGGACAGTCGAGACCGAAGACTCCCGGTTGCTCCAGCACCAGCCAGTCGACTCCAAATCGTGCGTGCAGCCGCTGGAAATCCTGCGCTCCGAAGTGCTCCCATCCCGACTGCGCCTGCACCTGCTCCAGCCACCGCGGCGCCAGGCGGGGCACTTGGGTCACCACCGAGGCGTCCTTGGTGACGTCCGCAAGACTGCTGCGTTCGGCCAGCGCGCGAAAGCTGTGAAAGTCCTCGCCGGGGCGTTCCATGTAGCCCGGGCCGATGGCGAAGAAGCTGGTGACGGGCGTGTTCCCGCGAATCCAATCGAAGGCTTGCAACCACGGGTTGGAAGGGACCGTACCGGGAAACTCGAGATGCGCGGAGGCGGAATAGGTCTGACGCTGCGCGAAAAACATCACTGCGGCAAGTGGCACAAACAGAGCCGCCCAGCGCAGCCGCTTGGTGCGCTGGAGCTTCTGCCCGAGCAGTCCACCCGCAAGCAGCACGAACAGCAGATAGAGCAGGTGCAGAAAACGCATCGGTTGAAAGGACTCCAGGCGGGCGAGGTTCGGGGGAACCAGCAGCACGATCGCCACGCCAAGCTGGAAGATCCCGTAGATGACCAGACGTGTCGCCAGACGCGCCAGCACGGGATTGCGGTCGCGTAATCCGATCCGGCGAAACCACCAAAGGAAGGCCAGCGGAGCAAACACGCCCAGCCACTCGTACCACTCCCAGCGCGAGAGAAAGTAGTACGTTCGCGTGTCTGCCGCTACGTACCAGGCCTTCGATACAGGCCCGAAAACCCAGCTCAAAGGCATCACCGCGAAAGCGGACGACCAGGCAGGCGCCGCCCTTGGTCTCCATACCAGGAGAAAGCAGAAAGAGATTCCGTAACAACTCATCATGGGGTGAAGCGCCACCGCGAGGACCAGCAACGCGCCGGCCAGCAGCCATTTCCGATCGAGAACGGCAAGGATTGCGGCAAGGATGGCCGCGGTCGCCATGGCGCGGGGATGAAGATTCTGATCCACCAGGTACAGGGCCGTTCCCGCGACGGGCAGGGTCAGCAAGATCGCTACCAATGTAACCCCGGACCACTGCGCGCAGGTCTCGCGGAACGAGCGGCGCCCGATCCGCAAACATCCCCAGAGTATGAAGAAGATGGTCAGGGCATGCAGAGTGAGAATGACGATCCCGGCAGGCACATGCGACAGGTGGATCAAAGCGGCGACCGCCTTGTCGAACACCGTGGCCTGCAACTGGAGCGCGAAGAAATCCGCGTCATGGGGGTACAGAGCTGGCGCCAGATCGTGTTTGATGGCGGTGAGATACACGCCGTCGTCCTCGCACCCCGGATGGTAGCCCGCGATCGCGAGGCCAAGCGCCGTAAGCAACAGGAGCGCGCAGACGTCGCGCAGCAACGGATGGTTCTTCACCACGATTTTCGCTCTGCCCACCTGGCCGGCGCCAACCATACGCTGCTTTCATTGTAGCCGTTTGTCTCAGTTCTGCATCGCGAACGATTCCAGCGGCTCTAAAATAATAGAAAGAGCGGAACCATGCCGGATTATTTCACCAGACGCGAAGCTCTCCAGTGCGCGGCGGCGCTGTGGGGCGTCCGGTCAGCCCGCGGTCAGGAGGCGCCGGTTTTTTCCGCGGATGTGAAAGTGGTGAATATTCTGGCGACGGTGCGGAACAAAACCGGATCGCTGGTCGGCAATCTCAACCAGGACGATTTTTCGGTGTCTGAGGATGGCCGCCCGCAAACCATCCGCTATTTCGCGCGCGAGACCGACTTGCCGCTGACGCTCGGCCTGCTGGTGGACACCAGCGGCAGCCAGCGGCGCGTATTGGACGCCGAGCGCGGCGCCAGTCTGCGCTTCCTGGATCAGGTGGTCCGGGAAAAAAAGGACCAGGTTTTCATCATGCAGTTCGACAGCGCCGTGCAGATTCGCCAGCCACTCACTTCCTCGGTCGGCAAATTGGACGATGCGCTGGCTTACGTGGACACGGAGACCCAGCGCCAGTTGCGTATGCAGCATGGCGGCGGCACGATGCTTTACGATGCCGTGATCCAGGCGTCCGATGAGGTCATGCGAAAACTGACCGGCCGGAAAGCTCTGATCGTGCTCTCCGATGGCGTGGACCTCGGCAGCTACGGCACTCTGAAGGATGCGGCGGAGGCTGCGCAGCGCGCCGACACGCTCATCTATTCGATTCTGTACTCCGACCCTGCCGCCTATGGACCTTTCGGAGGCCATGACGGCAAGCGCGCCTTAGAGCGCATGTCGAACGATAGCGGCGGCAGCTTTTTCGAAGTTTCGAGGGAGCAAACCGTAGATCGGATATTCGATATTCTGCAGGAGGAACTGCGCACCCAATACAATCTGGGCTATGTGTCGGACAAGCCGATTACCATCTCCGAGTTTCGCAACATCCAACTGACGGTCGGGCAAAAGGGCCTGGTGGTGCAAGCCCGCCATCAATACTGGGCTCACCGCTAGGCCGGGCTGAAGCGCGCTTCACTCGACGTTCTTCTTCGTAATCGCGTCACCGTTCTTGACGGTGAGTTTCAAACCCGACAGATCCACGTTGCGCGCGTTTTCGATCACCAAGCCCTTGTCGGCCGTAATGTCGCACTTCTCGAACTTCACGTTCCGGATCGGGCTGCCGGCTAAGCCATGCATCACGCCCACAGTTCTAACCGTTCCTCTGACGTTCCGAATGGTCACGTTGCGCACTATCGGGAGCACCTTCGCAGGCGGTGCGATGGGCGGCACCATCCGCCACTCCATGTTGAACTCAAACGCCTGGCGAGTACCATTGAGCTGGATATCGCTGTAGGTGATGTTCTCCACCACGCCGCCGCGGCTGGGCTGCGTCTTAAACCGGATGGGCGCCGAGTTGTCGGAATCGGCCACGCAATGCCGTATGGTCACGTTGCGGATGCCGCCCGATGTCTCGCTGCCCATGGCCACCACGCTGCCCCCATGGTGGAAGCGGCTATTCTCGATGATGATGTCCTCCGAGGGCCGGTTGACCCGCAATCCATCCTCGTCCTTCCCGGACTTGATCGTAATGGAGTCGTCGTTGTTGTCGATATCCACGTTACGCACGCGCACCTTGCGCGACGAGTCGATGTCGATGCCATCCGCGCTCGGAATGTTGTGGTCGCACCGAATCTCGATGCCATCCACGGTCACGTCCTGGGAGTACAGAATGTGCAGGCACCAGACGGCCTCTCGCCTCAGTCGCAGGCGGGAAATCCGCACGCGCTTGCAGTTCTGGAAGCAGATCATGCGCGGCCGTCCCAACCGGGGACCCTGCGGAGGCGCGCCACGTCCACGTCCAAACCCGCTTCGCTGCAGCCACAGGTCGCCCGACCCATCTACGGTGCCGTCGCCGCTGACATCCACACCGTTCATGTCGGTGAAGTTCAGCAGCGCCGAGGTCCACTCCCGCTCGATGCCTTCCCACCGCGTTTTCACCTGCGGATAGTCGCTCTGCTCGACGGACCCTTTCAACGTGCCATTCTTCTCGATGAACAGATTCACTCCCTGTTTGAAGAACAGGGCGCCGGTGAGGAACGTCCCGTCGGGCACCACCACGGTGCCTCCGCCTTCCTTCGCCACCCTGTCAATCAACGATTGGATGGCTGGCGTGTTGGATGTCTTGCCGTCGCCCACGGCGCCAAAGCTGGTAATCACGAAACGCCTGGCCCCGCTGGCCGGGATCGCGGCTCCGATGGCCAGCCACACCGCCACCAGCATCTGCCAACGAATGTTCTTCATGAGGTTGTCGCTCAGCGCGGTTCCAGGAACCGGGGACAAAACGGATACGGCACTTCCACCGGGCTCCCCACGGGCGTCAGCCTCCCCGTAGCCTGGTCGATGCGAAACACCATTGCGACATTACTGTCGTGGTTCGTCACCAGCATCCAGCGCCCCGCACGATCCAGGGCGAAATTCCGCGGCGTCTTCCCTCCCGAGGGAACATACTGGACCGGCGTCAGCCGCCCGCTCTGGGCGTCGATCGCAAACACAGCGATGCTGTCGTGTCCCCGGTTCGACGCGTACATAAACTTGCCGTTCGGATGCAGGGTGAGCTCGGAGCACGCGCTGTTGCCGTGGAAATCTGGGGGCAGCGTCGAAACCGTCTGTAGCTCTTTCAGCGCGCCGCGCGTCGAGTCCCAATCGAACTGAATGATGGTGCTCCCCATCTCGGTGATCAGGTACACCCAACGTCCGTTGGGATAGAACACCATGTGCCGCGCGCCGGACCCGGGCTTCACCGTGGCGAATGGCGGATCGTTGGGAGTGAGCGACCCGGTCTTGACGTCGAACTTGTACACGAACAGCTTGTCCAACCCCAGGTCGGCCACCAGGACGAAGCGGTTGGTGAGATCCACGTGGATGGAGTGCGCGAACGCGTGCGATTGCCGCTTCGGGTTCACGCCATGTCCGGTGTGTTGCACAAACGCCGTGCGCTCGCCGATGCCGCCATCCGGCCGGAGCCTCCATGCGGCAATGTTCCCGCCATCGTAGTTCGCCACGAAGACATATTGCCCGGTCTGGTCGAGGCTGATGTAACTTGGGTCGCCGCCGCCGGAAGGCACTTGGTTCAGCAGCGTCAGCCGCGCGGTCGCTGGGTCGATGGCGTAGGCGCTCACAAACCCCGTCGAGTTGCAGGTGTAGAGGTGCTTCCCATCGGGCGTGACGATGAAATATGCCGGCGCCGGCGCTTCCAGCAGGAACTCCGGCTTCGTCAGCGCTCCGGTTGTGGTATCGAAACGCGCCAGCGAAAATCCTTTACCCGGACCCGCCGTGTGCGTTCCGAAATAGACAAACAGGTTTTCGCCGCGGGCCGCGTGTAACAACGCGAAAGAAAGTACTCCGATCCGAAAGAAGCTCATCATAGCCGTGTAATCCTAATCTCGCACACTCGGATGGGGGTGGTGCGGTCGGAGGTGTGCAATGATGGTGCTGGAGGAGGGGGTCGAACCCTCATGACCAGTGAAGGTCGCGGGATTTTGAGTCCCGTGCGTCTGCCAGTTCCGCCACTCCAGCAAGTCTATGGCTCCTTTGAGTTTACCAGTTTTCGC
>JBEKTU010000120.1:0-20612 GCA_049515735.1 Bryobacteraceae bacterium
TTGGTTACACTCTGTCATAGCAGAAAGCCGCTCCTTTCTTGGCCCAAACATGTTGTCGCAAATATGTTTATGCCAGAACGAGCGGCTCTTTGCCAGAGGCCGCTTGAGAAATGCGGGCTAGCGTTCCACGGTTCCCTGCGCTGGCTGGAGGAACCCCGCTCGTTCGCGCGATTCCTCCACACGATCCACCGGCACAAGTGGGTGTTCTATCCCAAAAAGCCCTTTGGCGGACCGGAGGGCGTGTTGCATTACCTGGCGCGCTACACCCACCGGGTGGCCATCTCCAACCACCGGCTCATCGGCATGGATGGCGACAAAGTCACCTTTCGCTGGAAAGACAACCGCTGTCGGCGCAAGCGGGCGGCGCTGTGCCGGGAACTGCTAGGCGCCGAACCTGCGCCGCTGGCGGCGGGTGGCGACGCGCCCCCGGAGGCAATGTCCCCGTTGCGGCGGCCTCGTTCAGGTGGTCGAGATGATCATTCCCCGTGATCTATCACGTCGGCGGCCCAGTCGAAGACGTGAACTGGACACCTCGTAGGGGGCGCATTTTCCTGGCTGGCCACGCGGGCCGGACGACCCGCACACTGGAGGTGTGTCCGCAAGATCGAACCCCGCGTGAAGCAAATGATCCAGGGCGCCTGCAACCGGCAAAGCGCGGCTTCAGGCTACACCTCGCCACTACCCGACACGGCCTTTCCACCAGCGGAACATTGCCCTCTGAGTACCAAAACCCGTTTGGAAACCCATACTCTCGGCTGCCGCGTCCGCCGCAAACGCGAGCGGCTCACTTCAAACGGCGATGTGGCTAAAAGTGAAGGGAGAGAGCGCAGACCGCTCGATTACCCTGTGATCGAAGCCCGATAACCGTTCTACGTTGAGAAGCAGCTCATCCGCCTGCGGCACGAACTCTGTCGGTACGTCGAAAGGTCTACTATGGAGCTTGCCCCACTATCAAGCTTGCAGTTAGACATTCAACTGGAAGGCTACCACCAACGAGTTGAAAAGCGCCTTGAGTGAACACGTTCAGAAGATGGAGATTGCTCGCAAAAGCCTCTGGATTTCCATTAGGTGATCTTTCCCTCTATTTTCCCCGGCTCAGCGCCAGCGCCCGGATGCGCTTGTATAAATTGGTCCGCTCCATCCCCAGCGCCCGCGCGGCAGTCTGGAATCCAACGTCGACCTGCGATGATGAAGGGCTTCAACTACTCGGCGGGCTCATCGAGCTGCTGGAACAACAGCGCGAAATCGATCTCGCCCACTAGGGGCGTCGCGAGCACCTGGCTGGCGGGGCGCCGGATGCCGGCCTGATCCGCTTCGACCAGCGTGCGCTTGTACGGGTCGACCACCCAAATATGTGGAATGCCGGCGGCCAGGTAGTCCCCGATCTTCGCCAACATCTCCGGAACTTCGTCGTCGGGCGACACGATCTCGATGGCCAAATCGGGTCGCGTGAGGATTGGAGTCACTTGATGAGGCAGGGCCTTCACGCAGATATCGGGGATGCGGTAACGCGGCTCCTGGTTCACCTGCACCCTCAGTTCGGTGAACACTCGAAACCGGCGCTCGCGCTCGCGGCCCATCAACGCAGCGGCGATTAACGCCTGCAATCGGCTATGTAAGTATTCCCCCACTTTGCGCTCCACAAGTTGCCCGTCCACGTACTCCATGTCGGGGTCGTATGTCGTGCTGAGATATTCCTCAACCGGGACGGCTGTAGACGTCGCCATGAATCCAGTATACTCACTTCCCCCGGCTCAGCCCCAGCGCGCGGATGCGCTTGTGCAGGTTGGTTCGCTCCATCCCCAGCGCCCGCGCGGCGCCGGATACGTTCCAGTTGGATTCCTCAAGCGCCCGCAGAACGTGCTCCCGCTCGGCCGATTCCCGCGCTTCCTGTATCGTCGATTTCACGCCCGTCTCGCGCTGCACCCGGATCTCCACGGGGATGGAATCGCGCGTCAGCCGCTCGCCCGGCGTCAGAATCGCCATGCGCTCAATCGCGTTCCGCAGCTCGCGCGCGTTCCCCGGCCAGAGATAGCTCTCCAGCAGCGGGAATACCGTCTCGTCCAGCTTCTTGGGCTTGAAATTATTGCGAGCGCAGAAATCTTCGAGGAAATATTCCGCCAGCAGGCGAACATCGTGCGGCCGCTCGCGCAGGGCCGGCACGCGGATGGGCACCACGCTCAGCCGGTAGAACAGGTCTTCGCGGAACTTCTCCGCCGTCACCAGCGCTCCCAGGTCGCGGTTGGTCGCGGAAATCACGCGCACGCTCACGCGGATGATCTGCTCGCCTCCCACGCGATGAAACTCGCCCTCTTGCAGCACGCGCAGCAGCTTGGCCTGGGAAGCTCCGTGCAGATCACCCACTTCGTCCAGGAAGATGGTGCCGCTGTCCGCCAGCTCGAACTTGCCGCGCCGCGCGGCCGTTGCGCCGGTGAACGATCCCTTTTCGTGCCCGAACAGCTCCGTCTCGATCAGCTCCGTCGGAATGGCCGCGCAATTCACTTTAACGAACGGCCCGCCAGCAAACGGGCTCGCCTTGTGAATGTGCGCCGCCAGCAGCTCCTTGCCGGTCCCCGATTCCCCGATCAGCAGCACGCGCGCATCCGACCGCGCCGCCATGGTGGCCTGCTCCACCGCGCGCGCCCACGCCGGGCTCGCGCCGATCATCCTCGGCGCGCCGCCCACCATCTCGCGCAGCCGCTCGTTCTCCTGGCGCAGGCTGGACTGTTCCAGGGCGTTCTTCACCGCCAGCAGCACGCGGTCGCGGCTCAGCGGCTTCTCCAGGAAATCGAACGCGCCCGCGCGCGTCGCCTCCACCGCGTCCGCGATGGTGCCATGTCCCGAGATCATGACCGCCGGCGCCGAAGCGCCGTTCTGCCGCACGGTGCGCAGCAGGTCGATCCCATTGCCGTCCGGCAGCTTCATGTCGAGCAGGTATGCATCGGCGCGCTGCGCGTCGGCGTGGCGGTTGAACTCCGCCGCGCTCCGGCACACGCTCACCGCGTAGCCCTCGCGCTCCAGAATCATCCGCAGCGAGCGGCCGATGTTCTCTTCATCATCCACGATCAGGACGCGTTTGGACGCCATTAGTCGCCACCGGCAGCAACACGCGGAAGCCTGCGCCGCCCAGTTCTCCTTTCACCAACACAATGTCCCCGCCCGACAGCAGCGCGCTCTTGCGCGCGATCGAAAGTCCCAGCCCCATCCCCCGCTTCTTGAATGAAATGGTGGGTTGGAACAGCGACGCGCGCGCCTGCTCGCTCAGCCCCGGCCCCGAATCGTGCACTTCGATGTTAACGCGCCCGTTCTCCGCCGACGTCACCCCCAGGATGCGCCCGCCATCGCCCGCGGCCTCGGCGGCGTTCTCCAGCAGGTTCGTGAGAATCCCCTTGATCAAATCCTGGTCCGCCACCACGGTGGGGACGCCGCCCGCCAGCCGGCAGTCGTAAGTCACTTCCGGATGCGCGGTCTTCAGAAACGCCATGCGCTCCTGCAACAGGGAATTCACGTCCAACTGCGCGGGCTGCACGGGCGGTTCGGTGGCGAATTGCGAGAACGCGCGGATGCGCCGCTCCAGGGTCTCGATTTCGTCCACCACAATCTGCGTGGCCTGCTGCATGAAGCCGCGGTCGGCTTCGTCGTAACGCGCCATCATCTCTTCCACCGTGAGCCGGATGGGCGTGAGCGAATTCTTCACCTCGTGCGCCATCTTCCGCGCCAGCGTCTGCCAGCTTGCAAGCTGCCGCAAGTAGACCAGCCGCTCGGTGCTCTCCTGCAGCTTGTCCGCCATGTGATTGAAAGCCTGGATGGCGCGCCCGATCTCGTCGTCGCGCCGCGAATCCACGCGCGCATTCAAGTCCCCCGCCGCCAGCTCCGTGAGCCCCGCCGTCAACTGTTGGATGGGCCGGCTGATGCGATGCGCCAGGTACACCAGCAGCGCCAGCGACACCAGCCAGATGGAGGCCGCCAGCAGAACGTACGCCAGCTTGAACCCGCGGCGCCAATCGTGCTCCTTGGCGTTGTCCACCAGCTTGCGCGCGTCGCGGATCTCCCGGTCCACGGTGAGCCGCTCCATTCCGCCCAGGCTTGCCGAATAAGACCAGACTTCGCCGCCGTGCCGCACCAGGTAGTCGAGCTGGTCCCCTTCATGACCCGCCGGCAAAAACTGCTCCGGCTCCTCGCTTTCGGCGAACGCCTTTACCGCCGGGGGCCAGTTGGCGCGATCCTCAGGCGTGTACTTCCGTGGCTGCAACGCGCCCGGGCCCAGAGGGCGCCCCGCCTGCTGCTTGAGATCGTCGCGCACATGCTGGTAGAACTCGTGGCCGGTGCGTTGCAGGGATTTCGCGATCTTGTCGAGCTCTGTGGTGGAGGAGAAATCCAGACTGAATTCGAGCAGCGAGGTGGTGATCCATACCGTGGCTGCGAGCGGCGCCAGGGTCGCGGCCAGGAAGATCAGGATGAGCCTGTTGCGAAGCCGATTCACCCGTTTCGCGCGCCCCGGCCCGTGGCGCGGCGCAAATCCTCCAGGCGCAGCGGACCCACTTCCCGCGTCCAGTTCGGATCGTCCGGCCCCGGCTTCCTGCTGAACAGCTCGATCAGGCTTCTGAGGTTGAGCCCCGGCTCGCCCGCCCCGCCCGAGAGGTCCTTCTGGTCCGCCGTCCGCAACTCGAACCGCAGCCAGAAAGGACGGTCCGGGGCCAAGCCCATGGCGCTGATGGCCAGGCCCTCCAGGCACCAGGCTTCGGCCGCCGGGGCCGACAGCACGTGCGAAGTCGAACGCGGCGCGCTCCCCAACTGGGTCACGGAGAACCTCTCCTCCCACAAATCGTAGCTCACCACGAAGCGGTTCGGCACGCGCCGGATGGCGTTGTCGCGGTTCTCGCCCAACAGCGTGAGCTGGCAAAGAAACACCACCGTGGAAGCGTCTTTCAGCCGCTCCAGCGGCTTTCCGGTCAGGAAGTGCAGGCTGGGAGCCGATACGTGAAGATTGTCGCCATCGAACGTGGCTTCAATCGGTTGCTCGCCCCGCGCCGGGAATACAGGAACCGCAACGCCGGCCAGAAGCCAGCTTCTGCGGCTGATCTGCGATCCCCGAGCGGGTGGCGGCATTAAGGAATAACGCCCATCATGAAGATCGGCTCGACATGGCCCGAACGCACCGGAAACGCCACCGCGAGAGTGAACGCCGACTCCCGCACGCCCACTCCGAGCGAATGCCTCGGAACGGCCGCCTGGCCCTCGTCCCAGATGGCGCCCGTATCGTAGAAAACCCTGAAAAGCCCGTAATGGTAATCGACGGAGTTGTGGACCATGCGGTTTCCGCCCAAGGGGTCGATCTCGTACTTATTCCAACCCCGCAGGTAGACGCTGTTGCCCATCACGAAACGGTCGTCCAGCGGCGCCCGTCCGGTAATCAAGCCCCCCGAGAAGGTGTCGCTGAGCAGGTGCTTGCCGTGCGTGAGCTGGTACCGCATTTCCCAGGCGTGCGACGTGTAAACGAAGTCGCTGTCCAGAATTCTGGTGGCCGCGCCCAAGCTGTAGCTTGCGTCCAGGTCTTGCTGGTTGTCCGGTTCCTCCAGGCGCTGGTGATAGCGCAGAGTAGCAATCATCGCGTCGGAGGCCTCGGTGTGCGCGGCCGGATACTGTTCTCCAAATCGCTCGAAACTCGCCCCTACCTCCAGGGTCAGTGGTTTTGCCAGCGCGATGGTCACCTCCGGCTGGAAGTTCTGCCGGGTGCGGTAGGCATCCGAAGTTTCCTTGGATCCGCCGGCTGCCAGCGCGTCCAGCGTGTTGTTGTTCCACTGGTCGTGGTAGCTGTCGAACTGGAACTTCAGGTCCACCCGGTCGGTGCCGACGTGCCTGTTCTCGTAACCCGCCGAGATGCCGGCGTAGCGCTCATCCAGTAAGTCGCCGTCGCTCACCAGGCCAAATCGGAAGGAGTTCTGTTGCACGCCGACGCCCACTTCTCCGGCTCCGCTCCACCCCTGTTGCGAGTTGTAGACGAACTTCGTGACGTTGGCATCCATGTCGCCTCGATACGGTCGGACGTCGAACTCGACACGCACGTGCTCGGGGCTGTCGCCGCGCTGCACGTGGTGGCTCACTTCGCGCGCGGCCAACTCCTTCTTCAGCCGCGTGGCCAGGCCGTCCAGTTCCGAGGGATTCAACTTCTGCCCGATCAGGGCGAGCAAGTCCTTGCGCAGGCCGGAGCTCATTCTTTGGTTCTGGTTCTGATCCGACACCAGGTCGGTCTTCCAGCCCTTGCCGGCGACGGTGACTGTATCCACCGTGTAGCGCGTGTTGACATTCATGTCGGAGTCCTGCGTTCCGGCGAAAAGCAGGCGGCCAAAAAGCAGACAGCCGATCCAGGCGTGTTTCATGCGGTCCCTGGATGCACGCCGAGCGCCGTTTCTAACATATTGAAGGGAAAAGAGATACTGCACAGGCTGTTGTGACTTCGGTTCACAGGTGTGGAATGAAAAAGAGGCTCTTTCCGCGATGCCAGGGCGGCCGCGGCGCAGCTTACAGGGCCTTCGCCAGCTCGTTCGCAAAGGCGCTGCGGGGCGATTGCTCTCTTTGCCGGCCGCCGCGCTTCCTGCGTTCGGGAGGACGCTGCTGCGGGGTGCGAACGGCATTGGGCGCCACGGCTGGCTGCGGCCCCCGTGTGTCCTTCCCTTTCGGGGGCTGTGCCGCGTTGGCCCGCAACAGCCGGTCTTCCAAAGGCGCGCGATCGAAGCGGCGAATGATGGACTGCATCTCGTCGGCGGTGGGCGCTTCGACAAATGCGAAGCCCTTGGATTCCTGGGTTTCGTGGTTGCGGATCACCTTGACTGCATCGGCCACGAGATCTTCGGCGGCCAGCCATTGCCTGATGTCATCGGCGGTGACCCATGTGGGAAGATTGCCAAGAAATACGGTAAAGCTCATTCAGTTGATTATTTTTCTCCGTTGGTTGGATTGGCGGCACTTCAAGGGGAGGGTTCCGATCTGCCAACTAGATGGTATCAGGTGCCGAACTGGATTGCAAACGCCCTTTTATCGGAAAATGGAATCCCCCCAAGTTGACATCGCGCCGACAAATGTCCTATACTCCAACAACATAGGGGGGCTTTTCTGTGAACACCAATTCTCGACAACTGAAAGGTTTTCTTGCCTTTGCGCTTGCGATCGGAGTGCTTTCCGTCCGCCCATCGTTCGGACAGTCGCAGGCCATCAACGGCTCGATTCGCGGGCGTGTTACCGACCAGGCCAACGCGCCCATCGCGCAAGCCGGCGTCAAAATCGAAAACACCCGGACGGGTCTTTCCAAATCGGCGGAAACAGGGGAGGACGGCTATTATGTTTTCCCCAATCTTCCGCTCGGTTCCTATACGGTCACGGTCCAGAAGGACGGCTTCGACACGCTACGCCATCCCGACGTCGTTCTCGATGCCGGCGTGGACGCCACCATCGACGAGCAACTGCGCGTCGGCTCGGTGACAACATCGGTCGAAGTCACCGGCGGTGCGCCCATCGTCGATCCTTCGCGCGTCAGTACCGGCAGAACCATCGGCCACGAAGAAACCGACAATTTACCGCTCACCTCGCGCAATCCGTATAATTTCATCCTCTTCCAACCCGGCGTCAGCGGGCACCCCAATCCGGAGCTGGGAATCCCGCGGCTTCTCAACACCAACGGGCTTCCGGATCGCGTGAGTTACCAACTCGACGGCGCGGTCGATACGGAAACGGACCGCTACGGCCTGCGGCTCTTCGCCATCGCCGACAGTTACGTCAATGAAGTGCAGACCGTGTCCGACAGCTTCGCGCCGGAATTCGGCAAGATCGCCGGGAACATCTTCAATGTGATCACCGGGACGGGCACCAATACATTTCATGGCAACGTGACCTATATCGGCCGGCCTCTGGATCTGGTGGCGCGGCCGATACTCGCCACGGCCACGACACTGCTTCCCGTGGCCAATGATTTCGCCGCGCACGCGGGCGGCGCCATTATCAAGAACCGGTTGTTCTTCTTCGCCTCTTACGAGCACGTAAAACGAAGCGTGCCGCAACCGGTTACGATCAATCCCGCCAATGCCGCGCTGATCGGCATTCCCACCAGCCTGCTGACGAATCCTCCGGCCATCGAGCACGCACAGTGGGTCGATACGCGGCTCGACTGGGTGATCTCGCCCAAGCACCAGTTCTTCGTCCGCTATAACTACTTCCGCAATCAGTACCCCTTCAACTCTAATGTCGGCGGCCTCGACGCGCTCAGCGTCGCAGCCGATTTCCGCGACCGCGCGCATGTGCTCGGCGCGCAGCTACTTTCCACGTTTTCCGCCACTGTCCTGAACGAGCTCCGCTTCGGCTGGCCCTATCGCAACGAGCAGCACGTGGCCGATCCTCTCACCGCGCCCGGCCCCGAGATCAGCATCAGCGGCATCGCGAATTTCGGCGGCAGCAACGCCGTCGGCGACCGTTTTCAGGAAAAGGTGCCTAACCTCAACGACAACTTCACGGTCGTCAAGGGCGCTCACACCTTCAAGGCGGGTTTTGGATTCCAGCAGAACCTGGACGTGCAGGCCCAAGATATTTATACGCTGTACACGTTTCCCAGCATCGCGGCGTATCTATCCGCGTTATCCGGCGCAACGCCATACTCGTACTCGACATTCGCCGCCAGCGTCGGCCAGCCCGGCGCATGGTATCACTCGTTCTTCTGGGATTTCTTCGCTCAGGACAGTTGGCAGGTTACTCCCAAACTGCTCGTCATCGGCGGAGTCCGCTACGACAAATTCTCCGGCCCGTCGGGCGATCCGAACTACAAGCTTCCCTATTCGCAGTCCTTCCATTCGCCCAGCGGCGACTTCGCTCCGCGCCTCGGCCTCGCGTGGTCCATCGATTCGAAGACCGTTCTGCGAGTCAATTCCGGCATCTTTTATGAGGCGCCGCCGACCAATCTCTGGTACAACGCCCTCTATGCCGATGGCGGTTCCAGTTCCTACTTCGCGTCGATGTCCCCCACAACTCCCGGCGCACCGGCCTTCCCCGCCACCGTCGTCAACGGATCGTTGCCTCGCGCGTCGCAGACGCTCTACACCATCACGCCCAATTTCAAAGATGGATACGCCATCAACTCCAGCATTCAGATCACGCGCCAGTTGACCCGCAACGACGCGCTCACGGTGGGTTACGCCAATACCGGCGGCCGGAACCTCGAGTACCTTCGCAACATGAACCTGATTAACCCAACCGGCTTCCTCGCCGACGGCCGTCCGGTCTTTGGAGCCTCCGGCCCCACCACCCGCGCCAACCCGCTGTATAACAACATCGCACTCCAGGATATCGGCGACAACAGTGCGTACAACGCGTTGATCGTGAACTACCAGCACCGTCTCACGCAGGGCTTGCTGGTCAACGGGTCTTACACCTGGTCGCATTCCATCGACGATGCGCCGGAGGCCAACAGCTACGACCAGGGATCCACCTTCATCTCGGACCCGACCAACCGGGACCGCGACCGCGGTAACTCCGCCATCAACCGGCCCAGTGCTTTCACCCTCACCACCGTCTGGGCTCCCATCGCGAAACTTGACAATCATGTGGCGAACTATCTGGCCAATAACAACCAGTTCACCCTGCTTGCCAATGTCTCTTCCGGCGATGAGCAGAACATCACCGCCAATACCGTCTTGAATGGGGACAGTCTGGCAGGTTCTGGCTCGGGCGCCGCCACACGTCCGCTCTTCATCGGCCGCAACACCGTGACCACGCCGGCCGTTTACCAGTTCGACATGCGCTACACGCGCACCTTCTTCAACCTGTGGGAACGCTTCCAGCCGAAGTTCTTCATCGAGGCGAATAACATTTTCAACCACCCGAATGTCACTACCATCAACACTACCGCGGTGGTCAATTCAACCGGCGCCATTGTCACCAACCCGACCCTCGCGCCCGTGTCCACGCTTCTCGAAGGCCGTATTGTGCAACTGGGAGTCAGAGTCGACTGGTAGGCGCGCGACGCGCTCGCCGGTACCTACACATACGGCGACGCGATTCGATTGCGCGCGAGATCCGCCGGAGGATGCCGGGGCGAAGCACAGCGCACTCCTTCACCCGGATCACCGCCCATCCCGCCCGTCGCAGACGGTCCGACACGCGGCGGTCCCGATGTCGGTTTGTCTCAATCTTGTCGCGCCAGAATTTCGTGTGCGTCCGCGGCAGGTACTTGCAGCGCATGCAGCCGTGCCAAAAACAACCATCGACGAACACCGCTACCTTTAGTCCCGGCCACGCGAAGTCCGGCTTCCCGTCCACCGGCCAATGCTTACGATAGCCGCGCAGGCCAGCGGCCCAAAGCAACCGGCCAAGCGGCAATTCCGTCGTGCGGTTTCCCTTTGACCGTACCGCCGCCATGATTTTGGATCGGACCTCTTTGGAAACGTGGTCCATACCGGGCCCCGTAACCAGATTAACGCTTCGAATACGCTTTGAGGTCCTGGTCGCCGATCTCGTCGGAAGGTACCAGCCGGTAGTGCTTCTCCTCCACGACCTTGACATCCTCGCCATCGAGCGTCAACTCGAATAATGCGATCGTGTCGTCGGCCATGAACTGGGCCGAAACCGGCCTGCACGCGAGTCGCGGAAACTTCTGAACGCAGCATGCCAAGTCCTGGCGGGTCTGAGTCACACCAAGCTGGTCGCTTCCACCCTTCGCCTGAACGGGGATGACGAACTGCTGTCCGTTCCGATTGACCCCAACGTAGATCTCGTCCACCTCGATCTGCCCGATGCCAGCGACCATCGTGCGAAGGTGGTTCTGGAGGGAGTATGTCGCGATGCCAAGGAAGATATCGATCAATCGGTTGTAGCGCACCTTGGCAAGCAGAGCTTGTTCGTCGCCAAGCGCATAGGATGCGACGATCTCCGGCGTGGCGTCCGGAATCTTAATGGCGATCAGATCCGGTCTCGGCACGATCCGGATCGGCGTACCCAGCCGGAATCGGTACACACCCTTTCCCGCAAGTTCGATGCCCCACTCCATGCCCCTCGGAGCGGTGCCCACGATCTCCGAAGGCAGGGCAGTCCGGAAGCGAAACGAGTAGATTGCATCTCCCAGGTTCTTCGGAAGGACGATCCCGAGCGATTTGGCGATCCCGACGAACTCGTCGCGCGAGAACTCGAACTCGGTCTTCCCCGGCTTGTAGTGCCGCTTGAAAATCGTTCCGACGATCGCGGAGTAACGATTCGGCTTCTTGTCCGAAGTAGTTGGTCTCTTCTCAGGCATTTACATGGCCCTCGGGAGGCATGCGCTTTCGCTTCGGAACAACATCCGTCTTCACGCCGTACTTGGCCGCGGCATCCGACATGTCGAACGACAGAAGGCGATCATCGCCGAGGCCGATAGGACGTTCCGGTTTCTTCGGAGCGGTGTCCAGCGCTTCGCGAATCTTAGAAGCCACTGCTCGCGCGAGAAGCGGCGGAACCGAATTTCCGATCTGACGGAATCCGTGCCACTTCGTCACATGCAGCCGGAACCAGTCCGGATAGGAGTGCAGCCGCGCCGCTTCCCGCACTGTAATGCAACGCGGCGAGTAGGGATGGATCGGGCGCGGCGATGTGAAAGCGCCGTGATCGCTCGCGGTGCCCGCCCGAATTGTGTTACAGATCCCGTTCGGGTCGAGCTTGTGAAACCGGCTGACCGGTTCCGTGTCTCCTTGCTTCGTTTCGGAGAATCGCTTCCTCGATAGCTCCGTGTGAATCGTACGCAGGCTCGAAGTAAGGAGCGTTGAGTCGAACTCCCGTGGCGCCGAGTAGTCTTCGGGATCCGCCTCATAGCCGCGAAGCGGCGCAGAGTACCCGGTCGGCATCTTGAATCGAGCCCGGACCCAATCGCGCTTTAGCAACTCCTCATAGTCGTCCGCTTCCGGAAGGTCGCGCAAGGCCTCCCAGACCGTGGGCGTACTCTGCAAAAAGAAGCTGCCGTCCCGCCCGCTTCCGTTCTTCGGAGGCTCGTGTGTTCGCTGCGGGTACTCCGGCAGCGGATGGCCCTTTCGAGCGCCGAGCAGGAACAAGCGCCAGCGGTCCTGCGGCACTCCGTAGTGGGCGGCGTTCAGAACTTGGTAGTCTTCGACCACGAGGTAGCCGTGCTTTCCGAACTCTCGGACGATCTCTTCGAGGAATCGCGCGTGGTGGCCGATGGTCAGTCCGCGGACGTTCTCGAAGACGAAGCAGGACGCCTGGAGGTCCACCACCAGACGTACGAAGTGGTGCACAAGCGAATTCCGGGGGTCGTCGAGGGCGCGCTTGCCGATCATGCTGAAGCCCTGGCAGGGCGCACCGCAGAAAACGACATCTACGTTCCTATCGGCGATCCCGGACTCGCGGCGAATGTAAGCGCCATCGATATCCGCCACGCTCCTGCAGATAGATGCGCAGCCCGGAAAGTTGAACTCGTGCGTAGAGCAGTGGATCGGGTCGTACTCGACCGCCGCCGCGACATCGAACCCCGCCTGCTCGAAGCCGAGGCTCATCCCACCCGCGCCAGCGAACAAGTCCACACCAATAGGTCGTCGTTTAGCCGTGTTCCTCACCTCCGCACGTTATGCCGTCCAGCCGCGTAATCCTGGCACCCCTTCCTGACCAATCTACAACTTTTATCGGCACTTTGCGCAGGCCGCAACAGTCCAAATAAGGCCATGGGGCATCTTCCTGAAGCACAATTCTCCGGTGACGCTGGCCAAGGCCATCCGGCTGGTGGCGTAGCGGAGAGATGTGGGTCGACCAACGCGTCATTCACCTCATGGCCGACGGAATCCATCAGCGCGAGGGACGGACCGACACGAATGCGAACTCCACCTCGGTGGGGTACACCGGGAGTCCGAAATTCGCCGCGTTGATGCCGAAATTCCAGGATGGAACCGTGAACGATAGCTCGTCGCCCGTGCCGAACAAGGCCGAGACCTGAGCGGAAACGTCGATCGTTCCTGCGCCGAGCGGCAGCGCAGACAAGATCACCGCAAACCCATACCACCGATATGCCATGTGCCGCGATTCTAAGTTGCGGATCACCGGAGGAACAGAACGCAAAGTACCGGTACGATACCGATCCACGGCTGGAAGGCCTTGCAGCGAATAGGATTTAGGTTGCAGTACAATTTGGGAAAACCACATGAACGTCGAGAACATCTGCATGGCGCGGGAGGGGCTGGTCGCGGTCGCGACCCTGAACCGGCCGCAACGCCGCAACGCGCTCTCGCTCGATCTGATGCTGGAACTGACCGGCTGTCTGGATGAGATCGGCCGCAACCGCGAGATCCGCGCGGTGATCCTGGCGGCGGCTGGAAAGGTGTTCTGCTCCGGCCACGACCTCTCTGAAATGGCCGGCCGGGATATCGACGAATACCGCCGCATCTTCGACGTCTGCACCCAGCTCATGATGAAGATCCAAGCCATTCCGCAGCCGGTCATCGCCGAAGTGCAAGGCATTGCCACCGCCGCCGGATGCCAGTTGGTGGCCACCTGCGACCTCGCGGTGGCTGCCGAGGGGGCGGCCTTCGGCACCCCCGGCGTGAAGATCGGGCTCTTCTGCACCACCCCCATGGTGGCGCTCACGCGCGCCATCGGCCGCAAGCGCGCTCTCCAGATGCTGCTCACCGGCGAACTGGTGGACGCGCGCACGGCGGCGGATTGGGGGCTGATCAACCAGGTTGTCCCCGCCTCCGGCCTGGCGGCCGCCACGCGGAAACTGGCGGCCAAGGTGGCCGACGCCAGCTCGCTGGTGGTGGCGCTTGGCAAGCAGGCCTATTACACGCAGATCGATCTCGACCAAGCCAAAGCCTACGCCTATGCCAAGGAAGTCATGTCGATGAACGCTTTGGCTGCCGACGCGCAGGAAGGCATATCGGCATTCCTGGGCAAGCGCGCGCCCTGCTGGAAGGGGAAGTAGGGCACGCCCAGCTTGGCGAAACAAAGCCAATATGCGCCCCCTGCGGCCGCGGGACGGGTGCGGGATAATAGCCACAAGGGGCTTCATGGACTTCGTCGAGCAGCTTAAATCCTCGGTCGATATTGTCGGCGTCGTCGGGGAATATGTGCGGCTGAAGAAGTCCGGCACGCAGCGCTTACCGTCCACGTGGTGCATCAATTCTACAAGTGCTTTTCGTGCGGCGCGGGCGGCGACGTTGTGAAGTTCGTGATGGAGAAGGAAGGCATCAGTTTTTACGAGGCCCTGAGACTCCTGGCCGAGCGCTACGGCATTCCCATGCCCAAGCGCTCGCAGTACGCCGACGAGGATTCCAAGCTGCGCGGCGCCATCTACCAAATGCACGAGCTGGCGCAGGAGAATTTCCGCGCCAATCTCGACGGGCCGGCAGGGGAGGCGGCGCGGGGCTACCTGGCGCGGCGGGGCGTGACGCCGGAAACGGCCGAACAATTCGCACTGGGATACTCGGACCGCTCGGGACGCGCGCTGCTGCGGCTATTCGAGCACCGAAATTTCCTCGCGGCGCAGATGGAGCAGGCGGGCTTGGTGGGCAAGCGGCAGGACGGAAGCATGTACGACCGCTTCCGCAACCGGCTGATGTTCCCCATCCATAACGAATCGGGCAAGATCATCGGGTTCGGCGGGCGCGCGCTGGAGGCCGGGGACGAACCCAAGTACTTAAATTCGCCGGAAACGCCGATCTATAAGAAGAGCTACGTGCTCTACAACCTGCACCGGGCAAAGGAGGCCATTCGCAAAGACGATAGGGTCATTCTGGTAGAAGGCTACATGGATGCCATCGGCGTAACCGCGGCCGGCTTCCGCGGCGTGGTGGCAAGCTGCGGAACCTCGCTGACGGCGCAGCAGGCCCAGGCGCTGAAGCGCCACACGCAGAAGATCGTGGTGAATTTCGACCCGGATGCGCCGGGCGCCAACGCGGCGGAGCGGTCCATCAGCCTGCTGCTCGAGGAGGGCATGCAGGTGCGCATCATGGAACTGGACGGCGGTCTCGATCCCGACGAGTACTGCAAGCAGCGCGGCGCGGCCGCGTACCAGGAGCGGCTCGAGGGGGCCAAGGGTTACTTTTACTGGCTGGCGGACCGGGCGCGCGCCAGGTACGATATGCGCACCACGGAAGGCAAGGTGGCCGCGCTTCAGTTTCTGATGCCGGCGGTCGAGCGCATATCGGACCGGCTCGAGCGCATGGCCATTGCCAACGATGTGGCGGGCTACATCGGCGTGGAGCGTGGGATGGTGCTGGACAGTTTTCGCAAAGCCGTGGCGGAGCGGCGGGAGAAAACTCTGGAAGGGCCCAAGGTCATGTTGCGCCACGACGAACGCGTGCTGTTGAACGCGCTGCTGGCGCAGCCGGAGGTGTGGAGCGAGGTCATTGAGGAGCTGAAGTCCATCGAGACCATCGACAGTTTCTCTTCGCGGCGCATTTTTCAGGCGATATTCGCTCTCCATGCGGCGGACAGCCGGTTGAGTTTCGAAGAAGTCCATGCGCGCCTGGAGGAATCGGACCAGAGTTTGCTGGCCCAGGCGGTTCTCAACGAGGATGCACAGGCGTCGCGCGAAGAAGTGCTGGCGGCCGTCGAGAGCGTGCGCCGCACCGGGGAGCAGCAGCGGCGGTCGCAGTTGAAGGCGCGCATTTATGAATCCGAGCGCGCGGGCAAGTGGGAGGAGGCGCTCCGGCTGACAGGAGAGTTGCAAGGGCTGGAGCGGGCGGCGCGGGGGGCCAGGTGACATTCTCACCCCCAGGAAGTGCGACGCGCCGTGGTGTACAATAATCTCGAACCTGTTACGTGGGGAGTGTGACGGGGCTTCAGTGGCGCTTGAAGACAAATTCGAGGGGTTGAGCCGCCTCGTACAGATGGGCAAAGAGAAGGGCTACGTCTTGTACGACGAGGTCAGCGAAGTCCTGCCCGGAGATCTGGCCGGAGGCGCCGAACTCGAAGACGTGCTGGCCGGCCTGGACACGGCCGGCATCGAAATCCTGGAAGAGCCCAAGGATTTCGAAAAAAAGCTCGAGGAGGGGGATGATCTCCTCGATCTGGACCTGCCCGCCGGTGTCGGAGAGAAGATCAACGACCCTGTGCGCATGTACCTGCGGGAGATGGGCACGGTCCCGCTGCTCACGCGCGAAGGCGAGGTCGAAATCGCGCGCCGCGTCGAGCGCGGCCAGAACGCGGCGCTCAAATCGCTCTCCCGCGCCCCACTGGTGATTCAGGAGATCGTCGGCATGGGCGAAGAGGTGGCCAGGAACGGCCTCTCGGCGCGCGACATCGTCCAAATTCCCGATCCCATACTGACCGACGAGCTGGCGGAGGAGAAGAGCAAGGAGTTCTGCAAGCGCGTAGACGACATCGCGCGCCATTACAGGAAGATTCTCCAGTGCCGGCAGAAACTTCAGGCGATTCCGCGCGGCATGAAGCCCAAGCAGTACCGGCGTCAATCCTGGGAACTGGGGCGGATGACGGTGCGGACTTCGCGCCTCGTCCGGCTGATCAAGTTCCAGACGCCGGTGATCCGCCACTTGATCAACCGCATTCGGGCGGCGGTGGAAGAGTTGAAGCCGCTCGAGCGAGAGATCGCCCGCGTGCTAAGAAAGCTCGAAACGTGGCCCGGCGCGCGCGCCGAAGGCATCAAGGAACTGCGCAAGGAGCAACGCAGCCTCGGCCAGCGGCTGCAGCAGAACGAAGAGCGTTTCGGAGCGTCGGCGGCGGAACTGCGGCGGACTCTGGAGATCATCACCCAGGCGCACCAGGAGGCGGAAACGGCCAAGAAGGAGCTGATCGAGGCCAACCTTCGCCTGGTGGTGAGCATCGCCAAACGCTACACCAACCGCGGGCTGCAATTCCTCGACCTCATCCAGGAAGGCAATATCGGGCTCATGCGGGCCGTGGACAAGTTCGAGTACCGCCGCGGCTATAAGTTCTCGACCTACGCCACGTGGTGGGTGCGGCAGGCCATCACGCGCGCCATCGCCGACCAGGCGCGCACCATTCGCATTCCGGTCCACATGATCGAAACCATCAACAAGCTCGTCCGGACGTCCCGCCAGATGATCCAGGAGCTGGGCCGCGAGCCCACCAACGAGGAGATCGCCAAGCGGCTGCAAATGCCGGTCTCGAAGGTGCGGAAGGCGCTGCGCGTGGCGCAGGAGCCCATTTCCCTGGAAACGCCCATCGGCGAAGAGGAGGAATCGCACCTGGGCGACTTCATCGTGGATGCCAACGGGATTTCGCCGTCGGACGCGGTGATCAATCTAAACCTGCGGGAGCAGACCGCGCAAGTGTTGAAAACCCTCACGCCGCGCGAGGAGAAGATCATCAAGATGCGGTTCGGCCTGGACGACGGAAGCGAGCACACCCTGGAGGAAGTCGGGCAAAACTTTGCCGTGACGCGCGAGCGCATTCGCCAGATCGAGGCCAAGGCGCTGCGCAAATTGCGCCACCCCAGCCGCAGCCATCGCCTGCGGGCATTCCTGGAGAACGGAACCACCGGCGTCTAGCTCTAAGGCGCGAATGAGAAGTGTCTACCCTGTTATCACGGGGGAAGAGACCGACGAGCAGCGTAAAGTAGCGAATTCTGCCCAAGCCGACTATGAGGCCGCAGAGGTGCTCTCAGCGTTGATCGAGGAGATTGAACGCTGATGTACGAGGACGAAGGGCTGCCTACCCGCTCATGGAGCCCAGGAACTCGGCGTTGCTGCGTGTTTTGCCCAGCTTGTCGAGGAGCAACTCCATGGTTTCCACCGGAGAGAGCGGGTTCAGCACCTTGCGCAGAATCCACACGCGGTTGAGCTCGTCCTTGGGGAGCAGCAGCTCTTCCTTGCGCGTGCCGCTCTTGTTGATGTCTATGGCAGGGAATACGCGCTTATCCACCAGCTTGCGCTCGAAAGCGCTGGGCACTTTGAGTTTGGCTGGTCAGCGGGCTTGCTACGAAACCACTGTCGGTGGGATAGTGGCGGCTGTAGAAGGAGGTCCACGCAACGTGTCCGACTTAACTTTCAGGGACTTGGAAGTTGTGGCTGTCACCATCTTTATCAGGGACATTGGGGCGTGGCTATGGCGGACGTTCCGGCGGGCGTACCGAGAGCGTCGTATCGAGCCTCAGAAAGCGCACCGGCAAGTATTCGTGGACCAGGCGGATTGGTTTGAGGAACGAGCCGCCAAGCTCGCAGCTTTTAGTTTCCAGCTCGGCCAAGACACGAAGCCGGACAAATTCAGGCTGGCGGAATTCGTCTCGAGGCTGGACCAGCACGATAGAGAGTGGGCCATGAAGCAAACGGATGTTGACCTTCTGCGCAAGTGTGCCACGGAGAAAGGCGCGGAGTGCCACGACAACGCGAGAGAATGCAGACGCTTGGCGGAGGAAATAGAGCATAGGATATTCTGGCTGTAGAGTGGCCCCCACGCTTTCCGATTGTGAAATCTGTTATGATCGTGCCACGGCTCTAATACATAGGAAACGCGAAGGAGCGTCCCGATGGCTCTACTTCGGTGTGCCTGTGCACCTGATCTTCTGACCGTCAGTTTTGTGGCTGTGGCTAACGCACAAACCGACAAGACTTTTCCAGCCGCTGACGAAATCAACCTCGTGGTCACTCAGGTCGAACGGGCGGTACAACGATACAAGCCACTGATAGACCAAGAAGAGGTTCGGATGGGCAAGAGTGCTACAGACGCCGTCGCTCACCACCGCGAAGTTGTGAACGCGTTGGACATGGCCGTGAAAGCGTTCAAAGGTGAGCCCCAAGGGTTCAATGGGCCACTGGGTTTCGCCTTCTTCGAGTGGCTGGATGACGCAGATCGAAACGCCTTGCTCTGCGGAAGTGGCGCATCAACGCAAGCCGCGTTGCAGATGATGGCTGGAAATACGGGCAATGCGGCCTCCCTGCTTCATCTGGCTCAAAGTTGTACGGATGTGTCCGCATTGATTTACACCGTAAGTGAGAACGCGGGTGCCTTGTACCAGAGATACGTCGAAACCGAGGAGCAATTGGCAGTTCATGGTGCTGAGGTGGCGGACAAGTGTATAGATATTCTGAAGAAGAAGAACGGCACCTCACCTAAGAAGTAGGCGTGCCCCGGCACAACAGAAGTAACTTGGGGGGCAGGGGAGGGGAGACTGACATGGCATTTTGGGTCGAGGTACTGGCGGGCTTCCTAGCCAATGTGTTCGCGGGCGTGCTGCTCGTTATCGGGTACGTGCTCATTCAGTGGTTCTTGGCAGCAACGGATATAACCGTCGGGTACGCCTGGCGATTTGATGGAACGATGGACGCCCCTCGGAACATGCGGCCAAAGTTCGATATACGAAATCGCTCTCGATCAAGAACCTACCTCTTGGCGAATGTCGCATACCTCAAAGACAAGCGTCCTGCAGCGCCCTTCGATAACAGGTCTGTTTGGGGAAGGGAACTCAAGCCGGGAAGCATTGAATTTGTAGAAGCCGCGCCGGTCGCAAGCCTCACCTCGCTGGCTCAGGGTATGGAAATGGAAGTGCATGTTCGCCTACAAAACGGGCGCTTGTTCTGGCTGAAGGGAACTGGACCGGGCCAATTGCGCGCTGGGCGGATTCAGCGTACGGCGTTCTGGCTGCGAAGTAAGTTTATAGCGGCTGCGGTTCCGTTGGAGTAGCGCTGATCATTTGGTGGGGTACCCCTTGGCCCCCTCAACCTGCCAGCTCCAGCGGGCAAATGCCGAGACCTTGCCATCGGGCTTCCTGAAGTAGTCGGGTGGAAGCTGCAAACCAAGCCTGACGGTCACTCGCTCCGTCGTGCGCGGCTTGATGGTGATAGGAACCTGGTAGTCGCGGATATCGTCCTCACCGTAGGGCGCCAAAAGAACAGCCAGCGTGACCTCCGTAACAGTCCATCCCGGCAGCCCGTTGTATATGTCGCAGTTCAGTAAATTGCGGGTGTCATCGGCTCCGCATACGCCGTCAATCTTTTCCGCTTTGGGGCCGTCCTTGAGGAAGCCGCCAAACGTCAGCGGCAGGACTTGCTCCCGCTTCACTTCCTCATGAACTGCGGGCGCAGTCTGGTCTCCGCAGCCGAAGGAGGCAACAATGGAAAGAACCACCGTGGCGGCGATCCGTTTGAGCATTCGGCGTTCGTCCATTGGAGACCCTAACTGGGTTAGTGTAACGCCAAGAGAAGCTGAGCGGGTCCCCCTTTTTCCTGTCGCGTCCCGGGAGGGGAGCCCTTGTGAGATTCTCTGCTCGTCCCAGGTCCGCGCGGTGACGGCGGCGCCCGTCTCAACCACGCACGAAGGAGCGCGGATGTTCCAGCCTACCCGCTCATGGAGCCCAGGAATTCCGCGTTGCTGCGGGTCTTGCCCAGCTTGTCGAGGAGCAGCTCCATGGTTTCCACTGGCGAGAGCGGGTTCAGCACCTTGCGCAGAATCCAGACGCGGTTGAGCTCGTCCTTGGGGAGCAGCAGCTCTTCCTTGCGCGTGCCGCTCTTGTTGATGTCGATGGCGGGGAATACGCGTTTGTCCACCAGCTTGCGCTCGAGGTGGATTTCCATGTTGCCGGTGCCTTTGAACTCCTCGAAAATCACGTCGTCCATGCGGCTGCCGGTGTCGATCAGGGCCGTGGCGACTATGCTCAGCGAGCCGCCTTCCTCGATGTTGCG
>JBEKTU010000121.1:0-14048 GCA_049515735.1 Bryobacteraceae bacterium
GGATTGCTTTTGCCCAGCACCTTCGTGATGGCCGCCGTCAGGGTGGTCTTGCCGTGATCGATGTGCCCGATCGTCCCGATATTCACGTGCGGCTTGCTGCGGTCGAATTTTTCCTTTGCCATAAGAAAAAGCCTCTCTCCTTATCTCGTAATCCTGCCCTGAACCTTGCTGACGATCTCCTCGGCGATCCCGCCGGGAACTTCTTCGTACTTGCCAAAATGCATGGTAAAACTTCCGCGGCCCTGCGTCCGGCTCCGAAGCTCGGTCGCGTAGCCGAACATTTCCGATAGCGGCACCATCGACTTGATGATCTGCGTGGTTCCGCGCAGCTCCATACCTTCGATGCGGCCGCGGCGCGAATTCAAATCGCCGATCACGTCGCCCATGTACTCTTCCGGAACCACCACTTCCACCGACATGATCGGCTCGAGCAGCACCGGCTTGGCCTTCCTGGCGGCGTCTTTGATGGCCATCGAACCGGCGATCTTGAAGGCCATCTCCGAAGAGTCCACGTCGTGGTAGCTGCCGTCGTACAGCGTCACTTTCAAATCCGACATCGGAAACCCGGCCAGCACTCCGCCTTCCAGCGCTTCCTTGATCCCCACTTCGGTCGGATTGATGTATTCCCTGGGCACCCGGCCGCCCGTGATTTCATTGACGAACTCGAATCCGCCGCCGGTCGGCAGAGGCTCTACCCTGATCTTGACGTGGCCGTATTGGCCATGGCCGCCGGTCTGCTTGATGTGCCGGCCCTCGGCTTCCGCGCTCTTGCGAATGGTCTCGCGATACGCCACCTGCGGCTTGCCCACGTTGGCGCCCACTCCGAACTCGCGCATCATGCGGTCCACGATGATTTCCAGGTGCAGTTCGCCCATTCCCGAAAGAATCGTCTGGCCCGTTTCGGGGTCCGTGTTGACGCGGAACGTGGGGTCTTCCTGCGCCAGTTTTTGAATCGCCATGCCCAGCTTTTCCTGGTCGGCCTTGGTCTTGGGCTCCACCGCAAGCTGAATCACGGGCATGGGGAAATCGATCGATTCCAGGATGATCGGGTGTACGTCGTCGCAAATCGTATCGCCGGTCGAGACCGTTCTCAGGCCCACGGCCGCGCAGATATCGCCCGCCAGGATCTCCTGAATCTCTTCCCGCTTGTTGGCGTGCATGCGCAGCAGGCGCCCGATGCGCTCCTTGCGGCCCTTAGCCACGTTGTACACCGAGTCGCCGGATTGCAGCGTGCCCGAATAAACCCGGAAAAAAGCCAGTTGGCCCACGTAGGAGTCGGTCATGATCTTGAAGACCAGCGCGGCAAAGGGTTCGCTGTCGGAGGCGTGTCGAAACAGCGTCTTTTCCGGATTATCGATGTCGGCGCCTTCGATCGGCGGCACGTCCAGCGGCGACGGCAGGTAGTCCACCACCGCATCCAGCATGGTCTGCACGCCCTTGTTCTTGAATGCCGAGCCGCAAATCACCGGGAAGATCTTCAGCGCGATGGTGGCCCGGCGGATGCCGGCGCGGATCTCGTCGTTCGAAATCGCCTGGCCCTCGATGAACTTTCCAAACAATCGATCGTCGTGCTCGGCCACCGCTTCGATCATCTTTTCGCGGTATTCCTTGGCCTTTTCCGCCAGGTCGGCGGGAATCTCCACCGTGTCGTACTCGGCGCCCAGCGTCTCGTCGCGCCACAGCATGGCCTTCATCTCCACCAGGTCGACCACGCCCTTGAACTGGTCTTCGCCGCCGACCGGAAGCTGGATGGCCACCGGCCTGCACTTCAGCCGCCTGACGATGGTCTCGATGGAGTGGAAAAAGTCCGCGCCCACGCGGTCCATTTTATTGATGAAGCAGATGCGCGGCACCGAGTATTTGTCCGCCTGCCGCCACACCGTCTCCGATTGCGGCTGCACCCCCGCGACGGCGTCGAAGACCGCCACCGCTCCGTCCAGCACGCGCAGGCTGCGCTCCACCTCGGCGGTGAAATCCACGTGCCCGGGCGTGTCGATGATATTGATCTGGATGTCGCGCCACTCGCAGGTGGTCGCGGCCGACGTGATGGTGATGCCGCGTTCCTGTTCCTGCTCCATCCAGTCCATGATGGCGGTGCCCTCATCGACCTCGCCCAGCCTGTGCGTACGGCCCGTGTAATAAAGGATGCGCTCGGTGGTAGTGGTCTTACCGGCATCGATATGAGCCGCGATGCCGATATTCCTCATCCTTTCGAGCGGGACCATCCTGGCCATAAAAAAGCTCTCGGCTTTCAGCGTTCAGCGCTCAGCCCTCAGCTCCAAAGCGGCGAAGCCGCCGGTTTAGCTGATAGCTGATGGCTGATAGCTGAAAGCTCATTACCAAATCTCCTCACCACCGGTAATGCGCGAAGGCCTTGTTGGCCTCGGCCATGCGGTGGACGTCGTCTCTCTTCTTGATCGCTCCGCCGCGCAGGTTGGCGGCGTCGTTCAATTCATTCGCCAGCTTTTCCGGCATGCCCTTCTCGGGGCGCGACCGCGCTTGCGTGATGATCCAGCGAATCGCCAGCGAGGTGCGCCGATTCTGCGGCACCTCGATGGGCACCTGGTAGTTGGCCCCGCCCACGCGCCGCGTCTTCACCTCCAGCAGCGGCTTGGCGTTTTCCACCGCCTTCTTGAATGCCTTCAGCGGATCGTCGCTGGTGCGCTCCCGCAGCTTGTCCATGGCGTCATAGAAAATTCCCTGGGCGGTGTTCTTCTTGCCCTCCCACATTAGGGAGTTCACGAACTTCTCCACCAGGGTTGAGTTGTAGACCGGATCCGGCACTACTTCACGAACAACGGCTCGTCTTCTGCGTGGCATACGTACCTACGATTTCGGCCTCTTGGCTCCGTACTTCGACCGGCTCTGTTTGCGGTCGGACACGCCGGCCGTATCCAGCGCCCCGCGAATCACGTGATACCGCACGCCGGGCAGGTCCTTCACACGGCCGCCGCGAATCAGCACAATGGAGTGCTCCTGCAAGTTGTGACCTACGCCCGGAATATAAGTCGTCACTTCGATCCCGTTGGTCAGCCGCACGCGGGCCACCTTTCGCAGCGCCGAATTCGGCTTCTTGGGGGTGGAAGTGTAAACGCGCGTGCATACTCCGCGTTTCTGCGGGCAACTATTGAGCGCCGGGCTCGAGGTCTTCCAGCGCGGCGGCTTCCGCCCCATACGCACAAGTTGGTTAAACGTCGGCACGAATCATCCTCATCGCGATGCAATCAAAAAGTGGAGCAACCCACCACGGCCAGGACCCGCACTGCGGTCCCGGAAAAATACTACAGGTCGCAACAGCCAGGATTACCTTTTTCGGACAGGCCCATGTTGCAATCGGGGTGACCGATGGAACCTCGGGGCCTTGCCCCTGGACGGACCCGCCAACAGACGAGTGGTAGCCAGAAGCAGAAAGCTGTACACGCGAAACCAATCCATCATAGCTGAAGTGGCGGGGGCTGCGCAACTGGGGGGTGGTGCTTTGCGACAATTGAATGCAAATGCCCCGAATCGCCATCCCCGACGATGCCCCTCCCGTGCTGGCCTCGAGCGCCGTGTGGCCCGGCCTGGTTTCTCGCGCCGAACTCGACTACCACGATACCCTGCCCGGCTCGGAAGAACGGCTGGTCGAACGGATCGGCGCGGCCGAGGTGGTGTTGAACATCCGCGCCTCTTCCCGGTTCACGGAGCGCGTCCTCGCGGCATGTCCGCGGCTGCGCCTCATCTCCGTGTGGGGCACGGGGACGGACCACGTGGACCTGGCGGCCGCCGCCCGCCACGGCGTGATCGTGACCAACACCCCCGGAGTCTCAGCCATTTCCATCGCCGAACATGCGCTGGCCCTGCTGCTGGCCGTCGCGCGCCGCATCCCGCAACTGGACGCCGCCACGCGCCGGGGGGAGTGGCCGCGCGGGGAAAGTGTCGAGCTCCACGGGAAAACCTGCGGCGTCCTCGGCCTGGGCGCCATCGGGCGCCAGTTTGCCCGCATCGCCGCAGGCATCGGGATGCGTGTCATCGCCTGGACCATGCACCCCGGGCCGGAGCCGGGTGTGGAATACGTGGAGCTCGACGATCTGTACCGCGCAAGTGACGTCCTCAGCATCCACCTGCGCCTCTCGCCCGCCACTGAGAGCTTCATCGGCCCGCGCCAGTTCGCCCTCATGAAGCCCACCGCCATCCTCATCAACACCGCGCGCGGCGCCATCGTGGACGAAGCTGCGCTGATCCGTGCGCTGGCGGCCGGGCAAATCGCCGGGGCGGGCCTGGACGTTTTCTCTGCCGAGCCGCTGCCGGCGGGCCATCCGCTCGCCAGGCTGCCCAACGTGGTGATCACGCCGCACTGCGCCGGCATCACCCCCGAGGCGCTCGAAGCCGGCCTGCGCATGGCGGTCGAGAACATCTGGGAGTTCCTGGCTGGCCGGCCCGCACACGTGGTGATAGCATGAGGCCATGTTCAGATCGAAGTCGCTCATCGCCGCATTCTTCTGCCTGACCGCGCTCCCCGCCATGGCGCAAACCTACAAGATCGCCGTAATCGGACTGGTGCATGCCCACTATGGAGGCTATCTGCCGCGGATGGCCCAAAGCCAGCAGGTGAAGCTGGTAGGGATCGCGGAAACCATCCCCGACCTGGTCGCCGAGGCCAAACGACTGGGCGCCGCCAACGTTCCCTTTTACGACGATTACCGGAAGATGCTCGACCAGACCAAGCCCGATATCGTGTGGGCTTTCGTCGAGAACAACCGGCACCTCGAAATCCTGAAGGAATGCGCCCCGCGCCACATCAACGTCATATACGAGAAGCCCCTGGCCTCCACTTATAGGGATGCGCTGGCGATGGCCGATCTGGCCCGGAAGAATGGCGTCCAGGTGATGTGCAACTACCAGATGGCCTGGTGGCCCGCCAATTACGCCGCCAAGAAGCAGGCCGATGCCGGCGCCATTGGCCAAGTGTGGCGGCTGCGCGGCGTGGTGGGCCATGGCGGACCGGGATCGAGCGGCACGGGCAAGTACTTCTTCGACTGGCTGACCGACCCGGAGAAGAACGGCGCCGGCGCGCTGGTGGATTTCGGCTGTTACAACGCCCTGTGGTCGCTCTGGTACATGGGGCGGCCGGAAAGCGTCTACGCCGAGGTGATCCATCTCCGTCCCGAAACCTTCCCCAAGGTGGAAGACTCATCCACCCTGGTGCTGCACTATAAGAACGGCATCGGCATCTTTGAAGGAAGCTGGGACCTGCCGCGCAGTTTCCAGGACCTGGAGGTCTTCGGGAGAACCGGCAGCCTCTATATGACGCAGCAAAGGGTGGAATTGCGCACCGGGCGGGAGACCACCGTGGTCCCGCTGCCGCCGCTCCCGGCGGAGGCCGCCGACCCCATCGCCTTCATGGTGGACGCCATGCGCAACCACAAGCCGATTGAAGGCATCACGGCGCTGGACATCAACCTCGGCGTGGTAGAGATCATCGAAGCCGCCAAGGAATCGGTCAAATCCGGCCGCGCCGTCAAGCTGCCGTAACTGCGGCGGCGGGACAACGAGTACGAGCTGGAGTCCCTTGGCCGGACAGCAGCGTTATCAAAAATGGGTATTGTCAGATAAAGAGATCTGTTATTCCGAAGACCGTCCGAAAGCCCCAATCTTACAGTATGGCTCCGCATGACGGTATGGCATGGCATGTGCCTGATCCGGAAACCCTGCGTAAAGCGGTGACAGAAACTGTACAGCGACTGATCGACGCCCTGGCCGCAGAGGCGAAGTTGGGCCGTCAGCGCTGCCGAAAACGCCTGGAGCCCAGGCTATTCCGGCAGCGGCGGGCGGCTCAAAGGTCGATTGCGCAAAGAGCAGAAGACTACAAGAGGGCCGTTGGACGGTACCGCCAGGCAATTCAAGCCCTATTCCGAAACAATAACCGGCAAAATGTCCAAGGTCGCGTCGTCAGACGCCAGGAGCATACTTCACAGCGGCTTCACGCCATGAGCTTCAAATCGCCTCGGTTCTGAGTGGAATGTCAGGGCCGAGGACTTCGGATGGATAGATCCGGTGGGGCATTCTCATGCTTTCGGCGACTTGCCCAATATTTCTTCATGCGTTTAGAAACTTCCTCGCGCTCCGCGGAACTCATCGATTTGCGGCCGCGGCGCTCGAGGGCGGACGGTACCACAGCCGCGCCGGGGGCGCCGCTCCGCTGCAGTTCCTCCAACGAAGCGATTACGCGCTCCAGCGTTTCCTTCTGGGTGTAGAGGTATTCAATCGCCTTGTACAGATTCATCCGATGTCGGTGGCTCCCCGTTATCTGGCCCCCGAATTGCACTGGGCGTGTTACTTAGCCGAGATATAGCCAGTATATCCGAATCCGGCCATCCCTGGAAGCGGGGTGTACTGACCGATTATCAGATCTGTTCATGGCTGGCCTGTTGACCAGGGCGATTTCGCGGCCCGGATTCTGTCGTAAGCTACTCCTAGCCTTTAGGGAGAGGGCTTCACATGGAGGTTCTGGAAGGCTCAGCAGCCGTATGTCATGTTCCACCGCCGAGATGGGGGCCGCGCCCCCGGACCTGCCCGGCTCTTCCTCACATTCAGTTGGATCAGTGGCCGCCGGAGGAGATTGCGGCGGAGCTCATCGAGCTCAGTCTCAGCCTTCCCGACGTGCGGTCCAAACAGAGCCGGATGGCTTCCCCGAATAGCCGCGCCTTGTGCCTGCCCGACAGGTGCGCCGGTGGTCCCGCGAGCGCTTTTATCGACGACCACGAGTTTTGCCATATCCATCCTCTTCCCGAGGGCAGTATTCATCTCACGTTGCCGAATCCCTTGCGTGATCGAATGATGCAGCTCGGCTGGGTCGAACAGCACCCGCTGGTTCGGTTTGGCGTGATGCCCGAAACGCTGGTGATGGTATACGCCCCTCGCGATAGAGAGGAACTCGCCATCTCGTTGAACCTGATCCGGAGCTCGTGCCAGTTCGCCAGAGGAATCTGACCATGCCGGCGCCAGCAGCAACCTGAGACCAAAGCAAGATGAGCATACTGGCCGGAATTTTTTACTTCGACCGCCGTCCCATTTCCGCCGCCGATGAAGCCCAGGTCCGCCGTGCACTGGGGGATTTCGATCGGCAGCCGGTGCATGGCTTTCGGAGCCCTGGATTGATCATGGGAGTCGCCGGCTCCGCTCCCGGTTCTCCCGAGGATAATGATTTCTCCCGATCACCTGACGGGAGCGTCTGCACCTGGGATGGCCGTTTGGATAACCAAGAGGATCTACGGCTTGAGTTGAGCGGCGACTCTCCCGAGCCCTCCACCAATAGCGACCTGGCCGTCAAGGCCTATCAGAGCAAGGGAGCCGCCGGTTTCCGCAGCTTGGTCGGGGACTGGAGCCTCGCCATTTGGGACGGCAGATTGCGCAGTGTTGTGCTGGCGAGCGATTATGCCGGCATACGCCCGCTGTATTACTACCGAGGGGCCGATCGCCTGCTTTGGTCGTCTTGTCTTTCCGAACTTATACGCTGGACCGGCATCAATAAACTCGACGAGGAGTACGTCGCCAACTTCCTGACGCATGGCACTGTGGCGCACCGTACGCCGTACCGAGGAGTGTACCCGGTGCCTCCAGGCTCTGCGGTATGCGTTTCGCCGGATCGCATGATGACACAACCATTCTGGGATCTGCCTGTCAATGAAGAGACTCGACTTCAGGATGACCAGTATTACGAGGAGCAACTGAGGACCCTCTTCCGGCAGGCGGTGAGCGTCCGGTTGAGATCGCATGGACCGGTGTGCGCGGAGCTGAGCGGCGGTCTCGATTCATCCTCGATTGTGTGTATGGCGACCCAGCTTAAGCATGCGGATTCCCACTGTTCCCCGGAACTCATCACCTTGAGCTACACCCATGCAGGCTCCACGGACGAGAAGTACTTCCGGGCGGTGGAGCGCGCGTGCAACCTTTCAGGCATCCACCTCCAACTGGAAGAGCTTCCATTCGTAGCGCCGAACCAGCCCGGCGGCGCCGCTCCCGGTTGGTGGGAGGCGCGCTTCCGGGAACTTGCACGCTTGATGGAGAGCCTCGGTTCAAGCGTGTTCCTGACCGGCCAGCTTGGAGACTTCATTATGGGGAATGTGGTCGACGACTCCGATCAAGTTGCGGATTGCCTTCGGCAGCATGGGTTCCTGCAAGCGGCGCGCGAGGCCTTCTCGTGGAGCCAATCGTTGCGGGTGCCGATCTATTCCATTTTGTGGCGCGCCCTGCGAACGAAC
Organism: Bryobacteraceae bacterium; assembly: GCA_049515735.1. Lineage (GTDB taxonomy): Bacteria > Acidobacteriota > Terriglobia > Bryobacterales > Bryobacteraceae > Fen-178. The sequence goes on from JBEKTU010000121.1 coordinate 8,244, forward strand.
TATTCCTCATGGGCAGCCCCCAGCGTCGCCGCAACCATGTGCGACCGCTATAAGCACATCGATTCCCTGGCGCCGGAGTTCCGCAAACGGGTCGCCCTCAGCGATTACAATCGACAGAGCGAACTCCGCTGGCAAGCGGCCAGTCCCGGCCGCCGCGGCCGCTTCCGAACGCTGAGTGAAATGCTGTCCGGACGTCTGCTCCAGGCCCCCGAAGCGTTACAGCATGTCTCGTATACCCACCCATTTGCCCATCGTCCCCTGGTCGAGTTCATGTTGACCATTCCACCGGCTGTGGTTTGCCGGCCGGGCGAACCGAGGCGCCTGATGCGCCGCGCTTTCGCCGGACTCCTTCCGCCTGCGATCCTGAAGAGACGGTCGAAAGGCACATACGAACGCGTCTACCGGCAGGCCCTGGTTCCCATGGCTGCCGAGCTTCTCAAGCAGCCGGGGGACATCCGCATGGTCGAGTTCGGATATGTGGACCGCCGCAGCATCACGGAGCGGCTGACACGGTTTAGGGAAGGCCTGGACTGCAATGAATCCCAGTTGCGGCAATTGATCCTGTTCGAGTTCTGGCTTCGGAACAGCAAGAACTCCGGCGCTGATCTGGTGGCTGGCGCCTCCCTGAGCTGGATCAACTAAATGTTCACTGCTTCCGGCACTCGGCACTCACGGCAATCTTGGTCCCCCGGCCAGGCGCACTTTCCAAGGTAAAGCTGGCGCCGATTTGGTTTGCCCGCTCGCGCATGCCGGCGACTCCCCAGTGATCCTTCTTTGCCGCGGCTGCTTCCAGATCGAAACCCGAGCCATCGTCCTCGACCGTGAGCCGGACTTCCTTTTCCGAGTACGTCATTTGTGCGAGTATTCGCCGGGCATCCGCATGGTTTACAGCGTTGGTTATGGCCTCCCGGCCGATCAGGTAAATGTTCGCCTGCACATCGTAGCCAAGTTGCCGGATGAGGCCCCTTACGGTGAGATGAAAAGTCGTGGGTGTGCCTTTGGTGAGCTCGGCGCCAATAACCGATAAAGCCTCGGGCAGCGTGTGGTTTTCCAGGGCTGGAAGACGCATGCTCATAATGGTGCGGCGAGTCTCCCCAAGAGACTGGTCCGCCTGGTTAATGGCGTGCTCCAGCCGTTCCTTGCTCAGCTCGGGATTGCTTTCGAAAAGGCGTGCCGCGGCTTCCAGTTGGTACACCACGCCGGAGAAACCTTGAAGCAGGGAGTCGTGTAATTCGCGGGTCACACGCGCACGTTCCTGGGCCACCAGTTGGAAACGGGAAACCAGCCTTCGCACGCGCAACAGGTGGAATCCCCAGATCAGGAGAGCCAGCACTCCCCCGCAGGACACCGCGAACCAGGTGGTCTGGTAAAAGTACGGGGCCAGGCGAAACGCGAGGCTGGCGCCCGACGTGTTCCAGACCCCGTCGTTGTTGCAGGCAATCACACGGAATCGATACCTGCGCGGCGGCAGATTGACGTACACGACATTGCGCCGTGTGCCTGCATCCGTCCAAGTCCGATCAAGACCGTCCAGTTTGTAATGGAAGCGGACTCGTTCCGGCACCACCAGGCTCAGACCGGTATATGTGATCTGCATCTCACGGCCGCGAAAGGCAATCTCAGAGGCCGAATTGATTTCTACCGGCCGGCCATCGACCAGAACCTGTTCGATGACGACCGGGGGAGGCAGCGGATTGCTGCGGATGCGGGCCGGATCGACGATAGCGATGCCGTCTTCAGTGCATATCCAAAGGCGCCCATCGTCGGATCTGGCCAGCCGGGGCCCCATCATGCTGAAGGTATTTGCCAGGCGCAGTCCGTCGCCTGGGCCGTACTGCGCGAAGGCGAGATGCCCTGGGGAACCATCCGGTGTCTGGTTCAGTTCCGCCATGCCGAGCCGCAACAAACCGTTGCCCGTGGCCAGCCACAACCCATCGCGGTTGTCCTCGACGATCGCCTGCACACCGCCTTCCGGCAATCCGTGGTGCGCAGTCCAGGCGGTCCAGGACCCGTTGCGAAATCGGCACAGTCCCGCGCCGGTGCCCACCCATATCGCGTCGGTCCGGTCTTCGTAGATGGCCTGCACCGGGCCCCCCGTGAGACCGTCTTCCGCTCCGTAGAACTTCGCCGAATCTCGTTTGAGAGATACGACGCCGCCTTGATAGAAGCCCACCCACAGGCGGCCATGGCGGTCGATCTGAAGCTGATGGATCTGCTTAGTCTCCGCGCCGGGAATCGATAGAGCCCGGGCAACGCCGTTGCGGATCGCAAGCAATCTGTTCTTGGTGTCGGCCAGCCACACCGTCCCGCTTGCATCTCCCGTAATGGCGAAAACGCGGTCCAAGGGAGCGCCGTCCGGCGTACGCGTCTCGACAAATCGGCCTTCGGACAAGTAGGCAAGACCGCGGGTCGTCCCGGCCCATAGCCGTCCGCCGGCGTCCGAGTACAAAGAATGCACGGTGGTGCTGGGCAAGCCGGAATCCATCCTGTATGGGGTGATTCGGTCCGCTTCGATACGATTCAGACCGCCGCCGGAGGTTCCCACCCAAGTGGCCCCTTGGTGCGTCGCACAAACCGATGTGATCACATCGCTGGAAAGACCGTCCAGCGTCGATAAATGGATGCTCTTAGGGACCGAAAACCGATCGATACCTCCGGCGGTTCCGGCCCAGAGGTTCCCTTCGCGATCCTCCAATAGCGCGCTGATGTGATCGCTCGAAAGCCCATCCTTCCGTGTGAGCCGCTCCACGCGGCCACCTCGCAGGCGCAACAATCCCTGGCCGGCAGTGCCGATCCAGATGTTGCCGTCACGATCCCGCATCATGACTTCCAGCGGGAAAGACGCATTCTCTAGTCCCATCACGACAGGTTCGAATCTCCCATCACGGAATCGCACGACGCTCCTGGCGCCATCAATGGCCAACAACTCCCCTGAACTGCCGCCAACCACGGAGCGAATCTGGCGAGAAGGCACACTTGAACAGGCCGCTCGGGTTCCCGGAGACCAACGGCAGAGACCGCCGTTTGAGCCGATCCAGAGATTGGCGGCCCTATCTTGATAAATCGCTGCCAGTCTCTGATCCGGCAGGCCATCTGCCGGACCATAGGTCCGCACTGAACCGTCCTGCCGCAGAATCGCCAGACTGGCGTTGGTATCCCGCACGTGGAGTATCCATAAGCTTCCTGACGGATCTTCGACCATCGAGATCACGGCGCCAAGCGTGCGATCCGCGGCTGGATAGCGGACGAGGCGTCCTCGATCGAACCGGGCAATACCGAAAGCCGTGCCGATCCAAAGGCCGCCTCGGGAAGATGAAAGCAGACATCGGATATCCCTGCTGGGTAGCTCCTCGCCGGGGCCTGCCTCCCAGCGGACAAAGCGTATCCCGTCAAATCGAATCAGTCCATTGCCTGTTCCCAACCAGAGATAACCGTCCGTAGTCTGCGCCATAGCCTGGATAGCGGGAAGTGCGCCACCCTCCTCTTGCGTCCAACTGGTGTGCAGGTATTGAAGTGCAGAGAGACTCCTGTCCAGCGCAAAGAGCGAATCCACGCAGACCATCAGCAGGACGATGCAGGGGATGGGCCGCGCGCCCATTTTCCTCGGATTGCGCTGGACGCCGGACGGGGTAGACATGACCTCGAGCCCAGCATAACTCCAGGCACTCAATCTGGTTCGCCGCCGAGGATTCCGTGGTAGCCAACCGTGTGTACGCGAAGATCGCCTGGAAAAGCCATAAGAAAATCATAAGAATTCGCGTGGGCTAAAACAAGCAGAGGGCGTAGGTTGAGATTTACCAGCAAAGAAAGATGGTTCACCCCGGCGGAAGGCGGGCCGGAAAAGTGCAGCGAATCCATAGGTTTTTCAAAAGAAAAGCAAGAGTGGGCCCAGCGCGGTCACAGCAAGATTGCGGGGCTGAGGTCCGGTTCACGATTTCGCCCGATGCAAGGGCGTCCCAAGACCAGGCTGGCATCGTGTTCCTCCAGGTCGGCAGCGGAGCGGTCTTCTCGTCGAACTGCATCGGAGCTCGTATCTGGCGGGGGCTGCGAGATCGTGACAGTCTGGAAACCATCGCTGCGGATATCAGCGGTGAATACGGCGTTCCACGGGAACAGGTCCGGCAGGACGCCGCCGGCTTTGTCGCCGACCTGGAAGCCAAGGGGCTGCTGGCGCGCCACATGGGAAGTTGACAATGCTGCCGTTCGATCGAATAGTGCTGGCGGTGCGGGCGATGTGGGAGCTGTGCCGCTATGATCTGGTCGCTGCCACGTCGGGTTTCCGAGGCGTGTACCGGAGGCTTCAGGGCCTGGCCTGCGGTCGGCGCTCCAGCCACTCCGGCCTGGAGATGGTGGTGCCCCGGACGGTGACAGCCGTGAGTTCGTTTTACTGGAAGCGGGTGCCTTGCCTGCAGCGGTCCGTGGTCACGGCGCGTCTTCTGCGCCAATACGGCGTCGAGGCGCAAGTGGTGATCGGGTGCCGGGCCGCCCCATTCGCGAGCCATGCCTGGGTGGAGGTGAATGGCCGCGTGGTCAACGATTCCTCCGGCTACCAGCAGAAGCTGCGCGTCCTGGAGCGGTTTTGAACGCCGCGCCGGCGTGCGATCCGAACGGAAAAGTTCATGATGAGACGTAACCAAAAAAGAAAAGGAGACAATACCGTATGTACGAGCAACCTAAGCTGATTCCCGTGGGCGATGCCGAAGATGTGGTTCTGGGGGGCATACCCTCCGGGAACGATATGGACGCCAACTGGTTTGAGCAGGATTTCGAGTTCGCGGAAGAAGCGGATACAGACGCGCTCTCGGCTTGACGCAATCGGACGCAGTTCAAGATTCACTTCCGGTGCGCCAGGCATCCAACCAAGCACAGGCGCCGGGCCGGCCGGCGGACGGCAGCCGGCCCGGAGGAGGCGTCGCCGCACGTCCTCACAGCCTGATTATGCCGCGGCGCAATGCGATGGTCACGGCATGAGTCCGGTCCGAAGCATAGAGCTTTTCCAGAATGTGTTTTACGTGCGCATTCACGGTGGCTTCGGACACGCCCAGCCTGTGGGCGATCTGTTTGTTACGCAATCCACCGGCGACGAGTTGGAGCACTTCGATCTCGCGCAAGCTTAAGTCCTGCCGCGGAAGGTTCTCGGCGATGCGGCTGCCGACCTGCGCGGGAATATAACGCTGACCTCCGTGGACGGTCCGTATGGCCTGAACCAATTCTCTCCTCACCATATCCTTGAAGAGATACCCACGAGCGCCCGCCTCAAGGGCACGATAGATCTCCTCATCCCCGGCGACGGTCGTGAGCACGATGAAGCTCGTATCAGAGCGCGCGGAGCAGACGCGCCTGATGACTTCCGTGCCACCGATATCGGGCAGCAAGAGGTCCATTAAGACCACTGCCGGGTGCAACTTCGCCAAAAGACTGAGCGCCTCGGCTCCGGTTCCCGCTTCTCCAACCACCTGAATGTCGGGCTCGGTGGAGAGCATTGCATTGAGACCGTCCCGGACCACCGGGTGGTCATCTACAATCATCACCGTAACCGGATGCCTTTCGGTCATGAGGGCTTCACAATGTCAAGAAAAATGATTGCCGCGCCCTGCGAAACCGCTGAACTGACGGGTTCCTGCGTGCTGCGCACGGAAGTTGCGCCGTAAATGAAGTATATCAATTGAGCCATCGGCCTGGCTGTAGGTTTTCAGAGAAGGTGACATAGAATGTCACAACTTCTGACATAAGGCCCCTGCGGGGTGGAACCTGCGCAAGTCAGGTGCGGGACTGGGAGAAGTCAGGCTCTCCGCCTGGCCCAGG
>JBEKTU010000122.1:0-13746 GCA_049515735.1 Bryobacteraceae bacterium
AGCGCGTGGCCACCGAAGTTTTCGCCTGATGCCATGGCGGTAATCGGCGTTCTGACCCTGGAGCTGCGGCTCGAGAATTCGCACTCGCTCAAGGACAAACGCCACGTGGTCCAGAGCCTGAAGGAGCGGCTGCGCCACAAGTTCAACGTGGCTGTGGCGGAGATCGATTACCAGGACCTCTGGCAGCGCGCTGCGGTGGCGGCGGTGACGGTTTCTCCGGACCGCGCCTACGCCGCCGGAGTGCTGCAATCGGTGGAGGACGAGGCGGCGGCGCTGCTGGGAGCCGAGTTGGTTGAGGCCACGGTGGAGTGGCTGAGTTAGGGTTTAGCTATCAGCGGTCAGCAGTCAGCTAAAACCAGCAGCGCTGATAGCTGATAGCTGATAGCTGATCGCTGAAAGCTTATGGATGAACGGCGGACATTAAGGGTCTCGGAAGCGGTCCGCGAGGAGTTGGCCGAACTCATCGGCTTCGAGCTGGACGACCCCCGGCTGCTGGCCGTGGATGTGACGGAGGTGCACGTAAGCCCCGACGCGCGGTATGCCCACGTCAAAGTCGTGGTCCGGGGGGATGAGCGGGAACAAAACCAGTCCTTGGCCGCATTGGAGCGCGCGCGGCATTATTTACGTCACGAACTGGCGTCGCGCCTGAGTCTGCGGCGCGTTCCGGAGCTGCATTTCGAGCGTGACAAGAACCCGGACGCCGATACCCGGATCGAATTCCTGCTGAGGCGGGCGAAAAAATCTCGTGGCCATGCCGAAAATTAGCTCTAAACTCAAACAATTTGTGGTAGTTTTGTTTCTGTCGGGGACCCTGGCGGCGGACCAGCCGGAACTGCTGCGGCTCGAGGAAAGCGCCGACGCCATGGGCGCGACGTATTCCGTTGTCGTTTATGGGTATGACCGGGTGAAGATGGAGGCGGCGGCGGACGCCGCTTTCGACGAGGTGCGGCGGCTCGACGAGATGCTTTCCAACTACAGGGCCGATAGCGATTGGAGCGAGGTCAACCGCCACGCGGCCGAAAAGCCCGTCAAGGTGTCGCCGGAGATGTTCCAGTTGCTCTTGGATTGCGTCGCTTACAGCCGCGAGAGCGAAGGGGCTTTCGATATTTCGGTGGGCCCGCTGATGAAGGTTTGGGGCTTCTACAAGGGCTCCGGCCATCTGCCCCACCGGGCGGAGGTGGCGGCCGCCCTCCCCAACGTAGGTTACCGGCACATTCACCTGGACGCGGCGGCCGGGACGGTATGGTTTGACCGTTCGGGAGTGGAACTGGACCCCGGCGGAATCGGCAAGGGCTACGCCGTCGATCGCATGGTGGATGTTTTGAAACAACAAGGCGTTCAGATCGCTCTGGTCGCCGGGTCGGACAGCAGTATTTACGGAATGGGCGCTCCGCCCATGGAGCCCAAGGGTTGGCGAGTAGATATTAAAAACCCGTGGCACCAGAGACAGACCGCGGCTGAGGTGTTTTTGAAGGACATGTCGATGTCCACTTCCGGCAGCTACGAAAAGTTTTTCCGGGCGGAGGGACGCATCTACGCCCATATCATGGATCCGCGCACGGGATACCCGGCGCAAGGGAGCGTATCGGTTTCGGTCGTCTCGCCGCGCACCATCGACAGCGAGGCGTGGGCCAAGCCGTATTTCGTCAACGGCCGCCAGTGGGCAGAGAAGCACAAGCCAAAGGAATTTCGCGTGTTCTTTTGCGAAGACAGGATGGAACAGCCATGCGCGTGGCTCCAATGACCAGCCGTTTTTTGGATGCCTGCCGCCGCCGGCCGACGGATGTGAAGCCGGTGTGGTTTATGCGGCAGGCGGGCCGGTACCTCAAACAGTACCGCCAGATTCGCGACAAGCACGGCATCTTGGAAATCTGCAAGCGGCCGGACCTGGCCGCCACCGTGACCCTGCAGCCGGTGGAGATGCTGGACGTGGACGCCGCCATCATTTTCGCGGACCTGCTGCTGCCCGTCGAGCCCATGGGCCTCAAGCTGAATTACGAAAAGGGCGAAGGGCCGACGATCGGCAACCCCGTGCGCACCTCCAACGACGTGGATTCCCTCTCTACCACCAACACGGACGACCTCGGCTACGTGGGACAGGCCATCCAGAACGTGGTTCGGGCGCTGGCCGGCAGGGTCCCGGTCATCGGCTTCGTGGGCGCGCCCTTCACCATGGCCAGCTACATGATCGAAGGCGGCGCGTCGCGCAATTTCATCCGCACCAAGAAGCTAATGTACACCGACGAAACCTTGTGGCGGCGCCTGATGGGCAAGATCGTGGACGTGCTGGCGCCATTCGCGCATTTGCAGGTGACCGCAGGGGCGCGCGCCATCCAGGTATTCGACACCTGGGTCGGGACCCTGGGCTCGGACGACTACGTGCGCTTTGCCGCGCCGTACTCCCGCGCGCTTATCGAACGCATCCGCTCCACCGGAGTTCCCGTGATCCACTTCGGCACCGGCGCTTCCGGTTTCTTCCGCGAGCTTCACGCCGCCGGCGGCGACGTCATGGGGGTCGACTGGCGCATCAATATCGACCAGGCTTGGATGGACATCAGCTATCGCTCCGCCATTCAGGGCAACCTCGACCCGGTGGCGCTGTTCGCACCCCTGCATGAGCTCCGTACTAAGGTCCATGAGCTGCTGAAGCGCACCGGCGTCCGGCCCGGTCACATCTTCAACCTCGGCCACGGCATTCTGCCCGAGACCCCCGTCGAGAACGTCAAGGCCGTGGTGGAGATGGTCCGGGAATTTCGTCCATGAAGCAGGGGGTCCTGCTGCTCGCCCACGGAGCGCCGGAGCGCGTCGAGGACGTCGAAAGCTACCTGACGTTCGTGCGCGGCGGCAGGCCGGGTTCCCCGCGCATCGTCGAGGAAGTCAAGCGCCGTTACCAAGCCATCGGCGGATCGTCTCCGCTGCTGGCGTGGACGCGCGCACAGGCCCAAGCGCTGGAACGCATGCTCGGGATCCCCGTGTTCTTCGGCATGCGCAACTGGCATCCGTTCATTCGCGAAACCATGGATGAGGTGCGCGATGCGGGTGTTGTGCGCATCGCGGCTATCTCCATGGCGCCGCAGTTTTCGGAGCTGAGCGTGGGGCTGTACATCCGGCGCACCGAGGAGGCCCGGCGCGAAGCCGGCCTGGCGGCGGAGATTCGGTGGGCCAGGAGCTTCCACGACGAGCCGCTATTGATTGAGGCCTTCGCGGAAAAACTGGAGACCGTGGCGACGGGCGGGAAGGTCCTCTTCACGGCTCATAGTTTGCCCGAGAAGGCCCTTGCCGACGGGGATCAATACGACCGCGAAACACGCGCCACGGCCGCGGCGGTGGCGGCGCTCGCCGGACTAGCGGACTGGGATTTCGCCTACCAGAGCCAGGGCCTTACCGACGACCGCTGGCTGGGGCCTACCGTGGAATCCTGCCTGGACCGCTACGCCGCACAGGGCCTCCGCGAAGTGGTGGTGGACCCCATCGGCTTCGTCTGCGATCACGTCGAGACGCTATACGATGTCGATGTGGCTTTCCGCGACTACGCCGCCGAGCGCGGCATTTTCCTGTACCGTCCCGACGCGCTGAACGGTTCTCCGAAGTTCACCGCCGCGCTGGCCGAGGTGGCAAAGCGGTGCCTGGCGTAGTCATCATCGGCGGCGGCATCTCCGGGCTTTCGGCTGCTTACTATCTGGCCCGGGGCGGCGTAGCGTCCACCATCCTCGAATCGCGGCCGCGCTTGGGCGGCGTGATTCAGACCGAGCGCGTTGAGGGCTGCACCATCGAGGCCGGGCCGGATAGCTTCCTGTCGGCCAAGCCCGCCGCACTGGAACTGATTCGCGAGTTGGGGCTGGCCGATCAGGTCATCGGCTCCAACGATCGTCTCCGCGTCACTTACGTCCGCAAGGGCGGCCGCCTCGTGCCCTTGCCCGACGGGCTGATGATGATGGTGCCCACCAAGATTCTGCCGCTCCTCACCACCGGCTTGCTGGGCTGGCGAACGAAATTCCGCATGGGGATGGAGTTGCTGCGCGCGCCCCAGCCGAAACCGGGCGACGAATCCGTGGCCGAGTTCATCCAAGAGCATTACGGAGCCGAGGCGGTGGACTACCTGGCGGAGCCGCTGCTTTCCGGGATCTACGGCGGCAATCCCAGCCAGTTGAGCGTGACCAGCGTGCTGCCGCGTTTTGTCGAGTTGGCCAACCAATACGGCAGCCTCACCCGCGGCGTGCTGGCGGTGCGCGCCAAAGCCGCGCGGGGCGCCCCCTGGGCCCGAAACCCCGCGCCGCTGTTCCGCACGCTCAAGGGCGGGCTGGGACAACTGGTGAACGCCATCGCGGGCGCCATTAGCGGCCAGGTGGAAGTGCGGCATTGCCGCGCGCAAACCATCCAGCGCGCGAAGACCGGTTTCCGCATCAAGACGGATGACGGCGGCTGGCTGGCAGCGGACCAGGTGGTGGTGGCATGCGAGGCGCACAGTGGCTCGGCCCTGCTGGCCGGCGTTGACGGGCGGCTGGCGGAATTGCTCGGCACGGTGCCCTACAGTTCCTCGATGACCGTGGCGCTGGGCTTCGACGCCGCGGATTTCGCGGGCCCAGGGGGCACCCCGCCCCTTGGCTTTGGTTTCCTGGTGCCCAAGAAGGAGCGCCGGCGGCTGGTAGCGTGCACCTGGGTTGGAACCAAGTTCTCCTATCGCGTGCCGGACGGCAAGGTGGTGGCGCGCTGCTTCCTGGGCGGCATGGAGGACGCGGGCGTGCTCGGCGAATCGGACGAAGCCATTGCCGCCATGGTCGTGCGCGAGTTGCAGGAAATCGCCGGCGTCACCGCCCGCCCGCGCTTCATCCGCATTTCGCGCTGGCCGCGCTCCATGGCGCAGTACACCGTGGGCCATCCGCAACGCTTGGCGGAGATTCAGGCGCGCACGCCGCCGGCCTCCGGCCTTCACCTGGCGGGCAACGCCTACGAAGGCATCGGAATCCCCGACTGCATCCGCCTGGGCCACCAGGCGGCCGCGCGAATCATGGGGAGGTGAGTTGAAGGCCCTGCGATCTACGCGACCTTCCCTGGTTTGATCTGGCGCTAGATGGCCGCGCGCGTCTTCGCCTCGGCTATACGCAGGTCATATTCGCGAGGGCTGCGGGCTCTCGCGCAAATCCAGCCGCCAGACCTGCGTGCCCTGCGTGGAGGGAGTCGGCGAGAACCGGTCCTCGATTGACCGGAGGGCCAACCCGGATTTTGCCCTCTCCGCTCTCGCCGACTAGGAAGACCTTGGCGTTGACGTAACGCCGCGCCGGCTCGGCCGACGGAGCTCCACGACGGAGAGGCGATAGACGTAGATCGGGCCCTGGTGTGTGCCTACAACGAGACGGTAGCCGTCGGGACTGAACGCGACGGATATTGGCGAGTGGAGCGGGGGGAGCTTGATAACGTGCAGGCAGGCTCCTGACTTCCAATCCCACAATCGAACCGTGCCGTCAATGAAACCGGTTGATGCGACCCAAGCGGCGTCGGGAAACAAGGCAAGCGAATGCACCTCACTTCCGTGCCCCTCTAACGTTCCGAGGCTGGTGACGGCTTCCAGGTCCCAAGTTTTCACTGTCGTATCGTTGGAACCCGAGAAGCCGTACCACCCATCTGCTGTGATTGCGACCGAGGATGCGTGCCCAGTGTGCCGCTTCATGCTTGCCAGGCGCTGCCCCCCGTCGAGATCCCACAACGCCACTGTGCCATCGAAACCACCGGTGAGGAGGCGTTCTCCGTCCGCACCGAGAGCCGCCGCCATGAAGTCCTGGTCCGCCTGGATCGTCTTCATGCACTCGCCCGAGTCAGTGACCCATAGTTTGATCAAACGGTCAATACCGGCGGAGAGCAACATCTGACCTTTCGCGAATGGAGCTACCAGGGGCACGTAATTCCGATGGCCCTCCAGAACGCGACCCAAGCGGCCCGAGGGGAATTCCCAAATTCGGATCGTGTGATCGTCCGAGGAGGACAGCAGCCTCTTTCCATCCGGAGTAATCGCAACGCAGTTCACCGGGCCGCCATGCCCTTCCAGCGTGGCATGGCAGTTCCCCGTCTCGATATCCCAAATCTTGACCGTCTTGTCCCGTGAACCCGACGCCACCCATTTCCCATCCGGGCTGACCGCCACACTCTTGACCCAAGCCGTGTGCCCTGTGAGCTTGCGCTCCAGCACGGCCAGCGAATCGTCCTCCTCGGCCTTCGCCGCCGGCTTGGGCGTCTCGACCGAGATGGGCTTCTCCGCGAACCGGCAGGCGGATAGGAGTTCCTCGAAGGCCGCCTCAGCCTCTTCCCGGAAGTCCACGTACTTGTAGCGGCGGATGCTGTCCGGAAGGTCGCAACCCGCCAGCAGGAGCGGGATGAAACGGCGCTCGGCGTTCGAGGGATCGCGAAAGAGAACCGTGCTACGCTCAAGGCCTACCCAGTCCGACCCGACGGCCGTCGGCGACAGGCAAAGCACAAGCGTCCGCGCCGCCTCCAACCCGCGCTCGATGCTCAGGTAAACGTCATCCCCCGGCCGGATAACCCATTCATCGAACCAGACCCGCACCCCCGCCCCTCGCAGCCGTTCCGCCAGCCGTCGAACTCGTTCTTTGTCCTTCGAGTTGTGACTTAAAAAGACGTCGAATGAAAAGTCAGCCGGGTTTGTCATAGAGCGTCACAAGAACCAGCGCGAGCCAGTTCCGTTTCATTCTACCGCTTGGAAGAACAGCATTCCTGGAGAGCGCCAGGCGGCCGGGCGAATCCTCAGCGTAGACTAAGAATCGGGAGGTCGGCTTGTGATGGAAATCAACCGGCGCGAATGGATGATCCAGACCGGTACGCTGGCGGCGGCCGGCACGGCCTTCAGCCAGCAAAACCCGGACAAAGGCTGGTTCGACCGGCCCATGCGGTGGGTGCAACTGGCTTTTGTCGGGGACGATCCGGGCCGTTACAATCCCGGCTTCTGGCTCGACTATTTCAAGCGGATCCACGCCGATGCCGTGTGCCTCAGCGCCGGCGGATGCGTGGCCTTTTATCCCACCAAGGTGCCGCTGCATTACCGCAGCAAATTCCTCGGCAATGGCGACACCTTTGGCGAAATGCTCGCGGGCTGCCGCAAACTCGGCATGATTGTGACCGCGCGCGTGGACCCCCACGCCGCCCATCAGGACGTCTTCGACGCTCATCCGGATTGGATCGCCGTGGAAGCCAACGGCCAGCCTCGCCGCCATTGGGCGATGCCCACCGAATGGGTGACTTGCGCGCTCGGCCCCTACAACTTCGAGTTCATGACCAGCGTGATCCAGGAGATCATGACGCTCTACAAGGTCGACGGCATCTTCGCCAACCGCTGGAGCGGGTCGGGCATGTGCTACTGCCAGCACTGCCAGCGGAATTTCAAGGAATTCAGTGGTTTGGAACTTCCACGGGCGGCGGAAGCGCCCAGTGACGAGCGCGCTCAATTCACCGCATGGCAGAGGAAACGCCTCCTGGATTTGTATTTACTCTGGGATGCCGAGATCGGGAAGCGCAACCCGGGGGCCGCGTTCTTCCCCAACGGATTCGACCAGATACGAGACAGCGTTTCGGTCCCGATTCTCTTTGCGGATCGGCAAAGCCGCTCCGGATTCCAGTTGCCCTGGCAGAACGGCAAGAATGCGAAGGAGGCCCGCACGACCTCCGGCTCCAAGCCAATCGTCGGCATTTGTAGTGTCGGATTCGAGGAGCCTTACCGTTGGAAGGACTCCACCCAGAACCCCCATGAGATCCGGCTGTGGGCCGTGGATGGCATCGCCCAGGGCTTCCGGCCCTGGGTCGTCAAGTTCAATGCCAAGCCGCTCGACCACCGTTGGTTCAAGCCCGTCGAGGACCTCTACGTCTGGCACTGGAAGAACGAGAAGTATCTGCGCAACGAGCGCCCGCTGGCTCGCGTGGGGCTGGTGTCGGCGTCTGCGTCGCGTGCCTCGCAGGACCACATATCCGGGTTCTACCACGCACTGGTGGAAGCCCGGATACCCTTCGAAATGGTTCTGGATACCCAACTCGACCCGGCGCACGTGCAGCAATTCCAAGTCTTGGCCCTGCCGAATATCGCCAACCTGTCCGACGTGCAGTGCGCACAGTTGAAATCCTTCGTTGAGAAGGGCGGCGGGCTGGTTGCCACCTACGAGACCTCGCTCTACGACGAGCGCGGCCGGCGCCGCGACGATTTTGGCCTCGCCGGCCTTTTCGGCGCCTCGTTTGCCGGCAACGTAATCGAGCGCCAGCAGAACGCCTACCTGAACCTCGAAGACCACTCCCATCCCCTGCTGGCGGGGCTTGAGGATGCGGGCCGCATGATCCACGGCGTCAAGCGCGTCGAAATTCGCACCGCGCCCGGCTTGCGTGCGCCGCTCATGACGGTTCCCACTTACCCCGATCTGCCCATGGAGGAGGTGTACGTGCGCGACACGGCTGCCAACATTCCCGGTGTGATGGTTCACTCGTCAGGGTTGGGCCGCGTGGTTTACTTTCCGTGGGACATCGACCGGACGTTCTGGGAAATCATGTGCCAGGATCACGGCATTGTTCTGGCCAATGCCGTGCGCTGGGCCGCCAACGAGGAGCAGCCGCTTCGGGTCGAAGGTCCGGGCGTGCTCGATGTGGCGCTGTGGAAGCAGCAATCTTCCGTCACGGTTCACCTCGTCAACCTGTCCAACCCCATGATGATGAAAGGGCCGCTCCGCGAGATTCTGCCGATTGGCCCCCAGAAGGTGCGCGTAAAGCTACCCGACGGCGCCAAAGCGCGCAGTGTCCGCTTCCTGGTCAGCGAAGCCAAGGCGCAGTGGCGGCAAAATGGTGGATGGATCGAAACCACCACGCCGCCCATTGCCCTGCACGAAGTGATAGGAATCGATATATAAAGGACGGCCTCACGCCGCCAGAGCGATCAGCGTCTCTTCCAATATGCCCCGGACCAATGGCACTTTGTAGCCGTTCTCGCCGAGGGGCACGGCATCTTTCACCGCCGCCGCTGCCGCAGCCTCCGCTGTGCCGGCGTCCAATGGCTTGCCCACCAGCGCCTGCTCCGCCTCCGACGATCTCCACGGGACCGGCGCCACCCCGCTGAGCACCACGCGCGCCGTCCGCACCTTGCCGTCCGCCACCGCCAGCACGATGGCCGCCCCGGCCAGGGCGAAGTCGAACGCTCCGCGGTCCCGCACCTTCCGATACGCGCCGCGGGCCCCGGATTGCGGCGCGTCCAGCAGCACTTCCGTCACCACGTCCCCCGGCTCCAGCACGTTTTCTTTCAGATGGCTGACCTTCGGAGGCACGAAGAACGATGCCAGCGGCAATTGCCGTGTGCCCTGGCGCCCCGTCACGCTTACTTTCGCATCCAGAGCCACCAGCGCCGGCGCGGTGTCCGACGGGTGCACGATGTAACACTCGTATCCGCCCAGGATGCAGTGCATCTGGTTCTGGCCCGCTGCGGCGAAGCACTCCTCGCCGCCCTTCCGCAAGCAGTGGAAATCCCCCCGGAAATACCAGCAGCGCGGCCGCTGGCACAGGTTCCCGCCCAGGGTTCCTTGATTGCGCAACTGCGGGCTGCCCACCGCCGCCGCCGCTTGCCCCAGAACCGCATAGCCATCCAGTATCTGCCGGTTCTCGGCGATCTCCGTCAGGGTGGTCAGCGCTCCGATCCGCAACCCGCCCCCGGCCCGCGGCCGGATGCCCTTGAGCTCTTTAATGCCGCTGATGCTCACCAGGCGGTTCGCCTGGAACACTCCGTCGCGCAGGCATCCCAACAGGTCCGTCCCGCCCGCCAGAATCCGCGCTTCCGGTCGGCTCGCCGCCGCCGTCGCCTCTTTAATCGATGCTGTACGCTGATATGAAAACTTGGCTAGCATGGCTCACCCCCTTGTTTTGCGTTCCGCCAGAAGAGTAAGAACTTGCGCCGCCGTGATGGGCGCCGCTGTAACCCGTACGCCGATTGCGTGATGGAGAGCGTTGGCGATAGCCGTGGCGGCGGGAACCGTGGCCGGTTCCCCGAGTCCCTTCGCGCCGAGGATGTTACACTCGGTGTCGTGCGGATCGATGGGGAGACAGGTCATCTCGCCCGGCGCGTCTTTGGCCGTCGGGATCTTGTAGTCGTGGAAGTTGGCATTCACCATCTTGCCGGTGCTCGAATCCATGACGCGGCGCTCGGTCATGGCCAGGCCGAGGCCCTGTAGGAACCCCCCGAGGACCTGGTTGCGATAACCCAGCAGGTTCATCACCCGGCCGCTGTCATGCGCGGCCAGCATGCGCAGTACCCGCATCTCGCCCGTGCGCGTGTTCACTTCCACCTCGGCGAAGTGCGTGGCGAAGGACCGGACGACCTTGCCGCCGGGAACGAAGCGCCCCCGACCCACGCCCACAATCCCCTGCTGCTGGCGCAATTGCGTCAGGTCCGTGATGGCCAGCTTTTTCGCGCCCGCCTGCGCCACGATCGCGCCATCCTGGAAAACCAGGTCCGATACCGGAACCTTCAACTGTTCCGCCGCCATCTCGAGCAGGAAGCGTTTTACCTCCAGCGCGGCCAACCGCACGGGAGGCCCATCCGCAGCCACGGTCTTGCTGCCGCCGCTGACGCCACTGTACTGCGTGGTTCCCGTGTCGGCGTTTTCGATCCGGATCCGGTCCAGCGGCACCCCCAACTCCTCGGCCACTATCGAGGCCGCCATCGTCTTGGTTCCGGTGCCCAGGTCAGCCGCACCCATGTTGAGGTTGACGCTACCATCGGGGTTCAGCTTGACGATTACCGTTGCGGGCCCTGATCCCGGGCCCCACAGCCCACTGGCTACGCCCACGCCTCTGACCCAAGCCCCGTCTCCCTTGGGCCGGCTGCGGGCGTCCTTCCAACCGAAGACCCGCGCCCCCTCGGTCAGGCACTCCCGCAAGCCAATGGAGGTATACGGCCTGTCTTGGCTCGACTGGCAGACGGTCGGGATATTCTTCAGGCGTAGTTCCACCGGATCCATGCCGATCTTCTCGGCCAGGGCATCCATCATCTGTTCCAGCGCCCAATTGCCCTGGGGATAGCCTGGAGCGCGAAAAGCCCGCTGCTGACCGGCATTTATATATGCCTGTGTCTCGTCGATGAGCACATTCGGGCACTTGTACAACTCCCCGACCTGACCGCCCACCATGCTGAAGGTAGGATATGCGCCGAGTTCGCCCATGGCGGTCAACTGGAGCGCGGTCAGCGTGCCGTCCTTCTTCACCCCGGCCTTCAGCTTCATGATGTGCGCCGGCCGGTTTCCCACGCACAGGAACGTTTCTTCCCGCGTCAGGAACAGCTTGACCGGGCGCGCCGCCTTTTGCGCCAGCAGCGCCGCGATGATCGTGTATTTGCCGGCTTCCTGCTTGCTGCCGAAGCCGCCACCCATGTAGTTCGAGATAACCCGCACCTTGCTCAGGGGCATATTTAGGGCCCTGGCGATGTCGGATTGAATCCCAAATGGGCCTTGATTCGTATCCCATACGTTCAGGCGATCGCCGTCCCACTGGGCGACCGATCCGTGAACTTCCATGGGGACGTGAATCAGGCAGGAGGTCCGGTAGGTTTCCTCCAGCACCACGTCGGCCTCGGCGAAGCCCTTCCCCACGTCACCGCGCTTGGTTCCGGGAAACCCGCGTGCACGATTGCCGCCTTCCTGCACCGCCGGGGCGCCCGGCTTCAAGGCCGCTTCCATGTCGATGACGAACGGCTGCGTGTCGTACTCCACCTGGATGGCCCGCACCGCGTCCCAGGCCTGCTGCGGGCTCTCCGCCGCCACCGCGGCCACTTCTTCGCCTTCATGCCGGCAATGCGGGTCGAATAGCCGGCTCACCATCGGGCTGCCGGGCATAGGAAACCCCGCCGCCGCGTACCATCCAACCCGTGCTTCCGGGTCTGCGTCCGTCAGCACGGCGCGCACCCCCGGCATCTCCCGGGCCTTCCCCACATCGATCTTCTTCACTGTGGCGTGCGCGTGCGGGCAGCGCAGAATGGCCCCATACAGCATATTCGGCAGGATTACATCCAACGGGTAAACCGCCGCCCCGCTCACCCGTTCGTAGCCGTCCACCGGGGGAATCGGCTTGCCGATAATCTTGGTTTCAACCCATGGTTTTACAGTCTCTTCCGCCATCGCTCACCTCCCCGCCTTCCGCAATTCCGCCGCGCGCTGGGCGGCGCGGAAGATGTGGTTGTACGCTGCGCAGCGGCACAGGTTGCCGCTCACCCCCTCGCGGATCTGCTCCATGGTCGGTTGCGGCGTCTTGCGCAAGAGCGCCTCCACCGCCACCACCTGTCCCGGAGTGCAGTACCCGCATTGAAACGCCGCCTCTTCCACGAAAGCCTGCTGCACTGGCCCCAGTTGTTCGCCATGCAGTAAGCCTTCCACCGTCGTGATTTGTGTCCCAACCGCTTCCAGGGCCAGCGTCAGGCACGAATACCGGGCTATGCCGTCGATCAGAACGGTGCACGCTCCGCACTCGCCCCGGTCGCACCCCGACTTCGTCCCGGTGAGCCCCAAACGGTCCCGCAACACGTGTTGCAGGGTCCATCGCGGTTCCACGCTCAAGGAGTGGGTCTGGCCGTTGATGTTAAGGACGGCCCGCACCATTTCGCCGTCCGCCGCTTGTCCGGCAGCCGGCTGGGCCGCCATCGCGCCCGGCAGGGTCAGAATGGCCGCTTCGGCTGCGCCGGAAGCCACCGAACCAAAAAACAGCCTGCGGCTCAGCTTGGGCCGCCCTTGCGGTTCGATCTTCGGTTTCTTCATCGGGTTCTCCCGAACACATAATAGGACCTCGTTCTCCAAAATACAAGGGGGGGTGGGTGATACAAGCCGGCGGCCTGGTGCTATAGTGGTGACAATCTCGGGCGGACATGACGGTCATGGGCCGCCCCAAGGAGTGAGTCATGGCTGGCAAACAGATCAACCGACGCGATTTTGTGACCGGCGGCGCATTGGCAGCGGGCGCTTTCGCTGGCGGTCTCGCGGAAGCTCAGAACAGAGTTCCCTCAAAGGCCAAGGCGCCTCCCACCCAGGCCAAGGCCCCTTCGACGCGGAGCATTCTCAATTACAACGAGAACATGGAGTACCGAAGGCTGGGCAAGACCGGCCTCATGGTATCCGCCGTTTCGCTGGGGGGACACTGGAAGCGGGTCGAAATAGAGATTGGGAAGGACAAAACTCCCGCGCGTTATTCGGACAGTGACTTTTCCTATCCCAAGATACCCGGCTTCATGCAATCCCGGGACCGCGTTATGGCCCACTGCATCGACGTGGGCATTAACTACCTCGATGCCATGGCGGCTCCCGAAGTTCTGGCCTATGGCCAACTGCTCAAGGGACGGCGGGACAAGTTCTACTTCGGCTATGCCTGGTGGCAGAAAGAGCCGCGCTTTGCGGAGTGGCGCACCGCGGACAAGCTGGTGCAAGGTCTCGAGGAAAACCTCAAGGAGGCGGGACTCGATTACGTGGACGTCTGGCGGATCGCGCTGCCTATGGAGGGAGTGCCGGACCTGAACGAGCTCCAGCGCGTGGAAGAAGCCACCGTCGCGGGTCTGGCGAAGGCCAAGCAGCAGGGTAAGGCGCGATTCACGGGCGTGTCTTCGCACAACCGTGTGTGGCTGAAGTCGCTGATCGAGGCGTACCCGAAACAGATCGAAGTGGTTCTGTTCCCGTACACCGCGGGCAGCAAGGAACTCCCCACCGACAGCCTGTTCGACGCCATCAAGGAGAACGA
>JBEKTU010000123.1:0-13668 GCA_049515735.1 Bryobacteraceae bacterium
CTGGGCCAGGCGGAGAGCCTGACTTCTCCCAGTCCCGCACCTGACTTGCGCAGGTTCCACCCCGCAGGGGCCTTATGTCAGAAGTTGTGACATTCTATGTCACCTTCTCTGAAAACCTACACTCAGCCTGGACCAGGCCATGATGCGCGTAAGCGAGGAGATGGAATACATCTACCCCGAGCTGGCCGACGAATTCGCCACCGTAGTGATGCAGGTGCGTGCCGGGCATATTGAGCGTGCTGAAGGATTTGAAGACGCTGGGGGCGCCAGGATAGGCGCGCCCGGATGCGCGGCCGGCGCTTACGGCAGCGTGAAACGCAACGAGCCAAAGATCATGTGGGCGTGTGCCGTGGACGGAGTTCCAGGCGCAACGTACCAGGGTGCCCGCGTCAGATAGGCATACTCCCCAATGTACTGAAGCGCGCCATATCTCGGGTTCCTCCAGAAGGTGTAGTAATAGCCGAACTGGGGTTCCTGAAACTGCCGGTTCGCCGAAGATGAACCCGGGAAGCCGAACCCCAGGTAATTGCCCGGCGAAACGACCGTGTAATTGCGGTCGAAATACGCGCCGGCGTAATAACCGAAGAACTGCGATTTGGCATTGGGCGCATATTCGAAGCCGGCGATGCCGGTCATGGAATGCACCGGCGAGATGGAGCCGTCGGGACCGAGCACGAGATCGGGGCCAAGCCCTACTGCGAAACGCCCGCCGCCGCTGCTGTAAAACCCGGTGGTAATGAGACGGAAGTTCCTAGCCACTTCCAGGACGGCGTCGAAATCTCCGCCCACGCCCTGGGCGTCGAAGTACTTGCCCTGCGCGGGTGAGACGCGGAACTGACTGGAGAAGCCGGCCAGCTCGAAGTGCAGCGCCTTGCCGGATACCTGGGTGTCATAAGCGATCTTGGCGACGATGTCGGGGCGCACGTTAGGCGTCGAGGAAAGGCTCCCGTTGTCCACCTCAGTGGCGGCGAACGCGGGCAGCGTGACTGCCGTGGTGACGAACTGTTCGGGGTTCTCGACGGAAGCGGCGATCGACCAGTGCTTGTCGGGGTGATAGACCACCCTGATTTGCCCCGGCCGTCCCCAGATCAGACCCGTCATGTAGTTGGAATCCTCTCCGAGGCCGACAAAGACATTGCTCGAAACCTGAGAGACACCCACGCGGTTAGGGGTGAGGAGCGTCCAGGTCTCGCCACCCAGCACCTCCCACTTTCCTTTCTCCACGTTCACCCAGAAATGGCGCATGCGAAAGGTGTTGGCGTTGCTGGTCACGAACAGGTTGGTGGGCTGGTTTCCATAGAAGTCCCCTTCGACATAACCGGTGACGGTAGTATTCACGGTGGGGTGCTCGGTGATGGCCAGGGTAAGGCGCGAGTTGGCGGCGCTGGACCGGAACTCGGCCATCCTGCCCGCCGCGGTGTTACTGAACGGAACGGCGGCGAAGGAAGTCGCCACGCCGCTCCCGATGTTGGTGGAGCGCCACACCGTGGACATATCCATAAAACCGCCCGGGGCGAAATCGGCGCCGCCGATGTGAAAGGCCAGCGGCGAGAAGGGCCGCCCCGCGTTGTCCACCTCAGCAGCGGGTGCGGCCGGCGGTACCAGCGCCGCCGCCGCGGATGGCGTGGGAACGGCCGCCGGCGCGTTCTGCGCGGCAACCAGACGGTCCAGCAGCGTCTGTTGGGAATCGATCGCCTTCTGGGCCGATGCAAGGGCTTTCTGCGCGGTTTCGAGCGCCTGCCGCTGTTGGTCGAGTTGTTTCTGCTGGGCTGCGATTTGTTCGCGCAACTTGGCGATGTCGTCAGTCTGGGCGGATCCCTGCGCCAGACACAAGACGGGAAGCAATAGTGCGAACGGCAAGAAGGAGCCAACGATCCTGATGGGTTTCAATGTGTTCTCCTGGTTTTTTGAGGTGAGCCGGTACGATTCACTGAACTGCAACTATCGAGTATAGGAACACTGAAGACCATAGATCAATATCTACGGACCTTTTTATCTTTAATGCGGAAGGTTTTAGGTCGCGGGCATAGAAGCACTGGCGAGTGGTGTATCCGTCCCGCGTGTGGGGGACCCATTGCCAAGTCAGAACCCGGGCTACGCCGCTGTCAAGGCCTTCCGCACCGCGGCGGGCTGATTCTTGATAACGAGCATGTAGGCGCGCACCGCCGGTTCCGGTTTGCGTCTCCCCTGCTCCCACTCCTGAATGGCCCGCGCCTGGAGCCCGTAGCGTTCCGCAAATTGCTCGCGCGTGAGACCCTGTCCTTCGCGGATTCGACGAACATCGACGTCGGGCACCACGCGCACGACCTTCATCGGAAGCTCGATTTCGCCCCTCATGTGTCGTGCGATCTGTTTGGCCGAATCAACCAGCACGCGACCAAGCTTAGTGCTTTTGTTGCTTGATCGGCTGGAGGATTTTCGCAAGGGCCTTTTTTCGGCGTCACTGAGATTCTCCTTCTGGTTCTTGGCATATACGGCGATGAAATACACTGCGTCCGGAGCGGCGAAATAGTAGATCACTCGCACGCCACTCGTGCTTCACGTTTTCTTGCTCGCATCGTCCCACGCGAACTTGACCTCCCGGTCGGGTCGTCGCGCCAACAGGTCGTACAAGCTCATGAAGTCCTCGGGCTGGTGGCCAGTCGTTTGGTGAGTGCCCCAGATCGCTCCGGTGTCACCGACGCGGATCCCGTGAAATCACGCGCCCAAACGTTGCGCCGCCCTCAGTCCATCAACTCCGCCGCCTTCTCATCCAAGAACCACGTCACGCCGCGGCCGTGGTGCGAGGCGATCTGCGCCGGATACTGCTTCGGATCGTATTCTTCCTTGAACACCGCCCGCACGGCTTCCGCCTTGTCCGGACCCGTCACCAGGAACACGTTGTGTTTGGCCGCCAGCAGCGCGCCCGGCAGCAGCGTCACGCGCCATTGGTTGAACTTGGGAACGAACACCGCCGCCGCAATCCCCTCGCGGTCGTCGATCAATGGCTCGCCCGGAAACAGGCTGGCGCTGTGTGCGTCCGGCCCCATGCCGCGATGCACCACGTCGAAACGGGGCATCTCGCCCTCCTCCAGCCCAAAGAAATCCCGGATCTCCTCGACGTATCGCGCGGCCGCCGTTTTGGGCGCCATTTCGCCGCAGATGCGGTGCACCTGCCGATGCGGAATGTGCGCCGGCTTGATCAGGTAATCGTCGGCCAGCTTATAGTTGCTGGCCGGATCGGTGGGCGGCACCATGCGCTCATCTACCCAAAAGAGGTGAACGTGGTCCCACCGGAACTTCGAGGCGACCAGCTTCTGGAAAAGCATTTTGGGCGTCGACCCGCCCGAAACCACGAGAGTGACGAACTCCTGGCCGGAAAGCACTTCCTCCAGCAGATTGGTCACGTGATGCGCGCAGGCTTCGGCGGCCGCGGTCGCATCGGAGAGAGCATGCCAGCGGACACTCATTAGTCCGTAGCATACGCGAGACGGGCCGCGGATGCCAGCGTCCGCTCGAATACCGCGTCCCGCCGCACGATCCCCAGTTCCTCGCGCATCAGCAGATAGTCGCCCGGCTGCGGCAGGTTGGTGCAATTCTCCGCGTTGTCGACCGTGATTACGAGCCTGTCTTGCTGCCGCGCCAACTCCACGCGAAACCCGCCGCCCGCCAGTTCCACGCTAAGCGAAGCGGGTCCCGAACTTGCCCCCACCGAAACCTTCGCGCTGACTCCCGCGCCCCGCAGCGCGTTCACAACCCAGGCGCCCATGTACCACGCCGAAGTCGCGAACTCCCCGTCATAAACGACTCGCACACTCGAGATCCGCGCCAGCTTCGCCAGGTAGTCGCGATTTTCGAACAACCGCGCCAGCATCTCCCGCCAGCGTGTCAGCCGGGTCCACGCCAGATCGCCCAGCAGAACTCCGCTCCGCGCCGTCTCCGCGAGCTGCCGCAGCGTTCGCTTCGGATTCGCGAACCCCGCGCTATCCACCACCACCTTGGTTGCCATCCGCGCGATCGCGCCGAACGGCGGCATCTCAAACAGTCGCGCGCTTCTGGACCACACAATCACCGGGAGGTCCGGCGCCGCCAGCGGCAGCACCACCGATGGCAAACCGGCCAGAGCCGCATCGGAAACCGTAATCTCGATCTGTTCGCAGCAGATCTGCCGCCGCTGCCCGAATGGCATCCAGCACTGGGCGTACACGCGTTCGGCCAGCGCGCGTTCGGCCGCGCCGCTCAGCTTGACCACAATGGTGCGGGCGGGGTGCTCCGGCATCAGCGCCGCAATCGTCTCCCCCAGCGCCATGGCGTCGTCGCTCGCTTCCGACAGCACTACCAGTGTCAAGGTGCAGGCGCGCAACACGCCCGCGGCGCCTTCGTCCCGCCCTTGCTTGTCCAGCGTGATCCACAGGTCCGACAGCTCGCGCAGCACGCGCTCGGGAGGAATGCCCTCCGCGCCCGCGGCGGCCATTACGGTTTCCTCCACGCGTGCCCGCGCTGCGCCAGCATTTCATCGGAGGCCGCTGGTCCCCACGTGCCCGCCGCGTAATTGGGGAAGTCGAACCGGGTTTCGCGCCACACGTTTTGAATCGGCTCGACTACGCTCCAGCTCGCCTCCACCATGTCCTGCCGCGTGTACAGCGTCGCGTCGCCGATGATGGCGTCCAGCAGCAGCGTTTCGTATGCCGAAGGCGAGCGCTCTCCGAAACTCGACCCGTAATTGAAATCCATCGACACCGGCCGCAGCGTCATCCCCTCCCCCGGCCGCTTCGAGAGGAACTTCAGCGAAAGACCCTCCTCCGGCTGGATGCGCATAATCAGCAGGTTCGGCGCGCTCTCCGCTCCATCTTCATCGAAGACGTGGAGCGGCGCCGGGTTGAATTGGATGGCAATCTCGGTGACGCGCTTGGGCAGCCGTTTGCCGGTGCGCACGTAGAATGGCACGCCCGCCCACCGCCAGTTCTCCACGAAAAATGTGGCCGCCGCATACGTGTCCGTCCGCGATTTCGGATCGACCCCCGGCTCCTGCCGGAACCCCGCTACGTCTTGCCCGCCGATGCGCGCCGGTCCGTACTGTCCCGTTACGGAATGCCGGCGGACCTCGTCGGGCGTCATTGTCCGCATCGACCGCAGCAGCTTGGACTTCTCATCCCGCACCGACATCGCTCTGAAACTGGCGACCGGCTCCATCGCGATGGTGGCCATCACCTGCAGCAGGTGGTTCTGGATCATGTCCGCCAGCGCGCCCGCTTCCTGGTAATACGCGCCGCGCCCTTCCACCCCGATGGATTCCGCGGCCGTGATCTGCACGTGGTTCACGTACCGCCGGTTCCACAGCGGTTCGAAGATCCCGTTGCCGAAGCGGAACGCCAGAATGTTCTGCACGGTCTCTTTGCCCAGGTAGTGGTCGATGCGGTAGACGTCCGACTCGTCGAATACCTCGTGCAGCCGGCCGCTCAATTCCCGCGCGCTGGCCAGGTCGTGCCCGAACGGTTTCTCCACCACCAGCCTGCGCCATCCGCTGCCCTTGCCCAAGCCCGCTGCTCCCAGGCCCAGGGCGGCCTGCGCGTACTGGCTGGGCTGGGTCGAAAGGTAAAACAGCGCGTTCCCGCCCGTGTGCCGCTCGTCTTCCACGGCCGTCAATTTCTGCCCGAGCCGTTGGTACAGTGCCGCATCGTTGATGTCCCCCGCCACGTAATACAGCCCGCGCGCGAACGCCGCCCATACGTCCGCATCGACGGCGGTGTCTTCGGAAAACTGCTTGACCGCTTCCAGCATCTTTTCGCGGAACTGGCCGTCGTTCAGCGCGGTGCGCGAGATGCCGATGACCGCGAACCCCGCCGAAAGTCTCCGGTCGTACGCCAGCCGGTAGAGCGCCGGCATGAGCTTGCGCTTGGTGAGGTCCCCGTTGGCACCGAAAATCACGATCGCACATTCGGGCGCCTGCCGTTCAAACCGGAGCGGATCCTGGAACGGATTTTCGATGCCCATTAAGTCCAAAATAACATGCGGCCTCCGAGGCAATTTTCGGATTAGAATGAGGCGATGGCGGAAAACAATTCCGACGCCCAATCTGCCGAGTCCTTCGAAGCTTCCCTCGACGAGCTCGAAAAAGTCGTCAAAGAGCTGGAAGCCGGCGACCTCCCGCTCGAGCGCTCCCTCGAGCTGTTTGAGCGCGGCATGGGCCTCAGCGATGCCTGCCGCAAGCAACTCGAGGAGGCCGAAACTCGCGTTGAGATGCTCATCCGCAAAGAGGGCAAGATCGCAGCCGAGCCGTTCCGCCCCGAAAAACCCGAGAAAGCATGACCCTGCGCGAATACCTCGCCCAGCAACAACGACTGGTGGATTCGGAACTCGACCGCCTCGTCCCTCCGGAAACGACGCCCCCGGAAACCATCCATCGCGCCATGCGCTACAGCCTCTTCGCCGGCGGCAAGCGCATTCGCCCCATCCTATGCATCGAAGCCGCGCGCGCCGTCTCTCCCCCGGTCGATGGCGTGGTCGCGGCCGCCTGCTCGCTGGAGCTCATCCACACCTACTCGCTCATCCACGACGACCTGCCCGCCCTCGATAACGACGACTATCGCCGCGGCAAGCTCACCAACCACAAAGTCTTCGGCGAAGCCATGGCCATTCTGGCCGGCGACGCGCTGCTCACTTTCGCCTTTCAGGTTCTCGCCGGACTGAACACCACCGCCGACCGCAAGACCCGCCTCGTCGCCGAACTCTCCGCCGCTTCCGGCACCGTCGGCGGCATGATCGGCGGGCAGGTGGCCGATCTCGAAGGCGAAGGCCAGCCTCCTGAACCGCGGTTGCTCGAGACCATCCACCGCGCCAAGACCGGGGCCTTGCTGCGCGCCAGCCTGCGGCTCGGCGCCATCTACGCGGGAGCCGGCGACGACCAGTACGCCGCGCTCTCCCGCTTCGGCGAACACATCGGCCTGGCGTTCCAGATCGTGGATGATATCCTCGACGTGGAAGAGTCCTCCGAAGCGCTCGGAAAAACCGCCGGCAAGGACGCGCAACAGGGCAAGATCACCTTTCCCGCGGTCTATGGCCTCGAAACCTCGCGCCGCATGGCCGAAGACGAATGCGCCCGCGCCCACCAGGTGCTGGAACCGTTCGGCGAGCGCGTGGCGCGCCTGCACGAGATCGCCGACCACATTGTCCATCGCAAGTCATGAAGACCCGGCTGGACCGGCTCATCGTGGAACGCGGCTTGGCTGAATCCCGCGAGAAGGCCCAGGCGCTGATCATGGCCGGCGAGGTGCTCGTTAACGGGCAAAAGGCCTCCAAGCCCGGCCAGGCCGTTGCCCATGACAGCCGCATCGAGATTCTCGCGCGCCCGCCCTACGTGGGCCGCGGCGGCCTCAAGCTGGCCGGCGCGCTCCGCCACTTCGCTATCGGCGTCGCTGGCCAGACCTGCCTCGATATCGGCGCCTCCACCGGCGGATTCACCGACGCCCTGCTCCAAGCCGGAGCCGCGCGCGTCCATGCCGTGGATGTCGGCGCCGGCCAGCTCGATTGGAAACTGCGCACGGACCCGCGCGTGGTGCTGCACGAAGGCATCAATGCCCGCGCGCTTAAGTTCGAGGACATCGGCGAGCCGGTGGACTTCATCGCCTGCGACGTGAGCTTCATTTCCGTCACTCTCATCCTGCCCGCCGTCGTGCCCCTCTTACAGCCCGCCGGGCAAATGGTTATACTAATCAAACCGCAGTTTGAAGCGGGCAAGGGCCAGGTGGGCAAGGGCGGCATCGTGCGCGAGCCGGAGATCCACCAGGCTGCTTGCGAGCGAGTCGCGCGCGCCGTGCGCGAACTCGGATTCGAAACCAGCATTATGGAAAGTCCCATCCTCGGCGCCCAAGGAAACAAGGAGTTCCTCCTCTATGCCCACCATTAGGACCGTCGGGATCATCTCGAAACCGAACTCCGCGGCCGCCGCGAGCATCGTGCCCGTGCTGATCGAGTGGCTGCGCGAACGTGGCATGGCCGTTCGCATCGACGAACAGACGGCGCTCTACGCCGGGGCCGGAGGGAGCTCGAGCGGCATCCCGCGGGATGAAGTTCCCGAAGGCTGCGACCTGGTCATCGTGCTCGGCGGCGATGGCACCCTGCTGGCCGCGGCGCGCGCCATCGGCAGGCGCGAAACCCCCCTTTTCCCCGTGAACCTGGGCGGCCTGGGCTTCCTGACCGCCATCACCATCGACGAGCTGTACCCCGAGCTGGAGCGCGCCTTCCGCGGCGAGCACCGCATCGCCAAGCGCAAGCTGCTGGCCACCGAAGTGGTGCGCGGCGGCCAGGTGGTGGCCGCCTACGAAGCCCTCAATGACGCCGTCCTGACCAAAGCCGCCATCGCCCGCATGATCGATCTCGACGCCCACGTGGACCAGCAGTTCGTTTGCGCCTACAAAGCCGATGGCCTCATCATCTCCACGCCCACGGGTTCGACGGCGTATTCGCTCTCCGCCGGCGGCCCCATCATTTTCCCTTCGGTGCCGGCCATCTGCATCACGCCCATTTGCCCGCACATGCTCACCAACCGGCCGGTGCTGGTGCCCGAAACCAGCGTGATCCGCGTCATTTCGCGCGCGCCCGATGAGAGCGTATTCCTGACCATCGACGGCCAGGTGGGCAACCCCATCCGTGAAGGCGACACCCTGGTCTGCCGCAGCTCGGACTACACGCTGCGCCTGGTCCGCCCGCCGCACATGATGTTCTTCGACGTCCTCCGCCAGAAGCTGAAATGGGGCGAACGTTGAGACGCATCTCCCTCACTACCTGGATCTTCATTGGGATGGCCGCGGGCGTGGCCCTCGGAATCGTCGCGCCGGGCTTCGCCAGGCAACTCGGACCGGTCAGCCGGGTGTTCCTGCAATTGATCCGCTCCATCATCGCTCCGCTGCTGTTTGGCACGCTGGTGGTAGGCATCGCGGGCAGCGGCGACGTCAAACGCATGGGCCGCATTGGTGTCAAGGCCATCCTCTATTTCGAGATTGTCACCACCCTGGCGCTGTTTCTGGGCCTCGCCGCCGTGAACCTGGTGCGCCCCGGCGCCGGCATTCCGATTCATAGCAGCGCCGCTGAAGCCGCCATACCGCAGACGGAAGCCACTTTCAGCTCGGTCCTCGAGCATGTCTTTCCTTCCAGCATCATCGACGCCATGGCGCGCAATGACGCCCTCCAAATCGTGGTATTCGCCTTCCTGTTCGGCGCCGCCTGCGCGGCCATCGGCGCCAAGGCGGAACCGGTGGTCAAGTTCTGCGCATCCCTGGCCGAGGTCATGTTCCCCTACACCAGGTACGTGATGTACCTGGCGCCTCTCGGCGTCGGCGCCGCTCTCGCGGTGGTGATTGGAAACAAGGGCGTGGATGTGCTTTTCGGTCTGGGCAAGCTGATCGCGACCATGTACGTGTCGTCGATCCTCTGCGTCGTGTTCGTGCTTGGCCCGGCCCTGATCCTGTTCCACATTCCGGTGCGCGGGTTCTATCGCGCCGTGCGCGAGCCGTTCCTGATCGGCTTCTCCACGGCCTCGAGCGAAGCCGCCCTGCCGCTGGCGCTTGAAAACATGGAGCAGTTCGGCGTGCCCAAGCACATCGTGGGTTTCGTGATCCCCACCGGCTATAGCTTCAACCTGGTGGGCAGCGCGCTCTATCTTTCGCTGGCCGCCGTCTTCGTGGCGCAAGCGGCGGGTGTCAATCTCTCCTTCGGCGACCAACTGCTCATGATGCTGACCCTGATGCTCGCCAGCAAAGGTGTGGCCGGCGTTCCGCGCGCCGCGCTGGTGATCCTGGCCGGCACCCTGTCGACGTTCCATCTGCCGATGGAAGGCGCCGCCGTGCTGCTGGGCGTGGATGCCCTGCTCGACATGGCCCGCACCTCGATCAACGTGCTCGGCAACTGCCTGGCCAGCGCCGTGGTGGCCCGCTGGGAAGGTTACAAAGTGATGTAGGGGCGAGGTCCACTCGCCGCCGCTCAGTTCCCCACGGAGGTATACAAGACTACTTGCGCCCCGAGCACGCCGCCCACACTGAACGACACCGGCACCGCGTCGCTGGCGGGGACGTTCGGCACCACTACGTTGAACTGGTACAGGCCCACCGAGCCCGGCTCCAACCCCCAGTATTGGAGCGTGGCCAGAGTCGATCCGAAGTAGATCTGCAAGGGCAGCGTCAGGGAATTGCTACTCTGGACGATCTGGCCCGCGGGAATGTTGGGAGTCACCGGGCCAAATCCGGTGCCAAGGATCACGATAAAGTCCCCGGGTTTGGCCCGCTGCGAGGCGTGTCCCGGAATGGCGCCGGGCGGCAGAACATAGGTCTGGAAGTCTTGAAACAGGGCCCCCAAATACTGCATTCCGCCGATGTTGAGATTTGCCGGAGCCCACATCCCCGCCGAGGTCGGGTTCACGACGACGGGATATGCCGCGCTGGTTCCGGTCGCGGCGGTCACCGTAATCTGCTGGTCGCCGGTTGCGACATTCGACGGCACCAGCGCATTCACCTGGCCTGGACTGATGTAGCTGATGAAGGCGGCCTGACCACCGATGCTCACCGTGGTTCCATCGAGCGAAGTGGGGGCATTCACACCGTTGAAATCGGCGCCAGTCCACCCGCGCGTGTCGGCCGCCAGGTTCGATCCGTAAATCTGGATCCAGGTCCCCGGCGCAATCGAGTTGAAGCCTCCGAAGGCACTCGCGGTAGTCACTTCGCTGATGGTGGGCGGGCTGGGCGTCATCAGGCGAATCACACTGTTCTGATAATCCGAGACGTAAATATTACCGGAGTGATCCACCACTACGGACACCGGGAACGATAGTTGGGCGCTGGTGGCGGGGCCTCCATCCCCCTCATAACCGGAGCGGCCGTTGCCGGCCAAGGTCGTGATGGTGCCAGTCGCCGCCGACACCATGCGAATCCGTTGGTTATGGGTATCCGCGATGTAGAGGTTGCCGGCGGCATCCAGCGCCACGCCGGCGGGGTAATTCAGTAGCGCGCTGGTGGCCGGGCCTCCGTCTCCGCCGTAATTGTCTCCGTTAGGATCACACGTACCGGTGGCGGAGCCGGCCACCGTCATGGTCTTGGTGATCGTGCCGGCAGGCATCACTTTGAGAATGCGGCAATTGTTGGTGTCCGCGATGTAAACGTCGCCGGCGGCATCCACCGCTATACCCCTAGGCGCGTTCAGTATGAAGTTGCCGGTGGAAAGCGTCGTGATGTTAAGGGTAACCGCGTTCACTACGCGGATGACGGGGGGAGTCTCGCCGGTGTCCACAATGTAGAGGTCGCCCGCGGCGTCCACGGCGAGGCCGGTGGGGTTGTCGAGCTCCGCGGCGGTGGCCAGCCCATAGTCCCCGGTGCCGCCGCAGAGGATATTGTAGTTAGCATCGTTGCCGACGTACGTCGTGATGTTGCCACCGGCCACCTTGCGGATCACGCAGTTGCTGTAGTCCGCGATATAGAGGTTGTTCGAAGAGTCCATCACCACGCCGGCAACATCGCTCAGCTCGGCGTCGATGGCCGAGGCTGCGTCCCCCGAGTAACCGGAAGTACCGTCGCCGGCCACTGTCGAGATTGTGCCGGCCGACACTTCGCGTACCCGGTAGTTGAGGTCGTCCCCGATGTAGAGGTTGCCCTTAGAGTCCAACGTTATGCCGAAAGGGAGGTTGAGCTCGCTGGTGGTGGCTGCGACTCCATCCGCCGTGTAGCCGGCGTTATTGTTGCCGGCGAACGTCGTAATGTTATATGCCGGCGTCGGCGTCTGGCAAAAAGCCGGCGCGAAAATGGATGCGACGCCAATGGCGAAGACGAAAGCAGTTCGGTTGAAGGCGCGGTGTTTCACTTATGATCTCCAGTTTCTATCCCCGCTCATACCACTTTACTAACCCGCAACCCGCTCCATCGTTCCGCCAGCACAATGGAATTGGCCGGGTTCTTGGGGTCGTATTTCACAGAAACCGCGTCGATCGTCGAAAAATCGTGCGGCATATGCTGCTTCAGCATCGAGACATCCTGTGATGCGGTGTACTCCACGCCGCGAACGCCGTACGAGTAGAACAGAAGATCGTCGCGAATCTCCACCAGCATGGCGTCGCTCATTTTGCCGGCAGCCACCAGGGTGGACCGGCGGCGCCGCTCCCGTTCCTCCGGCGTGATGCGGGAACGCTTCCACGCCCGGTATCCAATGAGTGCTCCCAGCACTACGAGCACTCCGGCCAGCGCCAGCAGGACTGCCTCCGCGACCGCCCATGACAGACCTAGAACACGCGGCATTTGAGAAACGCCTTACCCGCCTTCTTCCAGGTTTGCGGTGTCGAGAGGAAACTTCATGCTTGCTGCTCTCCGGATCACTTTCAGTTTACCGCACCAGCAGCGCCCAGTTCCCCTTCTTCCGGACCTCGCGCGCGGGCGGCAGCGCCGCCTCGATCTGCTCCACTTCGTGAAGCTCGAAGCCGCTCGCCAGCAGCACGCCGCCGGGCCGCAGCACGCGCACCAGGTCCGGCGCAAGCTTGACGATGGCCTCCGGGCTGATGTTCGCCACCACCAGGTCGCACCAACCGGCCGCCACGGCGTCCACCGATCCGATAAACCCCTCGCCCGCAATCTCCACCGCTACCGGGTCCGTATCGCAGGCGTAGACCTTTCCCGCGCCCAGCAGCCTGGCCGCCCGCGCCAGAATGCCCGAGCCGGTGCCCACGTCGAGCACGCACATGCCGGGCTTCACAAACTCCTCCAGCGCCTCCATCGACAATTGCGTGGTTTCGTGAACGCCCGTGCCGAACGCCATGCCGGGATTGACGGCGATGCGGAACCGTCCCGGCGGCGTAGGATCGTCGCGCCATGCGGGCGCCAGAAAAAACCGCGCGCCCACCTCCATCGGCTGAAGCAGGTCGCGCGCCGATTGCACCCAGTCGCGCCGCTCCTCCACGCGCAAGCTCGCGCCGGGGAAGAGCTCGAGCAGCGCGTCGCGGCGGGCGCCGTCGTCGAAGAACGCGCGCACGCGCCGGGCATCCAGCTCGACCACGCCGGCCGACCCTTGCTCCCACAGCTCGGCGATCAGCAGGTCGCGGTCGTCCGCATCGCATTCGATTTCAAGAGAGAACATTGATATCGTGGAATTACAGCCGAAAATGAAGCTACAAGGTATTTTCCCACCAATCGCCACGCCGTTCGATTCGAATGGCGACATTTACCCCGCCAAAGTGCGGCACAACGTGGAGAAGTGGAACCGCACCGCGCTCGCCGGCTACGTCGTGATGGGGTCCACCGGCGAAAGCGTCATGCTCACCCCCGACGAGAAGTACACCATGTGGGAGCTGGTGGCCAAGCACGCCGCGCCGGAAAAGCTGCTCATCGCCGGCACCGGCATGGAAGGCGTGCGCGAGACGGTGGCTCTCACCAATTGCGCCGCCGAAATGGGCTACAAGGCCGCCATGGTGCGGACGCCGCATTACTACAAGAACCTGATTAACCGCGCCGACGCCCAGGCGCTCTACTTCCGCGCGGTGGCCGATCAGTCGCGCATCCCGCTCGTCATTTACAACTGGCCGCAGGCCACCGGCGTGGATATTCCGGTGGAGGCCGTAGTGGCGCTCTCCGAGCATCCCAACGTCATCGCCATCAAGGAAAGCTCCGGCAACCTGGAAAAGGTGATGCAGATGATCCGCGAAGTGAAGCACGGCTTCCA
>JBEKTU010000124.1:0-13433 GCA_049515735.1 Bryobacteraceae bacterium
GCACGCGCGTACCCGAAGCGGTTGGGGTGGTGGCCTCATCGGGCATCACGATGCACGATTACAAACGCTTTTCGGCGAGTTTGCGCCTGCGCTACTTTGGCCCGCGCGATTTGACATCCGACTCAATTTATCGCTCAAATTCAACGGCTTTGCTCAATGCGCAGGTCCGTTATCGAATTACCAAGAAATGGAGCTTTGTCGTCGAAGCTTTGAATTTGCTGAACCGCAGGGATTCCGACATTGACTACGCCTATACCTCCCGAATAACGCCAACGGCCGATGCGACATTCGACCGTGTTCTCCACCCCGTCGAACCGTTTCAGATGCGATTCGGGTTACGTTTCACTCCCGGTCCGAATAGTAACTAATTGATTCACTGTTCAACCTGTGCGGAAGGCCGGGGATGCAACATCCCCGGGCGTTTTTGTAAACTTGACCAGATTCTGGCGCTGCCTCTCACCCTCGGCAGTGAGCAGAGAGCGCTGAATTTATTGAGAATGAGGTCGCACCGGCGCCAACCTTGGCGCGCCTCAAGTACCGTTCCAGTACCAGCATTACTGTTACTTCCGCCAAAGCGCGCGCATAATAAACTCGTTCCGGAGAAAAACGAGACGAAATTATGGCTTGCGGCAGCACTTGGGACCAAGAAAACAAAGAACCTGAAGGCATAGCTGGGGACCGGCGCTTCGACCGGCGCTACCCCATCCTGCTGGACTTGCACTGGAAACTGATCCACCGGAAACGGGTTCTGGATGCGGGGGCGGGCAGCACGCTCGATCTCTCGGGCGGCGGCATCCGGTTTGAATCCGGCCGGACATTGCCCAACGGATTGAACGTGGAGCTAGCCATTTCCTGGCCGGTGCTTTTGCGCGGCGCGATCCCCATGCAACTCGTGGTGCAGGGCCGGATTGTGCGGTCGGAGGGCTGCCGAACCGCCATCCGGATGATTCAGCATGAGTTCCGGACCGTGGGAACGCCCAGCAACCCTGGCAGTGCGCCATCCAAAGGCGGCCGTTCCCACACGCCTTTCCTGGCGGCCGTTAACGGGACGGCCAACCTCGGAAAGATCCAGTAGATCCGCACCCTGCGCGCAGCCTAGGGTGGCTTTGGCCCAGCCCTACTTCGTCCGCTTGACGCCCCCTGCTTCCATCGGGGTGGCCGCTGGGCCGGACGCGCTCTCAGGACCCGGAACGCCCACGGGACCCGGGGCTTCCGGGGTAGCCGGCTTGCGGGGCGGCCGGCGGTCCAGTCGGTTGGCGATGAACTCCTCGCGCGCCTTGTGTTGGCGCGGCGTCCCCGGCTTGCCCTCCAGCACAGCCCATTCTTCCGCGGTGATCTCCTGAATCGCGGGCAGATATTTCTGGTAGTAATTCCGCAGCCGCTCCTGTACCGGCTTGAGAGCCGAATGGTACATCAGAAACAGCACTTCGTCCGGCGCCGCGGGAGAGACCAGGTGGTACACCTGCGAGGCCTTTCTGATGCGCGCCGAGCGAAGCGCCGACTCCAGCTTTCGGGCGCGAGCTTCCAGCTTCTGCCACTGATCCACCTGCGTCTTGGGCATATCGGTGGTGGCAATCAGAGCCTGCTTTTCCTTGGGCGTCAGCCTTTCGGTGAGGGCCCAAAGGAACGGCCCCAAACGCGCCGTGCGCGAACGGGCATCGTCGGGCAGCAGGCGGCTGATCCTTTCAAACCTGGTGATGCCGGGCAGGTTGATCTTGGGACCGGCCAGAGCGGGCGAGAACAGTGTCAGCAGACCGGCCTCACCGAGCGCCCGCAGAATGTCGGCGGGATTGTCTTCGGCGGCGATGCGTCGGAGCTCCTCGGCCAAGGCCCGCGGCGGAATCGTCTTCTCCACTCCGGCGTCGCGCGCGTTGGCCACCTGCATCTGGGTGCGCTCCTCCACCGTGAAGCCCAGGCGCACGCGGAAACGAACCAGGCGAAGCAGCCGCGACGGATCGTCGTAAAAGCCGTACGCGTGAACCGCGCGGAGCTCGTGACGCTCGATATCCGCCAGCCCGTTCATGGGGTCGAGCAGAAGCCCGCGCGAAGCCTTGTTTAGCGACAGTGCGACCGCGTTACACGTAAAATCACGGCCCCTGAGGTCCTCTTGGATGGTGGCCGGGGTCACCTGGGGCTTGCCTCCCGCGCGCGCGGATTTCTCCTGCCGCGACATGGCAATCTGGGCCGTGACGCCGGTGGGGAACACCAGTTCCGCGCTCTTGCGGTTTTCATCCTCCAGCACCATCTGGGCGCCGGCATTTTCGCAGAGGGCTTTCGCCACCTTTAGCGCGCTGCCTTCCACGGCGAAATCCAGGTCGCGGATGCGGAATCCGGCCAGCATATCGCGCATGGCGCCACCCGTCAGGAACAAGTTGACGCTGGCCTGTCCGGAAGCCGCCTGGACGTCTTCCACCACCCGGTTCTGATCCGCACTCAGGTGGCTCTCCAGCATGTAGATGTAATCGCTCATCGCATGCGCTCTCGACTCATCAAAATGTCCCGGCATCCTGCCCGAGATCCGGGTCTGCCCGAAACCGGGTCTCCGCTCAGGCTCGGGGGTGGTGTTTCTCTACAGTATCCCGAAGCCTCGACCGCATGACGTGCGTATAAATCTGGGTGGTCGAGATGTCGGCGTGCCCCAGCATGACCTGCACACTACGAAGGTCGGCCCCGCCCTCCAGCAGGTGGGTGGCGAAGCTGTGACGCAGCACATGGGGCGAAAGCCCATGGAATATCCCTGCTTTCCGGCCGTATCCGGCCAGGAGCTTCCAAAATGCCTGGCGGCTGAGGCAGCCGCCGCGCGCGGTTATGAAAAGATATCGGCTGGCCCGGCCCTTGAGCAAAGCGCCGCGGCCGTTGGCAAGATAATTCTCGACGGCCAGGACGGCATCCTTTCCGACTGGCACCAGACGCTGCTTATTCCCCTTGCCGGTGGTCCGCAGAACCCCAAGGTCCAGGTTGATGTCGCCGACCCCCAGCCGGCACAACTCCGAGACCCTCAAGCCGGTGGCATAAAGCAACTCCAGCATAGCGCGGTCCCGCAGACCGGTGGTACGGGAACTGTCGGGAGCCGCGATAATTCTCTCGATGTCCTCTAAATTCAAAAACTTAGGAATCGTCTGCCATTGCCGCGGCGTGCGCAAGTGCTCCGTCGGGTCAGACTCCACCAGCCCTTCCCTCAGGAGAAACCCGTAGAAGTTTCGGAGAGTGGTAAGATGTCTGGCGATGGACCGGCTGCTCAAACCAGATTGGTATAAATGATCCAGATAATGGCGGAGCGTTTCCGTGCCGGGCAGTGCCGCACCCTCTCCTAGAAAGGTGCTAAACCTTGAAAGATCAGTGGCATAGGCTTCCAATGAGTTGGCGGAGAGGCCGTTTTCCAGACGGCAGAAGTTCAAGAATGCGGTCATCTGGTTGCGGAAGCGGGCGGAATTTGCATTCAGCACTCCAGACATCGTGCCAATGATACAATAAGCGCCGAAATGATTGAAACATAGTTGTTGAAAAAGAGGCGAGATTTGGCCAGTTCCACCACCAAGAAAGCCGTCATCCGAAGATTCCAGAAGGAATCGCTGGCCGGGTACCTCAATCCGACTTCCTACCTCCAGGCGGCTGGAGTGGATCTGCTCTCGGCGCAGGGCAACGTCTCGACCGTCCCTTACGAGGAGATCAAGACCATCTCTTTTGTGCGCGATTTTGAGGGCGCCGGGGAGACCGGCCGGCGGGTCTTCAATACCCGCCCGAAAATGGAGGGGCTGTGGGTGAGCCTCCAGTTCCGGGACGGCGAAGTGCTGGAGGGAATCATGCCCAACAACCTGCTGCAACTGGAGCCATACGGGTTCACGGTGATTCCCCCGGATCCGTACAGCAACCATCAACGGGTTTTCATTCCGCGGGCCGCAGTCGAGTCCGTCGAGGTGCTGGGGGTGGTGGGGAGTCCGCTGAAGAAGCGGAAGGCCAAAGCCGTTCCCAAGGAGCAGATCGGGCTGTTCGACGAATAGGCGCGCGGGGCGCCCGCGGATTTGTGGTCAAAAAGTGCACTTGCCGTATCGCCGACCGCGGCGAAACGAGATACAGTATACTAGTATTTAATACAAACGAGTCTCAAGTTGGAGGTTTTATGAAGTTCCGCAACCTGATCCTGGCGACCGCCGGGTTCCTGTTCTTTGGTTTCACTGCGCTGGCCCAGATCACGGCCATCGAAGGAGACGTGAAGGGTGATGACGGGAAGGCGCTGGTGGGCGCCGTGGTGAAGATCGACCGCTACGACATCACCGCACACTACAAGACCAAGACCGACAAGAAAGGACACTACTTCTACAACGGTTTGCCGCTGGGCAACTACAACGTCACGATAGAAGTAGACGGAAGAGATGTCGATCAGCAGAAAGGCATCAGGTCGAAGATGGGCGATCCCACCAACGTTTCTTTCGACCTGCAGGCTTCCAAGAAGTCCCGCGAGGCGACTCAGACCGCGTTGCAGCAGGCCGCTGCAAGCGGCGGGCTGACCAAAGACATGGAGCGCGGCATGACTGCCGATCAGAAGGCCGCGTTGGAGAAGACCCTCAAAGAGCGGGAAGGTCAGTTGAAACAGCACAAGGAGTTGAACGACGCCTTCAACGCCGGCATGACGGCCATGGCGGACAAGCAGTACGACCAGGCGGTCCAATCCTTGACCAAAGCCAGCGAGATCGGTCCCACGGAACTGGCCGTTTGGGCCAACCTGGCGGACGCCTACATGAAGCTGGCAGCCACCAAGACCGGAGCGGAGTTCGACGCCACCGCACAGAAGGGCCTGGATGCTTACACCAAGGCCATCGAGCTGAAGCCCGAAGACGCTGCCACCCACAACAACTACGCCCTGGGGCTGGTGCAGGCCAAGAAGATCCCCGAGGCCCAGGCCGAGCTGACTAAAGCGGCGCAACTCGACCCGGCCAATGCCGGCAAGTACTACTACAATCTCGGCGCGGTGCTGACCAATGCCAATCAGGGTGATGCCGCAGCCGAGGCGTTCCAAAAGGCCATCGCTGCCGACCCGAAGTACGCCGAAGCCTATTATCAATATGGCGTCTACCTGGTTTCCAAGGCGTCATTTGGGGCCGATGGCAAGGTGACGCCGGTTCCCGGAACCGTGGAGGCATTCCAGAAGTACCTCGAGCTGGCTCCCGACGGCCAGTTTGCGCAACCGGCCAAGGACATGCTGACCACCCTCAACGCCAGCGTGGATACTTCTTATAGGAACCCCAACGCAAAAGAGACTCCGAAGAAGAAGAAGTAGTACGCTAGAGTCCGGGGCGGGAGCAACACGTCCCGCCCCGATTCCATGATCCGGCTCTTCTTTCGATTCATTGTCCTCCCCGTTGTGCTTTTCTACGTGGTGAGAGGCCTCCTCAGGAGCATCATCGAGGGTTTTCGCTCGACCCCCGGGCCGCAGAGCGCGGCCAAGCAACCGCCCGTGTTGCAATCCGGAGGGGAACTCAGGAAGGACCCGGTGTGCGGCACGTATGTCTCGACCGCCGCCGGCATCACGCGGACAGTCAAAGGAGAGATCCTCTATTTCTGCTCCAAAGAATGCCGCGATAAGTACCGTGTGACCTGAGGTGGTCGCGGCGTTCAGCGCGAGCAGCAGGGGCTGGTAGCGATGATCTCGGGAAAGCCGGGCTGGTTGCCGGTATCGGCCGCGAAGTAGCGCTGTTCGGAGAGATTGCGATAGATGGCTCCGGCCACGCCGGCCGCCACGCCCCCGCTGGTGGACCTGCTGCCCGCCAGCATGACAACGATCACGAGCTGATGATGCCCGACGTCGTTGAAGGAGCCGAACCATCCCATGTGGCTCGCCAGGCGGAAATCGGTGCAGGTGCCGGTCTTCCCGAAGACCGGCTCGCTGGGATCGTAGCCGGCGCGCCTGCCGGTGCCATAATCGACTGCCGCGCGCATTCCCATCCTGATATCGGCAATGCCGTTGGGGGCCAGTTCGAGCGGGCGCTTGACCCTGGGGGCGAACTGGTCGATTTCAACCTGCGTGCGCGGGTATTGCAGGTAGTAGAGCGTGCCCCCATTGGCGATGGCGGAGAGCAGCGCGGCCAGCTCCAGGGGTGTAACCGTAATGCCCTCGCCAAAGCTGGTCATCATGCCGACACCGCCGTTTTTGGGAGGCTCCGGCGGCAGAACGCCGGGCTGTTCGCCGGGGATATCGATCCCCGCCTTTTCGCTCAGGCCGAGCATCTGCGCGTAACGCGTGACGCGCTCGAAGCCCAGCCGCGTGCCCAGGATGTTGAAGTACTGGTTGTTGGATTTGGCAATGGCGGTGGTGAGGGTGTAGGCGATGTGCCGGCCGATGAAGACGGAAGTATCGCGATCGACGATGTGCTCGCTCAGCGCGGCCAGCGCCGCCACCAGTTTGATGGTGGAGCAAGGCGTGAAGCCGGTCGTGAGTCCCAGCCTCTGGTTGACCATGGTGAGAACGCGCCCGGTAGTGGGGTCCACTACCACCACGCTGCCGCTCTGCGGGCCAAGCGCCGCGACTGCCGCCCGGCGAATGGTGAGATCGTCGCCATCGACGTTATCGCCGTCCGTGGGATCGACGAGCGGAGCCCGCTTCGCCAGCTTCTTCCTGGCCGATGTGCGGGTGGTTTTTTTCGCCTGCGTAGCGGTGAGGCCGGCGTTCTGGAGCAAACCCCCCAGAAGGAGCGGGACAAGGAAGAGCTTTTTCATTCGCGGCGTCGTGTCACATCAGCTTCAATTTCAGACTACCCGTCGAAGCCATTATGGAGGATAGGAGAGGGAGGCGTCAACCCAGATCGCGCTCGATCTGTTCCAGAGTCTTGCCCTTGGTTTCGGGGACGCGGAACAGCACGAACAGGAAGCCACCGAAACAGATGCCGGCATACACCCAGAACGTGCCGGCCGAGCCCAAGGCGGAATTGAGAAGCGGAAAGGTGAAGGTGAGCACGAAGCAGGCGATCCAGAGCGCCGAAACCGAGACCGAGACTGCCAAGCCGCGAACGCGGTTGGGGAAGATCTCGGAAATCAGCACCCACGTCACCGGCCCCAGTGACATGGCGAAGCAACCGAGGGTGCACAGCGTCAGAATGAGCACCGGCAGGCCTTTCAGCGAGAAGTGGTAAGCCAGCCCGACGAGGCCGTGCGAAACGCCGACTCCGGCACAGCCGATGAGCATCAGCACCCGCCGGCCGAACCGATCGACCAGGCCCAGGGCAACGAACGTGAATGCCAGGTTGATGGCGCCGGTGAGCACGATGTTGAAGAGGATATCGCTCACCCCGTAGCCGGCGCCGCGGTAGATCTCCTCGGCATAATTGAGAATCACGTTGATGCCGCTCCATTGTTGAAGGACCGCCATGACCACTCCCACCGTCAGAGCCCGCTTCACTCCCGGCGCAAGCAACTCCGACCAGCGCACGCGCGCGTGGGTCTCGGCGCCAATGGTGGTTTGGATTTCCGCCAGTGCCTGGCTGCCGTATGGCTCACCGCCAATCCGTGCCAGAACGCGGCGGGCCAGGTCGTGCTTGCCGTTCTTCACCAGCCAGCGCGGGCTTTCCGGAACTAACCATGCGCTCACAAAGAACACGACGGAGGGAACCGCGACGGCGGTAAACATCCAGCGCCAGCCGTACTGCCCGTTCCACGACAGGCGAATCATTTCGGCGGTGGCCCCTTCAGGGACTTTCCGGGCGATCAGCCAATTGACCACCTGGGCGGCCAGGATGCCAACTACGATAGTCAACTGGTTCAAAGACACCAGGCGTCCGCGCCAGGGTGCCGGGCTGACTTCAGCGATGTAAGTGGGCGACACGTTGGACGCCAGGCCGATGGCCACGCCGCCCATCATGCGCCACACCACGAACCACAGGAAGGCCGGAGCCCATCCCGTGAGGACGGAGGTGACCGCAAACAGGAACGCGGAGAGAATCAGGAGCATCTTGCGCCCGAACTGATCGCTCAGCCCGCCCGCGAGCAGGGAGCCGAGGAGGCAGCCCAGCAGCGCGCAACTGTTGGCCCAACCGACCATCTGTCCGGTGTTGAGCTGAAAGTATTTCTCGTAGAATGGCTTGGCGCCGCCAATTACCACAAAGTCGTAGCCGAACAGGAGTCCGCCGAGCGCGGCCACAAGCGAGATGAGCCAGACGTAGCGGACGTTGTAGTGTTCCATTCAGCCTAGACTGGCTCGATTCTCGCGCCGCGCAGCGTCGAGCAGTTCCTGCTTCGAACGGATCCACTCTTCGATTTCCCGCTGCTCGGCGCCGGCCCGCGAGAGCGCTTCGGCTACCACATCCGGCGCCGGCCCTCCAGTCACCTGGCGAATGCGCACGAAACTGCGAGGGTCCAGAGCGCGCTCGACAAAGGCCTGGTCCACCCC
The DNA here is from genome assembly GCA_049515735.1 of Bryobacteraceae bacterium. Taxonomy (GTDB): domain Bacteria; phylum Acidobacteriota; class Terriglobia; order Bryobacterales; family Bryobacteraceae; genus Fen-178. The sequence continues at coordinate 8,381 of JBEKTU010000124.1, forward strand.
CAGCGATGGATTCTGGCTCAGGAACACGGCGGCGATGGCGGCAGGACGGTAGTCCGCGCCGGAGGCCTCCACCGCGCGGGCTACCAGCGCGTGGGCCTCACGAAAGCTCATCCCCGTGTGGCGGACCAGCGAATCGGCGAGCTCCGTGATGGTGAGAAAATCCGAGGCGGCACGGCGCGCCAGGTGGTCGCGATCGACCTCCGCGGTCGCGAGAAGGCCCGCCAGCAGGCGCAGGGTGCGCAAAGCGCCGTCGAACATGCTGAGCACCAGCGGCTGGAGAGTGTCCTCGCTGTCGTTGATGTCGCCGAAAGGGGTGTTGTGGGCGCACAGGAACACCGCCTGCGCTTCGCCCAGCGCGCGGCTGGCCAGAATGCGCGCATGTTCCAGAGAGACGGGGTTTCGTTTCTGCGGCATGATGCTCGAGGACTGCACGAAGCCATCGGAAAGCCGCAGAAAACCGAACTCGCGAGTGGACCACAGCAGCAGGTCCTGCACGAACTTGCCCAGATTGACCATGGCCACGGCCACGGAGGCCGCTGACTCGGTGAGGTGGTCGATGGACGCAATGGCGCCGTATGAGTTCTCGGCCAGCCCCTCGAAGCCCAGAAGGCGCGCGGTCATACGCCGGTCGATGGGAAAGCCGGTGGTGGTGATGGCGCAAGCGCCCAGCGGGCACAGGTTGACGCGCACAAACGCGGCCTGGATGCGGGCCGAATCGCGTCCCAGGAATTCAATGGCGGCGCACAGATAATGGGCTAACGTGGTGGGCTGCGCCGGTTGCGTGTGGGTGTGGGCCGGCATCACGGTCTCGAGATTCCGCGCGGCCAGGTCGAGCAGCACGGCCCGCAGTTCGGCGATGGCTGAAGCCAGCTCCAGCAATTGCCCGCGCTGCGCCATCCGGAAGAGAGTGATGTCGATGTCGTTGCGGCTGCGCGCGGTGTGCATCTTGCCCGCCAGGTCCCCGCAGGCACGCCGCAAAAGGCCTTCGATGAAAAAGAACAAGTCCTCGCAGGAGCCGTCGTAGCGGGCGCGCGCGATCTCTTCCCGGTCGAGCCCGTCGAGCGCTTTGAGCAGCAGCCGCTCCTCGGAGGCGGTCACGATCCCCTGGGCCGCCAGCATGCGCGTGTGCGCGTAATGAATCTCCAGCAGCGCATCGAGGAAGTGCTTCTTGGCGTACTCGAAATTCGGGCCGAGAACGGTCTCGGCGTAGATGGGCGCGGGAAACCCGCCGCAACCGTCTGGGATGTGGCTCATTGGTTGCCTGCCATCCAGGCGGGGTTCTTGCTGAGGCTGACCAGGTTCGCCAAAATGCGATAGGCGCCCGGCACGCCGGAGGGCAACTGGCGATACAGCGCGAAGGCATCGTAAACGTACGCGCCTTTGCCGCAGCGCGCCAGGAGCAATCCGCCGCGCTGCGGGTCCTGGTCCGGATCGTTGGTCTCGACTAGGGCATCGTAATGCGCATCCCAGGTTTGCATGAAGCCATGGCCGCGCTCTTCCACCCAGCCCGAAAAATCGGCTTCCGTAATCCGATTGGGCCACGTGAACACGGGACTTTCCGGCTTCAGGAAGCGCACCTTCGAGCTTTCATCCACCACCTTCTGCGGATTGCTTCCCAGGGTGAACGGGTAAGGCCCGTAGTTCTGATCGAACTCCTGCAAGTTGTACTGCACGATGAGCACGCCGCCAGCCCTGGCATAATCGAGCAGGCGTTTGTTGGCGGCCTTGAGCTCGGGACGAACGGCGTAGGCCCGCGTGCCAAGAACAATGGCATCATAAGCGGAGAGATCCCCTTGGGTGACGTCGCTTGAGGCCAGAATGCGGACGCTCAGCCCGAGATTCTCGAGAGCCCGCGGGACGTCGTCGCCGGTGCCCGGCAGATAGCCGATGCGCAAGCCCGCCGGTGTTTTCACGTCCACGCCCACCGCGCGGTAGACGGCAGAGCGGTAATAAGGATAGGGACGCAAACCCGGATAACCCACCAGCCGATATCCTTCCTCGTAGTTCTTGCCCAGATATTCGGCGACTGCCGTGATGCGGTGTTCTCCAGGCTTCACCGAATCCGGGAGAACCGAGAAGGCCACGGTCTGGTCTTCGCCATCGCGATCCATCGAGAACGCAGCCGATTCCGGCTTCGACTGCCAGCCTTCGGGCAGGCGCAATCGAAGCGTGCCGCGCGCCGGTCCCTTCACGTTGCTGTGCACGGTGCAGGCGAAAGTGAAGGATGCGGCTCCCACGGGAACCGCGCCCGCAGACGGGGCCACCGTCACGGAAATTGCGGGACCGACCAGCAGCGGCTGGGATTCCATGCCCAAGCCCGGAATGCGTTGTACGGTCTGGACCACCTGCGAAAGATGCACGGTGGCGCCCCGGTACGAGGCCCTCACGGTGGCGGACAGCGGGTAGGGCGCCAGCGACAGATTGCGGTACCGCGAATCGGTCAAATCGTAGTAGGCCTGTTCCTCGTCAGGCCGCGTGAAGTACGGACGGGTCAGGGCCGCATCCGGCGGCACGGTGACCGAAAAACGCGCATCGCCACGGCTCTCGATCTTCCAAGCTTTGCCATCGGAGGCCTCGAGCGACACCGCTTCCACATTCACGGTTTCGGGACTCTGGTTCACAAGGATCGCCTGAACCCCGAAGGACTGGCCGGGGATCCCGATGGTGAATGTCGGCCCGGCCGGCGCGAACGGTCCCAAGGGGCCTTGCGGGCGGTCCGCCATCACTGTAACTTGCAGAGAAAGCCCCAGAGACTCCGCCAGGGCGTGTTCGAATTGTTCTTCTTTCACGCCCAATTCGAAAAGGATATCGGACTTGCCGGGTTCCGGCAGGTTGGCGTCGCGAACCCGGCCGATGAGCGCGCGCGTGGCACTGAGGCCGCCGGCCAGCGCTGGCGCGATCGCTTGCGGGCGGTCGGGCTGATACTGGCTGGAGGCCTGGTCTGCCAGCCGCGCGATTTCCGCCAGTCCGCTCTTGAGAAAATCCGGCTCAGAGGGCGCCAGGGAGCCGATGCCGCCAATCGAAACGTCGATGCCGTCGAAGAACGACTCCTCGTGCGCGGCTGTGGGCACACGCGAATCATAACGGTGGTAGGCGGAGGCAAAGGGCGCAGGCGGCGGAATGGCAATGCCATCATTCTGGCTCTTCTGAAAGCCCAGCCCCTCGCGGCCAATCTGCAAATAGGTCAGGCCCGCGGGGGGAGCATAGTCGCCTTCCGCGATCTCCAGGCTGGTGGCAGGCGTCTGGCTGGACCACGTCTTGTGGATGTAATCGAAAAAGCGCACCGGCACGTATTTGTCGGTGGCGTAGTCGTACATTCCCTGGGGCGTGGCGGAAAAAAAAGGCACGTGCGCGTAAACCTTCAGCGGAGACCACGGCCGAAGCCCCTCGCGGATCTGCTCCGGGAAGCGATTCGGATCGCCGGCGGCGACAAAAGCCTCTTGCGCCATCTCTCCGGCCACCTGGTGCTGGCCGTGGCCGTCGGTCGGGGCGCCCACGAATACCGATGTAACCACCAGGGGACGAGTCATGCGGATCACGCGCACGACGTCCGCCAGTACTCTGTCGTGGCCCCACTTCTCCAGGGCTTCCTCGCGCGTTTTCGAAAAGCCGTAGTCGATGGCGGGCGTCCAATACTGATCGACGCCGTAGTACCGGTCCGCGGCCAGCAATTCCTCGGTGCGCACCAGCCCCAGCGCGTCATAAAGATCGGCGGAGGTGGCGTTCTGGCCGCCTTCACCGCGGTTGAGCGTGAGCAATATGGCACGCGCGCCGGCGCCCCGTGTTTCGAAGGACAGCATGCCGCCGTCCTCGTCGTCGGGATGCGCCGTAATCATAATCAGGCTGGCGCGCGTCTTCAGGGCGTGCAACCAGCGCGTGAGGCCGGCGGCTCCGCGGTCCGCATCCACGGGAACGGAATCGGTCGTTTGGGCATACAGCAGACCGAACAAGAGCCCCATAATCGACACGGGCCCAAGACCCCTCCGATAACACAGGTGCGCCATGACTTCATTGTTTTATAAGCCAGCTACGCAATGCAACATGCCGCACACGACGCACCCCAATTCGGGATACAGTATGGTTTCCCGAGATCCTCGAATGCGTCTTAGCTGGAACGAAATCAGGGTCCGCGCCGCCCGCTTTGCGGAGGACTGGAAGCACGCCCATCGCGAACGAGGGGAGACCGAGACCTTTTACGACGAGTTCTTCGAGGTTTTTCGGCGTCACGCGGCGGCGCGTTGCGAGCTTCGAGGAACCCGTCAGGCTCCTCGGTAGCGACCGCGGTTTCATCGACCTGTTCTGGAAGGGCGTGCTGCTCGTCGAGCAGAAGAGCGCCGGTCGCGACCTGAAGCGAGCCAAGGAGCAGGCCCTCGAATACTTCCTACATCTTCAACCCCCAGTACATTCGGCTGCTGTGGACCGACCCGCTCGGCAGCAAGTTTTTCACCTGCGCCACTATTTCGGAGATCGTGGGGATTCTGGTGATCCGCAAGATCGCCAACATCCGGGTATGAGGACGACATGCTGACCGACCTGCTCTTCTTTCTGTTCACTGGCGCGACGCTCACCCTGCTGATCTGGACCGGCATGGAGCTGTTCCGTAACCAGGAGGACCCGCTGGGCGACCGTCTGGAAGGGTTGCAGTCGCAGGCCATGGTGGTGGCCGCGCGCGCCGCGCGCCGCAGACAGGCGCTGGCGGTTTACACCATCCTGGTGATCCTGTTTGTGCTCTCGCTGGCGGCGGGCTTGATCTACCTCCAGCGCAACAGCCCTCCGACCTCGCTGATCGGCGGCCTGGCGGCGGTTCTCATCCTCGGATTCATCCTGCCCAAGCAGGTTCTCTATCGCATGGTGAGGCGTTACCGCCGCAAGCTCCAGGAGGCCCTGCCCGACACGGTGGATCTGCTGGGCATCGTGCTCGGCACCGGCCTCAGTGTAGGATGTCAGAGTAGTTGACAAGCCACCTGTTGATTCTAAACGGCTCCCTGCGAGTGCTTGCCAGAATTGTTGGCAATTCGTGCCACGATTCCTGGCATAATCCTACTTTCGTGCC
>JBEKTU010000125.1:0-13428 GCA_049515735.1 Bryobacteraceae bacterium
GAAAAATAAGCGGGCTTGCCGCAAAAAGTGTGTCACCACAAATTCTCTAAAACGACAACTCGCTCTTGTGTTTTCAGTCACTTGCGGACGCTGAGGCTCGAAAACCCGCAAACATGCGCTAGGGAGCGAAGGGTTGCCTCGTACCGGTCCTTCGACGCGGAAAATCCCAGCCGTGGTATCCCCGACAAAGCCTTTTTCAATGGCGAGTCTTTGGATGGAGTATCTTTCGCTGCGGAGGGCTGGACGATCTTTGAACAGGCAAAACAAGTAGGCGAAGAGATACAACAGGACGCTTACGCCGATGGAGGACGAAAGCAAAATGAGGAGCCAAATGGGAGATCTGAGATAAGCCGAGGCCAATGATCCAGCGATACAAATAGAGATCAGCCAACCCAATGGACGTAGCACAGTTGACCGTGAGCCTTGAGCGCTTGCCTGCTCAAGTAGCCACCGAATTAACTGCACTGGTGCCATGACCACCCTAAGAAATTTGACGCGGATTATGGTACGTCCCAACTGCGCTGCTTTGACGCCTCCCGAAAGGGGTGCTGGCCATTCCGAGTGGTGGCAGCCGATCAGAGCTTTTCGCGCTTGCCCCTATCCTAACGCCGGTGCCCTACTGGTGTCTATGTGGCCCCCAGCAACTCCCGCGTGGCCCGCACACCGCCCGAGGCCGCCGCCAGGAGAGGCGCACAGATCTAGCGCACTACCCGAAGGTGCGAAATCGGGTCTCGTCACCGGCCCCCGGCTCACCCCCATCCGCTCTCCGAATACATCCCCGGATACCCTTCCCTCATCTCCCGCGCCAGCTCGCGCGCGGTTGCAATCTGAATCAACGGTCCCTTCCCGATGCCCGGGCACCAGCGCGCGGTCTTCTTCCATTCCCGGCGGCTCTCCACCAGTTCCGGCCAGAATGGAAAGATGCGGCATTGCGTGGGTTTCGCCGGATGGATCGAGCAGCCGTCATCCCGCAGAAACCGGCACGTGGAATTGCGCGGCATTCGCAGGCGCATCCGGTTTCTGGTGCGGTACACGTACTGGCGCTCAAATGCCGCCGCGGTCATCCCCAGAAATTCGGCGGCCCGCGCCAGGTCGGCTTCGGCCAGGTATACAAAGCCCTTCCGGCGGCAACATTCCGTGCATCCGGGCTGGCACTCGAAACGCAAGCCCTCGGCCATGTTTCATTATGGCCGGTAACTAGCCGACCTGCTCGAGCTCCGTCTCCAGCATGGCTACGTGCTCTTCTTCCTCCGCCGCCAGCTCTGCGCACAGCTCGCTTTCGAGCCCCGCCGGCAACTCCCGCGCCAGCTTCTTGAAATGGTCGCGCGTGCGGCGCTCCATTTCGAGCGCGGCCTGGTATAGCTCCACCAGCCCCGAGTCTTCCGTCAAGTGGATGCCGTGAAACAGCCAGTTGGAAAGCAGGTTTTGTTCGTCCGCCGAAAGCTCCACCACCTCTCGATCCAGGTGAGCATGATACTTCTCCTCGAGCTCGTGCAGATGGTCCAGCTCGGCTTCGTACAGGTGTTCCAGCACCGCGCGCTGCTCCGGCGTGCGGGCCTTGTCGCGCGCCAGCTTGTAAAAGTGGAACGAGTCCAGCTCGAATTGCACGGCTTCCCGGATGGCGCGGAAGCGCATGGAATCGCCCAGGTCGCGTTCCGGAATCACCTCCAGATCGCCGCCGCACATGAAGCACTTGCCATACGGAATGGCGAACCCGGTGGTCAACTTGAAGCAGCTTTTACAGCGCCAGGTATAGCGCACCTGCGCACAGCAGATCTCGTCTTCTTCCAAAACTCGGCGGCACTTCGGACAAGTGGATGGCATATCAAACGCTCCCCGCGATGGGAACTGACATGTACTCTAACATGCCGCGCGCGGCGCGCTTGCCGGCGCCCATCGCCAGAATCACGGTGGCCGCGCCGGTCACGATATCGCCGCCCGCGAACACGCCCGCGACGGACGTCATCCCGCTGCTCTCGTCGATTTCGATGTAGCCCCACTTGTTGACCTTCAGCCCCGGGGTGGTCTGCGCGATGATGGGATTGGCCGTGGTTCCCAGGGCATAAATCACGGTGTCCACGTCGAGCGGGAATTCCGAGCCGGCCAGCGGCACCGGCCGCCGCCGTCCCGAAGCATCGGGTTCGCCCAGCTCCATCTTCTGACAGCGCATGCCCGTCACCCAGCCCGAGGAATCGCCCATAATCTCGACCGGCGCCGTAAGCCACATGAACTGGATGCCTTCCTCTATGGCGTGCTCCAATTCCTCGACGCGCGCCGGCGATTCGCGGCGCGTGCGGCGGTAAACGCAGGTCACTTCTTCGGCGCCCATGCGCAGGGACACGCGGCACGCGTCCATGGCCGTGTTGCCCGCTCCCACCACCGCTACCCGCCTGCCCATGCCCACCGGCGTGTCGTAGAGGGGCTGCCGGTAGCCTCGCATCAGGTTCACGCGCGTCAGGAATTCGTTGGCCGAAAAGACCCCGTTGTAGGCCTCGCCCGGTATCTCGGCGAACTTCGGCGAACCCGCGCCGGTCCCCACGAATGCCGTCTGGTAGCCCATCCCGTTCACAAGCTGCGGAATGGTGAACAGCTTGCCAATGACGGTATCGAGCCGAATTTCGACCCCCATTTTCTTGAGGTTTTCGATTTCCGCGTCGATGATGATGTCCGGCAGCCGGAACTCCGGGATGCCGTATTTCAGCACGCCGCCGGCCACGTGCAGCGCTTCGAAGATGGTCACCTTGATGCCGTTCCGCGCCAGCTCTCCGGCGCACGCCAGGCCCGCCGGGCCGGAACCGATGATAGCGGCTTTCTTCTGGGTAGCCGCATCTATCGCCGGAAACTCATCCCATCCGCGCCCCATGGCGCAGTCGGCCACGAACCGTTCCAGCCTTCCGATGGCCACCGGCTCGTATTTGGCCCCCACCACGCACGTCACCTCGCATTGCGTTTCCTGCGGGCACACTCGCCCGCACACCGCCGGCAAGGCGTTGGTGCTCTTCAGAATCTGGTACGAACGCTTGATGTCTTTCTGCTGGATGGCCGCGATGAATCCGGGAATATCGATCCCCACCGGGCAGCCCGGGATGCAGCGCGGCTTCTTGCAGCGCAGGCAGCGCTCAGCCTCGTGCAGGGCGGCTTCCAGGTCCAGCCCCAGCGCCACTTCTTTGAAGTTGTGCCGGCGCACTTCCGGCGGCTGCTGCGGCATGGGCGCGCGCTCCGGCGGTATGCTCTTGAGGTTCTTGGGGACCAGCGGGCCAGGCGGCGCGGCCGCGGGCTGGGGCAACTCGCAGGTCGAGGCCGGCGGGCCGGCGGATTCCGGCCGCATCTTCAAATTGGCCATTCTCGCCGATTCGCTCCGGTACCGTCCCAGCGCCTCCTTCTCCTCGCGCTCGAAGCGTTTCTGCCGCAGCGCCAGCTCGTCGAAATCCACCAGGTGCCCGTCGAAATCCGCGCCGTCCACGCACGCGAACTTCATCTTCCCGCCCACCGTCACACGGCACGACCCGCACATTCCCGTGCCGTCCACCATGATCGAATTCAAGCTCACAATGGTGGGAATCCCCAGCGGCCGGGTCACCTCGCAGCACGCCTTCATCATCGGAAGCGGCCCGATGGCAACCACCTCGCGGATGTCCTTCTCCGTGCCGACAACGTCCGCCAGCGCATGGGAGACGAACCCCTTGCACCCGTAACTGCCGTCATCGGTGGTGACGATCAGCTCATCGCTGAATTCGCGGAACTGGTCCTCCCAGAACATCAAGTCCCGGTTGCGGAACCCCACAATCGAGATGGTGCGGTTGCCGGCCTTCTTGTACTCGCGCAGTTGCGGATAAACCGGCGCCACGCCCAGCCCTCCGCCCACCAGCACCACCGTTCCATCCAGTTTCCGTATGTGGCTCGGCAGCCCCAGCGGACCGATGAAATCGAGAACGGCGTCGCCTTCGCCGAGCGTCATCATCTCAAACGTGGTCTTGCCCACCGCCTGGATCACCACCGTGACCGTGCCCTGGCTCGCATTGAAGTCCGCCACGGTGAGCGGAATGCGCTCTCCATGCTCGTCGATGCGAGCCATGATGAAATGTCCGGGACGCGCTGCCCGCGCCACATCCGGCGCGCAGACGTCCCAGAGGAAGGTCGTCGGACCGAACTGTTTCCTTCGAGTGATGAGAAACACCACACCCCCTGGGAACAAACATAGTAGCAGAATTCAGGTAAAAGAATCCGCAGGTACGAAATCAGCGTCCAAAGGATGGGCCTTGACGCGGCGCCCAACGGGTCCGATAATTGAGGCGGTCGGGAAGGCGCCTGAGTTATGACAGGAATGGGTATCACGGTCGCGGTAGTTCTGGCACTGGGTCTGTTGGGGCTGGTGCTCTGGAAGGGTGGAGGCGCTTACCTCAAGTTCCAGGGAAAGAGAGTGGTCGCTTGTCCGGAAACCAGCCAGCCTGCCGCTGTGGAACTGGCTGCGGGCCGCGCGGCTTTGACGGCTGTCTTCGGGGAGCCGGCGCTGCGGCTTCGGGATTGCTCGCGCTGGTCCGAGCGCGGGCCTTGCGGTCAGGACTGCCTGCGGCAGATTGAGGAGGCGCCGGAAGATTGCCTGCTTCGGACCATCCTCACGAATTGGTACCGGGAGAAGGAGTGCGCCTGCTGCGGCAAACCCATAGCGGAAATCAACTGGATGCAACACAAGCCGTGCCTGATGAGCCCCGATCTGCGCATCCGCGCATGGAAGGACTTCCGGCCCGAGCACATCCCCCAGGTGCTTGAAACCCACCGGCCAGTCTGCTGGAACTGCCTCATTGCCGACACGCATACCTGGTAGAGAGTGCAGATTCCCGCTCTTTTGTGGTATATTTTCTTCCACCTGACTGAGGGGAGGGAAAAGTATGTCCAGAGTTCGAGACATCCTGCAAAATCGCGAGCTTTTCCATGTCGAGGAGAACGACACGGTTGCCAACGTCGTCCGGCGCATGGCGGAGATCCGCGTCGGAGCCATCCTGGTCTTCGAGGGGGAGCAACTGCGGGGAGTATTCAGCGAGCGCGATCTCATGAAGCGCGTGGTGCTTGAAAGGCTCGATCCCGAGCTGACGCTGGTCAAGAACGTCATGAGCACCGACATTGCCACCATCGATGAAACGGCCAGCCTGGAAGAAGCCATGGCCGCTATGCACGCCCACAACTGCCGCCACCTTCCAGTGACGCGCGGCTCCCGCGTGGTGGCGTTCCTTTCCATGCGCGACCTCATGCATTACGAACTGGCCAGCAAGACGGAGGAAATCCACCACATGCGCGCCTACATCCACGGCAACACGTGAGCCTCAAAAGAACTTGACAATACCGCACTAAAGATTGATAATGGTCTTGTACTAAATCGCCACCCCTTTCGTGGTGGCAGGAGGATTGTTATCAACATGGGAAAGATCATTGGAATCGACCTGGGGACGACCAACTCGTGCGTCGCCGTAATGGAGGCCGGGCAGCCCACGGTGATTGCCAACCAGGAAGGGGCTCGCACGACTCCCTCGGTGGTGGCATTCACCAAGAGTGGCGAGCGGCTGGTGGGGCAGGTGGCCAAGCGGCAATCCATCACCAACCCCGAGAACACGGTTTTCTCGATCAAGCGTTTCATGGGGCGCCGCTACGACGAAGTTAACGAAGAGATGAAGATGGTGCCTTACAAGGTGACGCGCGGCGACAACGGCGACGCGCGCGTGGACATCAGCGGCAAGAAATATTCACCGCCCGAGATCTCGGCTATGATTCTCACCAAGTTGAAGGAGGCGGCCGAGTCCTACCTGGGCGAAAAGGTCACCCAGGCGGTGATTACCGTCCCGGCCTACTTCAACGACGCGCAGCGGCAGGCCACCAAGGACGCCGGCAAGATCGCCGGCCTGGAAGTGATGCGCATCATCAACGAACCCACCGCCGCGGCGCTGGCCTATGGGCTGGACAAGAAGAAGAACGAGACCATCGCGGTCTACGACTTCGGCGGCGGCACCTTCGATATTTCCATTCTGGAAGTGGGCGAGGGCCTGGTGGAGGTGAAGTCCACCAACGGCGACACGCACCTCGGCGGCGATAACATCGACCAGCGCATCATCGACTGGATCGTGAGCGAGTTCAAGAAAGAGAACGGCATCGACCTGGCGCGCGACCAGATGGCACTTCAGCGCCTCAAGGAAGCCGCCGAAAAGGCCAAGATGGAGCTCTCCACGCTGCTCGAAAGCGAGATTAACCTGCCCTTCATCACGGCCGACGCCTCCGGCCCCAAGCACCTGCAAATGAAGCTGACACGGGCGCGCTTCGAGCAGATGGTGGAGGATATCCTCCAGCGTTCCATGGGTCCGTGCAAGCAGGCCATGGCGGATGCCAACGTCACGCCGACGCAAATCGACGAAGTAGTGCTGGTGGGCGGCCAGACCCGCATGCCGCGCATCCAGGCGCTGGTCCGCGAGCTGTTCGCCAAGGATCCCCACCAGGGGGTGAACCCGGATGAAGTGGTCGCGGTGGGCGCCGCGGTACAGGGCGGCGTGCTGGGCGGTGAAGTCAAGGACGTGCTGCTGCTCGACGTCACCCCGCTCTCGCTGGGCATCGAAACGCTGGGCGGCGTGTTTACCAAGCTGATCGATCGCAACACCACCATTCCCACGCGCAAGAGCGAGGTCTTCTCCACGGCCTCCGACAGCCAGCCCTCGGTCGAGATCAAGGTCCACCAGGGCGAGCGCGCCCTGGCACGCGACAACCGCCTGCTGGGCGTGTTCCAACTCGGAAATATTCCGCCCGCGCCGCGCGGCATCCCACAGATCGAAGTCACCTTCGATATCGACGCCAACGGCATCCTCAACGTGACCGCCAAGGACCGTGCCACCAACAACGAGCAGAAGATCACCATCACCTCCTCTTCCGGCCTTTCCAAGGACGAGGTCGACAAGATGGCCAGGGACGCCGAGGGCCACGCCGCCGAAGACCGCAAGCAGCGCGACACCATTGAAGCCCGCAACCGCGCCGACGCCATGGTCTACAACGTGGAAAAGACCTTGAAGGAGCATCGCAGCAAGGTCGGCGAGGCGGAAGCCAAGGAGATCGAATCGGCCCTGGAAGAGACCAAGAAAGCCATGGCCGACAACGATCCGGCCCGCATCAATTCGGCCACCGACCGGCTGACCACCGCCAGTCACAAGCTCGCCGAGGCCATGTACAAGTCCGCCGGCCAGCCCGGCGCGCAGCAGGCGCCTCCGGAGCAACCCGGCGGCGGTGACGGCAAGAAAGGCAAGGACGACGTGGTGGACGCCGAGTTCGTCGACGTGGACGACAAGAATAAATAAGCCGGTAGGGGCCGGGCATCGCCGGCCCGGATTCCTATGCCCGCTCCCAAGCACGAGTACTACGACACGCTCGGCGTTCCGCGAAAGGCTTCGGCGGACGAAATCCGCAAAGCTTACCGGAAACTGGCGCGCAAGTACCACCCCGATTTGAATCCCGGGGACAAATCCGCCGAGGAGCGTTTCAAGAACGTGCAGGAAGCCTATGACGTGCTGAGCGATCCGAAAAAACGCCAGATGTACGATCAGGTTGGCTTCTATTCGGAGAGCGGCTTCGCGGGCGCCGGCCCCGGAGGTCCGGGAGGCCAGGCTCCCCCTCCCGGCATGGATTTCAGCGGCTTTGATTTTTCGGATGCCTTCTCCGGCGCGGCCGGCGGCGCGGGCAGGCGCACGGACGCCGCGGGCGGAGGCTTCCGCGACATATTCTCGCAGTTCTTCGGGGGCCGTGGCGCGGCCCAGCAGGCGCAACCGGAACCGGAAAAGGGCAGCGACCTCGAATACGTGATGGACATCGACTTCTGGCAGGCCATCAAAGGCACCCAGGTGCGCCTGAATATCACGCGCTACGAAATCTGCGGCACATGCCACGGGTCGGGTTCGGGCGTGTCCGGCACGGGCGAGGCCGCCTGCCCTCAATGCAAGGGCACGGGACACGTCACCCAGATGGCCGGGGCCATGAAGTTCAACCTGACCTGCCCGCGCTGCGGGGGTTCGGGGAAACTGCGGAATGCCTGTCCCGAATGCGGCGGCGAGGGCCGCGTCACGCGCACCGAGACGGTGGAGACGCGCATTCCCCCGGGCGCGCGCAACGGCTCCCGCCTGCGCGTGCCGGGCAAGGGCAACGCCGGAACCATGGGAGCGCCCCCGGGGGATCTCTACATCACCACCAAAGTGGAGGACCACCCCTTCTTCCACCGCGAAGGCGACAACATCGAAATCCAGGTTCCCGTCGCGGTGTGGGAGGCGGCGCTCGGCGCCAAGATCGAGGTGCCCACCATCGATGGCCGCACGCTCCTCAAGATTCCGCAAGGAACCACCAACGGCCAGCGCTTCCGGCTGCGCGAGAAGGGCGTCCTGAATTCGCGCACCAATCAGCGCGGCGATCAGATTGTGGAGGTCGCCATCGAGGCGCCGGAACCGCGCGACGAGGACACGCGCGAGCTGCTGCGTAAGCTGTCCAAGCTGCACCCGGAAGACCCGCGCGCCGCGATGTGGGCCAAGGTCTGATATGGCCAAAGCCAGATCCAGAGCGGCTTACATGATCTCCGCGGTGGCGGAGCAATACGAGATCCATCCGCAGACCCTGCGGCTGTACGAAAGGGAGGGGCTTTTGAAGCCTTCCCGCAGCGAAGGCAACACGCGGCTCTACACCGATGGCGACCTCGAACGCCTGGAAGTCATTCTCCACCTGACGCGCGACCTGGGGGTCAACCTGGCAGGCGTTGAGATCATTCTCAACATGCGCGAGAAGATGGGCGAAATGCAGGCCCAGATTCAAGAGTTCATCGCGTCCTTGAACCGCGAACTGGCGGCGCGCACAGCGCGGCCACTCGAGCCCGAGGGCCGCAACAGTCTCATCCCCGTGGTGAGTGCGCGTCCCCCGGCTTTGGGTGGAATCCCGACTGGCCCCGGCGCCTCCCGCCGCAACCGGTAACCCACTCGCTGCGCGCCGTCTGAAACGCTACTTTCTACTTTCGTACTATGATATATAGGTTGCCCGTTTTAAACCCTGTTTCAGACCGCGCCACGTTGCCCGAGCCGGAAGCCGCCCGCCGGCGCGCCACCGTCGCATACGTAGCGCCTTTCCTGGTATTTATCGGCTTCATGGCGATCGAGGCCGCCATCCACCTGCCGGCGGATTGGTATTACGCCGTACGGTTTCTGGCGGTCTTGCTGACCATTGGTTTCGTTTCGCGGTCCGTCTTGTCTTTTCGCGCTGCCTTCCCGCTGGCCAGCATCGGGATCGGCATCGCCGTTTTCCTGATCTGGATCGGCCCGGACGCCCTGTTTGGGTACAGACATCACTGGCTATTTGATAACTCCCTCACCGGCACCCCTGCCAGTTCCATCCCTCCGGCCTTGAAACGAAGCGTCACATTCATTTTGTTGCGGGTGGCCTCCTCGGTGGCGCTGGTGCCGGTTCTCGAGGAGCTGTTCTGGCGCGGCTGGCTGATGCGCTGGCTGATCGGCAAAGATTTCCTGAAGGTGCCGCTGGGAACGTATGCGCCCGCCGCGTTTTGGATCGTAGCTGTGCTGTTTGCCTCCGAGCATGGGCCCTATTGGGAGGTCGGCCTGGCGGCCGGAATCGTTTACAACTGGTGGATCGTCCACACCCGCAACCTGGCGGATTGTATGCTGGCGCACGCAGTCACAAACGGCCTCTTGGCGGTGTACGTGCTGACCACCGGTCAGTGGCAATACTGGCTATAACCGGATTCCCTTCCCGCGCGTCAGACATAATGACAGCCAGAAGTGAGTTTCTTCTCCCTGTCCCTGGCCCCGGACACGCGGCGCGTCGGGCCCCGCAATCCGGGGCCTTTTGACTGACAGGGTGCCACCCGCGGGTGCTCCAGTCCCAGGTGTCAACGCCCGCTGCTTCGCGTAAAAACCATGACGGCGCCATCCGGATCAGTGACCGAGACGGCGGTGGGAGTAGTCTTCACCGCCAGCCCCCGGCTCCGCAAGTCGCCCGCCGCGCGCTGTAGGTCCGTCACCGCGAAGAACAGCGCGGGTTTCGTGTCGTCGCCGGCTGGTTCGAGTTTCACCTCTTCGCCGGAGCCCCCGGGAAGGCGCAGATAGACTCCGCCGGCGCTCTCCTCGCGGGGCTCGAATGCCAGTTTGCCGGTATAGAACGCACGTGCGGCGGCAAGGTCCTTCACGGCCAGGGTCGCCCCCAACAGGTGCTGCGAAATGCGATTTTCCCCCAGGTGCTTGCCGTGGTCCTCGGAATGCATCGACCCCGGCATGTACTGGGTGTACTCGATGGTTTGGTTTTCCGGACCGCGAACCACCATCAGCATATTGCCGGCCCCCGCTTTCCGGACGGGCGATGGATTCAGGTCGCGCTTGACGTACTCGGCATACAAAGGCTCCAGGTCGCTGGATTCGTAGCACACGTGCATCAGCCCGCTGGGCTGGGAATTACGCGGGTACAGCTCGATGAACTGGCGATCGCCGATCTTGATAAACGCTTCCGTGGTCTGGCCGTCTCTGGTCATTTCGAAGGCCTGCTCGAAGCCCAGCTTCTGGTAAAACGCGCGCGCCGCCGCAATGTCGGCCACGCGGAAGGCCACATGCGCGATGCCGCTCAATACCGGGGACTGCGCCCACGAAAGCGTGGCCAAAAAAATTCCCATCCCTACGATTCGCTGGATCATTAAAATCACCGCACCTCGCTATGGACAATCATGCCGGTATTCCCGGTTCGGTGCAAGGCAGTTTGCGTCACAATGGGACCATGGCCAACATCAGGGAACTGGATGTCAACGGAACGCGGCGGCGGATCGATGCGGACGCCGGCCGTACGCTTCTCAGCGTCCTGAGAGAAGATCTCGATCTCACGGGCACGAAATACGGCTGCGGCGAAGGCCAATGCGCGGCCTGCACCGTGCTCATCGACGGCCAGCCGGCGCGGTCGTGCGTCACCAAGGTGGGCGCGGTGGCGGGCAAACGCATTGTCACCATCGAAGGGCTGGCGCCGGAAGGCAGGCTGCACCCGGTGCAGGAGGCCTTTCTGGAAGCCGACGCCATGCAGTGCGGCTACTGCACGGCGGGGATGATTCTGGGGGCGGTGGCGCTGTTGCGCGCCAATCCGAACCCCAGCGACGCGGAGATCGTCAGCGGCATGAACGGGCACATCTGCCGGTGCGGCACGTATCCCAGGATCGTCCGCGCGATTCACCGGGCGGCCGGGAAAGGAGGCCGGGCATGAGGCGGCGCGATTTCTTCGCGGCTTTGGGCGGGGGCATTGCCGTGCTGCTGGCGGAGGATGCCGGCGCGCAGCAAGCCGGGCGCGGCGGGAGGGGCGGGCAGATGCCCCAGGATGTCGGCGCGTGGCTGCACATTGGCGAGGATGGCGTGGTCACGGCATACACGGGCAAAGTGGATGTGGGGCAGAACTCGCGAACTTCGCTCACCGCCGCCGTGGCCGAGGAACTGCGCGTCCCTATGGCCTCGGTCCGGTTTATCATGGGCGACACCGCCCTTACGCCCTTCGACGGGGGCACCGCCGGCAGCGGGACCACTCCCAACATGTGGCCGCAGATCCGCCGCGCCGCCGCCACCGCGCGCGAGATGCTGCTGGACCTGGCGGCGCAGAACTGGAACGTTGACCGCTCCTCCATTTCGATAGCCAACGGCAAGGCGACCTCCGGCAGCCACACCGCCGGATTCGGCGAACTGACTCAAGGACAGAAACTCGTCAAGACCATCTCCTCGAATGTGCCGCTCACGCCGGCGACGGAATGGAAGGTGGCGGGGACCGCGGTGCCCAAGGTCGCCGGCCGCGAGATCGTGACGGGCGCGCACAAGTACCCATCCGATACCAAGCGCCCCGGCATGTTGTATGGGAAGATCCTGTACCCGCCGCAATTCGGCGCGAAGCTGGCATCGTTCGACCAATCGGCGGCGGAAGCCATTCCGGGAGTGAAGGTGGTGCACGAGGTCCTGGCTTCGCCGCGGGGAGCATTCGGCAGCGACGTGGTGGGGGTGGCGGCGCCCGATTCCGAGACGGCATCGAAAGCCGTGGCCGCACTGCGCGCGGAATGGACCCCGGCGGCTGCGCAGCCCTCCAGCAGCGACGTCTTTTCGTATTTCAAGCAGAACGCAGAGGGCGGGCCGGCTTCCAGTGCCGGACTGATTACCTATACGATCGCCTATATCGCGCACGTCCCGCTGGAGCCGCGCGCGGCGGTGGCCGAATGGAACGACGGCAAGCTCACCGTGTGGACCGGCACGCAAAGTCCTTTCGGCGTGCGCCGCGAACTCATGGAGCATTTCCAATTGCCCGAAGAGAGCGTGCGCGTGATCATGCCCGACACCGGTTCGGGCTATGGCGGCAAGCACCAGGGCGACGCCGCCCTGGAGGCGGCCATACTGGCCAAGGCCGCCGGCCGGCCCGTCCAGCGGAATTGGACGCGGGAAGAGGAAATGACCTGGGCCTATTTCCGCCCCGGCGCGGTCATCGAGGTGGCCGGCAAGGCGAATGCGGATGGCGCCATCGCGGAGTGGGAGTTTCACAACTACAACGCCGGGGCGTCGGCGCTGCGCACGCCGTACCATGTGCCCAACGCGCGCGAGCAGTTCCACCAGACGAAATCGCCGCTTCGGCAGGGGTCCTACCGTTGCCTGGCGGCCACGGCCAACAACTTCGTGCGCGAATGCTACATGGATGAGCTGGCCCGCTCCATTGGCATGGACCCGCTGGCGTTCCGCCTCAAGAACGCGTCCAACGACGAGCGCCTGCGCGCGGTGATCCAAGCCGCCGCCGAGCGGTTCGGCTGGGCCAGCCGGAAGAAGACGCCCAACCACGGGTTTGGCATGGCCGCGGGTTTCGAGAAGGGCGGCCACGTGGCTACCTGCGCCGAGATCAGTGTGACCAATGGCGAGGTCAAGGTGCTGCGCGTGGTCGAGGCCTTTGAATGCGGCGCGGTGGTCAACCCGGAGCACTTGCGCAACCAGGTGGAGGGCGCCATCGCCATGGGCTTGGGCGGAGCGCTGTTTGAGCACGTGGAATTCGCCGGCGGAAAAATCTCGAGCAACCGGCTGTCCCGCTACCGGGTGCCGCGTTTCGCCGACATGCCGGCCATCGAAAGCGTGCTCCTGGACCGCAAGGATTTGCCGTCCGCCGGCGCCGGCGAGTGCCCCATCATAGGGATTGCTCCGGCCGTGGGAAACGCCATTTTGGACGCCACGGGGCAGCCCGTGCGCTCGCTGCCCATGGCGCCCCAGGGCCTGGGCCGTTCCGCGAATACTGCGCACCTTTAGCCCGGATATCTCACAGGTCCGGTAGGCGATCCGGCAGGCGGGCGTACGAGCCAGCTTCGCCCCTTGTTTCTCCGGTCCGGAGCCACCCGGACGAGGTGGCAGGGGTTGAATCCCCCGG
>JBEKTU010000126.1:0-13341 GCA_049515735.1 Bryobacteraceae bacterium
GCACCCTCTTTCGAAGTTGGGTCACAGGGACCTCCTTGTGACCCACACCTATCTGGTTACGCGACCGGCTGCACCCGTGACGTACGCGTAGCGTCCGCCGCGCGAGCGGCTCAGTTCAAACGCCGTTTTCGTATCTGGCGGGGATCGTCATGGCTGCGGCTCCTTAATTGTATCGCCCGTTTCCGGCAGTTCCCAGAATAGCAAGACTGGGAACCCAAAAAAGGGCAATTACTTATTTGACAAATTGGCCGGGAAGGCGCTACCGTGGTCCCGGTGTGACGGGCGTGATAGTGAATCAGCGTGTTTTTTGCGGGGTGAGCAGGGCATGATTGACCTTGAAGCCGTAATAAGACATTTCGGGCCACGGGCCGTAAAGAGCCTAAAAAAACACGCGGAGAGTGGCGATAGCATAGCGATTGAGGCTATGAAAAGCAAACTCGAACCTGGTGTTGATCGCGTCACGAAGATTCGTTGCTGGCTGAGGGACTATAACGTCTTCCAAGGTATTGACGACCCCAGGCGCATTGCGATCACCAAAGCCGTACTGTGTTGGAGAAGCAGCACTCGGGCGCCATGACCAGCGCCATGCTGGGCGCATTCCGCGCGCGCAAGAAAACCCGCGACGAATTCCTGGCGCTGGTGAATCACCGCGGCAACGGGTTCTAGCCGTCGGCAGCGCCCTTGACGTATATGCATTTGTGGTGCATACTCATGCATATGAGGACTACGTTGATCATCGACGCGGGCCTGCTGGAGCGCGCCCGGGAACTGACCGGCATCCAGGAGAAGACCGCATTGGTGCGGGCAGGCCTCGAAGCGCTGATTGCGCGTGAAGCTGGCAAACGCCTGGCCGCACTTGGCGGCAAGCACCCGGGAATAACGAATATCCCGCGGCGGCGATCTGCCTGATGGTGCTCGCTGATACTTCCGTGTGGATTTGGCACTTCCGCCAAGGGGAGCCAGCTTTGACGGATCATCTGTCCCAGGGACTTGTTCTAATGCATCCCTTCGTGTCGGGTGAGCTGGCGTGCGGCAACCTGAAAAGCCGGGTGGCAATCCTGTCCGACCTGCACGCGCTGCCATCGGCCAAACTGGCATCTCACACAGAGGTCCTTCAACTGATCGAAGACCGGCGGCTTTGGGGACGAGGACTGGGTTGGGTTGACATGCATCTGCTGGCCTCGGCACTGCTGTCGCATTGCGCGTTTTGGACGCTCGACAAGAAGCTCGGAGAGGCGGCGGCGGAACTGGGGCTGAACCGGTAACCCGCTACAATGGAAGGTACCGCAGCCGTACCGAAACCCACCGGGAAGCGATGCCCAAACGAATCGCCATAGTGGAGGACGAGGCCGAACTGGCCGCGCTGATCGATTACAATCTGAGCCGCCACGGCTATGAGGCGCAGGTTTTGAACGGCGCAAAGGGAACTCTCAAGGCCCTGGAGAACTTCAAGCCGGACCTGATTGTGCTGGACGTGATGCTGCCCGAAATGGACGGCTTCGAGCTGTGCCGCCAGATACGCCAGTCGCCGGCGCTCTCGCGGACACCGGTGCTCTTCCTCACAGCCAGGTCGGACGAAGTGGATCGCGTGCTGGGCCTCGAGATCGGCGGCGACGATTACATGACCAAGCCGTTCAGCCCGCGCGAGTTGATCGCACGCGTGAAGGCACATCTGCGGCGGGAAGAAATGGACGCCGAACCGGGGGCGGTGGAGATGGGCCGGTTCCGGCTGGACCGGACGGCGCACCGCGTCTTCCTCGATGGCCGGGAGCTTTCCCTCACCTCGACCGAGTTCAACCTGCTGGAGTTCTTCCTGATGCACCCGGGCCGCGCCTACAGCCGCAGCCAGCTTCTGGAAGCCGTATGGGGCGAGCAGCGCTACGTCACTCCGCGGACGGTGGACGTTCACGTGCGCCGGTTGCGCGAGCAGATTGAAGAGCAGCCGGAAAGCCCCCGTTGCCTCACCACGGTTCGCGGCTTCGGCTACCGCTTTGAGGAGCCTGCTTGACCGGCAAGATTTTTCTCAAGCTGATCCTGGGCGTCTTCTGCCTGCTGCTGCTGGCGCTGGTAACCGTGGATTACTTCGCCACCGAGGTGGCTCAGGACACCTACATCCGGAGCCTGACGCAACAACTGGCGGACAAGGGGCGGATGCTGGCGCTTTCCCTGCCTGATGCGGGCCGGCTGGATGACGCGTACGCGCGGGGCATGGCGCGGGCGGCCGGGGGCCGCATTACGGTGGTGCGTGCGGACGGCACGGTGCTGGTAGACTCGGAAGCCAACGCCGCGGAGATGGAAAATCACCGGACGCGCCCCGAGCTGATGCAGGCGTTCCGGGGCGAAACTGGTTCGACCATCCGTCGCAGCGCCACCATCGGCGTGCCCTTTCTTTACGTGGCGGTGCCCGCCGCGTCGCTGGGCGGCGCGGTCCGCATTGCCGTGCCGCTGTCGGAAATCAACCAGCAGGTCAACCGGATTCGCGGGAAGATCCTGGCCAGCACGGCGCTGGCGTTTCTTCCGGCGATTGCCCTTGCAGCGGTGCTGGCGCGCCTGATCTCGCGGCGGTTGGCCACCATTATGGCGCACGCCGGCGAGCTGGCGCGAGGCAACTTCCGCGCCCGGCTGGCGAACACCGATTCGAGCGAATTCGGACAGCTCGCCAAGACTTTGAACGACACCGCCCGAAACCTTCAGCACACCGTGGCGCAGCTTGAGCGCGAGCACGCCGAGCTGGAAAAGGTGGAGCGCATGCGCAAAGACTTCGTGATCAACGTGTCTCACGAGCTGCGCACGCCGCTGGCCTCCATCCAGGGATACACCGAAACTCTCATGGACGGCGCGTTGTACGATGCCGATCACAACATGCGGTTTCTGGGGGTTATCCGCCACAACGCCGAGCGCCTGGCGCGGCTCACCGAAGACCTGCTGACGCTTTCCCGCATCGAACAGAAGCGCCAGCAGTTCGAATTCGAAAGTCACATGGTAGACCGATTGCTGAAGGACGCCATGGACCAGGTTCGCCCCATCGCGGAAAAGAACGACATCCGGCTGGAGGAGGATTCCCCGCCCGAAGGCACCCAGGCGTGGTGCGACAGCGAAGCCGTATCGCAGATTCTCAGCAACCTGCTTGACAACGCCATCAAGTTCACGCCCGCCGGAGGGCGCATCACGGTGGGCGCGCGCCCGGCCGGCCGAAGCATCGAGGTATACGTCCGCGACACTGGAATCGGGATTCCGGCCGAAGATCTGCCGCGCCTCTTCGAGCGCTTCTACCGCGTGGATAAGGCCCGCTCGCGAGAGTTGGGCGGCACCGGTCTGGGCCTTTCCATCGTCAAGCACCTGGTGGCGGCGCTCCATGGAGCCACGCGCGTGGAGAGCGCCGTCGGCCAGGGTTCCACGTTCTTTTTCACGCTGCCGGCGGACGAAGCCGCGGCTGAGAGAGAACAACTTAACCCCGAATTCACTGCCCCTTAACCATTCTGTAACATGGGCGCTGGTAGGGTAAGAGCAGCAGAGGGCGCCATGAAGAAAATTCTGCTGATCGAAGACGACACCGACCTCTTCTCCCTGTTGAAGTACAACCTCGAGAAGGAAGGCTTCTCCCTGACCGGATTGCAGACGGGAAAGGGAGCGCTGGAACTGTGCCGGCAGGTGCGGCCCGACCTGATCCTGCTGGATATTATGCTGCCGGACTCCGACGGTCTCGACATCTGCAAAGGCATCCGCAAGGATCCGGAACTGGCCACAACGCCAGTCATCTTTCTGACCGCGCGAGCCTCCGAGACGGACCGCATCGTCGGCTTGGAACTGGGCGCCAACGACTATGTGGTGAAGCCATTTTTCGTGCGCGAGCTGATCGCGCGCATCAAGCTGCAACTCCGCGGCGCGCCCTGGACGCAGGCCACGCCCGCGCGGGTGCTGGAAGCCGGCGGGGTGGAACTGGATCCCTCCAGCCGGCAGGTTCGATTGAACGGCGCGCCGCTTTCGCTCACCGCCACGGAATTCCGCCTGCTGGAGTTCCTGATGAACCGTCCAGGGGTGGTCTTCAGCCGCGAGCAATTGCTGAACGCCGTATGGGGCCAGGACCGCGCCATCACCGATCGCGCCGTGGACGTGTACGTTCTGCGCTTGCGGCAGAAGGTGGAACAGGACCCCGCCAACCCGATCCTGATCCACTCGGTGCGGGGATTCGGATACACGTTCGAGCCAAGAAGGGCGATGGCGACGGCGTAGGTTTGAATCACCCCGCCGCGCGCCGCAGCCGGTCCAACACGCCGGCCCACTCTGGTGCTTCCGGCGGACGCTCCACCGCAATCCAATCCAGGCGCTGCGCGTCCAGGCGGTGCAGCGTTTCATATAGAACGGCGGCGTACTCGAGCGGGTTCGCCGGCATCTCCCGCCCGATGCGCAGGCATACGCCCTGGCCTTCGGGCGGACGCTCGCCGGGGTCGAGCAGATAGAGAGGCGTCGCGGGCCGGTAGTGGCGCGGGTGCAGACCGGGGGAGGCGTGCGCGCCGGGCCCGGCCGCAGCGGCAATTTCCACCGGGCCGATCAGCGCTTCAATTTCGGGCAACGGAATCACGCCGGGACGCAGCAGCAGCGGCGAAGCCACCAGGGAAAGCACGGTGGATTCGATGCCCACGCGCGCGGGACCACCGTCGAGCACATAGTCCGCAAGCGATTCCGGCACATGGCCGGCCGTGGTGGGCGAGAGTTCGGTGAAGCGGTTGGCGCTGGGGCCGGCGATGGGGACGCCCGCCGCCCGGATCAGCTCCAAAGCCAGTGGGTGCGCCGGCACGCGCAGGCCCACGGTCGGCAAGCCCGCGGTCACGATGTCCGGAATTTCGGCGCGCTTGGGAACTACCAGCGTCAAAGGCCCCGGCCAGTAACGGCGCGCGAGCGTTTCCGCCTCAGCCGGCCAGCGGGCGGCCAGACCGCGCGCCATCTCGACGGAATCCACGTGCACGATCAGCGGGCTGGTCCGCGGGCGCCCCTTGGCCGCGAAGATCCGCTCCACCGCGGCTGGATCCAGCGCGTTGGCGCCCAGGCCGTACACCGTCTCGGTCGGAAACGCCACCAGTTTTCCAGCGCGGATCAAGGCTGCGGCGCGCTGAATACTCACTCCGTTAACTCGTCTTTGCCGTCGCCGGCAATCTTCCCGGTCTTGCGCCACACCAGGTAGGCGTGGATCAGCGGCTCGAGATCGCCTTCCAGCACGCGGTCCACATCGCCGATGGCGAGCTTGGTGCGGTGGTCCTTGATCATGCGGTAGGGCGCCAGCACGTAGCTGCGGATCTGGCTTCCGAAATTGATTTCGAGCTTCGAGTCCTCGGTCTTGCGCGTCTCCTCGCGCTTCTTTTCGAGCTCGTGCTCATACAGCCGCGCGCGAAGTTGCTTCATGGCGAAATCGCGGTTCTTGTGCTGCGAGCGCTCGTTCTGGCACTGCACCACGATGCCGGTGGGGAAGTGCGTGATGCGCACGGCCGAATCCGTCATGTTGACGTGCTGGCCGCCGGCGCCGGAGGAGCGAAAGGTGTCGATGCGAAGATCGTCGAGCTTGATGTCGATCTTGATCTCGTCGTCCACCTGCGGGTAGACGAACACCGAGGCGAACGAGGTGTGCCGCCGCGCGTTGGCGTCGAAGGGCGAAATGCGCACCAGCCGGTGCACGCCGATCTCCGATTGCAGCAGCCCGTAAGCGTTGTCGCCGTTGACCTCGAAGGTGGCGGACTTGATGCCCGCGCCCTCGCCCTCCAGGCGGTCGGTCACCACCGTCTGCAAGCCCTCGCGCTCGGCCCAGCGCAGGTACATGCGCAACAGCATCTCGGCCCAGTCCTGGCTTTCGGTCCCGCCGGCGCCGGGGTGGATAGTGACGATGGCGCTGCGCTGATCGTTCTCGCCGGAGAGCAGCATGGCGGTCTCCAGCCGCTCCAGCAGATCGGCATAGGACTTCATGTCGCGCTCGATATCGGCGGCGACGTTCTCGCCTTCGCGCGCCAGCTCGAACAGCGTGTCGAGATCGTCGGTCATGGCGCGGATGCGGCCGTCGCTGGCGATGGATTCTTCCAGCCGCTTGCGATCGCGCATCACCTTCTGGCTCTTCTCCGGCTGGGTCCAGAAGTCCGCGGCCGCGATCTGCTGTTCGGTTTGGGCTAGCTTCTGTTTCTGCGCAGGGGCGTCAAAGATACCTCCGGACGGCCAAAGCCTGGTCGCGGAGGGACAGGTATTCGCGGTCTAACTCTTCCAAAGTCATGGGATTCAATCCAATTCTAACAAATACCCGGCCTTGCCGACGCTGCGGGCGCGCGTCTTACCCATCCGGACGGAGGCGCCCTCGGACTCGTGTATATGGCCGCAGAAGAAATACTCGGGCTGGTGTTTCAGAATGAAATCGCGGATGGCAGTGGAGCCGGCGTGCTTGCCCGGGCCGATCTGGTCGAGCGCGGTGCCGTAGGGCGGCGCATGGCAGACCAGCACCAGCGGAGTGAGATCGGCAAAGCGCTGGAGGCGCGCGGCAAGCTGCGGCTCGCTGTACTCGCCGGGGGTGTTGAAGGGCGTCGGGTTGGAATAGCCCAGCCCCGCGATGTGCCACTTTCCGGCTTGAAAGTGGCGCTCGTGGAAATTGTGAAGCCCGTAGCGCGCGCACATCCCGGAAATCTGCTCGGCCGATTCGTGGTTGCCGGGGAGCACGTAAACCTTGTCGCCGCGCGATTCGAGGATCTGGCCGCAGCGCTCGGCGCCTTTCGACCACGTGAGCTGGTCGCCGGCGGCGATGTAATAATCCGCCTCCACGCCCAGCAGGCGTTCGAGCGTCTCCCAATCGGTATGGATGTCTGAGAAAATCAGCAGCTTCAATGAGTGAATCATAGCGCAGGATCGGTATACTTTGGATGTTGGGACGTTCCATGGGCGAATACGACACTGAGCTTTCGAAAATCGTGGCCGAATTGAACCGCGCGGCGCCCAGCCAGAAGACCGCGGCGCGCCTGCCGCAGTCCACGGCGTCGCTGGATCAATTGCTTGGTTTTGCCGCCACCCGCAACGCCTCCGACGTGCTGCTGATTGCCGGCGCGCCCGCCATGTTGCGCGTCAACGGCAACCTGGCGCCGGCTTCGGGAGCGCTGCTGGAAGCGGAGGACGTGCGCAGCCTGGTGCTGCCCTTGCTGGAGCCGTCGCAGTTGGAGGAGTTGCGGCAGAAGAAGTCGGTGGACCTGGGCTTTGTGCGCGAGGGCCTGGGCCGCTTCCGCATCAACATTCATCATCAGCGGGGCACCCTGGCGGCCAGCATCCGGCTGCTTCCCGCGCGCATCCCGTCGCTCGAATGGCTGCACCTGCCGGCGTCGCTTGCCAGGCTGGCCGAGCGCAGGCAAGGGCTGGTGCTGGTGACGGGTCCCACCGGGTGCGGGAAGACGTCCACGCTGGCGGCGCTCATCGACCTCGTCAACACCCGCCGCGCGGCGCACGTAGTCACCATCGAGGACCCCGTCGAATACCAGCACAGCAACCGCAGCGCCATCATCGAGCAGATTGAAGTGGGGCGCGATACCCCCGATTTCGCGGTGACCTTGCGCAGCGTCATGCGCCAGACCCCGGACGTCATCCTGGTGGGTGAAATGCGCGACGCCGAGACCATGGCGACGGCCCTCACGGCCGCGGAGACCGGCCACCTGGTGCTTTCCACACTGCACACCAACGATGCCATCCAGGCGGTGAGCCGCATCCTGGACGCGTTCCCCGCCGCCAACCAGCCGCAGATTCGCCAGCAATTGTCGCTAGCGCTGGCGGCCGTGATCGCGCAGCAGCTTGTTCCGGGCGTAGACGGCGTGATGCGCTGGCCGGCGACCGAAATCATGATCGCCACCGACGCCGTGCGCGCGCTGGTCCGCAAGGGTGACGACCACCAGCTCCGCTCGCAGATCTCGGTAGGCCGCGCCGACGGCATGATGACCATGGAGCAGTCCCTCACCGACCTTGTCCGTGCCGGCCGCATCACGCGCGAAACCGCCCTGGCACACTGCTTCCGCACCGACGATTTGCAGCGCTACCTGGGCTAAGGTGGGGCATGCTTTAGCTTGCCCCTCAAATCATCAAAACAGTGAGACACTCTGGCCACTCGCCGGACTATCTATCACCGGCGCTCTTGTCTGCCCTATGGCCGAGTATCGAAGAAGGTTGCCGCATTTCCATCCGGATGGCGCGCATCTGTTTGTGACGTGGCGGCTTTACGGGTCTCTGCCCGTAGCGCCGCTGGACGTCGTCTATGCGTCTCCCGGTCATGCGTTCGCGGCACACGATCGTGCGCTGGCCCAGGCCCATAGGCGGCTCTGGCTGAGCGATACGCGCGTCGCGCGGCAAATAGTAGAAGCCATTCGCACCGGCGAGAGCCGGAAAGAGTTCTACGAGTTGCAGGCTTGGGTGGTCATGCCCAACCATGTCCACATGTTGATCCTGCCGCACGTTGCGTTATCCCAAATCACGCACTGGATCAAAGGGAGAACGGCCAGGGAGGCGAATCTGTTGTTGGGACGAACGGGCGAGCCGTTCTGGCAGGATGAGAGCCACGATCACTGGGTGAGAAATGAGAGGGAGTTCCACCGCATTGTGGCGTATATCGAAGAGAACCCGGTGTCGGCAGGGCTGGCGGCCAGGCCTGAGGATTGGCCCTGGTCAAGCGCGGCACGGGCAAGCTAAAGCATACCCCACCAGAACGCCGTAACCACAGATCAGCGATGCGCGGACCGGAGCGGCTGGCTCTCCATCGCAACCCGGAGAATCCGGTTAATCCGCGTCTGGTAGCCCTTGCCCTGGCCCTTGACCCATGCCAGCACATCGGCATCCAGGCGGATCGTCAACTGCTTCTTCGTAGGTGGCCATGCGGTCGTTGCTTTCGTGAAGGATTCATCTCCGAGCGGCGGAATGTCGGAATAGTTAATGGGCTTGGCGTCCAGCCTTCGGGCCTCTGCCGGGGTGAGTTGCCGGGGCCTCTTGGGGTCAAGCCGATGCCGCGCCTTCCGCTCGTCCCATTCGAATTCCAACGCCTACTGTAGCTCTTTTCGTAGCTACACACAAGCCGCGGCTGGAGGCTGGCGCGTGTGCGAGGCTTACGCTGCATCCGAGCGTAGGGCGTTCTGCGGCAACGTGATGTCAACGGACGAAGGGATTTTGGAAAGACGCTGGTGGGCGGTGCGGCTGCCACGGGTATTGCGGCCAATGAATGTCGTGATACCGGCCCCCGCCAGCCCGAAGAAAGCGGAACGGGCTTCAAAGAAAAATAGGGGTAGCTGCGTGACCGTCGCTACCGTAAAGGATGCCTAGCGCCCACTCGGAGAGCTCATTCGTACTTCAGCGCCACCACGGGATCGACTTTGGTCGCCCGGCGCGCGGGGAGGGCAGCGGCGAGCAGCGCAGCGGCCAGCAAGACGGCGACGGATTGCGACACCGCCACAAGATCGAAACTGTCGATGCCGTAGATCAGGCTGCCGAGGAAGAGGCCCCAGGAAAATGCCACCACGACCCCAATCGCCAGTCCGGCCACCACCGGCACGAGGGAGAAGCGCAAAATCATCCTGACCACGTCCCCGCGCCGTGCTCCGAGCGCCATGCGGATGCCGATTTCCCGCGTCCGTTGCGTCACCACACAGGCCAGCACACCGGAAAGCCCCAGCGAGGCGAGGCCGAGCGCCAGGATTCCGAAGAAACCAGAGAGGTACGCTACGAGGCGCTCGTGCGCCAAGCGCTGGTTGATGTACTCCTCCATCAGGCGGATACGGAGCAGGGGAACGTTGGGATCCTGGTCCTGGAGCGCGCGGCGAATTTCCGCGATCACCGGGGCGGCGCTCCCACCAAACCGCACCGCCAGCCAGCGCGCGTTGGCGCCGATTGACCAACTGGGCGCGTAGAGAGTCCCCAATGGGTCGGGTCGGGTGATTTCACCATAGTGCACATCCTTCACCACGCCGATAACCTCAATGCGTTTGTCGGCGGAACATTCGGACCCGTCAAAGCAGAATCGGCGCCCCACGGCATTTACCGTCCCGAACTGCTTGCGCGCCAATGATTGGTCCATGATGCAAACCCGCGACGCGTACTGACTCCCCCGGCCGCTGGGTGTGACGACAGGCTCATCCTCGCGCCGGAAGTCACGGCCCGCCAGGAGGGGAATGCCCATCGTGGTGAAGTAGCCGGAGCTGACGGGATTATAAAACGCCGTAAAAAGTGTCTGAAACGCCTTATTGCCTACCGAGTAGCTTTGTATGTGGTTGCTAATAGGCGTCATGCCCGTCAAGGCGGCCGAGCGCACGCCGGCAAGAGTCCGCGTGCGCTCGAGAAACTGATCGTAGAACGTACGCAAGCTTTGCCCGCTATATCCCACGCTCGCGGGGGCGATCTCGAAAATCGCGATACCCTCGCGCTGAAACCCGAGATCGACATTCTGAAGATTTCTCAGCGTGCGGCCAAACAAGCTGGCGCCGATAAGCAACGCCAGGGATAAGGCGATTTGGCCGGCGATCAAGAATTTAGAAAGAAGTGACCGGGAGAGCGCCCCGGTGGACATTCCACCCTCCTTCATGCTCTCCGCAAGTTTCATCCGCGTGGCCCGTAGCGCGGGAATCAGGCCGAATAAGATGGTGGTGAGCAGCGTTAGGCCGGCACACGATGCGAGAACCAACAGGCTGAGGTGGAAACGAAATTCCGGGTCTAGAACATTGAGTTGGGCAAGAGCGCGTACGCCGAACCAGGCAACTCCAAGCCCCGCCGCGCTTCCCGCCGCGGCCAGCAGGAGGCTTTCCGTCAGAAATTGGCGAATCAAGCGCCCGCGCGTAGCGCCCAGCGACAGCCGCACGGCCGTCTGCTTCCAGCGTTGCGAGGCGCGCACCAGCAGCAGATTCGCCACGTTCGCGCAGATAAGCAGCAGCACCAGAACTGTTGCGGCCGCCAAGGCTTTCAGCGGATTTAGAAAATTCCGGTTGCGGATAAAGAAGGATGCACGGGCCGCAGGCGCGAGCTGGTATTCATCCTTCGGAAGCCGATGAGCCCTGATGACAGCTTCGACGACTCTATCATTCACTTTTTCCACCGCCTGCGCCCACAAAACAGGCATCGAGGCTTGCGCTTGCTGAACTGAGACGCCCGGCTTCAACCGCGCCACGCAAGTGAGCCAGTAACTGCGCGTCGTATTCCATTCCTGTGCCGTGCCAGGGTTCGTCACCGGGTACATTGCCAGGGGCATGAAGACGTCGGGTTCGTCGCCGTTGAACAAGCCGCCGAATCCCTTTTCCGCCACGCCGACGATAACGAGCGAATAGTTGTTCACCGAGAACTTCTGGCCGATTACCCGCAGGTCCCCGTCAAAACGCCGCTGCCAATAGCGATAGGAAAGGACAACAACTGGCGGCCCGCCGGCCGTATCGTCAGACGGCGTGATCACTCGTCCGGCAGCGGCTCCAATCCCGAGGACTTGGTAGTAGCCGCCGCTGACGTATTCCACGTGGCCGATTTCCACGCCTCGCGACCCAGGGGGCCGAAGGCCGGCGCCCAGATTGTCGCTGCTGGCTAAGACTCCGTCGAAAACCTGATTGAGGTCGCGATAGGCACGGAAAAAGGGGTATGTGCGGCCGTAGATACCTTCGATCTTCACCAGGCGATTCGCCTCGCGCGCCGGAACGGACCACAGCAAAAGCTGATCGACAAGGCTAAAAAGGGCCGTGGTCAGGCCTAGGCCGAAGGCGAGTGTGGCCACTACTACAAGCGTGAAGCCGGGACTCTTGGCGAGAGCCCGTGCCCCAAATCGAATATCGTCGACTAATGTGCTCATGAGAACCTCCTCAAATTGGTTCGTGCCACTGGACCAACGCGGTTCGTCGTTCCAGGCCCAGCTTCGAGAGGATATTCGATACGTGGAATTTGACCGTCCGCTCCGTTATGACAAGGATGCTGGCAATCTCCTTGTTAGCCGGGATTTCCATTATGGGATCTCGCGAGAGAACCAGTGTACAACCAGTGGGCATTTTTGGTTCATGAATATCGGTATGCAGCTCTGATAATCTCCATTCGCTCGACCTGGACCACCTTTCCACAGGTGTCAGAGGGTTCAAAGCAGGCAAGTCTCACTTCCCCAGCAAGTTCCATCGACACCTCCCGCTTCCTCCCTGCCCGTTGTGGAATATCTCTACAACAACCCTTCCTCTACCCAGTCGCCACCGGTAAGGCGGCAATCCGGCGTACCATCGCCCCGAACAGCCGCCGCGTCAGGCCGCTTTCCGCCAGCAGCAGCCAGTAGTATCGCGCGTGCTTGACCAACCGGCCACCGGTCTTCATCGGTCGCTGCTGCAATCCCGGTAACCACAAACTCGGAATAGCGACTACCCGGAAGTAATCCACTTGGGCGAGAAGTCGCCATCCCGGACTTGTGCCGCTTGGTCCGGATACGGCTATCGACAGAACCCCCACCCCGCCTTCCGGCCCATCGCCCGCTTACCAGTCACATAAATCGCAAAATATTCTCACCCCTCCCTATCAGTGACTTACAGCCGCCTCGCCCCTCCTCGTCCCCCGCCCCGTCGCCCCTCGCCTGCTATTCTGCAATCGGATACAGGTCTGCGCCGCGCAGACCCAACCGTTTTCTTCCAGGCCTGGAAGCGTTGCATCTGAGGTGGTACTGAGTTCTCCGTAGGCCCGTGAACGGCCGAACGGCATCCACCCCCGGGAATCGGGGATGGGTGGACGACGGGGAAATCTCGTGACTAGTCCCGAAACACTGGGGGGCGAGGCCGGGCGAACCCTTTGGGTCACCGACCGACACCAGCCCCAACAGCTTCAGCGAGCCTGCTATCGAGTTGGTTATGAAGCGCCATCCAGCGCTTCCGCTGCCTTCGAAGATGCGGCTCCAATCATTGGCGGCCGGGCACGCACGGCGAAAGTCCGAAGCCCCCGGCCGCCGCAACGAGTCTTTTTCATCCCTTCCGGTCGGGATAAGTGTCTCTATTCCCGCCGCGTCCGGGCGTGGACGGCGTGATGCGCTGGCCGGCCACCGAAATCATGATCTCGACCGACGCCGTGCGCGCGCTGGTCCGCAAGGGCGACGACCACCAACTCCGCTCGCAGATCTCCGTAGGTCGCGCCGACGGCATGATGACCATGGAGTCTTCTGGCGGCTCGCGGAAGACCTTTGATGTCTATGCAAGCTGCATAGGACAATCCTTGGAACCGGACCGGGTCGGGGAGAGCGCCGCCCAGTTGAAGAAGGAAGGATACAAATCGCAGAAATGGTTCCCCACGCGCATGCCATCGGACGGGCAATTGGGATACGAAGAGAACGTGGCGCTGATCCGGATCCTCCGC
>JBEKTU010000127.1:0-14674 GCA_049515735.1 Bryobacteraceae bacterium
AAGGACCAGGCCGGGGAAGAGTTGCCGGAGGAACTGAAGCGGCGCGAGAGCCGGCTGGCGCGCATTCGGCAGGCCAAAAAGGCGCTGGAACAGCGCGCGCGGGAACCAGCCGCGGCGGCAGGCAAGTCGCCGGAAGAAGTGAGTCAGGCCAAGCCCGGCGACAAGGATCAGTATAACTTCACCGACCCGGAGTCGCGCATCATGAAAGGTGCGGACGGCTTCGTGCAGGCGTACAACGCCCAGGCGGCGGTGGAAGCGGATTTTCAACCGATCGTGGGACAGGCGGTGACGCAGGCGGCCAACGACAAGCAGCAGGTGGTGCCGATGGTGGAAGCGATCAAGGAGCAATCGGGACAGCGGCCGGAAGAGTTACTGGCCGACAACGGGTATTGCTCGGAACAGAACCTGGCACACTTGGAGTCTACCGCTAAGCCGAACCTGCGCATCGATGCCTACATCGCGGCGGATCGGCAGAAGCACGGGGAGCAGCCGGCGGGGAGCCCGCGGGGGCCGCTGCCGCAGGGAGCCACGCGGGTGGACCGGATGCGCCGGAAGGTGCAGACCAAGGCGGGGAAAGCGGTGTACGCGGCGCGCAAGGGGATCGTGGAGCCGGTGTTCGGGCAGATCAAACAGGCGCGTGGGATTCGTCAATTTCTGCTGCGGGGGCTGCGGAAAGTGCAAGGCGAGTGGGCCTTGGTGTGTCTGACGCACAACATTTTGAAGCTACATCGACTCTGTTATGAGTAAGTCCGAGGGAAAAGTCACTGTAAAGCAAAGTCGCCCGCGGCGGCGACGCCTTGTGCTGTAGGTGATGGGTTGTAACATGAGAAACAGCTTGCAGCTCTCCTGACGGGCTCGTTTTTTCCAAGATCAATTCTCAGACGGACTCCTAGACACGACGGGCGCGAGATCACTCTCGCGCCCTTGGATGGTCCCGAGGTTCAGGCAGCGTTGGCCAGCAACTGGTCCAACGTTTCGGCCGACTCGCTCTCGAATTCGTGACGGTCGGCAGCCTCCTGACAGCGGATGCAGTACTTGGTCCACGGCACGGCATCCAGGCGCTTGGGTTTGATCTCCTCTTCGCAATGCAGGCAGATCCCGTAACTGCCGTCGGCAATGCGGGCCAGGGCGCCTCTCACGCTGCGGAGCAGGCTCGATTCACGGTCCAGGTTGCGGATGGCCAGTTCGCGCTCTCCCGCGAGCTGCACTTCATCCAAGGCGTCGGGCGTCTTTTCGATGGCGATGTCCGCCCGGTTCCTGAGGCCCACAGACAGTTCCGCCCGCTTGGCCTCCAGTATCGCTTTGTGTTTTTCAAGTTCGGTCTTGTTCATTTCCCATCTCCTTGTTCGACGCGACCTTTTCTTTTTATTTGTTGTCTTTGCGCGTCGCTTCCAGTAACTGTATAGACGAAATCTCGCACTGAAAGTTTCACCTCGAATGCTCCCTCGAAAGGGCCACTTCAACCGTCGTGCACAACCCAGCGACGGTTATACGCTAAGAAACTAGAGCAATTGTGATGCCAAATCCAGGGACGCCGAAAAGCTCTCGATCTCTCTGGAACAACCTCGTGTTCCACTTCCTCATCGGCTGGATGCTACCATCTCTCTAGCATTTCGCAAAAATCATGCGTGGTCATCCTCACAGAATGCACGGCGGCGTGTGCGCCGGGGCTGCCTGCATCTTTTTCTTCTTCGCCGGGCGGGCGTTACTCCCGCACCTGGGTGTTCAAAATGACGAAGCCCTGTTCGCCTCGGCCATCTACCAGCCTCTCGCCGGGGCATTCATGCTCCATGTTGGGCACTCCCAGGTACCGCTCATGCTGATGAGCTACCTGGGGACCCTGAAAGCCTGGATCTATAGCCCGATATTCCGCGTTTTCGGCACCGGGGTCTCGGCACTCCGCGATCCGGTTCTGCTGGCCGGCGCAGCCAGTGTCTGGCTCTTCTTCCTGCTGCTGCGCAGGGTGGCCGGAGAGCGCGCCGCCATCATTGGATGCGGTTTGCTGGCAGCGGATTCGCTATATCTGCTCACCACCTGCTTCGACTGGGGGCCGGTGGCGCTACAACATTTGCTCCTGGTGGGAGCACTGCTCCTGCTGATCAGATTCTACCAGACGCGTAAAGACCTGGCCCTCGCTGGGGGGGTCTTCCTCCTGGGCCTGGCAATGTGGGATAAAGCCTTGGCAGCATGGATGTTAATAGGGATAGGAGTGGCCGGAATTTTGACTTTTCGACGCCAAATTTTTGGCGTGACTACGGTTCGGCGGGTAGCCACCGGCGCACTGGCTTTCGCTCTGGGGGCTCTGCCGCTCATCATTTACAACGTGGATGAGAAGTTCGCGACCTTTCGCTCCAACGTGGCCCGCGATACCAGCGACATTCCGGGCAAGGCCCGGCAACTCATGAACACGGCCAATGGCCAGGGGCTGTTCGGCTGGCTGGTGTACGAAGACTGGCAAACGCCAGTGCCCCACCAACCGGAAGGCGGCCTGCAGAAGGCTTCTGCCCAAATTTCGTACATTGCCGGCCACCCACGGCACAACCTGATGCTCTACGCCTTCGCGCTCGCGCTTCTGCTGGCGCCGCTGGCGCGCGGCCCCGCGTTGCGGACCATCCTGTTCGCGCTCATCGCCATGGCGGTGGCGTGGGCGCAAATGGCGGTCACCGCCAACGCCGGGGCAAGTGTACACCACGCCATTCTTTTATGGCCGTTCCCCGAGATGGTGATCGCGGTTTCCTTCGCGGCGGCGTCGCGTCGGTTGGGCCGCGCCGGAATTCCGTCAGTGGCCGCGGTCCTGGTGGTAATGATGGTTTCCGGCGCTCTGGTGACCAATGAATACTATGTCCTCATGCTGCGAAACGGCGGCACGCAGAACTGGACGGACGCCATTTTCACGCTCTCCGACTACATGAAAGCGGTCCCATCCAAGGGCATATTTTGCGCGGATTGGGGCATTATGGACAGTCTGCGTCTTCTCAACCGGGGCAAATTGCCCCTAAACGTGGGCACGGACCCAATTGCGAAGCCCGAGCTAAGCCGGGATGACCGCGACTACCTCAAGGGCGTGATCTCGGAGCCGAGCCACGTCTTCATCGCGCACACCAAGGAATACGAGTTCTTCCAGGGAGTGAATGCCAAGCTGCTGAAGTACGCGGCGGAGGCGGGCTACGAGCGCGAGATGATGGCCGTCATTCCCGATGGCTGGGGCCGGCCGGTATACCAGGTGTACCGTTTCGTGGGGCCGGGGAACCCATAAAGACGTACACGATTCATTTCAGCTCCACGCCGGCGCTCAGCACCACCAGGCCGAGGTCGCGCAGGTCGGCGCCGCTGGGCGGTATGGATTTGTCCAGTTGGAAATCCACGCGCACAGCTTCGCCCGCCAGCAGCGCCGGCGCCACGTCGCGCGTGTACGTATACTCTCCAGCCTGGGTGTAGGTTTCGGGCGCAAGTGCGCTGCCGCCGATGGTGGCGGAGAGCGAAATCGTCTTCAGCTTTTCGACGATCACGGGCGGCACCGTCAGCCGCAATCGCAGAGTGGCGCCCTTCTGCGCCGCGCCGGAGGGCGGGCGCAGCGCCAGACTGAACTGCCGCCCCGTCCACCGCCAGGCGTTCTGCTCGATTCCGTAAAAGCCGCTGATGAGCTGGGTCCCGGTCTTGGGGTCTCCCATGTGAATGGTGGACGCCATGCTCGGCGCCTCGTCGCCAGTCGGCTGGACGACAGCCCGCTTGCGCTTGCAGCCCAGCGGCGCAAACGCCAGCGTCACTAACAGCGCGGAGCAGCACCAGCGCAGCGCGAGGCGGTGCTCCCGAGGAAATGCGTTCTTCATGCGATCTCCATTTTCTCCACTTGAACCAGGCAACTGTAAAACGTGGGGCCGCCGCCGGCGTCGGTAAGCCGCTCGGAGGTCAGCGCGTTCACGTTGCGCTTTCCGGGCGAGCGCTTCCCCCAGCGCACGGAGGGCGCGCAAACCACGCCCGGCCGCACGGTATCGTCCACACGCGCCACCAACACGCAGGAACCCCGGTCGTTGAACACACGCACCGGGTCCGAGGTGCGGATGCCCAGCCGCGCGGCATCGGCGGCGTCCAGGTGCAGCGCGGTGGTCTGTAGGTCCACCGCATCGCGATGGCCGAAGGTGGAATTCATGCTGTCGTCGTTTTTCGGGGAAATCAACTCGAACGGGTACTTCCGCCGCAGCTCCGGGTCGCCATGCCGCGATTCCAGAGGCGGCGTGTAGTTCAGCGTCTCCGCGTGAAAATGGCATTTACCGCCCGGCATCCCGAAGCCGCCGGAGGCTAAGGGCAGGAACGGTTGGGGAATGCGTAGCCGGACGAAGCGCTCGCGCTCGAGCTCTTCGAGCGTGATCCCGCGCACAAACGGATGCGGCGAATCGAGGAGCGTCCGGATCATGTCGTCTTCGGTGTCGCGGAAGCAAAGGTCGTCGAACCCCATGCGCTCCGCCAGCAGGCGGAAGATCTCGACGTTGGACTTGGCCTCGCCGGGCGCGGGAAGCGCGGGGCGCGCAAGCTGCAAATAATAGTGGCCGTATGCGAAGTAGAGGTCGGTATGCTCCAGGAACGTGGTCACCGGCAGCAGGTAGTCGGCGTAGTCCGCGGTGTCGTTCTGGAACTGTTCGAGCACCACCGTAAACAGATCGGTGCGCCGCAATCCGCCGAGCACGGCGTTCTGGTTGGGAGCAATCGCGGCGGGATTCGAATTGTAGACCACCAGCGCTTCGACCGGTGGATTGGCGGCGACCGTGAGCGCGCGCCCCAGCTCCGCCATGTTCACCAGACGCGCCTCGCGGCCGAGCGCCTTCTGCTGGAGGTCGGCGCGCTCCAATCCTTCGCGGTTCAAATGGAACGCCTGGGAGGTGGAAAGCTGCAACCCCCCGCCGATTTCCTTCCAGGATCCGACCAGCACCGGGAGCAGCGCCACCGCCCGCACCGCCATGGCCCCACGCTCGCTGCGCTGTATGCCGTAGTTCAGCCGGATGGCGGCGGGCCGCGTGGTGGCGTATTCCCGTGCCAGCCCGGCAATCTCTTCCGCCGCCAGGCCGGTCAGCTCCGCCGCCCGTTGAGGGGTCCATTCCCGGACCCGCCGGCGCAGTTCCTCAAACCCCTCGGTATGGCGCGCCACGTAATCGGCGTCGTGCAGGTTTTCGCCCGCGATCACGTGCATCATGGCGAGCGCCAGTGCCGTGTCGCTGCCGGGGTTGGTGAAGAAGTGCTTGTCGGCAGCGGCGCCCGTGCGGTTGCGGCGCGGGTCGATGGTGTAAAGCTTAGCCCCCTGCCGCCGCGCCTCCATCACGAATGGCCACAGGTGCACGTTGGTGCCGAGAATGTTGGCGCTCCAGGCGATGATCAGGCGGGAATGGCGGAACTGCTCAGGCTCGGTGCCGTAGCGCAGGCCCAGCGCTTCGGTCAGCCCCGCGCCGCCCGCCGACGAGCAGATAGTGCGGTCGAGCCGCGAGGCGCCCAGCCGCTGAAAGAACCGCCGGTTCATGCCGGAGCCGTTGAGCAGGCCCATGGTCCCGGCGTAACTGTACGGCAGAATAGCCTCCGGCCCGAACTCCGCGGCGACGGCCTTGAGGCGGATGGCAATCGCGTCCAGCGCCTCGTCCCAGGAGATCCGCTCGAAGCGGCCTTCGCCTTTCGCGCCCACGCGGCGTTGCGGGTAGAGCAATCGCTCCGGCGAGTACTCGCGTTCCAGGTACCGAGCCACCTTGCCGCACAGAAAACCGCGCGTCACGGGATGCGCCGGGTCGCCGCGCAGCTTGGTGCCGCGTCCGTTTTCAACCGTGACCAGCAGGGAACAGCAGTCCGGGCAATCGAGCGCGCACACGGAGTGGCGGGTCTCAGGCATCCCATAGATTATACCGTGGGGCAGGGATGCGCCTTAGTAGCCGTACGTGTGTCGGCCAACGAGTCTACAACGAAATAGCAGAGTTATTCGGTGTTTGATCGGGGTAAAGTTTTGGCGTGTCCGTGACACACTTGAACTACAAAGACATCTTAATCGGAGCGATATGACCCCAGGCAGAAGTGTTTGCGGACTGGCCGGGCTGGCCGCCGCAGGGTTACTGATCTCAGTGCTGACCGGTGTCCTGCACGCGCAAGCGCGCCAGCGGATCACGCAACCGGTCGATAACCAGACGCTGATCCGCTTGCCTGGCACCACGCACCCCCTGGCCACGGAGGCCAATGACCGCGGTCGCGTGGCCGGCGGGCTAGCCATGGACAGCATGCTGCTGGTGCTCAAAAGCAGCCCCGAGCAGGAGACCGCGCTGGAACAGCTTCTGGCGGAACAGCAGGACCCTGCTTCGCCTCACTACCGCGAATGGCTGACTCCGCAGCAGTTTGGAGAGCGATTCGGCGCCAGCCAGCAGGATGTGGATGTCATCGCCGACTGGCTTCAAGACCTTGGTTTTCGGGTGGACAGTGTAGCTGAAGGC
Source organism: Bryobacteraceae bacterium (assembly GCA_049515735.1). Classification (GTDB taxonomy): domain Bacteria; phylum Acidobacteriota; class Terriglobia; order Bryobacterales; family Bryobacteraceae; genus Fen-178. The sequence continues at coordinate 6,459 of JBEKTU010000127.1, forward strand.
CGCCGCACCATAGAGTTCAGCGGCACGGCGCGGCAGGTGGAAGAAGCCTTTCAGACCGAGATCCACAACTACCAGGTGAACGGCGCGGGGCACGTGGCCAATGCCACGGACATCGCCATTCCAGAGGCCCTGGGGCCGGTGGTGGGTGGCATCGCCTCACTGCACGATTTCCCGGTGCACCCGCTGTATCATCGCGTGGGCAGGCCAGTTACGGAAAGCGCGCGGGCCGGTGTATTGTCCCCGGTTTTCAACCTCTCCGGCGGCGGCCACGCCATCGGACCCTATGACTTTGCCACGATTTACGACGTCGCCGCGTTGTGGAACCTGAGCTATGACGGCACCGGCCAGACCATCGCGATTGCCGGCCATACTAACATCAAACTGAGCGATGTTACCGCCTTCCGCACTTACTTCGGCCTGCCGGCCAATAATCCGCAGATCATTGTCAACGGGCCCGACCCGGGCATCATCAGCGCGGACGAGGAAACCGAGGCCGATCTGGACGTGGAGTGGTCCGGCGCCGTCGCCAAAGGCGCCACCGTCAAGTTCGTGGTTTCCAAGAGCACTAACTCGACTGACGGTTTGGACCTCTCCAACCAGTACATCATAAACAACAACATGGCTTCGGTCATGAGTCTCAGTTTCGGGGCCTGCGAGGCCGAACTCGGCTCGGAAAACCAGTTCTATAACAGCGTCTGGTCGCAGGCGGCGTCGCAGGGCATCTCCGTTTTTGTGGCTTCCGGCGACTCCGGTTCGGCGGGCTGCGACTTTCCGGTCTCCTATGACAGCAAGGGGGACAACACCACCAAGGCGGCCAGTGGTGGCTTGGCCGTCAACGGCCTGGCCTCGACTCCGTTCAATGTTGCCGTCGGTGGCACTGAGTTCAACGAAGGGTCGGGCACTTACTGGAATAGCGCCATGGATGCGCACCACGCCTCGGCGATCGGTTACATCCCGGAGGTGGTCTGGCAACAGAGCAGTTACACCACGCCCGGGGCTGCCGCCAACAACCTCTATGCCGGATCGGGCGGCGTCAGCATCCTGTACGGCACACCCGCGTGGCAGACCGGCAATGGCGTTCCCGCGGCCGATCCCTTCGCCGCCGGCCAGCATCACCGCTATCTGCCGGACGTCTCTCTCTCGGCAGGCGGGTACGACGGTTACATTATGGAGCAGGAAGGCAATATGTACCTGGTGGGCGGCACTTCGGTTTCCAGCCCCTCTTTCGCCGGAATCATGGCCATCGTCAATCAGTACACAGGGGCGCACAATGGCAATCCGAACCTGCGCTTCTATCCGCTGGCGGCACAAGCCCCCTCGGTGTTCCATGACGTCACGTCGGGAACCAATGCCGTCCCTTGCGCGGGAGGTTCGCCCGGCTGCTCGGCCGCGGCGCCCGGCACCAACATCGGGCACATGAATGGCTACAGCGCCGGCGCCGGCTATGATTTGGCCACGGGATGGGGTTCGGTGGACGCCTACAGCCTGGCCACCCACTGGTCGAACGTGACGACTCCGCCGACCATCCTCTCGCTCAGTCCGAACCCCATGACGGGGTCCAGCTCGAACCAGACGCTGACCATCACGGGCAGTGGGTTCCAGGCCGGCAGCGGACTGACGGTGGTGCTGGGCTGCACGGGCGCCACGGTCGGAACCATCGCCTCGGTGAGCAGCACGCAGATTCAGGTGCCCGTCAACGTGGGGACCGTGGCTCGTGCCTGCACCGTGCAAGTTGTCAATCCTAACTCGCACGCCTCCAATACCGCATCCCTTCAAGTGGTTGCTCCATCGTCGGCGCCGGCGATTACTTCGTTAAGCCCCAACCCCATGACGGGATCGAACACGAACCAGACGCTGACGATTAACGGCAGTGGATTTCAGAGCGGGCTGAAAGTGCTGCTGAGCTATACCGGCTCGACCACTACTTTGCAGGGATCGCAAATCGCGTCGCTGACCGCTTCGCAGATTCAGTTGCCCGTTAACGTGGGCGCCACGGCGCGCACGTGGAGCGTCGAGGTGGTCAATTCCAGCGGTCAGGCCTCCAGTGCCGCATCCCTCCAGGTGCTCGCTCCACCTTTGGCGCCGGCGATTACTTCGCTGAATCCGAACCCTATGACGGGTTCGAACTCGAATCAAGTGTTTTTCATCACTGGCAGCGGGTTCCAATCCGGCAGCGGGCTGAAGGTGCTGGTGAGCTATACCGGCTACTCGGCCACCGTGCAGGGAGCCGAGATCGCTTGCTTGAGCGCCTCGCAGATCCAGGTGCTCATCAATGTGGGCACCATGGCCCGCACGTGGAGCGTGCAGGTGGTCAATCCCAACGGTCAGGCCTCCAGCCCCGCATCGCTTCAGGTGCTTGCTCCGCCGCCACTGCCGGCCATCGCCTCCGTAAGCCCGAACCCTATGAGTGGCTCGAGTTCGAATCAGACCCTGACCATCAACGGCAGCGGGTTCCAGTCCGGCGGCGGGCTGGCGGTGCTGGTGGGCTACTCAGGTCACACGGCGATGGGAACGCAGGTCAAGTGGGTGAGCGGCTCGCAGGTGACGGCGTCGATCAACGTGGGTACAGCCGCCCGTAGCTGGCTCGTGGAGGTAGTCAATCCCAACGAACAAGTTTCCAGCGTCGCGACTTTTCAGGTGAATGCTGTCAAGACAGCGAGCAAATAGGGATAGCGGCTACCCAGCGGCCGCCTGCTCCGCCATGGCCGCGATCTCCGCGCCGATGGCCAGCGACGCCGTGGCGGCCGGGCTGGGTGCGTTGAGCACGTGCAGTGCATTGGGCCGCGCGATCAAGCGGAAGTCCTGAACCAGCTCGCCTTCGGGCGCAATGGCCTGCGCGCGCACGCCGGAGCCGCCGGTATCGAGGTCGCCGGGCTGGATTTTGGGCACCAAGCGCTGCAGCGAACGGCAGAATAATTGGCGGCTGAAGGAGCGCCGCAGTTCGTACCAGCACATCGAGGGATGGCGGCGCAGGAAACGCCAGAAGCCGGCATAGGTGAGCGCGTCGGCCAAGTCGCGGGCGTTGAAATCGGTCTTGCGGTAGCCTTCCCGCGCAAATGCCAGCACGGCATTCGGCCCCGCTTCGACGCCGCCGTGGATCAACCGCGTGAAATGCACGCCCAGGAAGGGAAACCGGGGGTCGGGCACCGGGTAGATGAGGTTGCTCACCAGGTGTTGGCGCTCCGGGCGGAGCTTGTAATACTCGCCGCGAAACGGCACGATGCGCATGTCGCGCCGCTCGCCCGCCAGTTGGGCGACGCGGTCGCAGTGCAGGCCGGCGCAATTGATCAGGAAATCGGCTTCAAACTCGCCGGCGGTGGTTTCCGCAATCCACCTTGCGCTTTGCCGCCGTAATCGTTTCACGCGGGCGCCGGTCACGACGCGCGCGCCCCGCTCCGAGAGCTTGGCGGCCAGCGTATCGCAGACCGCTGTGTAATCCACGATGCCTTCCTGGGGGACGCGCAAGGCCGCTACGCCGCCCACATGCGGCTCGATCTCGCGCATCTCGCCGCTGTCGAGCCAGCACAACCCTTCCAGGCCGTTGGCGGCGCCGCGCTTTTCGAGGTCCCGCAAACGGGGCACTTCCGTGTCATCGGCCGCCACCACCAGCTTTCCGCAGATCTCGTGCGCGATTCCGTTTTCCCGGCAAAACTCCGCCATCTGGCGGATGCCCGCAACCGCCAGCCGCGCCCTCAGCGACCCAGGTTTGTAATAGAGGCCGCTGTGCAGCACGCCGCTGTTATGTCCGGTCTGGTGCCGACCGACCGCATCTTCCTTCTCGAGCACGCAGATTTGGGCGCCGGGAAACCGCTCGCCCAGCCGGTAAGCGGTGGCCAATCCAACGATGCCGCCGCCGATGATGGCAACCTTCTTCGAGTTCACGGGGATACTTCGAGTGTATATGGCGCGGAGGTTGCGTGGCTCTGATAGACTGCTTTCGAGGAGGGGGTTTTATGTCTTCAGCGGCACTGGGTAAACCATCCGCGCGAATCGTCGTTCGTCGAATGCAGGAATCCGATCTGCCGGCTGCGCGCAGCATCGTTCGCTTGGCATTCGGCACCTTTCTGGGGGCGCCGAATCCCGAGGACTTCTGGCCGGACCGGGAATATGTCGGCACGCGATGGCGAGCGGACCCCGCCTCGGCATTCTCGGCCGAGTTCGATGGCACGTTAGTGGGATCCAACTTCGCTGCTCACTGGGGCAGTTTTGCATTCTTCGGCCCTCTGACGATCCGGCCGTCGTCGTGGAACCAAGGCATCGCGCAGCACCTGCTTGCCGCGACCATGGACCTGTTTGAGGAGTGGGGCGTCCGGGATGCCGGTCTGTTCACCTTCGCACACAGCACCAGACACGTTCACCTGTACCAGAAGTTCGGGTTCTGGCCGCGCTTTCTTACAGCCATACTCTCCAAATCCGTGGACGGGCCGAAGGTCCTGGCCCCGGCCATGTATTCGAAAGTGAACCAGAGCCAGCGCTCGCAGGTTCTTGATGCCTGCCGCGCGCTGACCGATTCGCTCTACGGCGGCCTGGACGTCACGCGCGAAATCCGCTCGGTCGACGACCAGGCGCTCGGAGAAACGCTCGTAATCTGGGACGGCGACTCGCTCGATGCGTTCGCGGTCTGCCATTGCGGTGAAGGCACGGAGGCCGGCGCCGGCGCCTGCTACATCAAGTTCGCCGCGGTCAAGCCCGGAGCGCAGGCGGAGAAGGCTTTCGGACGGCTGCTGGATTCCTGTGAGGCTCTCGCGTCGGACAAGGGCCTGGGGCGGGTGGTGGCCGGGGTGAACCTGAATCGCAGCCGCGCGTATCGCGCCCTGTTGGAACGCGGCTACCGGGCCGATGCCCAGGGTGTGGCCATGCACCGGCCGGATTCGCCCGCCTATAACCGGCCGGACGTTTTCATCGTGGATGATTGGCGATAGGGCTGGCGGACGCGCTCCGGATATTGTAGAACCTCTGGGAGAATAGAAACGTCGCATGTTTCTGTTCGACGTTTTTCGCTCTTTTCTGCCGCTTAATAATTCCATCGGCTTTGGCCCGGCCGACTTCATCGAGCTGGCGCTGGCGGCCATGCTGGTTTTGATGGCGCTGGTTTGGCGCCCCTGGATTCAGTCCTACGCTCTCAAGCTGGCGGAGAGGACCGGCTGGTCGATGTTGCTGCTGGCCCTCTTTCCGGTGGTGCTTCGGCTGGCGCTGCTGGCGCACCATCCGGTCCCCTCGCCGGACGTTTACGACGAGTTCGGCCACCTCTTGCAGGCCGACACGCTGCGGCACTTCCGCCTGGCGAATCCGCCGCATCCACTGCCCCAGTTCTTCGAGACGTTCTTTGTGCTTCAGGAGCCGGCTTACAGTTCCATCTATCCGGTGGGCCAAGGCCTGGCGCTGGTGATCGGCTGGGCCATGTGCGGCCTTCCCTGGGCCGGCGTAGTGCTTTCGGTGGCGGCCTTCTGCGCCCTGTGCTACTGGATGCTGCGGGCCTGGACCACTCCGGGGTGGGCGCTGGTTGGCGGGGCGCTGGCGGTAATCGAATTCGGCCCTCTGAACCAGTGGATGAACAGCTATTGGGGCGGGGCATTGGCCGCTACGGCGGGGTGCCTGGTGTTTGGAGCGCTGCCCCGGCTGCGCCACGGGCCCCGTACGCGGGACGCGGTCCTGTTGGGCGTTGGCCTGGGGATGCACCTGCTCACGCGGCCGTATGAGTCTGTCTTTCTATTCCTCGCCGTCGTCCTGTTCTTCGTCCCGGTTCTTCGCCAGCGGGACGAGTTGCGAAAGTTGGCAAGAGTGGCGCCGGATGTGGTCCTGGTCTTGATTCCAGCCGTCGCCATCATGCTGTTCCAGAATAAGGCAGTCACCGGCAGTTGGACCACGCTCCCCGAGATGCTCAGCCAGTATCAGTACGGCGTACCGGCCGCGCTCACGGTGCAATCGAATCCAGTGCCCCACCGGGAGCTGACCAGGGAACAAGCGCTCGATTATAAGATGCAGCTTTCGTTTCACACCGGTCCCGAGACGATGACCAGCTACCTGGAGCGTCTCGAGTACCGCGTGCGCTACTATCGTTTCTTCTTTCTGGCTCCGCTCTATCTGGCGCTGGCGGTCTTTCTGGTAACCATCCGGGAGTTCCGATTCGTCTGGGCGGCGCTCACTTTGCTGCTTCTCAGCCTGGGCGTCAATTTCTTCCCGGCATTCCAACTTCATTACATCGCCGCGGCCACGTGTCTTTTCGTTCTGATGAGCGTGACGGGGCTGGAGCGGCTCAGCCGGCTTAGCATCAGGGGATCTCCAGCCGGCCGCGAGGCCGCGCTGGTGATTGTTTTTCTTTGCGCCGCACACTTCCTGTTCTGGTACGGTGTCCATGCATTCGAGGATACGGAGGTCTCCATGGCGATGCGGCCATACGAGACCTGGGACGCCATCAACCACGGGAATCCGGAACGGCGGATCTACATCGACCGGCAGCTTGCCGCGATACCAGGCAAGCTGCTGGTGTTCGTTCGTTACTACCCGCAACACATCTTCCAGGATGAGTGGGTCTACAACGCCGCCGATATTGACACCGCGCGCGTAGTCTGGGCCCGCGACCTGGGCGAGGCCGAAGACGAGAAACTGCGCCGCTACTATCCCGACCGCGCCGTCTGGCTGCTGGAGCCGGATTTCCGGCCGCCGAGACTGACGGCGTATCAGCCGTAGCCTGCTGTGGCTGTGCTGGCTATTCCTTGTGCGGGGATTCGGCGCCGCGCTGAAAGACGATCCGGAAGGGGATCACCTCACCTCGGAAAACCTTCGCCTTTATAGTGGGATCGCCGTTCAGCAATGCGGTTGCGGCCTCCTGATCCGCGGCATTCACAATGAGGATGCCCCACAGTCCTTTGGGGTCGAACACCTGGCCGGCGAATGCGAGCTTCCCCTGGCCGATGAGCTCTTTCAGGTACGCGGCGTGTTCGCCGGTGATGCGGCGCTCGTCGTCGGTCATGTTTTGCAGGGTGAAGTCTTTGCGCACCGGTTCGAGGCGGAGCAGGAATTGCTGGACAACCGGAGCCGGTTGCGCCAGCGCGGATAGAGACATCAGAATCGCCAGCAGGAGTGTTCGAAACATACTTCAGAGTATCCTGAAACACGCGGGAGAGTATCCTGAAACACGCCGGGGTCGAAATAAGATCGTAATCCGTCCGTAGGCGAAGGACATTATTCGGCTACCTGCGCAGGTTCTGGGCAAGGCAGAGCTTATCGGGGCCGGATGGTGTCGCAGTGAAGCCGAGGCCGCACCGAATGGGTGCGGAATTGCATAGTTTCGATGTGCCGGGCAGCGTGAAGCGCAACCTGGCATTGAAGCAGCGCGACCGAGGTTTCGACGAAGCCACCTACATCGAGAGCTTCTTGGTGCTCAACGCCGCCGGCGGGGACTGTTGGGAAGACTTCGATGGTTTGCGGGAAGACCGGGGTCTGGCGGTGATTCTGGGACATGAGGTGCCCAGGAGTTGCCGATGGGCGAGGCCAGTTACGTGCTGGAAGAAAGCACCCCGCTGCGCGGATTGGCGCAGGTGAACCAGGATGATGTAGTGCGCGAGTTGGCGCGGCGCTGTGCTGGGGAGCGCATCGCCACCATCGATATGGATGCCACCGTGATCGAGAGTTGGAAGCGGGAGGCCAAGGCCACCTACGAGGGCGGCAGCGGATATCAGCCGTCGCGGGGACTCGGCTTGTGACGAAGAGGAGTTGCTGAGTTGGTTGCGCGATGAGAAGCGGGCGAATGGTCCGCAAGGGTTCATTGGTTTCGCGGTGAGCGCACGCATGAATCCGGTCTTGCGGGAAGAGATCGAATGCATTCCCGCGGAGAAGTGGCAGCCCTACGGCGAAGACAGCGGAGCGGTAAAAGAACGCGCGCCGGTGGAATACTACCCGGAAGAGACAGCCGCGAATCGCTACCGGGAGCCGTTGCGATCCATCGCCATCCGGATTCGCAAGAGGCAGCAGGAACTGTTTGCCGACGGCAGCGGGGTGAAGCACTTCGCGGTGCCGACGAACCTGTGGGACTGGAAAGAGAAACGGCTGCTGGAATGGCATCGCGAGAAGGCGGGCACGATTGAGACGGTGCACGACGTACTGAAGAATGAGTTGGCCGGCGGGGTTCTGCCATGTGGGCGGTATGGGGCGAATGCCGCTTGGTTCCGCCTGGCGGTGATCACCTACAACGTACTGACCGCGATGAAGCGGCT
>JBEKTU010000128.1:0-12277 GCA_049515735.1 Bryobacteraceae bacterium
TCCCCCACTACAGGCCTTAACTGACCACTATTTTTCTGTTCTCGCAAAATGGAGCCATCGCCGCCGCTGCGATTTGCCTGTGAGCGGACATCCTCAGCCCGCCTGTGAGAAAAGACGGTTAGCCGCGTAAGCGGTTGAGGCTTATGGTTTTGCAGTGCAAAGAACCTCTCTAAGAGGTAAAAAGGTAAAAAGGGTAAACTACGGTCGGCAGTTCTTGGATAGCTATTTGCAGACCGAACCCCTGTATCGCTCCGCCATATATGCCTTGTCCCAGGACAGGTGCCGCCATTCGGCGCGGGATGGCCGATCTGCATCCTTCAACCGCTGACAAACCTGTTGGTGAGTAGCGCCTTCGGCGAGCATTTTTCTAGCGGAGGCACGAACGTCTTCCATCCCTCCGCTCGTTTGGCGACGGCCCAAGACTTCGGGGCTCGCATCTGGCGCTGTAACTTCCGTGGTGTCCGGTGGTGCGTGGGAGCCACGTTCCAGGCAGAAGTCCGCTGATGTATCGAAAATGTGCTCTATGGTTCCGATGATTCCCTCAATGCGCGTTCTGGTTTCTACTGAACCATCGGGAAGAGGAACAGTCTCGACAATACCTTCTACTACGGGGGACCTTTCGCCCGACTGCGCTAAATAATCCAGACGCTGCTGGTTGTAAGCTCCTGTGTATCTGAACCGCAGCTCAAAATTGTACTCAGCATGCCGTAGGGCGTCGAGCCGAGCTTTACACGGGTCAGTGCCCGTACTGCCTTTGATCTCTCTTGCTACCTTTCGAGTCAAAGACCTGAGTATTCGTTCAGACCGGTGGCCTGCACCGCCGCGAAATCTCCACGTATCCGTAATCGCGTACCAATCGGCAGCTAGGGAACTATGCTCGCCGTTGGCGTGTCGGCGGAACTCTTCTTCGCGCTCCTTCCAGAACCTTGAGCTACTCACGCGTCCTTCAACGTCGCTGACAGGCTGGGCAAAGTTTATCGATCCCAGGCTGTCCGGCGGCTACCAACATTTTACCCTGGTGAACTCGAAAGAGGATGGTGGGGCCCCTGAACTCCGCCCCTAGCCCAAACACGGTAGGCCCACTGCGTTCTTCACCGCACCAGATCATCGTATTCGGCGCCCCGCACGCCCTCATTTGCCCGCCGGAAGATGGGTTCTCAGCACTCCCGCCACGCAGTTGACATTGCCGAGGTGTGCTGCCGTCCATTCCGCCGTTTCCTCCGCTGGTCCTCCGCTGCTCCAGCGGTCTCTCGCCCAAGGGTGCCGGCCAATAAGCGTGTGCGGCTTGCCGCGTCGATGCCGCGCAGTGTTCAAGCGCGTCGCCGACCGGCGCAGTTCTAAGCGAACGTGGAGGGAATTGCTCTTGCGCCAGGTAAAGGCCGCCGCCCACCCAAGCCGCGGCAATCCCTGGGCCGTCAGGCTTCGCCGTAGTGACTGGTGGTGCGCAAGGGTCTGGCTCCGGTGCCGAGAAAACGGCCGAGCACCGACCGTTTTTCTTCGACCGGCAGCAGCCGCGGCGCGCTCTCGTCATAAGGAAGCTCGTCCAGACACCGCAGCGCCGTTTCCAGAATCGCACCCGTGAGGGCGCAGGCGCGTTCGTCGCGCCCCGGGCCGGGACCGCGATCAAAGAGAGCATCGAGCGGACAGCCTCCACCACACATGCCGGCACCCGGGCATCCGGCGCAATCGGGGTCCGAGCAAGGCCAGTCCGCAAGGGACCGCGCCAGCCGTTCCGCCGGTTCCAGCGACTCGAAAAACCACTCGCTGTGATAAGGGTAGGCGCCCTCGCAGACTCCGTACCGGCCTTCCGGGGTGACCACCAGGCGGCCGCCGCAAGCCGGGCAGTCCGCCCGTCGGGGCGTTTCATGGACGAACGCGCGCAGCACCCGGGCGAACTGTTCGATCTCGATGCCGAACTCCGCTGCGGTCCGGGCGGCGCGCACCACGGCGCGCGCCCCTTCGTAGGGCGAGTGGACGAACCCCGTCCGCCCCGCGCTGTGCATCAGGTTCATTCCGATATTGGCTGGCCGCAGGCCGCACAGATACGCCGTCACCTCCTCGATGCGCCCGGCATTGTGCTCGCCCACGACGCACGAGATCCCCACCGTGCAGCCGGCGTCGCGGCAAACGGCAAAACCCGTCTCCGCTGCCCGCTGGCGCCCCTTACCATCGAAATCGACGCGCGCGCGATCATGACTCGCGGCATCCCCGTCCATCGAAACGATCGCCCCCACCCGGTGTTCCGCGAAGAACCCCGCGATATCACGCGTCATCAGGATGCCGTTGGTCAGCAGCGAGATTTCCAGGCCCGGCCCACGGTCGCGGACCGAAGCAATCGTGTCGCGCACCGCGGGCCAGTTCAGCAGCGGCTCGCCTCCGTAGAACACGATTCCGCGCGGCCGGGGGCTGGCTCTCAGAAACTCCCACACCCGCGCTTGCATCATCTCCGCCGGCATGCCCAAGCCGTCCTGCCGCGACTGAGCGCAGTAGACGCACTTCAGGTTGCACTGGCCCGTGGCGATCACGTAGAGCTGACTCCATGCACCGGAACGCTCCGCCATACGCGCAGCAGCACTCGGCGCGCCGCGCCACTCGTCCGGAAAGCCCGGCTGCCAGCGGGCATGGAACCCGCTCGCCAGGCTCTCGACAGACTCGCGGGGCACAAAGGCCGTCTCGTACCCCGGCGTCCGGAACACCACGGTCCGCCGCGGGATCCGGTAAAGGTGGAAGCCGAAGCGATCGCGACGCGACGCCTCCGTCCGGCCCGCTTGACTGGCAATCGGCAGAATCACGGCAGTCCGCCTCAGTATAACCAAAACCGGATAGTCTGGATAGTCTGGAGGTTTTTCTGGAGGTCTTTCTTGTTTTTGTCCGGCATCTGTGCTATACCATTCTTGATTTGCGTTCACTCTGACTGGAAAGGAGAGCCGCGATGGCAGCCACTAAGCCTGGGGTTTATGCCACGATCGACGAATTGGTAGCGGCGGTAGCGAAGAAAACCAAGCTCGAACCCGCCCAGGTGAAGGCAGTTCTCTCTGAAAGCTTCCCGAGTACTCGGGCCTGGATCGTGTCGGAGATTCAGAAGCAGCCGCTTTCGATCATTGACACGAACAAGCTTATCAGCAAAATTAACGTCTAGCTCGACAGCGGCGGCTGTCATAGACGGGGAGCGGCTAGGCTGCCTACGGCGGCCCAAGTACTTTTCTGCCCAGCCAGCGACGCTTCAATCAGCGTCCCCCGCATGCTAACCCTCGGCTCGATTCCTCTGGACGCGGCCCAGCTCGCAGACATCCGCAAGGGCGCGCGGCTGCGTGCCCGCGTTGAGCGTAACCCCGACTTACTCGCCCGTCAGGTCCGACTGCAACTGAAGGACCTCTTCGCCGTGGCGTCCCATTCCTCCTGTTTGCACGCGTCCCAATATGCGCGTGCGGCCGCAGCCGGCGACACGCTGTCCGCTCTCGCCGGCCTGCCCCTGATGGACAAGCTCCAGCTACAGGGGATGTATGAATCATTCATCGACGGGCGCGATCCTTCCGCCTACTTCGGAATCAGGACTTCCGGCTCCACCGGTGTCCCGATGGTGGCCTGGTTCGACTACGCCTATTACATCTCCAACCTGGCGAACCTCCGCCGAATTCTGCGCTCCTGCCGGGTGCGCTTTCGGCCTCTTGTCGCCGGGCTGATGCATGTCAGCGCGTTCAGGACGGGCGAGGTCTGCTCATTCGTGATGCCTGCCCTCGACTACAGCGTGTACCACCACGTCCGCATCCATCTAAGTCTCTGGAGCTCGCGCAGCGAACTGGTCCGCTTCGTGAGCGGCGAGGCTCCGCGGGTGCTGGGCGGACTTCCGTCAGCCCTCGATCTGCTCGCCGGCTTCGTCGAGGCGGAAGGTCTGGCCGGACATATCCGCCCGCGCGCCGTCCTCAGCTACTCCGAAGCCCTCCTCCCCCACATCCGCGCCCGGCTGGAGCACGTCTTCGCCGCTCCGGTCTACGATGAATACGGCCTGACCGAGGTCGGCGGGCGCGTGGCGACGGAATGCTCCGCCCACGCCGGTTTTCACGTCTACGCGGCCGACTACGTCGTGGAGGCTGTGGACGGCGGCGGGCGACCGGTCCGGGATGGCGATGAAGGCGAGCTGGTCGTGACCAACCTGTTCAGCCGGTCCGTTCCCATCATCCGCTATCGCACGGGAGACCGCGGCGTGTTGTCGAGCGAGCTCTGCCGCTGCGGAGCGGTTTCCCCACGGATCATCCACTTGCGAGGACGCGAGATCACGCGCTTCGCTCTCCCGGGCGGCGGCACCTACAATCCGTACGACGAGTATCGCGTCCTGCTGGCGCAGCTCCCCCTTCGCCAGTTCCAGATGGTGCAGCGGGGCGGGCACGGCCTCACCCTGAACTATGTCTCCGACCAAGCTGTGGACGCCCTGCCCGCCGCGGCCGACTTGAACGCCGCCGTCCGTCACATCCACGGCGTGGACCTCGCTCTGCGCCGCCGTCACCAGTTCGACGTGTCGCTGCGAAAGTTCAACTCGTTTCAGCGGGAGGGCTGATCTGCTGGGCGAAAACGTCGTCGCAGGAACCCGCCACGTAGCCCGACCGCGCGTTCACTTTTCGGATTGGACATAGCGGCCACCAGTGCGGTTCTTCGTCCCGGACATGCGGGCAGCGCGGGTCCGTCCGGTGCCAGTCTCCCAGCAGCAGGTACGAGAATCCCGGGCAGCCCAGTTCGCAGCAGGGCAGGTCGGCGCATCCGGCGCACCGGTCCGCCGGCTCGGCCAGTGCGCGGCGCGCGGGATTCGCCAATCCCTCGATCAGGGCCTCCCGCAGGCTCTGCTTGGATGCATCGCCGACCGAAGGCCCGCCGTCCAGAAGGAAGCAGCACTGGTACAGCTTGCCGTCGGGCCACATGATCAGGTAATCCAGGCTGTCGCCGATGTGCAGGCACCCCCCGCCGCGTCCGCGCAGCGATCCCCCGTCCACCGTGTCCTCTCCCGCGTAAAGATACCCCTGCTCATAGGCCACTTTCATGCGCCGGATGCGGCCCCTCACTACCTCGCGGATCTCGTCGCGGGTCACCCGCCATTCCTCCGCCGTCAGCACCGACTCCGCCCGCTGGTCCCGCGCCCGACCCAGCGGCGACCCCAGGAAGAACGAAAACCCGTCCACGCCGAGGCTCTCCATCTCCACCAGCACCGGCCCGGCGTCGCGGCAATTCTCGCGGAATAACGTCATACTAACCCGCGTCCACAATCCCACTGCGATCGAGTCGGCGATGGCCTGGTGGGCTTGCTCAAAAGCGAACGGATGCTTCCGGTGCCGGTTGTGCAGCTCCGCGAGGCCGTCAAGCGAGATCACGACGCCGCACAAGCCTGCTTGTTTCAACTGCTTCAGCCGGGCTTTAGACAGGTGGAAGCCGTTCGTGTTGATGCGAGTGTGGAGGCCCAGTTCCTTACCTTTCGCGATGAGCAGTTCCAGGTCCCGGTTGAGCGTGGGCTCGCCGCCAGTGAAGTGCAGTTCCTCCAGGCCCAGTTCCGCCGCCTCTTCGAGGATCTTCAGCGTGCGCGACAACGGCAGCGTCCGGATGTTCCCCTCGTTCGCCCGCACCGAGCAGAAATCGCATTGCAGGTTGCAGTCGAGAGTGACGTACAGGTCCATCTCGCTCAGGACGACGGACCGCTCCATGGGACTGGTCATGGGACGGCCGCCGGTGCGCCGATCCAGGTGCACAGATAATCCTCGTGGACCCGTACACGCCCCGGCCGGCCATTCGGAACGATTGGCAAGGCCGGGATCTGTCCGCCTAAGTCGAGGAATCGAAGGGGACAGTACGGATCGGGCGCGTCGATTGTTCCCGCGATGAAGTACGTGCGCGCTGCGCACCCGCCCCGGCATTGCTCCGCGAAGCGGCAATCGGCCTCCCGGCAGGCCGTGGGAATTTCCGCATTGCGGCGTCGAAGCCGATCGAACGCCGGTGAGGCGAGGATGTCGAATACGTCCTCTCGCAGCAGGTCTCCCGTGGAAAGGTTGTGCAAATAGACGCAAGGGGTGATCGGCACCCTCCCGTCCGCCATCTTCAATCCGATTCGGAACGACGACGTTCCGCACGGGCAACCCCGGCTGCCGGCGCCAGCGAACGGCGTCAGAATGGATTCGCACTGCGCCACGCACGCGGAGCGAGTGTGCAGGTGGGCGAAACCCGCGAACACCTGCTCCGGACCCGGCATCAGTTCGCGGAGCCGCGGCTCCACCGGCTTCAACAGATTGAACCGCAGCTCGCAGCCCAGCTTCGCGCACAAGTCCAGAAAGGCAGTCAGCGTCTCCGGGGTGAAATTCTCCGTGGTCGCGCAGACCACCGCGCTGGCCGAAATCCCCAGCGCACGGGCCCGCTGCAAGCTATGCACCACCGTCTCATAGAGCGGAGCCTTTCGCGTTTCGTCGTGCTGCTCGGCCGTCGGCCAGTCCAGCGAAAAATCCAGATCGTCCACTCGCTCGAGCGCCTCCGGATAATGCCGGTCCAGGTAGGCGAACGTGGTTCCGTTGGTCGTGATGCCCACGGCGAATCCGGCTTCGTCCAGACGTGTGATCAGGCACGGCAGCAGCGAGACGGAGGGATCGGGTCCATGTGTATAGACCGGCTCGTTGCCGCCGATGTTCACGGTCTCTACTTGCAGTCGGACAAGCTGCCCGACAATCCGATCGATGTCGGCCTCGGTCAGTTGTTCCCGAGTGCCCTGCCTCGACCGGGCACTGTAGCAGTGACTGCACGCGGCGTTGCAGTAGTTGCCTACGGTCCACCCGACATTCTTGATTCGGGTCGTTCCCGCCGGCATCTCAGAGATAAACTGCCCGCTCATAAGAGGCCTCCATGCGCGTTCGCAGTCCGGCAAGATCGTACTTCCTCTCTCCTGCCCGCCGCTGAAAGGCGCCCACCATGATGGATTGCATCAGCAGGACCGCCGATTCGATCTCGCCCGCACTGAGACGCGAATGGCGGTACGGCAGCGGCTGGCCGTACCGCGCATACAGGCTCCAGTCTGTGCTGACAATTTCAATCCCCCAGGCTTCGGGATGTTCAAACGGCGACGTGCCCGGGACCGGGATGAACGGCTTG
This sequence comes from Bryobacteraceae bacterium, assembly GCA_049515735.1. Lineage (GTDB taxonomy): Bacteria > Acidobacteriota > Terriglobia > Bryobacterales > Bryobacteraceae > Fen-178. The sequence continues at coordinate 7,117 of JBEKTU010000128.1, forward strand.
CTCGTCGCGAAGTGAGTCAAATCCTCGTCGAGCAGCCGGCGCTGAAGCAGAATGGTGGCGGCGATGTCGTCGATATCCTCGAAGGGCAGGCCCACCATCCAGTACGTCGATGCCAGAGGCACCCCGCAATCGCGCAGCAGGGTCAGGGTCGCGATCAGGTCTTCCACGGTGTGACCGCGCCCCTGCGACTTGAGAATCCGGTCCGATCCCGATTCCGCTCCGATCAGGAACTCGATGAAACCGGCGGCACGGAGCCGGCGGATCAGATCGGCGCCAAGCGTTCGGTGAAGATCGGGCCGCGCGTTGACGCTGAACAGGAATCGCGCCGGTCGCCGCTCCAGTTCGTCGCACAGCGCGGCAACCGTCTCGCGGGAAGCGCCGAAGGAGCTGTCCGCCAGGTGGATGAAACGCCATCCGGTCTGGTCGGCGAGCAGCTCCAGCGAATCCAGCAGCCTTGCCGGCGGATAGCTGCGCAGCGGCCCTGGGAACAGCCGCCCGTCTACGCAATGCGCGCAGCGGTTGGGACAGGAGCGCGTGTACATCCCGTAGTAGATTCCCCGATCCCCCGTCCCGGCCAGGTCGTAACGCGGCAATGGCAGGATGGAGAGATCGGCCGGCCCGTCTCCAGGGAATGAGATCGACCTTCCGTCCCGCAGAACCGTCGTAGACGGAATTCCGGCCAGGTCGACGTTCGAGCGAACCCGCTCCGCAATTCGCAGCATCGGTAGCTCGCCCTCGCTGCGCACGACAATATCCACCAGTCCCTCGAACAGCAGCTCCTGGGGACGGAACGTGACATGCGGCCCCCCGAGCACAATCGGAAGATCGGGCCGCAGCTTCCTGACTACCCGGCAGGCCCGTTCCACCAGCGGGATCTCGTTCGTCAGCGCACCGAACCCGATTACGCGCAGCTCCGGGCCGGCCAGAGCTTTCTCGAGCGTCTTCTCGAGCCAGCTCTCCTCATTTCCCGCATCCTCCCGCGCTACCTGCAACGGCAGATAGCCGGCCGGAAATCCGTTCTCGTTCAGCCAAGTTGCGATCGACAGTATTCCCAGCGAAACCGGAATGCGGCCGGCATACCTGAACAGGTCCGCGTAACGGTCTACCTCGTCGGGCGGCAACATCGCCGCCAGCCGCGCCCGGGTCACGGGCCTGGCGACGTGAGAAAGCTCCTCGCGGAGAATCTGAAACGTCGGCGAGACGTTCACCGGTTCGAGCCACGGGCTGACCAGCAAGACTTCCGTCGCTTCCGGCCGGGGCGGTGGGGACTGCGATTCTCGAATCATGCGAAGTTCCTCCTTCCACGGGTCAGGTGCGCCGCCAGCTCAAGCGCCCATTCGACGATCCAGGACTGCTGGGGTACGGTGATGGGCAGTCCGGGCACCTCGTCGCCCGGAATCCAGGCCCACTGCGCTTCGGCCATGTCCGATCCCATCTCGATGGGTCCGCCGAGATAGCGGATCAGTTTGAAAATACTCACATACCGGCCGTCCGGCAAGTCCCAGGAGTGGGCATCCACGGTCCTGACCAACTCGACGCGGACTTGTCCGCCGATCTCCTCCGCGATCTCACGGCGGAGGCCGTCGTCAACGTCCTCGCCGTCTTTCAGCTTGCCCGCCAGCGTCACCCAACCGGGCCGTCCGGGCCGCCGGAAAAACAGCCAGTGGCCATCATCGCGATAGATGAACGCCTGCACGGCCACGCGGACGTCGGATCGCGAATCCTCGCTCATCTAGATTCATCTCCCGAATTCCCGCGCATGGCGTCGAGCAGCCTGTGCTGACCGACGTAGCGCTCAAACGTCACAGCACCGTCCGGAGGTGCGGGATTTTCCAGGGCAAGCGCATCCACGAGCACCTTCGCGAAACACGAGAAAGCATCCGCGAACACGGACCGGCCCGTGCCCGCGTACAGCGTTTCCCTCGCGGCTGAGCCGTTCCGGGAAGCGTACAGTTCCGCCGTGTCCGGCGCCCGCAACCGCAATTCGCCCTCGGCGCCCAGAACGCTGATTTCCAGTTGTGTCGGCGTAGGGGCGACTGCTGTCGCGGAGAGCCAAACCCGCGGGCCGTTACGCAGCGAAAGCGCACAGGAAAAAGCCGATTCGGCCCGCACGTCCAGGCGCCCGCCCGCGCCGTCGGCGACGGAGTCGAGAACTCGGTCGGCGCCCGAGTGCATCGATTCCACGTCAAGACCGAACCATTCATCGACCAGGTCCACGAAGTGCGGGCCGACCGCACTGATCAGTCCGCCTCCCTGCGCCGGGTCGAACCACCAATCGCGCGGCGCGCGCGAGGGAAAGAGGTAGCGGTCGGTGCGGAAGAGCAGTTGCGCTTCGTACGGACGCCCGATCCGCCCCGCCCGCAGGGTCTGCCCCATCGCCCGGATCGCTGGGTGGAATCTCAACTGAAGATTCACCAGGTGCAGGCCCGGGCACGCCGCTGCCCAGCGCGCTAGATCCTCGGCTTCGTTCAGAGTCAGACCCAGCGTCTTTTCGCACAAGACGTGCTTCCGCGCGGCCAGCGCTTCCCTCACCATCGCGTAGTGAAACGCGTGGGGAGTCGCAATCGCCACCAGGTCCACATCGTCCCGTGCGCAGACCGCCTCAAAGGAAGTGCCCCAGACTCCGATTCCGTGCGCCTCGGCCAGCGCCTGCGTCCGTGCCCGGTCAGCCCCTCCCAGCAGCGCCACCACGCGCACCCGGCAATCCGATTCGAGCGCGGGCAACACCACTCTTGCGCCGAATCCGGTCCCCACAATCGCGACGCCAATCGGACGCATCAGAATCTCCAGTCCACAAATTGCCTGCATTCCCGGCAGGCTGGCTCCTGGCGCGAGTCAAATCGCTCCCGGAACCCAGACACCGCCGGATCGTCAAAAATGTCGCCCCCGCCGGGATCGCGAATCGTGCCGAACGGCGGCAGAAAGAAGCATGGGCGGAGGCTCCCGTCCGGCATCACGACGATGCGCGTCAGGGCCCGCTCGCAGGTCCTCGGCGCTGGAGGCCGCCCGACGCCAGCCCGGTACTCGAAGAACGCGAGACATCCGTCGAGGCTTCCTTCCACGACGTAGCCGGCCGCCAGCGGCGTCGCAAAGCGCCGGGCCGTCTCCTCCGCAATCCCGCGGAATTCCTCACATTCGGATTCTGTGAGCAGAATGGTGCGCGATCGGTCCGCGCGTTCTCCTTCGAGTTTCAAAAACGAGGATGTGTCCACGTCCGGCACCGTCAGCGCCAACCCGGAAGCGCCCACTTCCTGCGCCAACCGGAACACCTCCGGCACCTCGCGGAAATTTCGGCGTTGGACCGTCATTTTGAATAACACCCGGGTGCGGGCAGACAGACGCCTGACGATCCGCGCCCCGTCAATTACCTGGTCAAGAGCCGAAATCCCCCGCACTGCCCGGAAGGTCCCCCCGGTGGCGCCGTCCACTGAGACGATCACCTTGCTGCAATATCGCGCTACCTCCGGAGCGTGCCGCCCCAGAAGGAGTCCATTCGTACTCAATACCAGGTGGTCCGTGTTCGCCCTAAAGACCTCCATCAATTCGAACAGCCGCGGGTATAGCAACGGCTCGCCGCCTGTCAGCGCCACCGAACCCTTCCGCGTCCGCACCCGCCGCCGCCAGAAAGACATCACTTCTTCTGCATCCAGGCTCCGAGGCTCCGGAACGCGCCAGGAGTCGCACATCACGCACCGGCTGTTGCACTCCTCGGTGAGGAGGAAGATCATCCCCCGGTGCAGTGTCGCCGGTAGCGCACGCTCCGCCATGGACGGAGTATGCCGCAACTCGCGCGCGCGGTCAAGAGGGTTCGCGCTCTCGTGTCGCTAGTATGTGATATGTCCGGTCGAATTCACACGTGATCTGTCCGGCCGGCCCGGCGGCGGGTGATGCTGGGTAGTGGACGAAACCCAGCAGTACTCAGCCGCCGAGATGGAGCGGATGATGAAGGTTCAAGACGTGTTGTTGAAGGCCATGGCCAAGAAGATCACCTGGTGGGCGGCGGCCGAGATCATCGGGGTGACGGACCGAACCATGCGCCGATGGCGGGGGCGATTGGAGAGGGATGGCTATACCGGCTTGGCAGACCGGCGGAGGGGCAAACCGAGCGCGCAGCGAATCCCTGTGGCCACGGTGGAGGAGGTCTTGCGGCTGTACCGAGAGGAGTACTACGACCTGAACCTCCGGCACTTTCACGAAAAGCTGCGGGACGAGCACGCCATCCAGTTGAGCTACACCTGGGTGCAGAAGGCGCTGCAAGGCGCCGGGCTGGTGGCCAAACGGCACAAGCGCGGGCCGCACCGCAGGAGACGGCCCCGACGGCCCCTGCCGGGGATGCTGCTGCACATCGATGGCAGCCAGCACCGCTGGTTGAACGACGATCGGTGGTATGACCTGATCGTGATTCTGGACGATGCCACCAGCGAGATCTATTACGCCCAACTGGTGGAGGAAGAATCCACCCGCACGGTGATGGCCGGGCTGCGCGAGGTGATCGAAAGCCACGGCCTGTTCTGCGCCTTGTACAGTGATCGCGGCAGCCATTTCTTCGTGACGGTGAAGGAGGGGGAGAAGGTGGATAAGCACCGCCTGACGCAGGTTGGGCGGGCGATGAAGGAGCTGGGCGTGCAGATGATTGCGGCCTATTCGCCGCAGGCGCGCGGCCGCTCGGAGCGGAGCTTCGGGACCTGGCAGGGTCGTTTGCCCCAGGAGCTCCGGCTGGCGGGGATCACCACTGTGGAGGGCGCCAATGCCTTTCTGCGGGAGCGGTACATCGCGGAGTTTAACAGCAAGTTCCAAATGGCCGCGGCGGAGAAAGGCACGGCGTTTCGGCGCACCAGCCGGAGCGACCTGAACTGGATCTTCACGGTGCAGACGGAGCGCGTGGTGGAAAAGGACAACACCGTGGCCATCCGCGACCGCTGGTGGCAGATCGACAAAACCCGATTCCGCAACAGCTTGGCGGGAAGCACGGTAACGATCCACGAACACCTGGATGGAACCGTCTCGATCCGCTACGGCCCTCACGTCGTAGGGCGCTATACCCGCACGGGAGAAAGGCTGATCATCGCGACAGGCAAACAGCGCGGTGGAAAAGGCGGGAGCATGGGAGCCGGCGAAAACCAAAAGCAGGTTTCCACCGGCTCCCACACTCCCTTGGAAA
>JBEKTU010000129.1:0-12248 GCA_049515735.1 Bryobacteraceae bacterium
GATCGCGAAGTAGCGGAGATTGATCTCCGCCGTGACAAGTTCCACGGAGACTGGAACTACACGCTGCATCCCAGGCGGCACTGAGATTCTGAGATTCTGCATACTTTATTTCGTTACAGTCCATAACTGGCGGAAAGCTTCCTCGTGCATTCGCAGCAGCGTCCCCAGCTTCTGATCCAATGCCGCCTCGGCCATCATGGTACGGCTGTAGCCCAGCGTGAAGGTGAAGCCCCACAGCTTGCGTTCTTCACCATTCATCTCCAGCGTGCCCAGATGTCCCCAAATCCACCTGCCCTTGCTTCCCTGGCGGTGTTTCAAACCGGCGCACTGCCACCTTGCACGCCGACTCCCGCTGGGGTCCCAGCCAATCGGTCAGCAGAGTATACGAACCCGAGTAACCGCGCTCTCGCACCTCCCGCAAAAGTACGCGGGCGTTCCACACCCCGGCGCGCATCCGCTCCTCCAGGTACGGTTTGAACCGTTCCAGTTTGCCCGATTGCTTGGCACGAGGCCCGTACACCGGAACACCGTCGGGGTGGATCAGATACTTGCGGACGGTCTTCCGGCAATAACGGGTAATGCGTTTGGCGGCCGTTGTGCGCAGATCGTTGGTGAGCAGCACCGTGGGCTCCTCATGCCCAGGTCGGTGGTCAGCATTTGCCGAATCGGCCCGTCATAGTCGCGCAAAGTCACCTGCCGGTCGACGACTTTGGGGGGTTGATACATACGGTGCGGCACATCCAGATGTACCGTGCGCCAGGCCGACCGGGGTGTGTTGGCCACCTCGCGCAAGATCCCCGGGGATCGGCGCCGCAATATCGTTAAAGATATTAACCGGGAGGAGAGAAAACTTTCGATCATCGGGCCAGTTGATCCCAGCGATTACACACGCTACTTCCTGGACAACCCTCGGAAGGCTCACAGGATCGAGGTATTCGTGCTCAAGGACTATTTATCTCAGAAATTGAAGCTGGAATTTAGACCAAGGACGGCGGCGGACATTTACTGAGGTGCGCACGCTGCCGAAGGACTTAACATTACTGGGTCTGTGGATTCTGGGTTCTTGGCGGTTCGGAACGTATCCAGTGGCGCCACGCCCACCGTCATCACGTCCATTCCGGCCGGGAAGCCCCTCCATGCCAACTGGCCGCTTATCGCGCAACCCGTAGATCTGAGATCGGCAACCTGCTGCCATGGAAGCCCAGCGCCGGCACCACGCCGCGGCTGACGTGCTACTGGTGTGGGGTTTCGCCGACCGCGACCGGTTCCCCGCAGTGGCCGCACTGTCGATCCCGACCGGCGGCTCGCCTTTCGCCACCGGATCGTTCATCGGCGCGTCCCAGGAGTCGCCGAACCGGTTCCAACATGCTCTCTCCCCCACACGGCGAGGAAGAAGTGCATCAGTTGTACGATCTCGTCCCCGCGCTGGCCATTGTTCGGGTCCTGTCCTCTGACCAGCTCCCTGAACCGCATGATTCGCTTCCGGTACTCCTGCGGGGCAATTCCATGTTTGCGCTTGAATCGCGGCGAGGGGAACCGACGGCCAGTCGATGGCCGCTTGCCCTTGCCGGGCACCTTGCTCCGAGAGAACCTCGACCAGACCTCCCGGTACTTCTGACGCAGGACTACAAGGCTCACCCGTGGTTCGGACTGGTTCGCCTTCCACCGTGAAGAAGCCGCGCGGCGCGATCATGCGCAAGTCGGCATCGCGGGCGAGTTGGCTGGCCCGCTCGCGAGCCCGTTCGGTAAGGTCTCCTTCGGCCAAGGCCTGCAGCCGCCAGGCGATGCGCCGGAACAGATGCTCGCGGTGCCGGCATCGCGTCTTCTCCGCAAACACGGTCCGGACAGCGACTACGACGTCATGGTCGCCGTGCCTGACGGACGCGGCGCCGGAACTCCGTCGCAGTCGCGCCGCCTATGTGGCGCTCTGGGGCACCGGGGTTGCGTCCGACGTGTTGGTTTGGACCGCCCTGAACTTCGCGCCGGCCAGGTCTGGGAAGGCCGAAGCACTCTCGCAGGCCTTCCCCACGGCCTCCTCGAGCCGCAGTAGAACGCTTTGCTCGGAAAACTCACAACAGACACCGAATTGTCATTCAGGAATCCACTGGGGCGATCTATTCTAAAGGCTTATGCATCTCTCGGTTGGTCGCGGCATGAGCCTCTGCAGAAATATCTTCGATTCGGCAGGCGCGCTGCGCTCACGACTCAACAGATGGCGCGTCCTCACCATCGCGTTAATCGTGACCGGGTACGCCGGGTACTACTTTTGCCGCTCCGACCTTGCGGTAGCCATGCCGCTGCTGATTGCCGAACTCGGCAGAAAAGGCATCGCGCCGGATGATGCCCGGATCCGCCTCGGCACGGTGGCTTCGCTCGGCGTTCTGGCCTATGCGATCGGCAAGTTTCCCAGCGGCTGGCTGGCGGATTTTCTAGGGGGGCGCCGCAACTTTCTTTGCGGTATGGCGGGCGCAATCCTGTTCACAATTCTATTCGGGCTATCCGGCGGTCTGCCGTTGTTCACCCTCGCCTGGATCGGCAACCGCCTGGTCCAGTCGCTGGGTTGGGCCGGCATGGTCAAGATCGCGTCCCGATGGTTCCCCTACTCTTCCTATGGAACCGTAATGGGAGTCGTCAGCCTGAGTTTTCTCTTTGGCGACGCCGCCTCGCGCGAGTTCATGTCGGTTCTGATCCGGGCCGGACTTGGCTGGCGCGGCTTGTTCTATGCGGCTGCGGCAACGCTCGGCATTTTGCTGCTCGTCAATCTCGTTCTGCTGAAAGAAACGCCGGAACGAATCGGCTACCCCGAACCGCCGGTTAACCCCGCGAACCTGTTCCAGTCAGAAGGCGAGAAGCGCACGCCGGCGAGTCTGATCTCTCTGCTGAGCACGTTTGCCCGGAGCCGCGTCTTCTGGCTGGTGTGCTTGCTTTCTTGCGGCATCACCCTTCTGCGCGAGACCTTCAATCTCTGGACGCCCACGTACTTTACGCAATCGGTCGGACTCTCGGTCGCCGATGCCGCGCAGAAGAGCGCACTTTTCCCCCTGTTTGGAGGAATCTCGGTTCTGCTGGCGGGCTTCCTGAGTGACCGTCTCGGAAAGGCCGGCAGAGCGACCATTATTTTTTATGGCATGCTGTTGTCGGCAGCCCTGCTGTTAGTGCTAGCCTTCGTCGAATTCGGAGCGTCGAAGGCGGCGCCCGTCGCGCTAGTTTCGTTGGTTGCTTTTGCGATGGTGGGGCCATATTCGTACCTCGCGGGCGCGATCTCGCTCGACTTCGGCGGTAAGCAGGGCAGCGCAACGGCCTCGGGACTCATAGATGGGGCGGGATATCTGGGAGGAGTTCTCGCCGGAAACAGTTTCGCGAGCGTGTCGGTAATGTGGGGATGGAAGGGTGCATTTGCTTCGCTGGCGGTTGTCGCGTTGCTCTCGAGCGTTGCGGCCGCCGTCTTTTTGAACCATCAGAGGCGGCAGGCCTGAGCTGAGAAAGGAGATCTCCTCGAATCGTTGCTATGCAACCGGCACGGCCTTCGCAGTGGCGCCATCGACGGCGCTAGCGCGCCACGTCGGTTGTGTTCGGGTGACGATGGCCCCGATAATCTCCTCCAGCCCATACCGGATGTGACTGCGCATCGCGCGGTCGGCCGCGTCCGGATCGGCGCCGCACAGCACCTCGCTAAGGTCCCGGTGAGACCGCGCCGGGCGCTTCTGATGATGGACCGTGACATCGAACAGCCAGTTGAAGATCAGCACCTGATTTTTCTCGAAGGCCCGCGTCAGCGCTTTCGATCCGCTGCACCCGGCAACGTGCATGTGGAATTCCAGATGGTACGCATGGACTTCGAAGAGAAACTCGGGATCGGTCGCGCCCCCAACGCAGCGATTGAAGAGCACGTCGGTGTGCTCTGCCCTGCGGCGCAACTCCCGGCGTTGTTCGCGGGTGGCGTTTTCCACGAAGAGCCGCGCCGCCTGGGTCTCGAGAGCCTCCCGGAGGATGTAGCTGCCACGGATGTCCTCGGGGGTCGGAATGCGGACCCGCGTGCCGGCACGAGCCCTGGTCTCCACCAGACCATCCGATTCCAGGCGCTGCAAGGCCTCCGAGACCGGCAACTGGCTCATTCCGAGCAGGGTGGCGAGCTTGCGTCGCGACAGCCCGGAGCCGATGGGAAACACGCCTCGCAGGATGCGATCCCGAACCGCCTGGTAGGCGCGTTCGGAGAGGGTTTCAAGCGGCGAATCGTTCATGACCGTGCAGAACCCATCACAAACAGCTTAACAGCACCGTAAACGCCACACAGTTTGCCCGGAACTTCCCGCCTGCCACGGCCTTTGTGCACTTATGGACGCTCACCCCGCGCCAGCCGCCCGTTGATGTCATTCAGCGCCGGCATCACATCGCCGATGCCATCCACTACGTAATGCGCGCCTGCCTGGCTCATCCGCTGGTAAGCCCGCGCCAGTTTGGCATTCAGAATCTCAGGATCCGCCGCGGCAACCTGCTCTTCGGTCATGCCCAGTTCGTTTCCGGTCTTGGCCAGCCCGATGGTCCACATCCCCGCATTCAAGCCCTCCGCGATGTCGGGCAGCGTATCGCCGATCTTGACGAATGCTTCCATAGGGTAGGTCTGCAACAGGATTGCGTTTTGCAGGCACATATACGGATGCGGCCGGCCGGCCGGCACCTGCGTGGCGCAAACAGTCGCATCCGGTGAGTAACCGCGCCGTTTGGCTTCCGCGGCCAAAACGTTCGTCATCTCCTCGGTATATCCGGTGGTCGAACCGATCTTCAGGCCGCGGCGGCGAAATTCGGCAACCGCTTCGAGCGTTCCTGGAATCAGGTCGGCGTAATCCTTCAGGCATGCCAGTTGCAGCGGGATGAAATCTTGGAACATCTCTTCGATATCGCATTCATTCGGCTTGCGCCCATGGACGGCCTCCCACCGCCGGGCGACATTCTCGTTTTTCGAGATGAGCCCGATGTGGACCTTCTTGTGGGCGCCCATCGGCGCGCGGGCCTCTTCGATCGAGATCTCCACTCCTTTTCGCTTGTAGACCTCCATGAAGACAACCGCCGGAGCAAAGCAGCCATAATCCAGAGTTGTCCCCGCCCAATCGATCAGAACCGCCTTGAGCGGGCCGCGGTAGGAACGCTGAAAAACGAAGTCCATGTATGATTCCTTCTTCTCTCAACTCAGCCGCACACGCCGCTTATCAAACCGCGATGCATGTTTCGGCCTGCTGGCTCAAACCGATTTCCATTTCGCCCAACGTGATGCGGATGGCCGCCAGCAGATCGCCAATGTCGCTTGGGAAGATGCGGCCGATGTGGCCAATCCGGAAGCAGTTGCCTTCCGTCACCTTCCCTGGATAGATCACGTACCCCTTTTCATTCAGGCGGCGGTAAAACTCGTCGAAGCCAAAGTTCGCATGGTTCGGATACCGGAAGGATGTGATGATGTAACCCTGGTTCTTCCGGTCGAGGTACTCCTCGAAACCCAACGCCCGCATCCCGGCGATGAGCGTGCGGTAGTTCTCGCGGTAGCGGCCGGCGCGCCCTTCCACGCCTCCTTCCTGCTTCAGTTCCAGCAGGGCCTGGTGAAAGGCCAGCAGCGCGTGCGTCGGCGGCGTGAAACGAAACTGGCCATCGCGCTCCAGGCCTTTCCACTGCTCGAGCAGGTCCAGGCTGACGCTGCGGGCGAAGCCTTCCGCCGCCAGCAGCGGTTCCCGCCTCGCCAGCACAAATGCGAAGCCAGGCACCCCTTCAATGCACTTATTAGCCGAAGAAACCAGGTAGTCGATGGCACAATCCGCCAGGTTCAATGGCACGGCGCCGAAGCTGCTCATGGCGTCGACGAAGTAACAGCGGTTGAATCGCCTGGCAACAGCGCCAATCTCCTGAATCGGGTTGAGGATGCCGGTTGTGGTTTCGCAGTGGACGACGGCGACGTGCGTAATAGCCGTATCTCGTTCCAGGGCGGCCGCTACCTCGCTCGCATCGGGCGCCTGTGTCTCCGGCCATTGGAGCGCGGCGGTGTCGATCCGGAGCGTGCGCGCGATTTGCTGGATGCGCCGGCCATAGGCTCCATTGATGAGGACCAGAATCTTGCCATCGGGCGGCACGGTCGAGGAAATCACCGATTCTAACGCAAAAGTGCCGCTCCCTTGCATGAGGACGGCTTCATAGCCCCGGTCCTCGACGCCGCCCAGCGCCAGCAGTTCGCGGCGGATCTCCCGCACCACCCCGATGAACTCGCTATCGCGCGACCCTAAGTCCCGTAACATCGCGGCCTTGACCGTTCGGCTGGTGGTCAGCGGGCCGGGGGTAAATAGAACCTTGTCCTTCGCATGATCGAGTTGTGGTTTGTCAGTCATAGGTCGTACGGGAACGTGTAGCGAATCATTTTTGGAAAATGGCGCATCCCAGGGCCATCGTCCGCGCCTCCAGGCCGCTTGGGAATCACGCTCCGCCAGGCATTCTTCACGCTGCCGGGCAGCATCCCGAGGGATGGGCTGCGCGACGGCAGCCACAAAACGCAGAAACGAAGCTGCCATTATTGCACAGTCTCCGGGGGCGCGGAGCTTCGAGCGATACTGGCATATCACATTGACCAAGCCCAAGTATAAGGTAGCAGGGCACGGATCGTCAATAGCGATCTATTTAACTGATTTGTAATGGTGTTGTAATGATCCTGTTGCATCGTGAGTCAAAATCGTTTCACTACTGTGACATGCCAGTTACAGCCAAAAATCCTTGACTTGGCGGCCCTGCGCGCGTAAACTTTATCTTGAATCTTGGCTTGCGCCTCCGTCGATGCTCCCCGTTCGAGCGTCCGGCGATGGCCGATGGGCGCTTTGACTGTCAATAATTCCACAGAGGAGAATACTGTGCGAAACTCGACTGCACTTTTGATTTGCGCATCTATATTCGGACTGCTGCTGACGGGTACCCTGTTCGGGCAAACCGCTAACGTCAACGGGCAGATCGTGGATTCGCAAGGCGGCGGCGTGCCGGGAGCCGCGATTACATTGAGCCGCATTTCCACCAGCCAGGTGGCCCAGACCGAAAGCAACCCGGAGGGCTACTTTCAGTTGCCGCCGGTGCCTCCAGGCAACTACGAAATGACCGCGCAGGCTAAGGGTTTCGCCCTGGCGAAGGTCACCGCGCTCACGCTCGAGGTGGACGAATCGAAAGTGGTGAACCTGGTGTTGCAGCCGGCCACCCAGACGGAAACCATCAACGTCGTCGATACCGCCCCCGAGTTGAACCTCGACCGGGCTGACCGGAGCCTCCTCCTGGATCACAGCTTCGTCGACGGTATTCCGCTGAGCGTGAGGAATCCGCTGCAGCTCATTAACTTCAGCGTAGGCGTGACCGTCGGCGACGATGGCCTTTCCGGAACCAATACCACTAGCGAAAGCCGCACCAACACCTACCGGATCAATGGTGGACTGGGATCCACCACGGATATCCTGGTGGATGGCGCCACGGATACCACGGCTTACTACAACGAGGCGGCTGGCATACCAGGCGTGGAAGCGGTCCGGGAATTCCGCGTTTACACGGACGCCTACGCTCCCGAGTTCGGCCGCACCAGTGGTGGTATCGTCAGTTACGCTCTGAAATCCGGGACCAATACGGTTCACGGCTCGGCGTTTGAGTATCTTCGTAATAGCGTTATGGATGCGGAGGGATTCAATGGCGACAAGGCCGGCCTGGCGAAACCGACCTTCCGCAGAAACCAGTTCGGTGGCACAGTGGGCGGCCCTGTCTTCCTCCCAAAGCTCTACAACGGCCGCAATAAGACTTTTTTCTTTGTTTCGTACGACGGTCTTCGCGATTCCTCCGAGGGTTCGTTTACCGGCACCATGCCGACCGCCCTGGAGCGCGCCGGGAGTTTTTCCAAAACTTTTCAATCCAATGGAACCCAGATCGTCATGTACGATCCGAGCACGACGACCCTGAACTCGGCCGGCGCATACATTCGCACAGCGTTTCCCGGCAATATCATCCCTGCCTCGGAGTTCAACCCCATCGCGGTGAAACTGCTTTCTTACTATCCCTTGCCGAACCAGCCGGGAATCGGCCAGAGCGATTCGAATAACTTCTTTTCGAACGCCCCCGGCACCGATACCAACGATCGGCTGGACGTGCGCATGGATGAGCAGTTGTCCAGCAAGCAAAGCCTTTTCGGTCACTACAGCTATTTCGCCAACCACATTTATTACAGCAACTACTATGGCAATGGACTAGCACCCGAAGACGCTCCCGACCGCATCCCTGGAATCAACCTTGCCGTCGGCCATACCTGGTCGATCTCACCGTCCTTGATTTTTGAGCAGCACTTTTCGTACGCCCATAACGAGTCTCAGCGAAATGAATCGCTGCACGTCGCTCCCGATACGCTTGGGTTCCCAAGCAGCATCCTGCCGGGCCTGACCGGTACCATGTCGCCTTCGCTCTCCATCGGCGGGGCAAGCGGCCTTGGTGACTACTACCCATACGAAAGAAATAAGTCCTCGGTTTATCAGTACCGCGCCGATTTTTCCTGGTTGCGCGGAAGTCACACTTTCAAGTTCGGCGTCGATCTGCGGGATTACCCCACATCGCTCTATGATCCGGAGCAATTGGCAATTACCACGACCGGCAACTTTACCGGAGGTCCTAACGCCAATTCGATAGCCTCGGCTTCCGGCAGCGGCATCGGAGACCTGCTTCTGGGCGCGGCGCAGGTCCAAAGCGGCTATGAACCGCAGACCATCGGCCATCATTTCTACTATGGCGCCTATGCCCAGGATGTCGTCAGGCTCACTAAGAACCTCACCGTGACCTATGGTGTGCGCTGGGGCTATGAATCCGGTGAAGTGGAAACGACTAATCAGTATAACTACATCGATCTGGACTCGCCTTCGCCGATCGCCTCCCAGGTTCCGCAATTTCCCGGACTGAAGGGCGGCGTCGGCATCCCGGGATTGAACGGGAGCAGCCGCGAATTGCAGTCCGCCACATCGCACTTCGACCCGCGGCTTGGCATCAGCTATGCCTTGAACTCGAAGACCATCATCCACACTGGATACGGCATGTTTCATATGCCCGTCGCCTGTTGGGAGCAATACCCGGATGCGTATGGCACCACGCGTGTGTCCAGCTCCATCGTGGCACAGCCGAATGGCGTGACGCCGCTGTTCAATCTGAGTAACCCGTTCCCGCAAGGCTTGCCCGCGCCCTGGGGCGGCAGCGCCGGTCTCGCCATCGCTCTGGGACAGACTATCGAGGGGCCTCTGCGGACCCAGAGCATTTCTTACATGAATAGCTGGTCGTTCGATATTCAGCGGCAACTGCCCAGCAAATTTGTCGTCACCGCAGCCTATGTCGGCAATAGCGGTGTACATCTGCCGACTCCGATCGATTACAACCAGCTTCCCACGAGCGATCTCGCTCTCGGGAACGCTCTGCTGGCCGTAGTGCCCAACCCGTTCTACGGCGTCATCACCGATCCCAGTTCCACGTTGAGCCTGCCCACCGTGCAAGCGTCGCAACTGATGCGCCCTTATCCCCAATTCATCGACGTCGGGGCCATCAATGTCGGCGCGGGACATTCGTCTTATCACTCCGGGCAACTCACCGTCGAACGGCGTCTCGGGAATGGTCTGGCGATTTCGCTCGGGTACTCCTTCAGCAAGATGCTGGACAACGTCGGCGATATGACCGACGTGGCCGGCGCTCAGCACGGAATGCAAAACTACGATTGCTTCAGTTGTGACAAGTCCCGAGCCGATCAGGACGTGACGCAGTCGCTGCGCTGGAGCACGCGATATGAGCTGCCCTTCGGTCGCGGGAAGTCTTTCTTGAACCACGGCCTTGCCTCGAACGTGCTTGGCGGTTGGGCAGTCAGCGCGGTTTATACAGTGAATACCGGCCGGCCGATTTATGTCACCTCTAGCAACAATTCAAACCTCCTGGGGGCCGGATGGCATCCCGATGGCACCGGCAACTACTTGCGGCCCAACGCCACTGGAATCTCCGCGGCGTTGCCCGGCGGTCCAAACATCTGCAATAACTGCGAGTACTTCAACCCCGCGGCGTTTTCTAAAACTCCGGAGTTTACGCTCGGCAACGTGAGCCGTTATCTTCCCGACGTGAATTATCCGACCAGCCGAAACTGGGATACCATGGTCGAGAAAGGGTTCGCCATCAACGAACGCTGGCGCGTGATCTTTCGCGGCGAGTTCCTGAACGCCTTCAATCAGGTGGTTTTCTCCGGGCCGACCACCAGCGTCACTTCGTCGAGTTTCGGGTACATTTCGCTCAGTCAGAGCAACAACCCGCGCAATGTTCAGTTGAGCTTGCGAACGACCTTCTAGAACCAGGGGACGAGTCATGTTGCGCATCGCTGTTTTGCTGTTGGCCGCCGGTGCGGCCTTGGGCGCCGACCTGATCGTCGTCAATGCCAACGTCATCACGGTGGACCATTCCAGGCCGAAAGCCGAGGCCTTCGCCATCGACAACGGCCGCTTCACGGCTGTCGGAACCAACGCCGAGATTCGCCGCCTGGCTACTCCCGCGACGCAGGTCATCGACCTCCAGGGCAAGACCGTTACGCCGGGTTTCAACGATGCACACCTGCACCCGGCCGCGGTGTTTGCGGAGGATTCGCCTTACTACGTGCCTTGGCTGGGGCCGGACAAAGTCAAGAGCATGGACGATCTGATCGCGGCGTTGAAGAAGAGAGCCGATCGGACCCCGAAAGGCATGCTCGTCCGCGGCAGCCGCTATGACGATATTTCGCTTGGCCGTTATCCCAACCGGCATGACCTCGACAAGGTCTCGATGGAACACCCCATAAGCATCTCCCACGCCTCGGGACACGTCACCTCAGTCAATTCGTACATACTGGAGGCATCCGGCATCACGAAAGATACCAAGGACCCTCCTGGTGGATCGTTCGATCGCGATCCCGACGGTACTCCAAACGGCGTGATTCGCGAAGGGGCGAGCAGACTTCTTAAGCACGCGTCCGCGCCGAACGTTCCCTGGGATGAGGAGATCGCGGGGCTGGTGCGTTGTTTCCGCGAATACGCCGCCCGCGGTCTCACCAGCGTCGGGATCGCGGGGGGCAGTCCCGCATCGCTGCGGCAGATACAAGCCGTGCGGGGCGCCGGAAATCCGGTGCGCATCGGGTTCATGTTCTATGAGGCGCACTTTCCCGCCTTGCAGGCGCTGGGATTGAAGAGCGGCTTTGGCGACGACCTTCTGCGCCTCACTTCCATCAAGGTTTTCCACGGCAATTCGCTCAGTGGACGAACCGCCTGGCTAAGTGAGCCTTACTCGGACCGGCCAGGTTACTACGGCATCGCCCCGGCGCGTTCGCAGGAGGATCTGGATAAGGCCTTCCAACAGATGCATGACGCCGGCTGGCAGATCGCGACGCACTCCAACGGAGATCGTGAGATCGCCATGGTTCTGACAGCGATCGAGCGCGCACAGGCGAAAAACCCCCGGCCCGACCCGCGCCATCGCATCGAACACGCCAGCGTCATGACCCAGGCGCTGCTCGATCGGGCCAAGAAGGACGGCGTGATTCTGGTCTTTCATTCTTATATGTGGGAGCACGGAGAGAAGCTCGAATCGTATGGCGAAAAACGTCTGGCCATGATTCATCCTTATCGCACCGCAATCGATATGGGGATCCACGTGGCTGGCCACTCCGATTCGACGGTCTCGGCGGCCGATCCGCTGCTGCGCATCCAGGACATGGTGACGCGCCGGGGATCGAACGGCAAGGAATACGGCGCCAACCAGAGAGTCACGGTGGATGAAGCCATCAAGGTGTGGACGCAGGACGGGGCATACGCTACCTTCGAAGAGAATATCAAAGGCTCCATCACACCCGGCAAGCTGGCTGACTTTGTCGTGCTCGCCGCCGATCCGCACAGAGTCTCGCTGTTGGCGATCAAGGACATCGTTGTGGATTCGACCTACATCGGCGGCAAGCTTGTATTCTCGGCTCCTGCCGGCGCCAAGGTGGCGCGCCGTCTCCCACATGGTCCACCGTTTGGCATATTTGGCGACGGGGACGAAGAGGAGAACTCCTACCATAGTCGATAGGGCCAATAGGCTTCTGCTCCTGGCCTAGCCGTCTTTTCTCACAGGCGGGCTGAGGATGTCCGCTCACAGGCAAATCGCAGCGGCGGCGATGGCTCCATTTTGCGAGAACAGAAAAATAGTGGTCAGTTAAGGCCTGTAGTGGGGGA
>JBEKTU010000130.1:0-18049 GCA_049515735.1 Bryobacteraceae bacterium
CCATGAAAAGGCCCGGCGCCAGTTCCAACTTCTCGATCGGCGCCTCCGTGCGGTAGCGGATCAACTCGCGCAAATCACTACAACCGAAAAATGAGGAAAGATTGGCCGGTCAATCTCGGAATCTCTGCGATCGGGCGCAGAAGACCAAGGTCTGCCGACGAAATCTCATGTCAGCCTGACGTGTTGACCACGTCGAAGTTCCGCGCCTTGGACAGGCATGCTGGAGGCAAGTGCAGTTCTCAGCTTTGCGTTGTCCACTTCGCGCCTTATGAATCCGTTATCGTCGGGCGTCAAACGTGTCCGCAGGCTGTGCTCCTCCGGAAGGTATCGCAGCAACTCCTCCAATTCGGGAACCGGAAGGGTGATCGAAACGCGACAATACTCCGATGGGATTTCATCGACACGGTCCACGATCAGCGAGTCCTGGCTGTTCTTCCGAAGCGAAATCGTGTTCAACCGGCCCTTCATGCGCAGCAGACCGCGAGTTTCCATGAAGTACTTGAGAAGTCCCTTCAGGCGCTCTACCTTGTTTTCGGCCGCAGCTTGGCGGGACTGTAACCGGTCGAACTCGGCCTTGGCATTCCGAGCATCGAATTCCTGCGACTTGATGTAGTTCGCGATATTGTCGACTTTCGCTCCGAATGCCTCGCAGTAGTCGAGCAAGGCCTGTCGCAGTTCCTCTGGGATCTCTCCGTTGTTGTTCGCCGCCTCGTCCGTTGCGGATTCCATTAGGATCGACAGCGATTCGTCCAACTCAAACAGCGTCATCTCCGACGCAAGGGTCTGTTGTAGCGGCAGGGGTGCTTGCGACGCCATAAAACCTCCATTCTTGTCTCTGGAGAACGCGCACTCCGAACGGCGTCCGCCCAGTTTGGGAGTTTCGGAATCAATGCCCGCACCGGGCGAAGTCAAAATAGCGAGAGTTGATCCGAAGAATCCGAAGAAGCTGCTAGAGCGGCTCTTCGCCGTGCGGCAACCTGTGGCACGTCCTGCCCAAATACCAGCGAGGGAACAAATCGCGGCACGGAGATCCGCGGCGGCGGCACCACCACCGGTTCCGGCGCTGTTGGCTCGGGCGTTTGGCTCTGCGGCTGTTGTGCTCGCAGTGCCCTCCACTATTCCGAGTCCGATACTATGCCGAGCGAGGCACCAACCACAGAGCCGATGCCGCGCCATCGGCCCTGCCAGCCCCCAGTTCAGCTGAGCCTATTCACGTAGCACCATGGCGCGGCTCGGCATAGTTTTGCCGCCCACCGTTGGTTGAAGTACTCCTCGTCTGATCGGTGGGCAACGCGACTCAAAGGTTCTTCAGAAACGTCAGCATGGCGTCGTCGGGCCGGTACCGCTTAACAACGGTTCTGTTGGGGTTGGTCCTGGCGAGTGCCGCTTCTTTCATGGAGAGGTTGGCATCCAGGTAGATCTGCGTTGTTTCAATGGATTCGTGCCCAAGCCAAAGTGCGATTACCGTGCGATCCACGCCGGCCTGGAGCAACTCCATCGCTGTTGTGTGCCTCAAAACATGCGGTGTCACGCGCTGTTGTTTAAGGGTCACGCACCGCTGGCGGGCGCCCTTCAGGTGTTTTGACAGAATGTATTGAACTCCGTCAGCGCTGAGCCGACCTCCACGGGCGTTCGGAAAGAGCGTGGCAGTCTCGTTCGCAGACTGTTTACGCATCCACAGCCTCAAGACTGATGCCGTCTGTTTCGTTATTGGCGTGCACCGTTCCTTGCGCCCTTTTCCGGTTACTCGAATATGCGCTCCCGCGCCGAACACGACATCCTGATGCTGAAGGCCTGTCAGCTCGGAAACGCGAAGTCCTGCCTGTAACGCCACCAGAAGAAGAGCATGGTCCCGGCGCCCTGACCATGTTTTCTGGTCGGGCACCGCGAGGAGTGCAGCGGCCTCTGTCCGCGTCAAGAAGTGGACCTGTTTTCGCGTGTAGCGCTTGCCGGGAATGGCGAGAACCCGTTGAATCATAGCGGAATGCTCCGGCGCCTCAAAAGCGGCGAAGTGGAAGAAGGATCGAATCGCAGTCAGCCGGAGATTTCGACTGCGGGCTGCGATACCTCGGTTTTTTTCGAGATCATGCAGGAACGACCCGATGAACGGCGCATCGATCTCGTCAAAAGATAAGCGGGAAGGCGGCTTTTTCAGCCGTTGTTCGGCAAATCGAAGCAAAAGTCGAAACGTGTCGCGATAAGAAGTGATGGTATGCGGGCTCGCCTGTTTCTGCTGCATCAGTCGCTGGGTGAAAAACCTCTGGACGAGCTGAGCAAAGCTTGGGGTCGTCATAGTCTCCCTCCCCATCGAGCTTCCAGGCGTTGAACTGCCAACTCGTTGAGTTCCGGGCAAGCAGAAAGATACCAGTATGTGTCGGTCACACGAGTGTGCCCAAGGTATGTGGACAAAACCGGTAACAGTCGCTCCACGTTTTCCCCGGCACGGTACCAGTTCAAAAGTGTCCAAATCGCAAATCGATGTCGAAAGTCATGCAGCCGCGGACCCCGGCTCGCGCCCTTCTGACGCAACCCAGTTCTCAGAGACAACATGTTGAAGACTCTGTTGATTTCAGCGTGAAAGAGCGGAGTACCGTGCTTCGATACGAAAAATGGGTCCACCCGGCGCCCGTTAAGTAATCCTTCCCGCTGGTTCTTGTACTCACGTAATGCAAGTCGGGTGGTGGGATGCAGCGGGATCACACGCGATTTTCCGAACTTGGTCTTATTAATCGTCAGAAGGCCAGTATCCAGATGAACGTCATTCACCGTGAGCCTAATCGCCTCGCCCACTCGCATGCCGGACACGGCGAGAAGGCCAAACAGGCAGTAATAAGTGCGGTTGTTAAAACGTTCTTTGGACCGAGTGAGCGATGCCTCCAACAGGTTTTGAATTTCCGTGTCGGTATACAGGTACGGTCGCGCGCGATGCGACCAACGCCGAACAAGATCGGGCGGGGGAACCTCGCTCCTTGCGTCAAACGCGCTAAGATATTTCGCAAACCCGCGAACGATGGTCAGCCTATTCACTGGCTCGCGGCGAGCAGGCAAGGATTGCTGTACCCATTCGAGGGCCAGCGAATTTGTAACGAATGCCGCCCGCCTCTCCACCATGAAGGAGACGAACTGCGCGAGTTCGACACCGGCCCTTTTCAACTTAAATCCGAGACCGCGTCGCATTGTAAGATAATCGTCCAGCCTGTTTTGAAGGGTCTTCATTTTGCCCTCCCTGGCCAAGGCTGTGCCAATGGCTGAAGCGATGCGAAGTCCACCTTGGCATAGATCGCCGTCGTATGAGGACTCTCGTGCCGCAGCACTTGTCCGATTTCAACGAGGGACGCGCCGTGGCGAAGCATCTGACACGCCAGAGCGTGACGAAGCTGATGGGCCCCCTTTCGTGCGGACTTCACGCCGGCACGCGCAAGTGCGCGCTTTACGACGGTGCCGACACTCCGAGGATGCAGAAAGCCGCGCAATGGTGCTGCTGCTCGCACGAACACACTTCGGGTCGCCACCTGCGGGCGCCCTTTACGAACATACGTTGCGATGGCTTCTCCCACGTCCGCGGGCAACGGCAACTCGCACGGATTGCCCCCCTTCCCATGAACGGTTATGCGGCCGCCTTCCCAGTCGACGTCATCGAGAGCCAGCAGACCGACCTCACTGGCGCGCAAGCCCAAACGTGCGAGGAGTAGAAGTATGGCGTAGTCTCGTTGCCCCAAAGCTGTTCTTCGATCGCAACTTTTCAACACGCGGACTACATCAGCGCGTGGAAGTGACTTTGGGATCGCAGATAACCACCAGTTCGCGACGCTCGGGACGGCAGCGGCTAGATCCAGGAATACGAGAGCCCGACAACGTGCATAAGTCAGGAAGGACCGCAGAGCGTGTATGACGTTCTTGATCGCTTCTGAACGAGCAGCGCTAGCCTGAGTTCGTACAAAGTCGATCACGTCCTCCGCGGATAGAAGAGCGAAATCAACTTGGTCGTCAGCGAATCGTGCGCGAAGGAATGCGCTCGCATGCCTTCGATAGTAGATGATCGTAGAGGGCGCTAGCGCGCGCTCTTGCTGCAAATAGCATGAAAAATCCTCGATCACCTTCTGGGCTGGCGTCAACACGCCTGTGGGCCTCTTGACTATGCCGCGCTCCCGCAGCGGCCCAACAATACGCATGAGGGCGCTCGCGTCTCCGTTTCTGACACAGCCACGCTGGTCAACATAGCGGCGCACATCCTGGTCCGTTATGTCCTCAATGACTCGTCTGCGCCCCTTGAGCCAGCGGCCGAAATGGTCGACTACTCGAAGGTGGTAACGAATCGTCTTCCTGGTATAGCCAAGCCCAAAAAGATCATGTGCTAGCTGATCGATGTGAGACCCCAAGGGACCTGACCGAAATCGCTCAGGTGTGTTGGGGTCTGTGAAAAATCGCTCCATAGAGCCTCCTGCCACGCAGTGTTTCACATGGCGCGTGGCGGCAAAACTATGCCGAGTCGCGCCATGGCGCTACGTGAATAGGCTCAGCTGAACTGGGGGCTGGCAGGGCCGATGGCGCGGCATCGGCTCTGTGGTTGGTGCCTCGCTCGGCATAGTATCGGACTCGGAATAGTGGAGGCTATTACGATCTCGTAATAGCCTCCAGACTTCGTCGGCAGATTGCCCGACGCCCTGGTGCATCACGAGTTCCCGTGCCAGCGTGGTAAGCACATCCGCGCCATCGTCCATTGCCTGCAAACCGCTGTCTGAGAATTTGCCTTCCAGCGCCATTGATACCAGCAGCTTCTTTCCCATGAGCCGAAGGCAACCGACCTGCGCCGTGTTCTCATAGCAGAGAAAACGCACCGTCACGGGCTTCGTCTGGCCGATGCGCCAACTCCGGCGGCTCGCCTGCCTCAGCGTAAACGTGGAGTATCCGGTCTGATACCAGATAATTGCTGGGCAGAAGATCAAATCAAGCCCCGTTTGAACAAGACGTGGGTGTCCGATGAAGGCCTGCATGCCGGCTCTGAGCTGGCGCTCGTACCATGCCTCTCGGTCCTCCGGCGGCGTTTGAGTAGTGAGCACGGCAGCTTTGATGCCGGCCGCGTTTAGAACTGATTCGAGCCGGCGCGTTACGTCACGCTTCTGAGTGTAGGTAGCATAGATCTGGACGGCCCGCCGATTCTTGACTTCCGATTGAACCATCTCGACGAGCCTGCGCTCCTTCGCATAAAGGACGGACTCATCGAGATCTGGCGGGTCCGCAATCAAGAATCGTTCGCGCTGCTTGCTTCCCTCGTCATAGGCAACGCCCCACAGCGGTCCAATCGAAAACGGCCGGTCGGGATAGAGCAGCAACGCATTGAGGGCCGTACTCACCACCGACGAATTGCCGCGGTGTTCCTGAAGGGCTGCTGCGATGTCCTTCTCCAGGTCTGCGTAGGCCTCGGCCAGGGGTTTATCCATCGGAACACTGATCACTTCCTCGGTGTATGGCGGAAGATTGGCAGAGATGTCTTCCAACGAGACGAATGCCCCAATATCCATGAGGAATCTGCCGAAAAGTAGCGGAGACGCTCCGGGCCGTTCCTTGACCCGCTTGGTCACCTTCGCTTTGGAGCAGGCGTTCTCCTGGGGATCGATGGTGGTGATGGTCTCCAGGACGCCGTACGTCTCCGTGAAACTTCGGATCCCAGCGTCGCCGTATTCATGACCCTGGGCAACCATTCGCGCGGGATCGATGCGGTACAGGATATTGAACACGTCGGACGCCATGCCGCCCGTCAGCGTGCCGGTCAGCACGATCGTCTTGTCGACGGCGGCGGCAAGTGTTCCGAGCGCGTTTCCTTGCGCGGTGTCGGCTGCTTTTGCCTCATGGACTTCGTCGGCGATGCCAAATTTGAAGAAGTGCGGAAGAAAACGCCCGATGAATTCAATGGGTGCGTAGCGGCGGATTCTGGCGCCGTCAACCTGCCAAAGGGGACTGTAGAGAGGTTTCCGGGGCTTGGTCTTATCGCCACACAGCGCGACCGATTCCAGGGTCTCAGCGTATCGTTCCTGCTTGCCGAAGTCATCGCGCAACAGGCGTTCGTCATCGAAAACAATGGGACGGCCGCTGTCCGGGTTGATTACTGCACCGTTGTAATCACCGCACCGCGCAATTTGATAACTGTGCCGCCAAAACGCTCCCAGCTTGGCCCTATCTCGGCCGCAGATGACGAAATGCGGCCCTGGCCCGTGCTCAGCAACCCAGCGGTCCCATGGGGATTTGTGTTTGCCGCGCAACCTCATGTCGGTGAGCGTGGTGTGAACACCATCCCGCAGTTCGTTAACTCCTTGCGGGCCAGATTGACCTGGTCGGAGTGACTTCAGACTGTCGATTACATACGTCCTAGCGCCGGGGATCGTCTGCAGGATCTCGCGGGCCGTCTTCTGAAGCAATTGTGGCGGTACGACGAAGAGACAGGCGTACGGGCGTCCTGCTGCAAACACGGCGGCGATGGCTATGGCCATGAGCGTCTTGCCAGTGCCCATTTCGCCGATGATGGCAACCGAGTTGGCTTGCTGGAGCCTTTTGACGGCACCGGCGATTGCGACCTCCTGGGCGGCAAACGGTTTTCGCAGGAGTTTTCCCAGGATTGGCGAGACAGGTTCGCCGGGTGCATGGAGAGCGGGGAAACTGGTCAGGATCCGGTCTCCAATTTCGACCGAGAACTCTCTCAAATACTCCTCGAGTGTTGCGATTGCCATGCGGGCTGACTCCATATGAAGGAATGTAGATGGAATGAGAAGGCCGGTCTCCCGGCGGGATGCGATATGCTCCCGCTAAGCACTGACGGGTGCGAAAGGAGACCAGCTATGAAGAAGATTATCGCCGAAAAGACAACAAGGCGCATTAAGCAGGCTGACGGGAAACTGACGATCGGGCTCGATTTGGGAGATCGGAGTTCCAGCTACTGCGTCGTGAATAAGGATGGTGAGGTAATCAAGAGAGGCTCAGTCGCAACTACGAAGAAGGATCTGAACCGCATTTTTGGAGCGCTGCGGCACAGCCGCCTGGCGCTGGAGGCGGGGACCCACTCGCCGTGGGTAAGCCGCCATCTTAAGGAACTGGGACATGAGGTGATCGTGGCCAATCCTCGGCGCGTCCGACTGATCACCGCCAGCAGCAACAAGAATGACCGACTGGATGCTGAGATGCTGGCACGCTTGGCACGGGTAGATCCGAAGATGCTTTCTCCGATCCGTCACCGTGGGGAAACAGCACAGGCGGATCTGACGGTGATCCGAACGCGAGCATCTTTAGTAGAGGCGCGCACGCGGTTGATCAATACGGTACGCGGACTGACCAAGTCGTTCGGGGAGCGGCTGAGGAAGTGCGATGCGCGATACGTCAACGAGGAGATGGCTCAGGGCTTGCCGGGACCTCTGAAAGAGGCGATGGGACCATTGCTCAAGCAGATAGGACAACTGAGCGGGCGCATCAAGGAATTCGATGAAGCGATTCAAAAGATGGCACGCGAGCGGTACCCGGAAGTGGAGTTGCTGACAGCGATCGCTGGAATCGGAGTGCTGATTGCGCTGACGTTCATACTCACGTTGGAAGACCCGCATCGGTTCCAGCGGAGCCGTGATGTGGGTGCTTATCTGGGCCTGCGACCCCGGCGGCGTCAGAGCAGCCAGAGCGATCCGCAGTTGGGCATCAGCAAAGAAGGGGATGTATACCTGCGGAAGCTTTTGGTGCAGGGGGCGCATGTGATTCTGGGTCGGAGCGGGGAAGACAGCGATCTGCGGCGATTCGGTCAAAAGCTGGCGGCGCGCGGGGGCAAAGGCGCCAAGAAGAAGGCGCGCGTGGCAGTGGCTCGGAAACTGGCAGTTCTCATGCACCATCTGTGGGTCACCGGCGAGGTTTACGAATCGCTGCGCAAGACCCAGGCGCCGGGAGAGCCAGTAGCGGCTTGACCCCTCTGGCCGATGGGTACGAGCGGAGAACGAATGGGTTGATGGGATCAGCAGACTGGGACGGATCGAAAACGACATATGGTAGCGGGGAAGCACGTACCGCCGAGTTCGGGTGACTGCGCCCGTGGGTTGGACCAAAGCTTGCCGAGCAGCGGTGAGTGGAAGGTCGCAAGTAGATGTCAGCACCCGAAAGTAATCGAGAACCCCAATAGGCACGGGCCAACGCGGCTCATCAAAAGTGCGAATGGAAGCAGGGCGAACCGGGCGGACGATGCGTGGGGCAGCCAAGAAAACGGCGTGATGACAGGGCACCGCCGCGGGCCGGCCTGCCATTCCCTCGCGACCAATTATGTTGCATTGGAGCCACCCGTCAAGGCTACCCTACGGCTCGCTTGCTCCCTCCGGTCGCAGCGCTCGGCCTTGACGGGACCCGGCTCCATGCGGGGCCGATTTCAGAGATGAGGGAATGGCAGGCTTCGACGCCAGGCTAAAGACCCAGGCCAGCAAGATTTCCCTTGACAGGACCGGCCTTCTCATGGAAGACCTACGGCATTGCCGCGCCGGTCTACGGTGGAGGAATTTGGATGTGGCCGCTCTTGAGGTCGGCCCCGATCCATTCCAGAAATTCGCTCTTTGCGCCCCGGATCGCCACTGGGGCACAATTCAGGCCGGACAATGGCCGGATACGACCGGCTTTTTGGAGGCGAATGCGGAACCACTCGCTCCAGTCCGAAAGCAGGGGCAAGCCGTGGAGATTTGTGACGGCCCGAAGAATCAGATCGGGAGAATCGCTTTTGACGATGATGCGAGCCTGGTCACCTTCAGCACGGAACTGCGTGGAGATCACCACCAGGTGTCGAACTGGACGCTTCCGTCCGGGTATGTTCAGCGTCCCGCGATACACCGTGGGGCGCTCGCCAAACTGGACCATATACGGTTTCAGATCCTGGCCGCCGACCCGTATCGCTTCCTCTCCGAGGATTGCTGCCCAGAGAGCCGCGACCTCGACGTCGGTACCGAACGCCGAAAGCAGATGCCCGCCTGGAGGTGCGGTTTTCTCCGCCCTTTCGCCAATGAAACAGTCGGTACTGCGAACACATTCGACCGCGCGAACCCCAGATCTACGTTGAGCAACCGCAACAGCGTGTTGGTCATGAGACCGGCGCCGCTCAAAAGGACCATGGCGAGCGCAAGTTGCGCCGCCACCAGCGCATCGCGCACGCGTCGGCCGCCCAGCTTTCCCGCCGGAGCCTCGCCGCGGTATAGGCCTGGGATCAGATCGCGACGCCATGCCTGAAACGCCGGAGCAAGGCCGAATAGAACACCGCTCCCGAGCGAGACGGCGAGTCCGATGCCGCGCGCCAAGAACGCGCGCGGCAGGGTGCTCGGGGCGCTGCCCCGGATCCCCGCCAGGGGGGACAATCGAGCCGGCCAGGTGCAGGGCGAGGCCGCGGCGAAATTATGCCGCGCCGCCGGCGGCGAACTGGAGCAGATTCAATTCCTTCTTGGCCACGTCTCGGTCCAGACCACAGAACGCTATCTCGGCTGCACTCAGCGGATTTCATCGGCAGTGAACGACAGGATCGGAATCGAGCCAGAATAATCTGCCCTCGAAGCTTGGGAAGGGTTGCCGACAATTTGGATCTGGCTCTGAAATAGCCACCCCGTTATGTCGGCGTCGGGTCAAGTTGACGGGTAACGCTCGCGGATGGCGCCGCAGAAAAACGCCGTTAATGTCATTGATCGTTTCGTCCTGAAGTGCATTTGAAGCGGAAAAAAGTGGGTGACTCGGAGCGCTGAGGCGCCAAACCTGCGATACTTGGGCAGATCGAGTCCGACAAAACCCGAATGGAGACTCTGCATATGCCAGGAATTAACGTGATGTTCACATTTCACTCCGGGATAAGACGTCGAGTTTTCCAAAATGTTCGACTTACAGGAAGCTGGGATGCGACGGGCAGGTATTCTTCGCAGTGGTCGCAGGTAGCGATGGCGGCGGCGGCGGACGGCACGGGCTGCGACGCCTTTAGCGCGACCGTGGCGCTGGACGCAACGCAAGTGGGAACGACCTTCCAATGGGGCGTGATTGCAGATCTTCCTGGATCGCCAAATGCCTGGGCTATCGTGACGGAAACTCCCGATCCGAATTCCACGCAGCTGACACGAAGTTTTATGCTCAGCTCTGCCGGGGGCGTTGAGAACTACTGGTTTGCGACCGGGCGAAGGCTGGGAGCGCAGAAATACATTCCGCCGGGGGCGGCAAAGCTCGGAATCCGTTTTGCCGTGTGGGCGCCGAACGCGCAGAACGTGGAAGTGGTCTTCGCGCCTTTCAATACGGTGGCGGGCACGCCGACAGGGTACATCTCTGATGACGGCACTGGTATCGATTCTTCGGCAGCGGTGCTGCCGATGACGCGAATCGGAAAAGACGGTGTGTGGGAAACCAAGATCAGCTCCAATGCCGATCTGGCGGACTTCGGAAAATACATGAACCGGCTGTACATGTTCCGTATCCAAAACGAGCAGGGGAATACAACATACAAGGTCGATATCTTTTCGCGCAATCAAGTCGGACGCGGTCAGAACAATCCGGGCGGTGCGCATTACACGGGATCGTACGTCGATCTGGACGGTATTGTGAGCTGTTCGGTGGTCTCGGATCCCGATCTAGTGACGAAGGATTTCGACGACACGGGAATTGCAAAGCACAGCCTGATCTCGGAGCAGCAATTCTGGGCCAACGAATTTACGGCTGGTAAACCTCTTCCCACGAGCATCGAGGACTTGGTGATCTACGAGCTGCATGTGGGATCGCTCGGCTATGGTTCCACGGCCTCGGGAACGTTCCAGGATGCGATGAATTTCGTAGACAAACTGGTTCAACTCGGAGTGAACGCCGTGGAACTGCTCCCGCTGGCGGAAAGCGACGGCGATCTGCAATGGGGTTACGGCACTTCGCTGTTCTCCTGTATGCAGAACAGCCAGGGCGGCGCGAACCAATTGAAGCACTTTATACGGGCCTGCCATCAGAACGGCATCGCGGTAATTCTGGACGTGGTCTACAACCACTACGCAACAAGCGACGGTGAGCGGACTGAATGGGGCTACGATTCCGACCCCGACTTTGCGCCACAGCACAACATCTGGAATTGGTATCAGGGGGTGCCTTCCGATTATCCAGGCTACATTTTGGGCGGCTACCTGGACAATGGCTCGACCGGTTTCGCCCCACGCTGGAGCGAAGAAAAAGTCCGGCATATGTTCACCAGCAGCGCGGCGGCTCTGTTCGACGATTTTCACATCGACGGCATACGCGTGGACCTCACCGATGCCATTCATAACAACAACGCACTTCACTGGAACGGATCGCCTGTGGGCGTGGCGAACCAGTACGGCTCAAAGTTTTTGAGGGAGCTGACGCGTACCGTACTGACGGTAAAGCCGTCGGCGTTCCTGATTGCGGAAGACTACACGGGCTGGAGCGCGATGACGCAACCAGTGAAGCAGGGAGGCATCGGTTTCGATGCGGTGTGGTACATGGATTTCTACCACAACCTGATCGGTGACGGGAATTATCCGGGTTACGGCAACTTGCTGAAAAACGCCGGATACGGTACGCAATATCCGCTGCAGATGGACTATTTCGCAGGCGCGCTGTGGGCGACGCAATTCGGAAAGGTGGCTTATCACGAAAGCCACGACGAGTGCGGCAATGACCCTGGCACGGAGAGAACGATAGTTACAGCGGTGAACGGCGCTCCGCTGATCGGGGCTACGCGGACTTACGCGGAGGGCCGCTGCCGCTTCGTATTCGGCATGGCGGCTTTGTCGGCGGGAACGGCGATGTTTTTCATGGGCGAAGAAGTTGGGACCCCCAATCCGTTTACCGTAGGGACGTTCGCCTTCAATAAAACGGACCTGGTGGGAGAAAGGACAGGCAACGGGCGCTTCCTGTTCCGCTTTTATCAAGACCTGATTCAGTTCGTGCTGGCCAATCCGGCGGCGCGGTCGAGAATGATTGACGTGATTTACTGCCATGATGCGAACCGCGTGATTGCGTTCGCGCGCACTGCGAGCGACGAAAAGCTGCTGGTCCTGGGCAGCCTGAACGACAACGCTTTTTCGAATGGCTATGTGATCGCCACCGATCCATCGCGCCTGGCGACGGGCGGCTGGCAGGAAGTTTTTAACAGTGATGCGGTGGTATACGGAGGCGCCAATGTCGGCAACGGCGGCGCGGTTCTGCAGGTAAGCAACGGGCAGATCAATGCTGTGATACCCGCGCACGGTTTTGTGGTGTTCAAGAAGATTAACTAGGCCGGTGAAGGTAGAACTGGTCAAGTTGACCGTGACGCCCGGACTGGACGCCATTGTTGGATGGCAACCGCGGCATCGTGAGCAATTCCCCGCGCCCGTCGTTGGCGTCGTGCTCCAGGTACGCGAAGTACCCCGGCGATGGCTCGTCCAGGTACGTGCCGCTCCTGATGCGCCGGCGTCAGATGGGTGGCGATCCGGCCGAATTCGGCGGAGCGGCGCCTTCAAGCAGGCGTTCACCTCAAGGGTTGCGCCACCTTCGAATCCTCGTGACTATTGAGGCAGCCCCATCCGCCGCATAATGTTCTTGAATCGCTCATCGGAGCGAATGGGATCGAGGCTTGGGTCAGGGAGAAACCAGACATTCATGGAGTGCTCTCTGTACGCCGTTTCGAACCACTGTACCGCCCGGTCCCGCTCGCCGAGGCCTTCGTAAACCATGGCGATGTACTCAGGAGGGACGTACCTGCGCCGCGACAGTTGCTGCATCTCTTCCAGGACTTCTCTGACCTCCGAGCGGGCTCCCGAGGCGCCCAACATGCGCGCCAGGAACATCAACTCTATATTGCCGCGACGCGAATCCGTGACACTTTGCCGCATCAAAGAAATCGCCTCGCGCTGGCGTCCCGTCTGGAAGTATATGGACGCCAGAATGTAACTCCCGTGAAACCAGGGCCACCATCCCGTCAACTTGCGGAATTCCGATTCCGCTTCTTCATACCGGCGGAGAAAGTAGAGTTTCCATGGCACGTTCACGGCATATTCCAGGCTCAGTGGCTCGACCTCGTGGGCCCTCCGCGCCTCAACAAGCGCCTCTTCGGTCCGGCCTACCGCTGCGAGATAAGTGGCGTACTCGTGGTGCGCATCCCCGTAGTTCGGATTCAACTCGATGGCTTGCCTGTAGAGGCGCTCCGCCCCGGCCCAGTCCCATTCGTACTGCGTCTTAACCTGGGCAAGGGACACGAGGGGCGTCACGAGACTCTTGTCGAGTTCCAACGCCTTCTCGGCGGACGCGCGGGCGCGCGGAGCCGTTTCCTGGCGCGCAAGAACACCCCAACTCGAAAGATAGTTGTAAGTGTCCGCGAGGCCGGCCCAAGCCATCGCATACCCTGGGTCCGCTTTGATCGAGAGTTCGAGAAAGTCACGGCTCTTCAACAGGTTCTCTTCTCCTTTTATCTCCCACAAGTACCGGCCCTTCAGGTACGCCTCGTAGGCCGCGGGAGCGACGGTGCGGGGTTTGGCCAGTTGCGTCCGCTCCTGCTCCGTCACTTTGACTCGAATTGCCTGTGCGACGGCCGCCGCTACCTCATTTTGCACGGTCAAGATCCTGCTCAGGCTGGCTTCGTACGTTTCGGCCCAGAGATGCTTTTCGGGCGCGGCGCGGATCAATTGGGCCGTGATGCGGACCCGGTCCGACTCGCGCATCACCGTGCCTTCCAGCACGGCATCGACATTCAACTCCCGCGCGATTTGCGGGAGGGGCTTCTTCGTTCCTTTGTACTGCATCACCGAAGTCCGCGAAATTACCCGAAGAGCACTGATTTTGGCCAGGGTTGTGATCAATTCGTCGGTCATCCCGTCGGCGAAGTACTCCTCTTCCGGATCGTGCGAAAGGTTCTCCAGGGGCAGGACAGCCAGTGACTCGACGGGTTTCCGTCCCGCGAGGCGATCCGGCCAGCCAGCGGCGCGCGCCGCCAGGAGCGCCAGCCCTATCGCCGCCACCGTCCCAGCGGCCCACCACCACGGCTTCGCCGGAACGCGCTTGGCGACAGGGATGGGCCTCGGCTCGGGCGCCGCCGCACGATCGCCGCCTGCTTCGGTCACTGGGGCGATAAAACGGTAACCTTTGCGCGGTAGCGTTTCGATGTATCGGGGACTCTGCGGATCGTCGCCCAGGGCTCGCCGAATCTGGTTAACGCAGAAATTGATACTGCGGTCAAAATCCACGAATGTCTGCTCGTCCCAGAGGGCTTGCCGGATCTCGTCGCGGCTGACCACTTGGCCGGAGCGTTGCGCCAGGAGGACCAGGAGTTGGATGTGTTGAGACTGGAGTTTTACCAGGACTCCGGCCTTGCGCAATTCGTTGCCGGCAAGATCCAACTCAAACGTGCCAAAGCGCAGGACACGATGTGGGCCGCGCTCCTTAATTGCAGGGCCGTCCATTGGCCCCGATTATACAACGGGCGGCAACCGACAACATCACGGAACCTTCTGAACTGTAACGCCTTAGTTGCAAATCTCCGCCTAACCGCGAACTAATGGCCCCACCATTGACCCAAGCAGGGCGCTGTCCGAAAGTGGTCGAGCAGGCCATGAACGGCTGCTTGCCGACGCGCGACGCGCCGGGACAAGAAGAGGAGGAAAGGTACATGACGAGAACCGTAGTTTTCGCTAGTTTTCTGTTTTGTGCCGCGGCGCCCCTGATCCGCGCCCAAGACCCGTGCTCCAACGCCGATTTGACCGGTGGGTACAGCTTCGTAGCCTCCGGGACGTTTGGCGATCAGACCTTCGCTGCCGCGGGGCAAACCACCTACGACGGAGTGGGAGGTGCCAAGGGCCTAATCCAGATCAGCCTGAACGGCGGATCCGAGAAACCCGCGGTTACGCCCGTAATCGGATGGACGGCCACTTACACGGTGGACCCTGCAACCTGCACCGCAACCAAAACAATGGTAGTCCCGGGGGTGGGTACGCTCCACTTCTTCATCACCGCGGCGAACGGCTTCGCGGATTTGCGCTTTATCGCGACCGATGTGGGAACGGCAATTAGCGGCACTGCCGGCAAACAATCCGGCTCGCAGGATCCGAACCACTCCCGCTGAGCGCGTGCTTTCCATCGACGCAGCCGGAGCCGGAGCCGTCTTCCGGCTCCGTGCCTGTTCCGCTTTAAACCCGGGTTTCGGTCGAGACGGGGCGTGCCAGTGCTGGAAAGCGTGTTTGACAGCCGGCAGCAGGCAGACCACCGAAGTTCGAAACGTGTCCTACCTGGGGAGCCAAGGGCTCGCGTTGGCGCCCGAAGCGCCCTGGTCGGCTCCGGATTCCGCGTCCGAATTCCCTCCCGCAATCCGGAAGAGACAGAAGCAGAAAAACAGCAGCCGCTCATATAACGGCTTCGGTACGGGCGAACTGGAGCAGATCGCGGTCAGCATCATGCGGACGCGGGATCTTCTCATCGCGGACGATCCTTCCATCCCGGAAATAGATGTTGCGATTGGCGTATGCCGCGATGTCGGGTTCGTGCGTGACGACGATCGTGGTGATGCCCTGCAGGCGATTGAGATGCTGAAAGATCGCCATAATCTCGATACTCGTGCGCGAGTCGAGCGCGCCGGTCGGTTCGCGTTCAGGTGCGTGAGCGCGAGGGATGGCAGTCGTTCGGGATCAAATCGCCCTATTCGGAAGTCCTACCGTCAGGCCCTTCATGCGGCCACCCTTACCTGCTCCTGTGCCACGGCGTCAAACGTGCGGCCGTCGCCTTCCAGTGTGGCTTGCTGGCCGGTCAACCCTTGCCAGCGCTGGACCACCACGTCGGCGCAGGCGAGCTTGCAGAGTTCTCATGGTTCTATTCCTTTCCAGCCAAGTCGTTTGTCAGTGCGCGATGCTTTTCATCGTCGGTGACCTCCTCGTTTTTTCCCCGCTCGTTTCTTTTGTGGCGAGGACTTACACTGGCGAGGCACTACGATGAGGCCGCTTCTCATTGCGAGAAGCTGCCCGCCGATTACCGTGCTAAGCCCGAGTGCCTGGGCCGCGCCCGATTGGGGCAAGGCAGAATCGAAGAAGCCCTCCGGGTTCTGGCGCCCCTCCGTGATCGCGGCAATTGGGGCTACCTCGGGTACGCATACGCGCGGGCGGGGCGCCGTGATGAAGCGGGAAAATTGGCAGCCGAGGTTGCGCCAAACCCATTCAATGAGGCTTTGGTTTACGCAGGTCTAGGCGATAAGGGACGCACGCTGGAAGCGATCGAGCGTATGCCCGAAGCCCACGCCGCGCCGGTCGAGGAGCACCTGCTCGTTTGCGGGGAGTTCCGAGTCAACGTCCTCTCCATATCGACGGCACTGCCCATAGGTGAGTTGACGAAGCAAACGGATAGCCCGCAGGAATCGCCAGCGATCACCGTCACGCTGAAAGAATAGGCCCTGGCCGATGCACAGGCGTAATCGCGTTGCTACAGTGGTTGAGGGACTATGCCCCCACTTCGTGTCCGTGGCTGCGAGTCGTTAGATGGTCTTCAAGTTCGCGGCAACGCCTGTTGGGCTTGCATCGCTGTAAGCAATACAGGTATAAAGGCTTATTCGGGACAGCGCGATCCGTTATTTTAGGCCGTCATGCCCAACGAAGCCGACACATGCCGGAAGTTCGTCGTTCCGAAGCTCCAGGCCGCTGGTTGGGACACCGATCCTCATCGTCTCAATGAGCAGGTAACATTCACGGACGGGCGGATCATCGCCGCCGGAAGCAAGGGGCACCGTCGCCCCGGCAAACGCGCGGATTATCTGCTGCGGTACCGTCCGGATCTGAGCATTGCCGTGGTGGAGGCGAAGGCTTCGTACTGTTCCGCCGCCGATGGCCTGCAGCAGGCCAAGGAATACGCCCAGATTCTCGGGCTGCAGTTCGCGTATGCCACCAACGGTCACGAAATCGTCGAGTTTGATTTCCTCAAGGGGTGCGAGCGCACGATCCCCGATTTTCCGGCGCCGAATGAACTGTGGCTCCGGCTACTGGCCGGCAATGGCCTATCCGGACAAGCGGCGGATCGGCTGCTCACTCCGGCGTACCACCTGAGCGGAAAATCGCCGCGCTATTACCAGGAGATCGCGATCAACCGCGCGGTCCAGGCAATCCTGCAGGGCCAAAAGCGGGTGTTGCTCACCATGGCAACCGGCACCGGAAAGACCGTTGTTGCGTTTCAGATTTGCTGGAAACTCTGGTCTTCGCGTTGGAATCGCGATCCCC
The DNA here is from genome assembly GCA_049515735.1 of Bryobacteraceae bacterium. GTDB lineage: Bacteria > Acidobacteriota > Terriglobia > Bryobacterales > Bryobacteraceae > Fen-178. The sequence continues at coordinate 17,205 of JBEKTU010000130.1, forward strand.
GGAAGGAATACCGGCGGCCGCGTGTCCCTTCGGTGACGCTCGCTGGAAGATCGAGAACGGCGGGATCGGCGAACAGGCGAGTAGCGGAACCCGTGTAGTCGAGGATGTTGAAGAACAGCTTGCCGTAGTCGTCCCGCACGCGCGTGCCGCGCCCGATGATCTGCTTGAACTCAATCATGGAGTTAATCACCCGTACCAGGGCGATGTTCTTGCAGGTGGGGACGTCCACTCCGGTTGTGAGCATCTGCGAAGTGGTCAGGATGACGGGACTCTGGCGTTCCAGGTCCTAGTCGTTGGTATGGTACTCCTCATCCGGGATGTCGCGCCCGTAGCGGTCCAGTTCGCCCTGGCTGGGCCGCCAGCCGGCCGCGTCCCATTGGGTGATGACGCGGTGGACGCGATAAGGAGCGAGAAAGCCGTCGTCGATTCCTTGCCTCAGACTCGCTCAGATTTGCTCGACAGCGCCAGCCTGAACCTCGAGACACGGCGGTCTGCTGGCGTAACAAGCTCCTCCACCCCTTCTCTTTATCGTGGCGGCGCCGCGGCCGTGATGGCGGGTTCGGGCTTTGGAAGTCTGCTGGCGCGGATAGCAGCGATCTTCGCGGGGATCAGGAATGGATGCTCGTTCAGACCATGTGTCATCCGCTCAATGTCGTCGAGCATTTGGTTCGTTAAATCAGGATGGCGGTATTTCAAAAGGCCGTTGAGGAGCATCAGCACGTTGCTAATACTACTGTGTTATAAACGGAGCGAGCAGCAAAAAGGACAGCAGGGGAGTTGCTGGAGCAGGGCTCGGGCGATCCGGATGCGGAGCGTGGCGATGGACTGTGGGTTATGCCGTTCGG
>JBEKTU010000131.1:0-10844 GCA_049515735.1 Bryobacteraceae bacterium
GCGGCGCTTCTCAGCCCAGATATCGCGTCGGCGAACCTCCAACATCCCCCACTACAGGCCTTAACTGACCACTATTTTTCTGTTCTCGCAAAATGGAGCCATCGCCGCCGCTGCGATTTGCCCGTGAGCGGACATCCTCAGCCCGCCTGTGAGAAAAGACGGCTAGGCGCTACGCTGGGCAGATGGAACTCACGGTCACGATTTCCTTTGTGGAGGCGTTTCCAAAGCGATACGGATGGAGCGCAACCCGTTCGGATGGAAGGCCGTACAAAGCCTCTTCGGAACTCTTCGGCTCTTCGCAGCAAGCGATGGACGCGGCTAATCAAGTATTCAAGAACCCAGCGATCACGTGGGATTGGGGGTTTGCCCGCCACGCACTGGAGGAAGTCGGCATGGCGGTGCACCGTGGGCACGTGTTCGTATCCGAAGATGCGGCAACAAAATGACGGCTCAGCGGATGGTACCTCTACGTAAGCTTGGGTGATGGCGTTTCCCGCCCCTCTGTGCGCCCGTCGAAGTATCGGGTCAGATCTGTATCCCCGGCTCCACATGACCCCGGTACCGATCCCGCCGCCAGATGCCCGGCACGAGCGCAGGAAGCCTGCCGTTCGCCTGAAACCCGGAGTACGATTGAGATGATGACGCCCGACATCCTTCGTAAGCTCACTGCCGAACTAGCGCAGCCGATTACGTCCGAACGGCAAGTCGTCTACATTCTCTGCCAAGTTCGCAAGATCGTAGACCGTGACCCGAACAGACAGCGGTGGAACTCGTTGAAGTTGTATTGCGATTGGGCCATGCACACAGACCTTACGTTCGACAGCCGCACACGGCCTTTCATCCAACAAATTGAGGACTTTTTCCTGGCAACCCTTTCACCTGATGGAGCGGGCGTTAGTCAAGCCCAACACGAAGCGATTCAGAAGCTCGTCTATCTGGACGGTTTCCGAGAAGACCTGCACACCTTTTTTGTCGAACAGGGATTGCCACACGACTTGGCCGACGACGGCGAGAAATGGAACGGCTTCCTTCGGCACTACGGCGGTGTGATCCATGACGGCTCGCTTGTCTACGGGAAGGGTCTTCAACTGATAAAGCGGATGACGTTCACGACTCTGCCGTCGTCCTCCGAAGCAATGCCCTTCAACATAAAATGGGAAATCCTATTCAATGATGGAAGGGGTGTTTCCTTAATGCTTCATCCGAACTGGAAGTTGCTCGGCAGTCGTCTTAACGTCACATACGCAGCGAGGGACGGTGAACCCGAAACGCCGCCAGCACCATAGCCGGTCAAGAAGTTGGCAATTTTGCGGGCTACAGCAGGAACCGCTCTCTAACGCTCGCGGCTCGGATTCTGCCATCGAGTACTCTCCTTCATTAGGCCACCGGCCATTATGAGCCCGAATCCCGGTGGCTCACCCGCGAGACCGCGTTGACCAGCTTGCGGTAGGGGATGTCGTCGTAACTGTCGAAGCTCAGCCATTCGCCTTCGCGCCAAGTGGAGTAGTACCAGCGCGCCAGCAGCGCCAAATACTCCTGCCGCTCGCGCACCCCCGGCTTTCTGGACCTGACCGCGGCGAACGTCTCCCGCAGCTTGTGGTCGAGCGAGACCGTCTTGCCCTCCCGCACTTCGAAACCAAACCGTTGCGGCTGCTGCCAGTTCCCGTCTTTTACGAACCACATCTCGACGGCAAACGGCGCCAGGGAGCGCGTGATGGCGACGCCGTTCAGACGATCCACATCGCGCGCCAGTTCGTCGCGCAGCTTCAGCACGTCCTCGACCTTTTCCAGACGCTTGTGCTGGCGCGCGGCCTCCTCGAACTGCATCGTGTTGCTGAGCCGGTCGCGGGAACGCGCGATGCCGTCCGCGAGCGACCGTCCATCCGTCCGCAGAAACTCCACCACGCGCGCGACTTCGTGGGCATACTCCGCGGGTCCCACCACCAACTGGCACGGCCGCAGGCACATGCCCATCTCGCCGTAGATGCAGCCGGGATGTCCGGGCGAAGGCGTCAGGTTTTCCTGGCAGCGCCGCATCTGGAACAGGTCCAGGAACTGGGCTTCGAACTTCTCCGCGGAAGCGCGCGAGCGAAACGGCCCGAAATACAGGCCGCCGGTGCGGGTGAGGTGGGTGGTGATGTGGCTGCGCGGGAACTCGTTGTTGAGGACGATCTTGAGATACGGCGGCATCCGCAGCTTGAGCAGGTCGAGATAGGATTCGGGGAAGTGGCGCCGCGCCTGCTCGTAGAGCACCACGCTCGATTCGAATGCGGAGCCAGTTAGTGAGTACTCGATGCGCGCGACGGTGTGCCGCAGGTTCAGCAGGCGCGACGGCTTTTCGCGTTCCTTCAGGAGGCGCAGCAAGCGGCGCCGCAGGAGGGCGGTCTTGGAGAGATACGGAGGGCCTTCCCTGGGCCAGAGCGCGAAGACCGCCGGGCTGTTGGGCAGCGTCGCAACCGCGGCGTCCAATGACGCGAGGTCGCCGGTGACTTCGATCGCCGTCATCGTGCCACAGGACCCGCCGCTACTCCGAGGCCGCTTTGTCGTCGATCAGCTTGCGAATCGCGGCGATGAAATCGGCGAGCGGCTGGGCTCCCTGGTCGCCGCGCTTGCGGTTGCGCACGGCAACCTTCCCGCTCTGCTGTTCGCGGTCGCCCACCACCAGCATGTATGGAATCTTCTGCAACTGCGCCTCGCGGATCTTCAGGTTGACCTTCTCGCTGCGCTCGTCCAAGGTGGCGCGAATACCCGCGGCGTCGAGCTGCTTCCGCACCTCGCGCGCGTACCCGGTCTGGCGGTCGGTAATCGGCAGCACGATGGCCTGCACCGGCGCCAGCCATACCGGAAAGGCGCCCGCATAGTGCTCGATCAGGATGCCGAAGAAGCGCTCGATGGAGCCGTAAAGCGCGCGGTGCACCATCAGCGGCTGGTGCGCCTTGCCGTCCTCCCCGATATACTCCAGCCCGAAGCGGCGCGGCAGCGTGAAATCGAATTGCACGGTGGAAAGCTGCCAGGGCCGTCCGATGGCGTCCACCAGCTTGACGTCGACCTTCGGCCCGTAGAACGCCGCTTCGTCGGGCACGACCTTGGCCTTGATGTTGAGCCGCTCGGTGGCCCGGCGCAGCGCGTTTTCCCCGAGCTGCCACTGGTCGGGCGAGCCATCGTACTTGCCGCTGGCGCCGCCGTCCCAAGTGGAAAGCTCGGCCTCGTACTGGTCGAAGCCGTAAGTTGTGAGGGTGTCGACCGCGAATTGCAGGCAGTCCACAATCTCGTCTTCGATCTGCTCCGGCGTGCAGAAGATGTGGGCGTCGTCCTGCGTGAAACCGCGCACCCGGAACAGACCGTTGAGCACGCCCGAGCGCTCGTAGCGATAGACCGTGCCGAGCTCCCCCAGCCGGACCGGCAGGTCGCGGTAGCTCCGCTGCCTGTCCGCGTAGATCAGGATGTGGCCCGGGCAGTTCATGGGCTTGAGCTGGTATTCGGCATCGTCCAGCTCCATGCGGGCAAACATGTTCTGCGCGTAGAAACCGGCGTGCCCCGAAGTCTTCCACAGGTCGAAGCGCGCGACGTGTGGGGTGTAGACCAGCGAATAACCTCGTTTCAGGTACTGGTCGCGCATCCAGTCTTCAAGCTGCTTGCGGATGATGCCGCCCCTGGGGTGGAAGAAAATCAGGCCCGGACCGGCCAGTTCCTGGATGCTGAACAGGTCCAGTTCCTTGCCCAGCTTGCGGTGGTCGCGCTTCTTGGCCTCTTCAACTTGCTTGAGATACTCCTCCAGCTCCTTTTGAGTGAAGAAGGCCGTGCCGTAGATGCGCTGCAACTGCTTGTTGTGCTCGTCGCCTTTCCAATAGGCGCCGGCGATGGAGAGCAGCTTGAACGCCTTGATCCTGGACGTGCTCGGCACGTGCGGACCGCGGCAGAAATCGATGAACTTCGGCCCCAGGGTGTACTCGGTGAAGACCTCACCCGCGCGCTCCTCGATCAGCTCGCATTTCATCCACGCGTCGGCGTACTTCTTGAGGCCCTCGTCTTTCCGCGTATAGACGCGTTCGTAGGGGAGATCGCGCAATTGAATCTCCCACATTTTCTTTTCGATCTTCTCGAGGTCTTCCGGCGTGAACGGCGCGGCGCGGTCAAAGTCGTAGTAGAATCCGTTTTCGATGGGCGGCCCGATGCCCAGCTTGGTTTCGGGATAGAGTTCGAGCACTGCCGCGGCCAGAAGATGGGCGGCCGAATGGCGGTATACATCGAGCGACTCTGGATCTTTGGCAGTGAGGACCTGAAGGCTGGCGTCCTTTTCGAGCGGGCGCGTCAGGTCGTATAGCTCTCCGTCGACCCTGGCGGCGATGGCCGCGTCCGCGAGGCGAGGGCTGATGGATTTGGCGATATCGATGGGACGCGTCCCCGCCGCGACCGGCTGTTTGCTGCCGTCGGGCAGAGTAATCTCGATGTTGCTCATTGCGCCTTGCTGCGCTTCTTGGCAGGGGTGGCGCGCAGGGCGCAGCTCAACCCCATGCCTTTCAACTTTTCGCAAGCGCTCTTGGACAGGTCGTTGGAGGGAAAGCGCTTGATCAATTCCCGAAACTCCTGGGCGCCATCCGTCCGGCGGCCCATTTTTTCCAAGGCCAAGCCTTTGTTATAGAGAGCGTCGGGTCTCTTGTTCGCGTCGTCCGGGTACTTCTCCAGCACCATGTCGAACTCCTTCACGGCATTGTCGTAGTCGCCCTGAGAATAATGAATGGACCCGATGTAGAACTGCGCGTTCGGCGCCAGGTCGGTATTGCCGTACCACTTCAGATAATCCGAAAACTCCTGGAGCGCCAGATCCAACTTGCCGCCGGACATGTCCCGCCGGGCGTTGGAGTAGAGATCGGTGGCGGATATGGTAGGCGTTTCCGGCGCGGCAAGCGCCCCTCCCGAAGTGGTTGGAGGCGGTGGGGCCGGTGGGGGCGTCGCCAGAACCTTCACGGCGTTGCCCAGATCGGTCAACTGCGCCTGCAACTTCGAAATCAGGCCGGTCAAGTCTGAAACCGCCTGCTCGACCGTGCGCAGGTCGTTAGACACCTGGTCCATCCGTGAAGCCAGACCGACCACCGGCGTTACGACCTTGGTTTCAGTGTCCCGTATGTTCTGCTGAAAGCCGCTCTGAATCACGGCCACGGCCGTATTAGCCTTGCTGGCATTATCGACAGCCTGCTGCACCAACACCTGCAATGCCGCAAACTTTTCATCCTGCGAGCGCTGCAAGTCCCTGACCTGCTGCTGCAACTGCGCCACATCGCGCTGCAATTCCTGTATTTCCTTGCTGGCCGCCAACGCCAGCGTGGGCGACGCCACCAGAATCCATACGCAAAGACGCGGGAACATATGCAACTCTCCTTGCCGGCGGCGGGAAAACCGTCGGCCCGTCCCCCCGCCGCCGTGTGTCTTGCTTCTGTAACTATCTTACTGCCCGGGCGAGAAGTGCACGTGCCGGTTCCTTTGCCAGCACGACTCGTTGGACTCGGTACAAACCGGCCGCTCCTTGCCGTAGCTGACGGTCTTCAGCCGGTCGGCCGACACCCCCAACTGCTGCAGGAACTCCTTGGCTGCACTGGCGCGCCGGTCGCCCAGCCCGAGGTTGTACTCCGCCGAGCCGCGCTCGTCGCAATTGCCCTCGAGCATGATGGTCGCGCTCGGGAAGTCCGCCAGGATGCTCTTCAGCGCGTCCGCGTCCTTGGTCAGGGCATCGCGCGCATCGGAACGGATGTCGCTCTTGTCGTAATCGAAGTACGCGTCCTGAACGTCCGACCCCAGGCGCTGCTCGAGCGTGGGCCTGGGCGGCGGCGGTGGCGGTGGCGGCGGCGGCGGCGGAGCGGTCACGCTGACAGTGGCCGCGGCTGTGACGGTGCCGCCCGGTCCGGTTGCGGTCAGGGTGTAGCTGGTCGAATCGTTGGGTTGCACCCGCTGGTTGCCCGTTCTCTGCACCGTGCCGATACCCTGGTTGATGGAAATGTTCGTCGTATCGCCCATGACTTCCCACCGCAGCGTGGAAGACTGGCCGCGCTGAATGGAAGACGGCTCGGCCGCGAATTGCGCAATCACTGGCGCCTGCGGCGGCGGCGGTGGTGGCGGCGGCGGCGGCGGTTGCACCACGGGCGGTGGTGGCGGCGGTGGCACCTTCTTCTTGCAGGCTGCTCCGAACATCGCCAGGCTAAACGCTATGCAGATGATCGTGATCTTTCTTTTGCTGAACATGAACATCGCCTCCTCAATCTTTAATTACTTGCCCCATACCGGGGTCTCGTTACTGCCCTGCGTGGTAAGTGGTTGCACCTGCGTTCCATCAGCCAGCATACTCCAGATCTGGTGCGATCCGGCGCGGGTCGACATGAATACCAGGTGCCGGCCGTCCGGCGCCCAGCTTGGGTTCTCGTTGCGTCCCTCCCCATGCGTCAACTGCGTGTACTTACGCGATGCAACGTCCATGATGAATATGTTGAAGGCCCCCTGGGCGTACCCCCGCGTCCACGCGTACGCGATCATCTGCCCGTCGGGATGCCAGGACGGGTTGGAAGCCTCGCCCTCACCGGGAGTGAGGCGTTCGATATCGCTCCCATCCATATTCATCCTGTAAATCTGCTGCGGGCCGGACCGTCCGGACACGAACACAATCTCATTTCCGGTCTTGGGATTCACTTTGGGCTCGACATCAATGAAGCTTGAGGCCGTGATCGGCCGCAACCCGCTCCCGTCCAAATTCGCGATGTAGATCCGGCAACAGCGGTCATTCGGCGCCGACGAGGCGTAAACCATCTGCTTACCGTCGGGCGTGAACTCGGGCGTCTCATTCACCGATGCGCGCTGGTTATAGAACCGCAAGTCCCGCACCGGATCTACCGAAAAGATAAATATAGCAGGATTGATGCGCGCGTAGCTAGTAAACGCGATCTTCGAGCCGTCCGGGGAGACCGTCGGCTCAATCGAAGTGGAGTTGAATCGCGTGATCTGCCGCTGATTCTTGCCGTCCGCGTCCATCACCCAAACCTCTTTGTGTCCGGTGCGGTTCGAAACAAAATAGATGTGGGTGTCGAACAGCGTCTTGCCTCCGAACCGGGCGATGATGTCGGCGGCGAACTCGTGGGCGACTTTCCGCGCGCCGGCTTCATCCACCGATCCCAGGTAGGTATTGCCGACCACCTGCGCGCTCGCCGGAGCGCCGCGGCTCAAATCGAACAGCCAACCACGCAGCACGAATACGCCGTTCTGCACCGCCGTGTACCCAAAAGCCAGGTAGTTGGCCGAAGCCGGCGGCCCGGACCAGTCCGACATCCACAGGCCACCACCGGTTAGTGGTTGGCTGATCTGCTGGCGGCCTCGCGCGGGCGGCCTTTCCACCACTGGCGGGGGCTCGCGGAAGTCGGAAGGTTGCTGCGGAATCGCAGGCGGGTACATGGTCTTGGGGACCATCTTGAAAAGTCCGGCGCCATCCACGTCCGCCCACAGCGTCTGGTTGAACGCATCCATGTAATTCTGAGCGTCGCCGGCGCCGCGGAGATCGGGGATGGCCATGGCCGGACGCTCGCCCTGCTGCAGCTTAATAACGACGTCCTGGGCCATCACAGCCAGCCATGTTCCGATCGACGCAACTGCCAGCCAGAAGAGCCTTCTCATTTCAACGCCTCAATTCAAACCAGAACTCGATTTCCGCTTCGCTGCGTTGGAACTGCGGAGGAAGCGCCTGAAACGGCGCCGCGTCCAGAATCGCCCGCTGCGCCGAATAATCCAGCGACGAGTTTCCGCTCCGTTGGGTGATTCTCACCGATCCCGGCGTCACCGATCCGTCGCGCCGGATGGTGAATGTCACCACCACCGGCGGCGCCGTGCGGATATGCGGGTCCAGATCGCTGGTCCTCCAGTTCCGCGCCACCTGGTCGCGCAACAAATTGACGTACCACCCGAACTGGGCCCCGAATGGCGAGCGGGTGCCGATTCCCACGCCGCCCCCGCCCGTCATCCCGTACATGGGCGAGACCACAGCCTGTCCCGAGTTGCTGTAAAGCTGGTTGGGAAGGTCCTGCTGCTGTTCGCGAAACTTGTTGGGCGCCGAGGCGGCCCGCGACGGCTTCCTCTCGGCATTGCGGCTCTTGATGGCAATGGCATTCGGTTCCTGCGCCTCCACCTTGGGCCGGGGCTTGGCTTTGGGCGGCGGTGTCGGCACCACCGACTCCGTGTCGTTCGCCACGGGGTTCAGTGGCCCGCTGCGGCCCGGCAGAGGGACTCGCGGCACCACGTTGACCGCCACCGATCCCATCCCGCCGCCATTGATGTCGCCCCACTCGACTGGCCGGCCGCGCCCGATCCAAGTAGATATCAACAGTGCGGCCGTCACCGAAACATGCAGAGCCACCGAACCCGCCAGCGATTTCCCTAGCGGTTCCGGCTGGTCCAGGATGTCGGTGTGCGGCGTCATCACTTTCGTCCCTTGGCCGCCGAATCCTCCGGCTGCGTCACCATATTCACCTGGAAGCCAGCCTGGCCGAGCATGGCCGTTACCTGCGCGATGGGGTCCCAGATAGTCTCTTTATCGGCGCGCACGTAAATCGCTTTGGCCTTCCCGAAGCGTTGCTGGATGGTCGCCTGGAGGTCGTTAATGTTCACCGGCTTGTCGTTCAGGTAGGTGACGCCGTCCTTGGTGATGGTCACCACCGGAAGTTCCTGCGCTGTATCCTTCACCGCCTGCACCTTGGGAACGTCCACCTCAATGCCGAACTCCATCACGTGGGCGGTGAGCATGAAGATAATCAGCAGCACCAGCACCACGTCCACGAACGGCGTGATATTGATCTCCGACAGGCTGGCTTCGCCGCCGCGCCGCCGGGAGCCGTATCCCCCACCGCCATTGACGGACATTGCCATGGCGCTACTCTCCGAAACTGCGCTCGGCCAGGTTCAGGAACTCGAGGGAAAAGTCGTCCATGCGGGCGCCGATCTCGCGGATCCTGTGGCCGAAAATATTGTAGAAGATGGCGGCGGGGATAGCGGCTGCAAGGCCCGCTGCCGTCGCAATCAGCGCTTCCGAGATGCCGGGCGCCACCGTGCGCAGGCTGGTCGAGCCCATCTGTCCCAGTTCGTAAAACGCGCGGATAATGCCCAGCACCGTGCCGAATAACCCGATGAACGGCGTGACCGACGCGGTAGTGGCCAGCCAGCTCATGTTGCGCTCCAGCTTAGCGATCTCCTCGCTGACTCCCAATTGCAGGGTGCGCTCCAGCGCGGCGCGGTTCGTCACCTTGCCGCGCGCCTTGACCTGGCGTTCGATCTCCTCATATCCGAAATCGAAAACCGCCACCAGCGGCGACGGCCGGAACTGTTCGCTGGCCATCATGACCGCCTCCATGCCGCTGGCTTTGCGGAATGCGCGCAGAAAACGCGAGTTGGCTTTGCGCGCGCCGCGGAAAGTCTGCCACTTGGAGAAAATCACGGTCCAGGAAAAAATCGAAAAACCGAAGAGGATGACCAGTACAACCATCCCCGCGGGACCGTTGTGCTGGATCATTTCCCAAACATTCATTTGGAGGAGAAGGGCAACGGGGCTCTCGAAAGTCAATTCGTCTCCTAATCTCAAATCTATCACACAGACGTGTCCGGACAAGCAAAAGTCGCCAGGCCGCCTCGCCGCGGGCTTAGAATTTGAGTATGTGGGCCATTGCGGCGGCGCTCTTCTTCTTCCAGGCCTCCGATTTCAGCTCCGCCGGGCTGAAGGCCCTCGAGGAAGGGAAGTACGAAGCCGCCGTTCAGGCTTTTACCAAAGCCGTCGAAGCCGATGCCAAGGATTATTTCGCGCATTTCAACCTCGCCATGGCTTACGGCTTACTGCACCGGGATGCCGAGGGCATTGCCGAATACCGCAAGACGCTCGAGCTCAAGCCGGGCCTGTACGAAGCCGAGCTGAACGCGGGAATCCTGCTGATGCGCCAGAAGAATCCCGCCGAGGCTTTGCCGCTCTTCGAAAGCGCCGCCGGCCAGAAGCCCCAGGAGTTCCGCCCCCGCTACTACCTTGCCGAAGCGCAGCTTCAGACCGGCGCCCCGGCGAGAGCCGAAGAGAATTTCCGTCTGGCTCTGGAGCTGGATCCTAAGTCGGCCGGAGCGCATCTCGGGATGGCCCAGGCGCTGGCGCGGCAGGGAAAGCTGGCGGAGGCGGCGCCGCATTTTCGCCAGGCGGCCCAGATCGACCCGAACTATCGCGATGGGCTCCTCGAATTGGCCGATCTCTACGAGAAAGACAAGCAGCCGGCCGAAGCCATCGCCATTTACCGCGAGTTTCCCGAAAACGCCGCGGCCCAGGGCCGCATGGGCGAGCTGCTGCTCGAAACCAAGGAATACGCCGGCGCCATCCCGCACCTCGAAGAGGCTTACGCCAAGGAGCCCACCCAGGAAAACCGCGTGGCGCTGGCGATGGCCTATGTTTTTGACAAACAGCTAGACAAGGCGCTCCCGCTGCTCGAAAAGGCGGTGGCGGCGGAGCCTTCCAACTACGACGTGCGCATGATGTACGCCCGCGCCCTCCGCGACAAGAGGCAGTTCCCAGCGGCCGCCGCGCAGTTTTACGAGGCTGCCAAGCTGAAGCCCGGCGAAGCCATGACCTGGAGCGAGCTGGGCGGCATGTTGTACATGATGGAGGACTATCCGCAATCGCTCGCGGCCTTTGACAAAGCGCGGGCGTTGGGCGAAGACACTCCCGGAAACTGGTTCCTTCGTGCGATCATCTTAGACAAGCTTCATCAAGTGAAGCCCGCCCTGGAAGCCTACCAGCGGTTCCTCTCCATGAGCCAGGGGAAGAATCCGGACCAGGAGTTCCAGGC
>JBEKTU010000132.1:0-10838 GCA_049515735.1 Bryobacteraceae bacterium
CTGTTCGCCGCCTTCACCAAGCTTCATAGCCATGGGAATCATCCCGATAATTGTTGCAAAGGAAGTCATTAGAATCGGCCGCAGGCGTACCCGGCAGGCCGTAACAACGGCGTCGACAACCGACATGCCCTGCTCTTCCAACTTGTGCGCGAAGTCTACGATCAGAATGCTGTTGGAATCGGCGATGCCGATCAACATCAGCACTCCCATCAACGACATGACGTTGAGCGTGGTATGCGTCAAAGGCAAAATGATGAGCACGCCGACGAACCCCATGGGAATCGCCAGCATGATCAGAAACGGATCGATGAAGGAACGAAACTGGGCGATCAGAATCAGAAACAAAAGGATGAACGATATACCAAAACCGAGGGCGAAGCTCTTAAATGACGCATTCATGCCTTCTACCATTCCGCGAAGGTTCACGCGGATATTCGAAGGCAGTTTGGCGCCCGTGATGGTCTGCTGGATCGCGCTGGTCAACTTGCCCAGGTCTTCGCCCGAAGGCGTGACGTAGATATCGACTATTCGCTGAATCTGGTAGTGATCGATTTCCGTGGGCGACTCGAGATTCTCAAGCTTCACGACGGAATCGAGAGTAGTAGGCTCTTTCAGATTGGGCGCCCGCAACGGGACCTCCTTCAGATCTACCAGGTTGTGGATGGCCGCCCGTCCGTTCTCGGCATACTGGACGCTTAGGAAGTAATCGTTGCCGGTCTGATAGTCGACCCAATAGTTGGGGGCGATCATGGTATTCGAGTTCAAAGCCGTGATGACATTGTCCACGATGTCCTTTTGCGAAAGCCCGAGTTCGGCTGCATGCACCCGATCGATATTCAGACGAATAGCCGGATAGTTCATATCTTGCGGGATGTAGATCTGGCCGACTCCGGGGAGCAGCCGAATGCGGTGGGCAAGATCTTGGGCTACGTCATATGTAGACGCCAGATCGCGACTATTGACTTGAACGTCGATGGGCGCGGGCATGCCCGAATTGAGAATCGCATCCACCATCGAGCCGCTCTGGAAAAACGCGCGAACATCGGGAAACCTGGCCGCAACTTCATTCTTGACGCGGTCCATGTAGACCAGGCTGCTGACCGCATGACCTTCATTCAGCGCCGCCTGAATGGTTGCCGTGTACTCCCCGGCGTTGGTGGTGTAGAGCGATGAAAAATCGTTGACTACTCCGATGTTCGAAACGATCATCTTGAGGTCCGAGGAAGGAACCACTTGCCGAATCAGATCTTCGATCTTGGCTACATACTGGTCCGTCACCTCTATGCGGCTTCCCGTGGGCACTTTTATGTTGAGTGTGAATTGTCCCGCATCGGTCTGCGGGAAAAAGGCTCGCCCCAGAAATGGATATATCCCCAGGCTCGCGAAGAAAATCGCCATAAGCAGAGCAAGTGTCAGCCCCGGGCGCCGTAAGGCTCGCCGCACCCAGCGCTCATAGAAATCCAGCAGCCGATTGAATACTCTGTTGAACCAGGAGTTAAAGCGGCCGCCCGGGGACTGAGGTTCAATCGTGGCGGCACCGTGCTCCTGATGGACGCCCTTGAGAAACTTGGAGCAGAAGAGTGGAATTACCGTCATCGCCACCACGAAGGAGGCCAGCAAAGACAGGCAAAACGAAAGAGCCAGCGATGAAAACAGAAACTTGCTCACGCCCACCAAAAGCGTAACGGGAAAGAAATCCACCACATCCACCAGAGTCGCCGCCAACACCGCGAGGTTTACTTCCGCCCCCCCCTGCTCGGCGGCAATTGCCGGCGGCTCACCTAGTTCCAGGTGGCGGTAGATGTTTTCGAGCGAGATCACGGAATTATCGATGACACGCGAAAACGCCAAAGCCAGGCCGCCCAGAATCATGGTATTCACCGTGCTGCCGAGCATATAAAGAACCACGAAGGTGGCCAGCGCGGAAATCGGGATGGACAACAGCACCGCGAAGGTGGCCCGCATGCTTCCCAAAAAGATCAGGATCATCAGGCTGGTGAGAATCAATCCCATAACGCCCTCATGGAGCACGGTTTTCAGCGCTTCTTTTACAAACACCGACTGGTCGAATACGATGCTGGTCATCAACTGTCTGGGAAGATCGAAGAGATGACTGGTGAGAGTGCGGACGTCGTCGACGACTTGCACGGTGTTCGTGTCGCCGCCCTGTTTCATGATGGGAATGTAGGCGGATTTCTGGCCATCGATGCGGACGATATTGTACTGCAATTGACTGGCGTCCCTGGCCTCTCCAACATCCCCGACAGTTACCGACCGCGCGCCCACGGTCTTCAAGGGCAGATCGTCCAGATCCTTGATGTCTTTGACCAGGCTATTGGAATAGACGTAGTAGTCGTTGGGCCCGATTTTGACGTCCCCAGCGGGGAGAATCAAGTTGCTGTCGTTGACGGCGTCGACCACATCCATTATGCTCAACTGCCGCGAGAATAGCTTGTATGGATCGACATAGATCATCGCCTGCCGGTACTTGCCGCCAAACACACCTGGAATCTCAGCGCCTTTCACCACCGCTATCTGGTTGCGGATCTGGAATTGGGCCAGGTCGTGAAGCTGCGTCTCATTCAGTCCCTCTCCTTTGACCGTTACCAGGCAGACCGGCAGACTGGAGGCGTCGAACTTCAGGACGACGGGCGGAAGCGTACCGGGCGGCAGGCGCTTCAAATCGGCCAGCGCCAGGTTGGACAACTGCGTCACATCCGCATCGGCGTTGGTTCCCGGCTGGAAAAAGACTTTGATCATACTGACACCCAGCAGGGAGCGCGACTCCATATGGTCTATACCGGAGGCGAGGGTGAAGAACCGCTCCAGCGGATTGGTGATATCCGTTTCGATATCCTCCGGGGGCATCCCGGAATGGAATGTCGCCACGATCACCTCCGGCATGTTGATGGTCGGGAACAGATCCACCGGCATCCGAGCCAGGCTGGTGACGCCGATCACGGCGAGAGCGAGACAGACAACGACAATGAAGTAGGGATTTCGAATCGAGAAGCGCGGCATCGGGATTATTCTGCCGAAGCAGTCCTCCTGCGATAGACCAGAAAATAGGCCGACGGCACAATGAATACGGTCAGCAGGACCGAGGACGTCAGACCGCCTATTATCGCCCGGGCGAGCGGTGCATACTGCTCGCTTCCCGTGCCGAGTTTCAGCGCCATCGGCACCATGCCAATGATCGTGGCCAGCGAAGTCATCAAGATCGGCCGGAGCCGAACCCGGCAGGATGCAATCACGGCGTCCTCCACGGATTGGCCTTGTTCCTCCAGGCGATGCGCGAATTCCACGATGAGAATGCTGTTGGATGCTGCGATACCAACCAGCATGAGGACACCCATCAAGGACATCACGTTCAGAGTGGTATGTGTGAGCGGCAGCACCACCATCACGCCGATGAATCCCATAGGGATGGCTAGCATGATGAGAAACGGGTCTTTGAACGAGCGAAATTGCGCAACCAGAATCAGAAAGAGGAGAACCACAGACAGGGACAAGCCGACTGCGAAGCTGTTAAAGGAATCGTGCATCGCCTGCACCATGCCGCGCAGATTGATGCGGATGTTGGCGGGAAGCTTTTCTGCCGCCAATAGCTTGCCGATCTGTGCGGAAACCTTACCCAGGTCCTCACCCCAGGGGGTTACATACACGTCCGCAACGCGCTGAATCTGATAATGATCGATTTCCGTGGGCGACTGAACGAAATCCACGCTGGCGACGTTTCCCAGGGTCGTGACCGGGCGAGCGTCTTGAAAAGCCTGAAACTCGTGAGCGGGTGTTGACGGGCGGAGATTATTCGTGCGGCGCCGCAGCGGGATCTGCGTCAAATCGACAAAGTTGTGAATGGCCGCGTTGCCGTTTTCGTAGTACTGAACGGTTAGAAAATAATCGTTGCCGGTCTGGTGATCCACCCAATAGTTAGGCGCGATCATCGTATTCGAGTTGAGGGCGGTGATGACATTATCCACGATCTCCTTCTGGGTAAGACCAAGTTCAGACGCGTGGATCCGATTCACTTTGAGGCGAATGGCAGGATAGTTCATGTCCTGAGGTACGTAAACCTGACCGATCCCCGGAAGTTTGCGAATCTGCGCAGCGAGTTCCGTGGCGGCGTTGTAAGTGGTGTCGAGATCCCGGCTGCTGACCTGAACGTCGATGGGCGCCGGTGCACCCATATTCAGGATCGCGTCAACCATCGACCCGCTGGAGACAAATGTACGAAGGTCCGGGTATTCGGTCGCAATCTGGCGGCGTAACCGGTCCATATACTCAAAGCTGCTTACCCGGTGAGAGTCGTTCAGGGCCACCTGGATGGTAGCCGTATAGGGTCCCGAATTGGTTGTATAAAGCGCGGAAAAGTCAGGCACGATTCCGATATTGGAAACGATCATTTTGAAATCGGTTCTGTCCACCACCTGTCTGGCGAGGTCTTCGACTTTGCCAACGTAGTCTTCGGTCTCTTCAATGCGCGTGCCGGCCGGGGCCTTCAGGTTAATGGTGAACTGGCCGGCATCTGTTTGGGGGAAAAAGGCCAGCCCCAGCACGGGGTATAAGCCGAGGCTGGCTACAAACAGAAACAACAAACCTCCTACTGTGAGGAAAGGCCGCTGTAGCACACTGCGGACGCAGCGCTCATAAAGGTCCAACAGCCGGGTGAAGGCCCGATTGAACCGGGCGTTCAGGCCGCCACCACTATGTTGTTCCTCGGGCGAGTGGTGAAAGCCTTTCAGAAAGCGGGAGCAGAACAGCGGAATCACCGTCATCGCCACAAAATACGATGCAAACAGTGAAATGGCTACGGCCGCGGCCAGCGCCGAAAACAAGAATTTGCTGACGCCGTACAAGAAGGTAACGGGAAAGAAGACGACAACCGTGGTAAGAGTGGCGGCAAGAACGGCGAGGCTGACTTCAGCGCCGCCCTGTTCCGCACCCTCTTTTGGCGTGGCCCCCATTTCCAGATGCCGGTAGATGTTCTCCAGCGCGATTACCGAGTTATCGATCACACGGGAAAACGCCAGAGCAAGCCCACCCAGAATCATCGTGTTGACCGTGCTCCCCATGATGTGGAGGACGACGAACGTCGCAACCGCGGAAAGCGGAATCGACAGAAATACAGCCGCCGTGGCGCGCAAACTCCCCAGGAAAATCAAAATCATCAAGCTGGTGAGCGCCAGGCCGATCAAGCCTTCTTCCAGGAGCGTCTTGATCGCCTCTTTTACAAAGACAGACTGATCGAATACGACCGCGGATTCAAGTTGTCTTGGAATATCGAACAGTCGCCCGATCATATCGCGGATGCCGTTGACCACCTGAATCGTATTCGTGTCTCCGCCCTGCTTCATAATGGGCAAATACACAGAGCGCTGGCCGTCCACGCGAACTATGTTGTATTGGATCTGGTTGGCATCCTGGGCTTGGCCGACGTCACCGATGGAGACCCAACTCTGTTTGTTGGTTTTGATGGGAATCCGATTCAGGTCCTCGATCTTCTTCACCAGACTATTGGAGTAGACGTAATAGTCAAACGGCCCCATCTTCACGTCGCCGGCAGGAAGAATGAGGTTGCTCTTGTTCAGGGCATCGACTACATCCATGAGACTCAGTTGCCGCGAAAGCAACTTGTAAGGGTCGACGTAGACCATCGCCTGGCGGTACTTCCCCCCGAACGGAGGCGGGATCTCGGCTCCTTTTACGACAGCAATCTGATTGCGGATGGTAAACTGTCCGATGTCGTGGAGCTGTGTCTGGGAAAGCCCTGCGCCCTTCAGGGTCACCAAACACACCGGAAGACTGGAGGCATCGAACTTCAAGACCACTGGTGGCAAGGTGCCCGGCGGAAGGCGTTTCAGATCGGCTAGGGCAAGATTTGAGAGCTCAGTGACATCGGCGTCCGCGTCCGTTCCCGGCTGGAAGTACACCTTGATCATGCTCACGCCAAGCAGGGAGCGCGATTCCATGTGATCGATGCCGGAGGCAAGCGTGAAGAACCGTTCGAGGGGATTGGTGATGTCGGTTTCGATATCCTGCGGCGGCATACCCGAGTAAAACGTCGCCACCACAACTTCGGGCAGATTGATGGTAGGGAAAAGATCGACGGGCATGTTCGCCAGACTGGTAGCCCCGATGACCATGAGGGCCAGGCAGAGCACGATGATGAAGTGCGGATTCCGAATAGAGAATCGTGACATGGTGCTCTGCTCGGGCGTTTCCCTATTGCGTCGCGCCAGTTTGATACTGGAGCACTTCGACCACCTGCGGCTTCACGTGCAAGCCGGCTTTCAGACCGGAGCGGTCGCTCACCACCACGCGGTCGTTTTCATTGAGCCCGCTCAAGACTTCGGCGTCGGTCGCGGTCTGCAAGCCCAGACTGATCTGTCGTTCCTGCAGCGTGTTATTGGGATCGACCAGTAAGATAGTGGCCTGTTCACCGGACTGGTTTACCGACTGAAGTGGCACCACGAGAGCAGAGTTCTTCCGCTCCAGCGTCAGAGTCGCCTCAGCGTATAGCCCCGGCATCAGGGAGTGAGACTGGTTGGGCACATCCACTTCGGTATGCATGGTGCGGGTATCGGCGTTGACGTCCACGGAGAAGCGCGCGACTTTGCCCGGTACAACCTTAACCAACGAAGTGACATTCACTTGGACGGAATCGCCGATGTGAATGTACTTTACATAGGACTCCGGCACCGGAATGACGAGGCGGAATAAGTCGTCCTGGGAGAGCCGGACCAGGGGCATGGCCTGTGTGCTCGAGCTGGTGCCGGCTTGCATCAGAGCTCCCTGGTTGGCGAACCGTTGCGTCACTACGCCCGCGAAGGGTGCGGTAATTCTGGCGTAGTCGAACATCACCTTGTCGCGGTCCAGTTTCGCTTTGGCCTCATCCAACTGGCTCTTGGCTGTTTCATAGGCCGACTTGCCGGCCTCCACCTGGGCTTCCAATGCCAAGTCCTTGCCTTGGGCGTCATCGATCTCCTGTTGCGCCACCAGGCCGGGGCGCGTCTTGGCCACGCCGCTCAGACGGTCGGATTGCAGATGAACCACCTGGTGTTCCGCTTCCAGCCGCTCCGACTCGTGTTGCGCGTGCGTCACCCGTTCGGCGGCGCTGGCGATGGCAGCTGTGTCCTGCTGTAACTGAATCTCCAATTCCGGAATTTCGAGCACCGCCATCAACTGCCCTTTCTGGACTCGCGAGCCGTAGTCCACCAGCAGCTCCTTCACATAGCCCGACTCCTTGGCATAGACATCGATCTCCTGGAAGGGCACTAGCTCCGAGGAAACGGTGAGCTGTCTCATCATGGGCTTTCGCGTGACTGGGGTCACGCCGACAGTCGTAACCGCTTCCTGTTCGTCACCGCCGCCGGCGCCCACGACTTGGGATTTGGAGCAGGCGCCGAGGCACACCAACAGCGTCAGGAGCGCAAGCAAGCCAAACCGGGCGCTGATTTTCATTCGCATGATAGTTTTCTCTTGACCCGTTCTTGAAGCTTGGCGGACAGCATATCCAGGGAGAAGTCTTTTCTTTCGATCAACTCGAATAGATCCCGACCGTCCCGCAACACCTGGTCGGCAATGCCGGGCAGTTCGCGGGCGGCGCCGATCGGAATCATGTGCACTCCATGCAGGTCGCCGTGGAGAAGGTCCCCGGAAGAGATTCGCAAACCTCCAATCTCCACGGGCTCGCCGAATCCTATGACGTGCGCGTAGGCGTGGGAGACCGCGATGCTGCCGGCGAACATCTGGTACGCGAGCGCCTCGATCCCCGGCACATCCCGCACGGCGCCGTTGGTTACACATGCCACGCAGCCCAAGGCGCGCGAGATACGTGCGTAAGCCTCTCCGAGCAGCGCGCCAACTCTGGACGATTCGTCAGCGTCCTGGATCACCAGCATTCGCGGGCCGGCAAGACTGGCCACGTATCTCCACAAGTCCGGGTGATCGTAATAGCAACGGCCCTTGATCGGCATCATGGATGACCGCATCCGGGCCGTGACAGCGTAGCCGATCACGGGAGGCAGTTGCGGAAATCTGCACGTAACCGCTCCGCTAATGAAGCCTTCGTTCCGCGGGCGAATGTTCAGCCGCTCGATGGCGTTGGAAAGGGTGCAGGTATCGAACTGCCGCAGCCTTTCGAGCTGCTCGGGAGAGAGGTGACCTTTTGGCATCAACAAATCGATTCTAAGAAAGAGCACCCAGCGGGGAGAATACCCGATGTGGGGTATTTTTCCGAGAAACTCACTGTAGATGCTTCCAGTGGTAAATCGGGTTGCGGAGCGCGTGGGGCACGGTGCGCGCCCATGCCAGGAACTTCATAAGGGGGGGCATCGCCGGTGCAGCAGGAAGAGGCCGCCGCCGCAACCACCATTCCCTTCGATACTTTCGCCAGGCAGAAGGAACTGGCGGAACTGGTAGCAGCGTGGCCGGCGGAGCGCCTGGTGGCCACGCAACAGTTCAACACCACCACATCGCGGGCGGCTTGCCGTACTGGCCTGTTTCCGCAAAACTACCCTGTTTGCCGGATATTCGCCGCACCACTCCTGGCCGTAACCTTAACTTGTAGGCGCAGTACCGGAAAGGGGGCCATCATGCCCGGACGATCTCAGGTTGCCACGCCGCGGATTTGGGAAGAGTCCATTTTCGCCATAAAGTCGGGCATCGATTGTGTGTTCCTCACGTGTTTCGATTCCGACTTCAATTTTCTTGCCAATGTCTTTCCGTGCTCGGAGATCCGGATGCATCGGGCCGAGACATTAGAGCAGGCGGACTTCCTGCTGACCGTGACGGGCGGCACGGTGCTACTCACCGATGTCTCATTCCTGGACGGCTTCTGGGACGAGGCGGTCGATATGCTCGCGCAGTTTCACCCGTTGGTGGCTTTCCTGGTGATTGCCGATGGGGTGGACCGGCAGTTTGTCTCGGAAGCGCCCCGTCGCGGCGCGTGCGGAGTTCTCTGGAAGCCGCTGGATTGGAGTCAGGTGCGCCGCTTCATCCGGTTGGCGCACGAGGCCACCGAAGAGCGCGCCATCTGGCAGCGCCAGCGCCTGCGCAGCGATAGGATAGAAACAGCGGTTCCACCTTGCGCAACGCCGAAATGAGCGGTCCCGGAAACAACTCCCCGCGGCGCCGAAATAAAGCCCCGGCCATGAGCAGCCGGGTGGTATTGGTGGCGGGTTTCGGCGGGCTGCTTATTCTGGTCGCGTTCGCGGGATTCGATGGACTTCAGGCTTTACAGC
Source organism: Bryobacteraceae bacterium (assembly GCA_049515735.1). Lineage (GTDB taxonomy): Bacteria > Acidobacteriota > Terriglobia > Bryobacterales > Bryobacteraceae > Fen-178. The sequence goes on from JBEKTU010000132.1 coordinate 9,246, forward strand.
AGATTCAGGCGTCGGACAACAACATTCGCGAGGATTTTTTGCTGCGCACACGGGTGCTGGAACGGATTCGCGCGGATGTGTATGTCTCGGGCACCTACGTGAGAGACTACCTGCTCGAGCCGGAGAGCGGCAAGGCGGAAGGCCACCGCTACAGTCTTCGCGAAACCCGCGGCGACATGGACGCGGCCCTGCGGCAATACCAGGCGCTGTTGAATGGCCAGGAAGCTAAACCATTCCAGGTGCTCACGCGGGAGTTGGCCGCATACTGGACCGTGCTGGAACCGGTATTTCAATGGACCGCCGGCCAGCGGCAACGCGGCGGTTATGCTTTCCTGCGCGACGAGGTTTTCCCGCGCCGCATGGCCATGCTAGGGATCGCGGACCAGATTGGCGCTATCAACGAGTCCCAGTTGAATAGCGGCAAGGCCAGGGTGGAGGAACTTTTTTCCCGCTTCCAGCGCCGCCTGGTGATGGCCATCGGATTGACCATGATCCTGGGCCTCCTTCTGGCCGGTTTCAGCATGCGCAATATTCTGGGTCTGGAGGCCGAGACGGCGCAGCACTACAAGGAGATTTCGAATGCCAGAGCGGAGTTGAAACAGCTATCGGCGCGCTTGGTGGAAGCCCAGGAAAACGAGCGCCGGTCCATTTCCCGCGAACTGCACGACGAAGTGGGTCAGGCGCTGACCGGAGTGCTGGTGGAGATGGCCAACCTCTCCACGCTGATTCGCGCCAAGGACGCGGACGCCGTGGCGGCCAAGGCAGACGGGATCAAGAAGCTGGTGGAGAACTCGATCGGCGTGGTGCGCAGCATGGCGCTATTGTTGCGGCCCTCGATGCTGGACGATCTCGGCCTGGTGCCCGCCCTGCAATGGCAGGCGCGTGAAGTTTCGAAGCGCAACGGCGTGCGGGTAAAGGTGGCGGCCGAGCAGGTTTCCGAAGAACTTCCCGAAGAGCACAAGACCTGCGTGTACCGGATTGTCCAGGAAGCTCTGCACAACTGCGTGCAACACTCGGGGGCCTCGAACGTGAGAGTCACGGTTCGTCAGGAGCCAGGCCGCCTGCTGCTCTCCGTCCAGGATGATGGGAAGGGATTCGACACCCAGCAGGAGCGCGGAATGGGGCTATTGGGCATTGAGGAAAGAGTCAGCCACCTGGGCGGCAGCTTCGCGGTGGATTCCGAGCCCGGGCAGGGCGCCGTGCTGCGCATCATGCTCCCCTTGCCGGAGCCGATGCCGTGGAAAGCGCGGGAGATCGCATGAAACCGATTCGAATTCTACTGGCCGACGACCATACGGTTGTGCGGAAGGGCTTGCGGCTGTTGTTGGAAAGCCATGCCGGTTTCAAGGTGGTCGCGGACGCCGCCAACGGGCGCGAGGCCGTGGCGCTGGCCGAAGAGCACACACCCGACGTGGTGGTGATGGATGTGGCGATGCCTATCCTGAACGGCATCGAGGCCGCCACGCAGATTTCCGCCAAGCTGCCGCAGACCGCCATCGTGTTTCTCAGCATGCATTCCGATGAGGGCTACGTGCTGAAGGCGCTGAAGGCCGGCGCGCGGGCCTACCTGCTGAAAGACTCCGCTGAAAACGA
>JBEKTU010000133.1:0-10830 GCA_049515735.1 Bryobacteraceae bacterium
TTCCAGCAGCGCCCCCAGCATCACGATGTTGGCGGCTTTCGCATTTCCAAGCTGGTCGGCCAGTTCGGTGAACGGCATGGTCACCATGCGAACGTCCGACCGCGCGCAATCCTCGGGCAGTTGTTCGGAATTGTAGAGGATGATTCCGCCCGGCTCGACGGAGTGCAGGAACTTGCGCAGGGACGGCTCGTTCAGCGCCAGCAGCACGTTGGGCCGCGAGACCAGCGGCGAATCGATGGCCGCGCTCGACAGCCGTACGTGGCAATTGGAGGTGCCCGAGCGCATCTCCGGGCCGTAGGAAGGCAGCCACGAGACTTCGTAGCCCGCATCCAGCCCGGCCTCCGCCAGCACCTCTCCCAGCATCAGAACGCCCTGGCCGCCGAAGCCCGCAACCCTGATGCGCACATCGAGCGTCCGCGCGGGGCGGGCCGGCGGGCGCTCTTCGGACGTGGCGGCGCCATCGCCATTCGCCACGCCCAGAATCCGCGGAATGTCTTCCAAAGCCGGCGGCGGCGCGGGCGCGGGCCGGGCGGGCGCATCCTTGGTGCGGTCGCGGAGGTTGGCCACGCGGAACGTCTTGGTCATTTCCTGTTCCACGAAGCGCTGCGCTTCCACCGGCTGCATCTTCCAGATGGTGGGGCAGGGAGAAAGCACTTCCACCAGCGAGAATCCCAGGCCCTTCACCTGGTTCTCCACGGCCTTGCGCAGCACGCGGGCGGCTTGCATGATCTGCTTGTTATTGCCCAGCGCCACGCGCTCAATGTAAACCGGCGCTTCCATCGACGCCAGCAACTCGCAGACGTGCACCGGGTAGCCATCCGTCCACTGGTTGCGGCCGAAGGGCGTGGTGGTGGTCTTTCCCCCGAGCGGCGTGGTGGGAGCCATCTGGCCGCCGGTCATGCCGTAGATACCGTTGTTGACGAAGATCGCCGTGAACGGCTCACCGCGGTTGGCGGCGTGGACGATCTCGGCGGTCCCGATGGCCGCCAGGTCGCCATCTCCCTGGTAGGCGATTACGATGCTCTCCGGTCGGGCGCGCTTGACCGCCGTGGCCACCGCGGGCGCGCGGCCGTGCGACACCTGGATGTTGCCGACATCGAAATAGTAGTAGCCGAACACGGAGCAGCCCACCGGGGTGATGAGCACGGTGCGCTGCTGCACCCCCAACTCGTCGATGGCCTGCGCCAGCAGCTTGTGTATGATGCCGTGGCCGCAACCGGGGCAATAGTGCGTCTGGTGCTGCGACTCCGCTTTGCGTTCGTAGACGTCATAGAAGCTCGCGGCCTTCCCGTGAATGACGCTGTAATCAGCCATGGATCAGCACCTCCTCAACGGGGGCGCCGGCTGCGAATTTCCGCTCGACAAACGCCAGCACCTCCTCGGCCGAGGGAACATTGCCGCCCATGCGGTTGTAGAACTCCACCGGGCGGCGGCCCTCCAACGCCAGACGCACGTCGTCCACCAATTGCCCGTTGCTGAGCTCCACCACCGCGAACGCCTTGGCCCGGCGGCTGAGTTCCCGAATCTGGGCCACGGGGAAAGGAAACAAGGTAATGGGACGGAGCAGTCCCACGGCCATGCCGCGGGCGCGGGCCAGCTCCACCACGGCTTTCAAAACGCGGCCGACAATGCCGTAGCCCACCAGGACGAACTCAGCGTCGTCCGTTCGCCAGCATTCGGCGCGGACCGCTTCACGCTGCGCCCGCTGGTACTTGGCTTCCATCTCAAGAAGGTGCCGTTCCATCAGATCCGGCTCCAGGTAAAGAGAGGTCAACAGGTTGCGGCGCGTCTCTGCGGTGCCCAGCACGGCCCACTCCGGCGGCGGGGGAAGGAAAGCGCGCGGGGCGAACTCCACCGGCTCCATCACCTGCCCGATATTGCCGTCGGCCAGCACCACCACGGGGTTCCGGTACTCATCGGCAAGATCGAAAGCCAGGGTGGTCAGGTCGGCCATTTCCTGCACGGAGGCGGGCGCCAGCACCAGAATGCGGTAGTTGCCGTGGCCGCCGCCTTTGACGATCTGGTTGTAGTCGCCCTGCTCGGGCGCGATGTTTCCCAGCCCCGGGCCGCCGCGCATGATGTCCGCCACCACGCAGGGCAACTCCGCGCCGGAGAGGTAACTGAAGCCTTCCTGCATCAGGCTGATGCCCGGCCCGCTGGATGCGGACATGGCGCGCACGCCCGCCGATGCCGCACCGTACAGCATGTTGATGGCCGCTACCTCGCTCTCGGCCTGCAGGAAGACGCCCCCAACTTGCGGCAGGTAGAGCGCCGCGGCCTCGGCGATTTCGCTCGCCGGCGTGATGGGGTACCCGTAATACGCCCGGCAGCCGGCCAGAACCGCGGCCTTCACGATGGCTTCATTTCCCTTGCACAGTTGTTTCCGCATCGCTTCTCTCCACGCGGCCTCAGGCAGCCGCCGGTCGCAGGGCCAGCCTCAGCACAGTGATTCCGCCCGGCTCGGGGCAGACGAAGAAACAGATGCCGCACCCCGTGCAGCCGGCCCCCAGATATTCGGCCGGATGGTAGCCGTAATGGTTCAGATGATCGGCCAGACGAAGGACTTTCGGCGGGCAAGCCTCTATGCAGAGGCCGCACCCCTTGCATTCTTCCGCATTCATCTCAACCATTCCCCGGTCGGGCTTTCCGTCGGTCGTCATGGCATTTACCTCTTAACCGCCTCAATCCACACTATAATTTCATCGGAACACATTTCGCCTTGGATGCCAAGGTCGCGCCGGATCCGGCGCCACCCTCCCAGTTACGGCCTGCGGCCGCCGAAGACGGCCGACTCGAAGACCTTCAAATAGCAGTCGACGTCGGTGAAACCGATGTCGCGGAGCCATGCGCACTGCTGCTCGACGGGCGCCAGGATGTTGGCATCCTTGTCCGGGCGGTGATAGTAAAGCCGGGCCACATCGTCGCGGCTCTGGTCCGGGTGATGGCAGTGGAGCGAGTCGATGAACATCTCGTCTTGCAGCGAACGGATCCATTCGGTGGGCGAGGAGACATGCTCGATGTTGACGAAGACCCCGCCGGGGTTCAACAGTCCGAAGATCTCGCGGTAGACCGCCAGCTTCCGGTCATTCGGCTGATGGTGGATGGAGAAGCCCGAGACGATGGCATCGTAAGGGGACCACTCGGCGACGGAGCGTGTCCAGGATGGGACGCCGTAATCCGCCAGGACAAAGTCGGCCGGAAGGCCGGCAGCGGAGAATCGCTTCCTGGCGGCCTCCAGCATCGCCTCCGAGAAGTCCGCCAGCACGACTTCAGCCCGCGGCAGGCGCTCAAGGATTGCCAGACCGAGGACGCCATCGCCGCAACCAAGGTCGAGCACCCGCCGCACCGGCCGCCCGCAGCCGGCGATGAGACGGAGCATGACATCGATCTGTTCGAGTGCGAACGGGAAGGCCGCACGGATGCCCTCCAGATAGGTGGCGGCTGCGGATTGCGATTTCCAGACATGATCGGTGCGTTCAACCATCTTCAAGAACATGATTCTAACAGACACGTCCGCGCCGCACGGGCGGCGTGCTTACCGACGCGTCAAGCGTCGACTACACGCGTAATTCCTGCGGCACGTGCTGGCGATACACCTTGATTTTCGACTCATCCTTGCGGACGGCGGCGAGGTCATAGGCAACCTGCATTCGCAGCCACGTTTCCGGCGTGCTGCCGAATGCCTTGGACAGCCGGATAGCCATCTCCGGGCTGATGCCGGACTTGCCGTTGATAATGTTGTTGAGAGTCTGACGGGTGACCCCGAGAACCTTCGCCCCAGCGGTAACGGACAACCCCAAGGGCTCAAGACACGCATTTCTTATGCTGCGCCCGGGATGTGGTGGGTTCTTCATAGGCATTGGCGTCCTCCTCTTCCTAGTGGTAGTCGATCAGTTCAACGTCGAATGCGTCGGCTCCTTCAAAACGAAACACGATACGCCAGTTGGCCCGCACGGTTACGGACCAAAACCCCTGCAAATCGCCTTTCAGCGGGTGCAGACGATAACCGGGAAGATTAAGCGCCTGCGGCGTATCCGCCTCATCGAGACGGGCAAGAAGATCTTCAACCGTGTCCACCAAATCAGGCCGAATCCCCCTGCGGTCGCCGCGTTCATAGAGGCGTTTTAGGCCGCGGTGCTTAAAACTCCTGACCATCAGTATACAACGTAAAGTGTATCTTGTCAGTTGTCAAGTTCGTCCGTTCGGCAGCGCAGATACCCGAATATGGAGGCGGCAATGCCCGGCGAACCGCAGCTTAGCCGCGCCCGGTCTTACGTTAGCTTGTACGCCTGTCCGCGCCGTACAATGATCTCTTGGCCCGGCGAAGATTCTTCGTGGATGCCGTGCGCGGCGGCATGGCGGAACTGCGCGGCGAGGAGGCTCGCCACCTGACTCGCGTGCTGCGTGCCGAAGCGGGGCAGCGCTACGAAATCTCCGACGGGAAGGTGGCTTATCTGGCGGAAATCGCGGAGGCGCGCGGACCCCGCGTGGTGTTTCGCGTCATCGAGCCTCTGGACACGCCGGCCACGCCCCTCCGCATTACTCTCTGTGCCGCGCTGATCAAGTTCGATCGTTTTGAGTGGATGGTGGAAAAGGCTACCGAACTGGGGGTCGAGCGCGTCTTGCCGTTGGAGGCGGAGCGCAGCGGGAAGGGGCTGCTGGAAGCCTCCCGCAAGCGCGCCGGGCGATGGGCCCGGATCGCGCGCGAAAGCAGCCAGCAAGCGCGCCGCCTGCGCGCTCCAGAGATTCGGCCGGCGGTCCGCTTCGAGCGATGCCTGGCCGAAGAGGCGGACTATCGCTACTTTCTGGAGGAGACCGCGGCGCCTCCATTATTGCGAGCGCTTCCGGCGTGCCGGGCCAGCACCAGCAGCGCTGCCCTGCTCACCGGCCCAGAGGGCGGCTGGACCGATGCCGAGCGGCAGCTTGCCGCCGCCGCCGGCTGGCAGCCGGTTTCGCTCGGTCCGCAGGTGCTGCGCGCGGAAACGGCCGCGGCCGCGGCCATCGCGGTGCTCGTCAACGCCTGGATCGCGTAAGCCATTACAATAGGAGATCGGGATCGGGGATCGGGAGTGGACCTCGCGCTGAATTTAATCGCAACCATCGTTTTTGTTGCCGTTCAGTGGCGCATTGCGGTCATACTGCTGCGCGTGGCCGGGCGGCTCTTCTCGGGATGGGCGCGCACCGCCGCGCGCGGCGCGGTCTTTCTTTTCGACGCCGTGTTGCTGGCCGGATATTCATTGAGTTTTTCGGAGCTGGTCCCGGAACTGGGAATCCCCGGGCATATCGCCCTGATCCTGGGCGCCGGCATCCTGGCCTATCTCATGACCGCGACTGCCGTTATGGCGGTGTACCTGGCGTTCAAAGTCATTGGGAAGCAAGTGGGCGCCGACGTTAACCCAGGCCGCCGGCGCGCGCTCAATGCCGCCGGCAACGTCTTGATGGCGGCTCCGTTCGTGGTAATGGGTTATGGAGCCATGGTTGAACGCCTGGATTTCCGGGTGCGGGAAGTTGACGTGCCGCTGCCCGGCTTGCCGCTGGACCTCGACGGCCTGCGCATCCTGCAGCTCAGCGATATCCACCTCAGCGCATTTCTCCGCGAGTCCGAGCTGGCGAGGGTGATTGATATGGCCCGCGAGCTGCGGCCGCACGTCGCCGTGGTCACCGGGGACCTCATTTCGTCCAAAGGCGACCCCGTGGATGCCTGCATCCGGCAGCTCGCGCGCGTCAAGTCCGACGCCGGCACATTCGGTTGCATGGGCAATCACGAGCATTACGCCAAAGTGGAGCATCACACCGCCGAAGCGGGCGCGCGCGCCGGTATTCGTTTCCTGCGCGGCCAAGCGCAAACGCTTCGCTTCGGAAACTCGGATCTCCACCTGGCCGGCGTGGACTATCAATCCCTGGCCGATAGAGGGCACTATCTGCGCGGAGCGGAGCGCCTGGTGGTCCCCGGCGCCGTGAACGTGCTGCTCTCGCACAATCCCGACGTGTTTCCCGTGGCGGCCCGGCAGGGATACGATCTTGTCCTTGCGGGGCACACGCATGGGGGACAGGTCACGGTCGAAATTCTGGATCCATTCATCAATCCCGCCCGCTTTTTCACCCCTTATGTTTACGGGCTGTTCCGCTGGGGAAATTCGGCAGCGTACGTTACGCGCGGCATCGGGACCATCGGCATTCCGACCCGTATCGGAGCGCCCCCGGAAATCTCCGTTCTGCGGCTGAGAAAGGCATAGTCCAACTTCCCGTGCGTTATCTCATCGTGAGCGATCTTCATGCCAACTGGCAGGCGCTGGAGGCGGTGGTTGGCGAAGCCGCCGGCCGCTATGACCAGGCGCTCTGCTGCGGCGACCTGGTGGGCTACGGCGCCGAACCCAACCTGGTGGTGGATTGGGTGCGCGCTAACTGCGCCGTAGTGGTGCGGGGCAATCACGACAAGGTCTCCACCGGCCAGGAGGATCTGGAGTGGTTCAACCCGGTGGCGCGTGCCGCGGCGCTCTGGACGCAGCAAAACCTGACCGCCGCGAATGCCGAGTATATCCGCGGCCTTGCCAAAGGGCCGGTTCTGCTGGACGGCTTCCAGGTGCTGCACGGCTCGCCGTTCGATGAAGACGAATACGTGATGGCCGCCGTTGAAGCCGGGCAGGCTTTCGGCTACCTCGAGAGCCGGCTGGCCTTTTTCGGGCACACGCACATGCAGGGCGGCTTCATCTGGAACCACTCGCGCGTGGAGACCATCCCGGCAACCTCCGCGCGCAGCCGCCGGCGGAAGATGGAGGTCGATACGGAATGCGGCTACCTGGTGAATCCGGGTTCGGTGGGCCAGCCGCGCGACGGCGATCCGCGCGCGGCCTACGTGCTCTACGATTCCGGCGAGCGCATGGTCTCCTATTGCCGCGCTCCTTACGACGTGGCGGCCGCGCAGGAAAAGATTCGCCAGGCGGGCCTGCCGCCGATTCTGGCGGACCGGTTGAGCGTGGGGCGGTAGCGGCGGGCCCAGTGGGCGCCCCCGAAACTGCTACAATTCTGGTTCTGCATGGCTAATCGGGTCTCATTGTTCGTCACCTGCATTGTCGACCAGCTTTTTCCCCAGGTCGGCATGGACATGGCCGGCGTTCTCGAACGCCTGGGCTATGAAGTCGATTTCCCGGAGGGCCAGACCTGCTGCGGGCAGCCCGCCTTCAACACCGGCTATCGCGACGAGGCGCGCACGGTAGCGCGCCACTTTCTGGACACCTTCGAATCCTCGGAGCGCATCGTGGCGCCTTCCGGCTCCTGCACGTCGATGGTGACGCATCACTACGCCGAGCTGTTTCAGAAAGAGCCGGAGACACTCGAGCGCGTGCATTCCCTGGAGAAGCGGATCTGGGAGTTCTCGACATTTCTCACCGAGGTCGCCGGCGTGGACGATGTGGGGGCACGCCTGGACGATGTAGTCACTTTCCACGATAGCTGCCACGGACTGCGCGAGCTGGGCATCAAGGACGGGCCGCGCCGTTTGCTGGCGCGCGTGCGCGGTCTGGAGTTGCGGGAAATGCAGCCGGCCGAAGAGTGTTGCGGGTTCGGCGGCACGTTTGCGGTGAAGTTCGCGGAGCTTTCCGGCGCCATGGCCCGCACCAAAATCGACGCCATCCTGCGCACCGGCGCCAACACCGTGGTGTCGCTCGATCTGAGTTGCCTGATGCAGATCCAGGGTGCGCTGTCGCGGGCCGGCTCGAAGGTGCGCACCATGCACCTGGCGGAGGTCCTGGCAAGCCGCTGAGGTCATATGTCGGTCGAATTCGATCGGAAGATTCACAACACGCTGGCCGATGCCAATCTTCAACTGGCCATCTACGCGGCCACGGGGCGGCTGAAGGACAAGCGCAGCGAGACCGTGACGCCCGACGCGCTGCCCGAATACCAGGAGCTGCGGACCCAGGCCAACGCCATCAAGAAGCACACCATCGAGAACCTGGATTATTATCTCGAGGAGTTCGAGCGCAACGTCGAAGCCCATGGCGGCAAGGTGGTGTACGCCAAGGACGGCACGGAAGTCGCGGATTTCGTGCGGGCGCTGGCCAAAGACCGCGGCGCGCGGCTGATCGTCAAATCCAAGTCAATGACCACCGAGGAGGTGGATCTCAACGAGCGCCTCGAACACCAGGGCCTGGAAGCGGTGGAGACCGATCTGGGCGAGTACATCGTGCAACTGGCGCACGAGCGGCCGTATCACATAGTCGCGCCGGCGCTGCACATGACCCGTTACGAGGTGGCCGATCTTTTCACCAAGCGGCTCAACGTTCCCCGCGAGACGGTGATCGAGAAGCAGACGGCCATCGCCCGCGCGGTGCTGCGCCAGAAGTTTCTGGCGGCCGATATCGGGATCAGCGGGGCGAACTTCCTGGTGGCCGGCTCGGGCGCGGTGGTGCTGATAGAGAACGAAGGCAACATACGGCTCACCACCTCCGCGCCCAAGATCCACATTGCGATTGCGGGAATCGAGAAGATGATTCCGCGCGCGCAGGACCTGGCGACGTTTTTGAAACTCCTGGGCCGCAGCGGCACCGGCCAGTTGCTCACCGTCTACACGTCTTTTCTCAGCGGCCCGCGCCGCGCCGGCGAGACGGACGGCCCCGACGAATTCTACGTGGTGCTGCTGGATAACGGCCGCACGCGGCTGCTGCCCGACCGCGGCAAGCGCCAATCGCTCTACTGCATTCGCTGCGGCGCCTGTTTGAACGCCTGCCCGGTGTACCGTAAGATCGGCGGCCACAGTTTTCCGTGGGTCTACTCGGGGCCCATCGGCGCCATCATCACGCCGCAATTCATGGGGGTCTCGCACGAGCCTGCTCTACCGTTCGCTTCCAGCCTCTGTGGAGCGTGCGCCGAGGTGTGTCCGGTCAAGATCGATATTCCGAAGGTGCTGCTGGATCTGCGCTCGGACGTGAAAAAGGCCGAGATGCGCGAGAAGCGCAACCGCCTCGAGAAACTGGCGTTCCGCGCTTTCGCCTGGCTGATGACCCATCCGCGGCTGTACGAAATGGCTGGGCGGCTGGCAGCTTCCGCGGCGCCCCCGGACAGCTCCGGGTGGATCCGCAGCGTTCCCGCTCCCATGAACATTGGGCCTCTACGGGCATGGCTGAGCCAGCGCGATCTGCCGCCGGCCCCCGCCAGGAGCTTCCGCGAAATGTGGAGGCGCCGCTGATGTCGCGCGACAACATCCTGCACCGCATCCGCACCGCGCTCGGCCGCAGCGCCGGGCAAGGGGTGGCCGATCCGCCGCCGGCGCGCATCCGAATCCCCGATGTCGATATGGAGCAGCGCATCTCGACCATGTTTGCGGCGATCGAGGCGCTGGCCGGAAAGACCCATCGCGCCGCCGCGCCCGCGGACGCATGCGGGTACGTGGCCGCGGCCATCGAGGGAAAAAGCGCGGTGGCCTCCAATGCCCCCTTCCTCGCCGAGTGCGGAATTTCGAGCCTGGGCGGCGTGCGCTCCGGCATCACCGATCGCGAAGAGCTGCGCGGGTTGTGCGCCGCGGCGGACGTGGGCATCACCAGCGCGGATTACGCGCTCGCCGACACCGGCTCACTGGTCATGATCGCAGGCCCGCACGAGGCGCGCCTGGTTTCGCTGTTGCCGCCCGCCCATATTGCGGTGGTGCCGCGCGACCGCATTCTGACGGGCCTCGATGAGCTGCTTACGGTACTCCCGAATCCCGCCGACGTGACCAGCTCGATGGTGCTGATCACGGGTCCCAGCCGCACCGCCGATATCGAGCAGATCCTGGTCCGCGGCGTTCACGGCCCGGGCCAGATTACGGTTGTGGTGGTGGGATGAACCACTTGGTAAGATAGACCATTCCCATGCCTGAACATTCCAAATTCCTACTGGCCGATAGCCAGATCCCGACGATCTGGGTCAACGTGCTGCCGTCGCTACCGGAGCCGCTGGCCCCGCCGCTGAATCCGCGAACCCGCGCGCCGCTCGGGCCGGAGGACCTGCTCCCCATCTTTCCGATGGAGCTGATCCTACAGGAATTCTCGCCCCAACCGGAAATCGACATCCCGGGCGAGGTGATGGACATCTACCGGCTGTGGCGGGCCACGCCGCTCTACCGCGCGCGGCGTCTGGAGCAGGCTCTCGACACCCCGGCGCACATCTATTACAAGTACGAAGGCACCAGCCCGGCGGGCAGTCACAAGCCCAACACGGCGGTGGCGCAGGCCTACTACAACAAGCGCGCCGGCATCCGGCGGCTGGCCACCGAGACGGGAGCCGGACAGTGGGGCAGCGCGCTGGCTCTGGCCTGCCGCCTCTTCGGGATGGAATGCACGGTCTACATGGTGCGGGTCAGCTACGATCAGAAACCATACCGCCGCATGATGATGCACGCCTGGGGCGCCGAGGTTTTCCCCAGCCCGAGCGATCACACCAACTCCGGCCGCGGCGTGCTGGCCGCGTCGCCGGATTCGCCCGGCAGCCTGGGCATCGCCATCAGCGAAGCCGTGGAGGACGCAGCCACCCATTCGGACACCAATTACTCGCTGGGCAGCGTGCTGAACCACGTCATGCTGCACCAGACCGTCATCGGCCAGGAAGCCAAGCTCCAGATGCAGCAAGCCGGTGAAGAGCCCGACGTGGTCATCGGCTGCTTTGGCGGCGGCAGCAACTTCGGCGGCCTGGCGCTTCCGTACCTGCTGGATCGCTTGGCAGGCAAAGGGCCGCGCCTCCTGGCGGTCGAGCCTTCGGCCTGTCCCAGCCTGACCAAGGGCACCTTCACTTACGACTTCGGCGACACCGCCAAGCTGACGCCGCTCATCAAGATGTTCACGCTGGGGCACGATT
>JBEKTU010000134.1:0-10135 GCA_049515735.1 Bryobacteraceae bacterium
CTCATCTAGAATCCCGTGCACTGCCGCAAAGCGCCGCGTGATCCCGGTAAGGTCTGCCATCCTCTCCAGGATACGCCAAAACAATTCAATATGGAAATGTTATTTTGTTACGAGCCCTAAGCAATTGACTGGCCACGAACCCGATCTCCTTGGACCGATCTGGTAAACTTCAGAAAAATAACCACATCGTAGCCCAGTTCCCGGACCACATCGGTCCAACTGCGGCCCGATCCGACCCAAATTTTTGGGATTATTTCCCAATTGTTCGGACGCCGTTGGATTGCTGCCGGCGTTTCTTCTCGCCGGGGTGGTGCTCGCTCAAGCCTGGGTGACTGCGCGTGGCCAGCCATTCGGCTCCGGGTCGGGTACACTAATGCTGAGATGAAACAACTTTGCGGTTTACTCGTTTTTGCGGCGGCCCTCGTGGCGCCGGCTCTGCTGAAAGCGGCGCCCAGCCCGTTTGCCGGCCGATGGGATATCACCATAACCACGCCAAGCGATTCGTACCCCGGCTGGATGGAACTGGTGGACAGGGACGGAAAACCGGAGGTCCGCATCCAGCCGCGCACTGGAAGCGTGCACCCGGCGGCCGACGTAAAGCTGAATGGCGCGCACCTGGCCCTCACTGTATCCGCGGCGGACGCCAAGGGACCCGCGCTCACCTGGGAGTTGGATGTGAAGGGCGACAAACTTACCGGCGTTCAGAAACGCGGCAGTGCCGTGAGCCAGTTGGCGGGAGTGCGCGCGCCCGCATTGAAGCGCGAACCGCCCAAAGCATGGGCCAATGCGGAATCGCTGTTCGATGGAAAAGACCTGAACGGATGGGAGCCGACTCCTCCTTCCGACAACCACTGGGTGGCGCAGGACGGAACACTGCTGAACACGAAGAAAGGCGCCAACATCAAAACCACGCGGAAGTTCGACGATTTCAAGCTGCACATCGAATACAACTGCCCGGAGGACGGCAACAGCGGCGTGTACCTGCGGGGGCGCTATGAAATCCAGGTGGAGTATGAACCAGTGACCGCCAACGATGAAATCCACCGGATGGGGTCGATCTACGGGTTTATCGCGCCCACGGGAAACCTGGCACGCAAGCCGGGCGCATGGGAGAGCTACGACGTTACGCTGGTGGGACGCATGGTGACGGTGATTCGCGACAGCGTCACCATCATCGACCACCAGGAGATTCCGGGAACCACGGGCGGCGCCCTGGACTCGAACGAGGGCGAACCCGGCCCGATCTATATCCAGGGGGATCACACGGGCGGGATGAAGTACCGCAACATCATGATTTCCGTTCCCAGGCCCTGAGGCCACAACCCGATCCCCCTACTTGCCGGTGGTGCTCTGCTTGAGACGTTTTTACTTGAAACAGTGACCAGACTGTGTCAAACTTTCCGGTTACCTCGACTTAGATAAGGATATTTGGATACGATTAACTGACACACTCAGGCTGAAAGCTGGAGTGTGGAGTTATCGACTTACAAAAGGGGAGGAAGTGTGAATTCAAGCTCTAGTCCCACGATCGCGTGGGTGTCCCGGTTTTTTTCTGGACTGTTGGTAGTTGGCCTGGGGGTCCTGCTCAGCCTCGGCGCAACACCAGCCTGGTCGCAGGCGACATCCAGCAGCTCTGTTGTTGGCCTTGTGACGGATCCATCCGGCGCCGCTATACCGGCGGCGGACGTGACGCTGCTCGACACCGAGACGCGATCGTCGCTCTCCACGCCGACGAATGAAGCTGGACGCTATGTCTTCGTCAACGTGCCCTCCGGAACGTACACAGTCAGGATTACCAAGGCCGGTTTTGCGCTGTCGGAAACCACCGGGGTACTGGTGACGGTGGGAAACACGATTACGATCAACGCCGTGCTGGAAGTAGGAAGCGCGACGGAATCGATCGTGGTGCGAGCGACGGCCGCGGCCGAGTTGCAGACTACCAGCGCCACTGTCGGCAGCACCCTTTCCGGCGATTCGATCCTGTACCTGCCGAACATGGGCCGCGACGTATCCACACTGGCGATTCTGCAACCGGCTGTGACGCCGGGCGCGGGCACCAATGGAAGTGGTTTTACCGCCGGCGCCTTTAACGACCAGAACACTTATATGCTGGATGGCGGCAATATCAGCGACGATATGGGCGGCAATACCACGAGCTATCAGACGAACTTCACGGGAATGGGCGGCACGCAAACCGGCGGCGCCCCCTCGGGAGTCGTGCCGACGCCCGTCGAGAGCGTCGAGGAAGTGAGGGTCCAGGTGTTCAGCCAGACGGCCGATTTCAACAACTCGGCCGGCGGCAACATCCAGATGACCACCAAGCGCGGAACGAAAGACTGGCATGGCGCCGCGTACATGTATTACTTCGCCACCGACGTTGGCGCGGCGAACTATTGGCAGAACAACCATACGCCGTCCACCTCCAACGGTGTCAGTCTCCCGTACACCCCGCTCCCCTCCAACCACCGGGATCGCTTCGGTGGCGCTCTGGGCGGACCAATTGTTCCCTTCAACGCGCTGGGGGGAAAATGGTATGGTTTTTTCAACTACGAGGGTCTGCGTTTTCCCAACGTCGGCACCTTCGAAGCGTTGGTCCCCACGGCCGAGCTGCGGGCCGGCGTGATTCAGGTTCCGAACGCCTCGGGGCAGTACATCGCATACAATTTGAATCCTAATCCGGTTACGGTAAACGGAGTCACTTACCAGCCGGCGACGTGTCCGGCCGGGGCCTGCGATCCGCGCGGCATCGGGTTGAATCCCATCGTCAGCCAGATGTGGCAGAAGTACATGCCGCTGCCCAACGACCCGAGCTTCGGCAGTGGAGACGGCCACAACGTGGAGGGCTACCTCTCGGCGCTTCGATCGCCTCTGACCACCAACAACTACATTGGGCGAATCGATCACGACTTCAATGCTAAATGGCGCTGGATGACCAGCTATCGTTATACGAGGCTCATCAATCTCACGACCAACCAGGTGGATATCGGCGGCGCGCTGCCGGGCGACACCTTGGGCACTCCCGCAGCAACGGCTCCGCGGCCGCAGATCGACGGTTACCTGGTCACCGGCTTAACCACCAGCATCACACCCAATGTGACCAACGATTTCCGCTTCGCTTATCTGCGCCAGTTCTGGCAGTGGGGCTCGGCTCAGGCGCCGCCGCAACTGCCCGGATTGGGGGGTGCGATCGAGTTGGCGGGCACTCCCTCGTCGTCGACAGCCGCGGTCGGCGCCGGCCTCGCCCTCGATCCGTACAATGTGAATTCGGCCAGCGTTCGCCAGCGCTTCTGGGACGGGCAGGACAAACAGATCACAGACAATTTGTCGATGCTCAAGGGGAATCACCTGTTCCAGTATGGCGGCTCCTATCAGCGCGACTATGACTACCACATGCGTACCGACAACGGAATCGGCGTGAATAACCAGGTGGAATACTGGCTGGGAAATTATGGGCAGGGGAACTGGACGAACTCGCCCTACATCCCGACAACGGTGCCCAGCTCGCAGTATTCGAGCTATGAGAATCTCTACTCGGAAGTGCTGGGCATCGTGGCTCAAACCCAGGTAGCGTACACGCGCGCAGGTAACAATCTAAGTCTGCAGCCCCTGGGCAGCGTGGCTTTCGACCAGAGCATCATTCCGTACTACAACGTTTACTTCAGCGACACCTGGCACATGAAACCCTCGCTGACTTTCACCTACGGCCTGGCCTACGCGTTGGAGATGCCGCCTTACGAGATAAACGGCAAGCAGGTTGAGCTGGTGGATAGCAACGACAATCCAGTGACGTACGACAGCTACATTACGCAACGGGAAAAGGCGGCCCTCAACGGGCAGACCTACAATCCGACTTTGGGATTTGCGCTCGTGCCCAACGTCGGCGGAGGGGAAAAGTATCCGTACAACCCGTTCTATGGCGAGTTCAGCCCGCGCGCCGCCATCGCCTGGAATCCCGCATTCACCGATGGCGTTCCGGGTAAGTTGTTGGGCAATCACAAGACCGTGATCCGTGCCGGCTATGGCCGTATCTATGGGCGGATCAACGGCGTCGACCAGGTTCTGGTTCCGCTGCTGGGGCCGGGCCTGCTGCAGGGCGTGATCTGCAATGGCATGGTGGCTCCCTCGCTGGCACCCGCGGGAACGGCGGCCGGGAGCTGCCTGGGTTCAGGCGTGGTCACGCCGGCGAACGCGTTCCGCATCGGAACCGATGGTCTGACGGCTCCGCTGCCGCAGGCCAGCCCAACCCTGGCGCAGCCCTTCGTCCCCGGCGGGACGAATCCCAACGCCGGTGACACCACGACCCTGGATCCCAACTACCGGCCCAACCGCACGGATAACATCAACATCTCGATCCAGCGCCAGATGTCCGCCAAGTCGACGATGGAGATCGGTTACATCGGCCGCATCTCCCGCGACGAGTACATGGCAATCAACCTCGACGCCGTGCCTTATATGGAGACTCTCGGCGGCCAAACCTTCGCCCAGGCGTACTCCGCCCTGTGGCAGTCGTTGTGCGGCGGCACGTACCCATGCAGCAGCACGCTGGCCCCGGCAAACGCCCCGATGCAGCCATTTTTCGAGGCGGCGCTGGGCGGGACGAGTTCGGCTTATTGCAAGGGCTACACGAGCTGCACCGCGGCCTTCGCCAGCAACCAGGCTTCGAATATCAAGAACGCCCTGGTTTCGAATTTGTGGGCCGCTCTCAACACCGCCGCCGCCGGGCAAGCCTGGACCGGGGGCCGCACCATGATCAGCTCGCCTCTGAATGGCGGAATCAACCAAGCCAGCTCGATGGCCCTGGTGGGGAGCTATGGGTGGTCGAACTACAACGCCGTCTACACATCCTTCAGGACCAGCGATTGGCATGGGGTGACAGCCACGTCGAACTTCACCTGGTCGCGCAGCCTGGGCACGGCGGGTACTTCGCAGACCGCCAGCGGCACCACGGCACTGGACGCCTATAACCCGGGAGCCAATTACGGGCCGCAGTTGTTCGATGTCCGCTTCGTCTACAACGTCAGCATGTACTGGCAGCCGCCGATTTTCAAGGGCAGTCACGGGATTGCCGGCAAACTGCTGGGCGGCTGGACGATCTCTCCTCTGTTCACGGCGCAAAGTGGATTTCCGATCGGGGTGAGCTACGTGCCGGGATCGTCCAAGCAGGCCTTCGGCGAATCGTCCTCGTCGTCGGTGAGCGCGACGGCCGAGAACGCCATGGGGTCAGCCCCGTATACCGGAGGAACCAGCGCGCAATATGGCGTGACTGGTTCCGGCGGAATCGGGACCAACAACCCGTACGGCGTAAATATGTTCAGCAACCCCGCGGCAGTTTATGGCGAGTTCCGCCCGTGCATTGTGGGGATGGACACGAGCTGCGGCGGTTATGCCAATCTGCGCGGTCTGCCCAGTTGGAACCTCGACACGTCGCTGGTCAAAGACTTCGGCATCATCAAGGAGAGAGTGGGCGCCACGCTCATTTTCGCTTTCACCAATGTTTTGAACCACAACGTGATGAGCAATCCAAATGCAACAACAGCAAACTTCAGCCTGACCAGTCCCACGACGTTTGGCCGCATCACTACGCAAAGCAATACGCCGCGGAACATGGAATTCGGACTGCGGATTCACTTCTAAAGAGTTCCACCATAGATGGAGAACAGCATGAAAACTTCGCGAATGATCGCACTATCGATGGCTGTCGGCTTCGGAATGGCGGCGCTGGCACAATCCGGTCAGCCTCAGGACGAGGAGTTCGCCAAATTGGTGAAGGAATGGACCACGCGTCCGGAATTCATGAGCCCGCTGGTCGATCACCTGCCCAAGGTAGCCGGCGTGCCGAGTCCCAAGGACGTGCTGGGGTATTACATCGGCGCGCCCAAGAAGCTCACGCACGTGAGCGACGTTGGCCGCTACTATCGGGCGCTGGCGGCGGCTTCGAAGCGCGTGAAGGTGCTGCCGGCCGGGGTGACCGACGAAGGCCGCGAGTGCATTGCGGTAGCGGTTGCCGACGAAGACACCATCCGCAATCTCGACGTTTACAAAGGCTACCTGGCCAGGCTGGCCGACCCGCGCGGCATGGCCGAACCCGAGGCCAAGCGCATTATCGCGCAAGCCAAGCCCATCTACATGTTCACCGGCGGCCTGCACAGCGCCGAGACCGGGCCTCCGGAAATGCTGATGGAGCTGGCCTACCGGCTGGCGGTGGAGGAATCGCCGTTGTTCGACCAGATCAGGCGCAACGTGATCGTCATGATCGGAGCGGTGGCCGAACCCGACGGGCGCGACCGGTATGTCGACTGGTATTACCGGCACAAGCTGGGCGAGGAAAGCGAGACGGACCGCGTGGCCGGGCCGCCCTATTGGGGCAAGTACATCTACCACGACAACAACCGCGATATCAACTACTCGCAGATGACCATGCGCAACTGGCTGAAGTTCTACCTGGAATGGCACCCGCCCATCATGCACGACCTGCACGAATCCGTGCCGTTCCTGTACACCTTTAGCGGCCAGGCGCCGCAAAACCCGACCCTGGACCCCATCAGCTACGCGGAGATGCCGTGGTTCACGAATTTCGAGATGACCAAAATGATCGGCTACGGGATGCCGGGCGTGTGGACGCACGCCTACGTGGACATGTGGTCGCCCGGCTACCTCGATTTCATGTCCTCGAACCACAACGGCATTCTGCGCATGTATGAGACGTACGGAAACGGCGGCGCCAACACCATGAAGCGCAAGGTGGACGCCACGGAGGGGGAAGGCGGACGGGGCGGCGGCTTGGGAGGCGCCAGCATGACCACGCGCGAATGGTACCGGCCTTTGCCGCCCTACAAAGAAGTGGTGTGGTCCATGCGCAACAACACCAACTACATGGAGACGGGAGCGCTTTCGGCCCTGGAGCTGACCTCGGGATTCCCCAAGACGGTGCTCGAAAACTTCTATGAAAAGAGCCGCAATTCGATCGAATCGGGAAAGAAGGAAGCGCCGTTCGGGTATGTGATTCCGGCCGGGCAGAAGGACATGACGCGCGTGGCCTTCATCGTGAACGTGCTGCGGCTGCAGGGCATCGAAGTGGGCCGGGCGACGGCGGAAGTGAAACTTCAGGAAGGCGCGTTCCCGGCGGGATCGTTCCTGGTGAAGCGCGATCAGCCGTATGGACGGCTGGCCAAGATCCTGCTCGAGAAGCAGCAGTATCCGGATGCCAACCTGCGCACCTACGACGATGCCGGCTGGACCATGGGCCTGATGAGTCACGCCCAAGTGGTGGAAACGGCCGATAAGAAGATTCTGGACGCGCCGGTTCAGGCGGTGGACACGCTCACGATCACCGGCACGGTGAAGGGCGATGGCCCGCTGCTGGCGGTTCTGCACAATGGAGCGAACTCCCTGGTGACGCTGAGATACCGGCTGAAGGACCTGAAGTTCGAAGCCATCGAACAGCCATTTAAGGCCGGAGATACGGAACTGCCGGCAGGGTCTTTGCTGGTGGCCTCGAGCCCACGGGTGAAAGGCGAAATCGAAAAGCTGGGCCTGCAGGCGATGGCGCTGGCGCAGGCGCCCAACGTCGCGAGACACGCGGTGGACCTGCCGCGCCTGGCGGTCTTCAGCACCTGGGGCAGCACGCAAGACGTGGGCTGGGTGCGCTACGCCTTCGACCAGTTCGAGGTGGGCTACGACCTGATCTATAAGGAGCAGGTTCGCAAGGGCAATCTGCGGGATTCCTACGACGTCATTGTGATTCCGAACCAGGGCCGCGGGGGCGCCAAGGCGCTGGTGTTCGACATCGAGTCAAAAGGCAAGCCGCTGGCTTATACCAAAACCCCAGAGTTCCCCAGCCTGGGCGCATACGGGGAATCCGAGGACATCGCCGGCGGCATGGGACTGGCGGGAGTGGTGGAGTTGGAGAAGTTCGTGAACCAGGGCGGCGTGCTCATCACGCTGGGCGTCGCCAGTTACCTGCCGGCGGAGTTTGGAATCACGCGGACGGTGGAGGCAGCGCGCCCCACGGCGCAGTTCTACGCTCCGGGGCCGATTGTGGAGGCGGAGATCGTGAAACCGACTCACCCCATCTTCTACGGTTACTCCGAAAAACTGGTGCCCGTGCGGTACGCCGGCGGTCCGCTGCTGCGAGTGCCGGAGGAAGATCGCGGCCAGTGGGTGCTGATGCAGTTTCCGGGCACCGACAAGTCGGTGCTCAGCGGCCTCATGAAGGGCGTGGCGGAAACCAAGGAACGTCCGGCGATTGCCGACGTTCCCACCGGCCAGGGACGCGTGGTGCTGTTCGCCACCAACCCGTGTTACCGCTGGCAGAATCTGGGCGAATTCAACATGCTCGCCAATGCCATTCTGCACTTCAAGAATTTTCCGAAGGCGGCGGCCAAGGCGGCAGCGAAATAGAGGCCGGTATCTATTGAGTTGGCGCGCCACGGATTTCGAATTCCGAAATCGTTTCTGGATCATCATGGCAACTTATTGCCTGGGATTCGGCAGCTACGCATGGGATCACGTGAACGTGTCGGTGGCGGTGACGCGCATGATTCTGGGCGGCCTGGATTCGCCGCTGGCGGACCGCTGGATACGGGCGATTCTCGCGGTGGGCGCCTTGATCGTCACCCTGACGGCGCTGGTGCGATCGTGGGCCGCGGCCTACCTGCACAGCTCGGTGGTCCATGACAGTGAGCTGCACTCCGACCGCCTGGTGGCCGATGGGCCTTACCGGCACCTCCGCAACCCGCTTTACCTGGGAAACATTTTGCTGGCCGTGGGGCTGGGGCTGATGGCCAGCCGGACGGGCTTTCTTATTCTGGTGATTGCAACGGTCCCGTTCGTGTACCGACTGATCCTGCGCGAAGAGGCGGGCCTGCTGGAATCGCAGGGGGAGGGTTATCGCAGGTATTTCGAGGCAGTCCCGCGGCTCTGGCCTTCCTTGCGCCCGCGCGTCCCAGCCGGCGGGGCACGGCCCAACTGGGTGGATGGCATCGTCGGCGAAACCTTCATTTGGAGCTTCGCCCTTGGAATGGCGGTATTCGATGTGACCCTGCGCCTGGCGCATTTCTGGATCATCATGGGCGCCGGCTTCGCGGTCTATTTCGTACATGCCCGGCTGCGGAAGAGGCGGAAACCGGCGGGACGTTAGTGCGTCATGGCGTAGACCACATAGTTGACGCCGAGGCGTATGGCCAGGTCGGAAAACTTCGCGGGATAATAGGGATCGTCCGCCCACTCCCACGCATCGCCGATATCGGAGTTGAAGGAGATGGCCACCATGACGCGGCCCTTGTCGTCGTAAATGCCGCGCCAGTGGGCTCCTTTGCCGTCGGCATACTTATAGCCCAGTCTCAGGTGGGCCTGGCCGGGAACCTGGTACCGGTCGGTCAAATCGTAGACCGTGTGGAAGATGGGGTCGTCGTCGGGGATGTCGACGATGGGCCGGTCGGGGAAAGCGCGCCGAATGCGCGTTTCGAACTCGTTCCACTCGGCGGCCCCGTGGAAATCATCGGCCATGAAGAATCCGCCGCGCAGCAGGTACTCGCGAAGCGCTTTACCCTGCCGGTCGGTGAGGCCCCATTCGCCCACCTGGACGGCGTAGAGCCAGGGCCAATCGCCGGCGTCGCCCTCGTCCAGGTTGACCGGTTGCTCAACGGAGCGCACATGGATGCGGGTCAGACGGCGCATGGCCTGGGAAAAATGGCGGTCGGCGCGCGGAAAATCCTGCGTCCAGAGGGAAACCCCGATGTGCCAGTCGAGGTCGCGGCCGAAATAGCCGTTCAGAGGGCCGGGCGGAAACATCAAGCGGGCGAAGGCCCACTCAGCCTTCTCCTGCCAGTCGGGCGGCATGGGGATGTCGCCCATGGAGTACTCGACGCCGTTGAACTGACGGAACGGGCGCTGGAACGCATACAATGCACTGAGAACGGCGAGGCCGCATCCCAATCGCCCCAAAACCCTCCCAAAAGCCATCCGTGCCCTCTCCTCCGAGGATATCATTTGCGCCGCTCGAAGGAGGGTCTCTAGCCCGCATTTCTCAAGCGGCCTCTGGCAAAGAGCCGCTCGTTCTGGCATAAACATATTTGCGACAACATGTTTGGGCCAAGAAAGGAGCGGCTTTCTGCTATGACAGAGTGTAACCAAT
>JBEKTU010000135.1:0-9947 GCA_049515735.1 Bryobacteraceae bacterium
CGAACGGCATAACCCACAGTCCATCGCCACGCTCCGCATCCGGATCGCCCGAGCCCTGCTCCAGCAACTCCCCTGCTGTCCTTTTTGCTGCTCGCTCCGTTTATAACACAGTAGTACTAGGCAACTTCCCGTTCGTAATCCGATCCCAGCCATTTCAACGAGTCGGCGACTTTCCGTCAACTTGGATTTGTAAACCCTGCGGCGTGAGGATAGTGCCGGGCGCACGCCCCTGTGCGCAACTTCCGAGTGGCCCGTCAGGCGATTCGGAATCGGCATGCACCATCGAGCCTGGGACTCCACTCCCTCCGGCCCAACCGCCACTCTGATACGTTAAGACTGAGAGGTGTTGGTCTGAGCGGTCAAGCTCTCGATACGCTTCGCGGCCAAGTGGCCGACATCATCATCGGATCCATTTTTCTGTTTGTCGGATTGGCGGTTTGCGGCATCGCCGGAATTCGCCGGCGCAGCGCGACGCGCATCTTTGCCTGGCTGGGAATCTGGAGCGCGATGTACGGCACCGTACTGCTGAGTCAATCGCAGCCCTTGCTGGCAGTGTCGCCGAGTTGGGTTCAGATCAGCGCTCCTTACGCCAATACTGCGTCGACGTACCTGCTCGCAGTGGTTGGTCCGCTCGCCTTTCTGGAACTGAGCCTCGGCAGATTGCGGTTGCTCCTTCAGGGATCTGTGTTCGTCGGGATGGCGATCGCAGTCGCCGGGATTGCCTTCTTCGTTTTTGCGGGCTCAAAGGACAAATTGGTGATTTACGACAGTCTGCTGGCGGCCTGCTTTCTGGTCGTACTAGTGGCTGTAATCGCAGTACCTGGATTATCCAGCAGGTATCTCGTTCTGCCCAATCGCGGTGTTCTGGCCATCGGCACACTTATTTTCGCCATTGAAGCCGTGTGTAATAGCCTGTCGGTCCCGCTGGGATTCGACACGCCGCGCATCCTGGACCACCTCGGATTTGCAATCCTACTCTTCTCGTTTGGCTATGTCGCTCTCCAGCTAACCCTCGCGAACGAGCGCCGCTTGCTCTCCGTGGAGAATGAACTTGCGATTGCCCGCGACATTCAGACCTCCATTCTTCCAAGCGGCGTTCCCGAGCTCAACCATGCCCGAATCAGCGCCGCTTACCGTCCCATGACTGAGGTGGGAGGCGATTTCTACGAGTTCATTCCTGTCGATCAGAACCGGGTTGGCTTCCTGGTCGCTGACGTCTGCGGCCACGGTGTCCCGGCCGCGCTGATTGCATCCATGATCAAAGTCGCCGTGCAAACCGTCGCGGGTTGCGCGAGTGATCCCGGAGCGATGCTGTGCGGGTTGAACCGCGTCCTTTCCGGCCAATTACGTGGTCGACTCGTCTCGGCGGCCTATTTGTGGCTTGATACGGAGAATCGCTGCGCGCTGTATTCCGCCGCCGGACACCCGCCCCTTCTACGCTGGCGGTGTGGGAAGTTGGAGCAAATCGAAAGCAACGGCATTCTCTTTGGAGTCAGACCGGAGTTCGAGGAATATCCAGTTTGTACGATGATGATCGCCCCGGGCGACCGGTTCCTGCTTTACACGGATGGCGTCACGGAACCCCAGAATGCGAACGGCGATTCCTTTGGCGAGAGCCAGTTGGAGCACATCGTGCGCAGCAATCAGTCATGCCCGGCATTAGAGCTATCGGACCGAATACTGGCGGCGATCCGGCATTGGCAACCTGCGTCCATGTCCCAACAGGACGACATCGCGCTCATTATCATCGACTTGGTCTAGGAGCGCGTTGCGGGCGGTGTCTCCGAGGCACGGAAGTAGCGGCGACCAGTGCTTGGGTGAGGGCGGCTTTCTTGCCTGCGGCGCTGACTCCCGGCGTCTTCTCGTCCACAACAAAGATGATTTCGGCGTTCCGAGCCGTTTTCCGGTAGCCCAGGCAGCCCCTCAGGTTCATTCCAGCGTCCTTGAAAGCCGTCAAGATCCGAGCGCCTTCCCCGGTCTTGTGAGGTATTGCCGCTACGTAATGCTCAACTCGTGAAATCTCGTCAGCCATTATCGTTCTCCTTCCACTAGCTTACGCCAAGACAAAAAGCAGGACACATGTTTCATTTCAATCCCGGTCCATCAGGCGAGCGGCGGCCGTGTTCACTTGGCGTTCAGCAGGACGTGGAGACAGGCCAGCAAGCGGAAAGCGGAGCATTATCTGGGGATATCGGTAGCTATCTCGCCGGCTCTTTCCGGGTGGCGCGTGACTCGGGAGCAATCGGGAACAGGCGCCTTCAATTGTACGGAAGGACGACAACTCGGACAGGTGGACCGCTTCGAGTGGCCGACCCGCGCAGAAACCGTGCCGCAAGTCTGCTGGTGGCGCGACCGTCGCGGTCCAGGCCAACGATTGATCACTATGAACTCTCGGTGTCCCCATCGCGACCGTTTTGTAATTATGCGCATCGCTTCGCTTGTTTCGTGAACGCGCCTTCAGAGCTGCTTTGAGGAACGGAGTGGGCCAAAACGTAAAGTGGCGTTTCAGGCTTTTCGTGCGTGGTCAGTTACACGGCATGGCGCCGCGAACGTGCCCGGCGATTCGGGAATTGTGCGGTATTCCGGCCCGCCGGGCCCAACAGGCTAATTAAGCCCATATACCTTCAGTCATAATCGGAAGGTGTAAGGCTCGCCTCGATATCCTCCCTTTACGTATACGTCTTGTCGCCGCCGATCTGCGAATCCCAATACGTCGTAGGATCGGTGAAGAACTCACCCTGCCTGCAGAGGGGGCGCAGCGCTTCTTCATTGACTTTGATGCCCAGGCCTGGCCCCGTCGGAACGGGGATGTAACCCTTAACCACGAGGTCCCCTGCGCCGGTTAGGTCTTTGTGCCAGGCTGGCTGCGGCATGTGCCATTCCATGGCGAGGAAGTTTTGGCAGGCGGCTATCGCGTGCACGCCGGCTGCGTAGCCGATCGGGGTAGCGTTGCTGTGGACCATCATCCCCACCGAATATTTGGCCGCCATGTCGGCGGTCTTCTTCAATTCGAGAAGGCCGCCGATAACAAGGTGATCCGGGTGGATATAATCGACTGCGCGCGCCTGGCAAAGCGCCTCGAGCGATTCCACCAGGTAGGCGTCTTCGCCGGTCAAGGTGGGCACCCTGATCGAATTGGTGATGAGCTTCCACTCCTCTACCCGGAACCACGGGACCATGTCTTCCAAATACGACGGAGTGACCCTCTCCAGCGCGTTAGCCAGCTTGATGCAACTTTTCGCGGTGAGGTGCCCGAAATGGTCGTGGCCCATGGGAACGTCGGCGGCGTCGCCCATGGCCTCCTTAATGGCAGCGACATGGTCGGCTACGAGTTCACATCCCTTGTCGCTGAGCTCCAATCCCTGATAGTAGTTCTCGGGGCCTTCCCCCGGTTCCCCGTTATAGCCTGCCGGCGCAAACATCGTGCCCCGCTTGCCTCGGAGGATAGGAGCTACGCCCAGATCATACTTGAGCATCGTAAACCCCGCGGCGACTCTCTCCTTATAATCGTCGGCGATGTCTTTGATGTCGTTCGAGCGCGGGTCACCCTCGGAGTACATGCGGACCCTGTCGCGAAATTTCCCGCCAAGCATTTGATAGATCGGCGCGCCATAAGCTTTGCCGGCCAGATCCCACAACGCGTTCTCAATCGCGTTGACGCCGCTCCCCTGACGGTTGTACGCGCCATGGATCTTGATCTTGCGGAAGATCTTGTCAACGTCGCAGGGATTCTCGCCGACCACTCGGGTCTTATGCATCAGCACGTAGTTCGGCTGGGGGCCGTCCCCAATCGTCTGGCCGTAACCCGAAATTCCCTGATTGGTATCGATTCGGACGACGATCGGGCCGCCCGATGCCGCTCCCGCGCCAGGAGTCGCAGGAGGCAACGGTCCCCTGCCGCCTCCCCTTCCCATGCCGGGAGCCCCAGGAGGCAGCTCCCTGCCGCCGCCGCGTCCGCCCGCCTGGGCTCCTGGCCCTCTCAGAACGGCGATGCGCATGTCAGTAACTTTCAAGTCCGACGGAATTGAATTCCGGTTGACATTCTGGGGATACGCTTCGAGGTCAGCCAAGAGGCCAAGCCCCGCGGCTGCCGCGCCCGTGCTCAGAAGCGAACGTCGCCCAATTGCGTTTTCTTTTGTAAACATTTACTCTCCTTTTCGCCACCAAAACCTACTCGCGTCTGGAACCGGTCCATTCTTTCACCACGTATGGTATCCGAAATTGAATCTCGAAGCAGATGCTCGCCCGCCCCGAGGTTCAATCCTACCACCAGTACAGCTTCGCCGGCTCGATTACGCTGGTGTTCGCAAGTGGCGTCGGCCGGTTGCCGGATGGGGAGGTGGTCGCCCATCTGGAGAGCGAGATCCGCAAGCTGTACGAAGTGGGTGGGCGACGGTTCCGAGTGGCGCTTCTGCCGACAGAGATTCCTGCGTCGCGGGAACCCGGCCTGCGGCTCAATCCGCAACTGCGGCGGATTCCGGCCGAAATGCGAGCGGACCTGACGAGCGCCACGCCAGGGAACCGGCGTTCCACATCACCTCACTCACGTTCAGCGTGAGGCGCCTGGGTTCGCCGCGAGCCGTCAAATCTTTTCCCAGGGGAAGCAGGTAGATCTCGTGGCCAGGGAAACCAATGACACGCTTGAAGACCAGCCAGCGGCCGTCGGGCGACACCGCCGGGTTGACATCGCCGGACGCATGGGGCGGGGGATTGGTTAGCTGCCTCTTCTCTCCGGTTTCGAGTGAAACCACGAACAAAGCGTCGGGCTTCCCCTCGCCCGAGGAATCCGTCACGACCACACAGTCGCTGTCGGGACACCAGGCAAGGAACGTCTGATTCCAGTAGGTTTCACCCAGCCGGATCTCGGCCAGTTTGCGCTCCGGCCCGCCCAGGGGGGGATCAACAGCAATTCGCTCTCTGCGGTTTGCAGTATTGTTCCTCCACGGGGAAATCGCAGCGACTCACTGCGGAGGAAGGCGATCCAGCGGCCGTCGGGCGACCAGACCGGGTTGTAGTCGTGACGCGGGTCGGTGGTCAGCCGCAACGGCGGGCCGGCGCCGATCTGTTGCACGTAGATGTCGAAGTTATCCTGCCTGGGCCCGCTCCACGCGAATGTCACGTGGTCGCCGTCGGGGGAAAACGAGGGACAACTTTTAACACCGGGAACCGTGACGAGCTCGACGGCCCGAAGCGGCTCCTCCGGCTGCAGGGGCCACCACATCCGCCACGCGAAAAAACCCGCAACCAGCAGCACTGGCAGCAGGGCCACCCAAACCCAGCGCCTGCGCGGCACCGCCGTTCTTACGGCCGCCGCGCCCGAATCCGATTCCTCCTTCACTTCTTCCAGCGCGACCTTAAGGTCCGGACAGGCAGTCGGCGGGAAGCGCCTTGATGGCCACCGTGCGGCCCAGTTCCGTGTCGCGGGCCCTGTAGACCACACCCATGCCGCCCGCGCCGATGCGTCCCAGCACCTGGTACGGCCCGATGGTCCTGCCGCTGAGGTCCTCGACCATGGTGACGGTACTCCCTGCTGCGCCGGCGACGGCCTTGGCGAGGGTGCTGCCGTCCTCGGCGTCGTGGGCCAGCAGCGACTCCACTTCCTTGCGCAGCGGCTCGTCTCCGGCGCAGACCTGGTCCAGGAAGGCCGATCGCGCCTCCGGCGCAAGCTCGACGGCTTGGTGGAAGATCTCCTCAACGCGCTGCCAGCGGCTGTCGCTCATACCTTACGCCTCGGCTCCGCCACCCAGAAACCTCCGCAGCCAAGCTTCCCCGAGCCGCAGGTCCCGCTTCACTGTGGGAACCGTCAGACCGAGGGCGGCGGCCACCTCTTCCCGGTCCATGCCCCCGAAATATCGCAGTTCGATCACCTTGGCCTTGCGTTCATCGACTGCCGCCAGCCGGTCGAGAGCTTCGTCGATCTCCAGCACATCCGGAGGGCGGCTGGGAGAAACCGCCATGCAGTCGTCCAGGGTGACCGGGGACCCGGCGCCGCCCCGCTTGGCGGCATGATGCGCGCGGGCGTAATCCACCAGGATCATGCGCATCAGCCGCGCGGCAATGCCGTAAAAATGCGCCCGGTTCTCCCACTCCACCGGCTGCGACTGGTCCAGTAACCGCAGAAAGGCTTCGTTGATGAGTGCGGTCGGCTGGAGCGTCTGGTTAGGCCGTCCCCGGCGCAGGTACGCCCGCGCCACCTTGTGCAGCTCGCGATAGACCCGCGGTGTGAGTTGTTCGAGCGCCGCCGCCTCGCCCCGTCCCCAGGCAATCAGCAACTGGGAGACAGACGCCGATCCGCCCATGGAGAGCATTTTGTCACAAATTCCCGGAGTCCGTTAGCCGTTTTGTTCTCCGTTTCCGAAAGTTCTGAGTGCCTGGGTACAACGCCAGGCACGGAAACAGGAGATACGGAAATGGCAAACGCGAAATCGAGACTTTGGATGGTGGGACTCGGACTGGTGGCGGCGGGCTCGGGGTTTGGCGCCGAGCCCAAGCTTGCGGTGGTGATCCTTGATTACGCCGGCGTGCCTGCGGCGGTTTTGAAGGCCGCCGCCGATACTGCCCGCGACGCTTTCCGAAAAGTGGGCGTGGAGACGGACTGGAGCGTCTGCCGCTTCTCCCGGGACCCCCATGAACCCTGCGCTCTTCCGCCGGTCGGGACCATACAGGTGAAAGTGCTGCCGCTGGCAATGCAGGGCAGGCCACAGTCGTGCGAAGCAATGGGCTATGCGGTGATGTGCCCGCGATGCATGACGTCCTACGCGTTCTACCAGCCCGTGGAAGCGCTGGCCAGGAGCGCCGAGCAGTCGGTCTCCGTGGTTCTGGCCTTCGTGATGGTTCATGAGGTGGGGCACCTGTTGGGAATGGGGCACAGCCCCAGCGGGATCATGAAGGCGGGGCTGACGCAGCGCGACGTTCAGGACGCGGCGATGGGGCGGCTGCGATTCACCGAGGGGGAAGCCAGGCTGCGGGCAGCGGCGGCAGAACGGGAAATGGCCCTGTTGGCGGCGTCCACTGAGAATCCGCCTTGTGAAAGCCATCAGCCCGTCTCACTCCATCCGCAAAGTCTTGTTCGGATCAAGCCCCGCCGCGTCGCCCCGTCCCCAGGCAATCAGCAACTGGGAGACAGACGCCGATTCGCCCATGGACAGCATTCTGTCACGAATTCCCGGAGTCCGCTAGAAGGCCATGCGCAGAGCGTCGGGCTTGTCCGGAATCTTGATCTGAAACCCAAAACGCCGCTGGAACTCGCCAAGCAGCCGCCCCAGCATGGCCATCCAGTCCGCGCTATCCGGCGAAGCCCCGATGAAGTGCTCGATCACGGGCGTCTCCGGATGCGCTTCACTGAAACTTCGGAGACGAAATAATGTGGACCAGGCTGCGGCGCCAGGAATCTCTCCAGCCGTTCAACTCGCCTCCGTACGTTGGCCATTCAGGATCACCTCCCCCACCGTACAGCCCGAAACACCCTGGTTCGTTTTCACCTCCCTGGAGACTTCATTTGTTCGGCCGTCCGCTCCCACGCCGACACCCGAGCCTCGACGTCTTCGATCTCGATGGCCTTCGCCGCGTGATTGAAGATGGCCTCGGCAGCCCGTACCTTGACCGAGGCAACCGAACTCTCTCCATGCGACCAGTTGCCGAGAACCCCTGGGAGAGTCCCGCCTGTCCGGTCCGCCGCACCTCCGCATCGCACATGCTGGCCCGCGGTGTCCCTCTGCCGGTCGTGCACTGGAAAGACGAAAAGGGCCGGCCGTGGGAGGCGGCCTTTTCCCTTTCCCCGAACGCCAGGCAACCGCTGATTTCGGCTGTTAGTGGTCCCATACTAACCCGCAAATAAGGCTATTGTTTTGTTGTAAATCATCGCGGATAACAAGCTGGCGCTCAATGCTGGGTGGGACGACGAAATGCTGGCCTCGGAGTTGCGCGACCTCGAGTCCGATGGCCTGGACCCGGCGCTCGTAACTGGTGATCTACGAGCTCCGAGGCGAGATCGAGGGACGCATGGCCAGCGGCGCCAGCGGCCCCAAGCCTTGACGCTTGGCCTGTCCACGGAGCTATACTCTCAAACGGCCTGGTACAGAATACCGCCCAGGCCAGCACTTCAGCGCCTACTCGTGTTACCCCCTCCAACAAATGGCTCGGTGGGATAAACAGTAAACACATTCGGCATACCATCACTCCCGAATGGTCGCCCGATGCTCCGCTCAATGGCCAAGTCAACTAGGGGACCATCTTCAAACCAATCCAAGAAGACCGCGGATATTGTCTGTGTCAGGGTGTTCGGAAATTCCTCGAGGATCTTCCGGAGGTTCTGGTTGATGGGCCTCGTTATGTCTCTGAGCTTATGGTAATTGCCCGAAAGTTCCGCTGAAAAGGTGTCGCCACTGAATGGAGCGTGTGCAAGCCAAAGCGCAAAGTTCGCTCCCCTGTTGTTCGCCTGGTCACGAAGCCTGTGTTGATTGGCGATCATCTTCTCCCCGGTGTCCTCATTTCCCGCCGTGTCCCCATCCAACTGCAGCTCGTCCTTCGTGAAGAACAGTCGCTGCTTCGCACGGAAGTCACGGAAATGGATGTGTTTATCGTTATCAAACTGGATGATGATCGTGGATTTGGTGCAGCCTGAGGTCAATTCGCTAATGGGCTGCAAAAACGGGTAGGCAGTGCGGCAAACGTACGGCTCTAGGGCCCATAGTGAACCATCGAGAAACTTCTTGATCTGTTCGGGGTGCAATACGTTATTTCCGTCAAGGAAGCGGAACCGGGCATACACAACCTTCTCTGGTGTTTGGGATAGGAGCTAGGGCCCGCTGATAAACAGGCGAATAACAGACATGGATTTGTTGCAGCCGTTGGACTTACGGTTCAGCGCGCAATCTGATATATCAGGGCCAGATCAGGTTGAGCATCAGAGCGGGATCAATGGCATTTCGGGCTCGGGAAGCATGCTCTCAGGGAATGGCTTCCGGGCGCTCGAGCCCGAAACAAAATACAAGGTTTATGGTCTACAGGTGGGGCCAGATCAGAGCATCGAAAGAGGCCATTTCAGGGTTCTGAACCCAATTCAGAGTAGCGAAATCCCCCTCAACGGCATGCTTCAGCAGTAGATTCTATTCCGCTAACAACCATTTGCAGGTTCGCTCGGAAACGTTTTCCCGATAGAATTGTATTCAGCCGTTTATCCTTCGCGGGGCGACAAGTCTCCCTGCCCAGTTGGCGGCGACGCTTTATATACTATCCCGCGCCAGGCGCTCCGCAAAAACGTGTTCAGCTCGGTCGAAGTGCAGAGATGAACGAGAGGCAAGCACGCACCGCGCTGGACGACATCATGGCAGTATTAAACCGGAACCCTGCACATGCGCAGGGAGCCGAACTTGTGCGAAGGTTCGTGGAACAGGTGTACATTCCGCAGAAATACGAAAACGGAGACTGGCGCCGGGCAAGCGGGCAGGAGGCCGAGTACTTGTTTCGGCGGTCCATCCTGTCTGAGATCGGGGAATTGCGGTGCCGCGATCTCAAGGCCGCACACCTCCGCGCCGTGCTGCGCAAGCTGGCGGGCACGGGGTTGGGTTACGACTCGGTCAGCAAAGTCAGGTTTGCGATGGGCGATATGGTGAAGAGAATGGTTGCGGAAGAGTACCTGACGTCCAACATTGCGGCGGGGCTGAAGACGCCCAAGACGGCGAGGCGGTCGGATCGTTCGCGCCTCCGTCGTGTGACCTTGGCGGAGTACTTGCAAGCGTGGACCGTTCTCTACGAAAGAGAGCGCTTGGCGTGCGACCTGGTGACGTTGTGCGGGTTGCGAGAATCGGAGGCCTATGGATTGAAAAACGTTAGCACTCTATCGGAAGTGACGCGGCGAGGGAGACTTCGGGTGTGAGCCAGTGCTGAGCGCCGCGTCACTTTCGATAGAGCCGTTTGAAGTGAGCCGCTCGCGTTTGCGGCGGACG
>JBEKTU010000136.1:0-9597 GCA_049515735.1 Bryobacteraceae bacterium
CCGAACGGCATAACCCACAGTCCATCGCCACGCTCCGCATCCGGATCGCCCGAGCCCTGCTCCAGCAACTCCCCTGCTGTCCTTTTTGCTGCTCGCTCCGTTTATAACACAGTAGTATTAGGTGGCGTGCCGGAGGAAATTCTCTACGACCGCATGAAGACGGTGTGGCTGGAGACAGATGAGCGCGGCGAGATCGTCTGGCATCCGGTGTTTCTGGACTTTGCGCGTTACTGGGGCTTCACCCCGCGGCTGTGCCGGCCGTATCGCGCACAAACCAAGGGCAAAGTAGAATCGGGGATCAAGTACATCCGGCGGAACTTCCTGTGCGGATTGCAAGGTCGGGAGCCGGGCTGCCTGAGCGACCCGAACGCGCAGTTGCGCGCCTGGATCTGGGAGGTGGCGAACCAGCGGGTACATGGCACCACCCACGAGCAGGTGGCCGCACGCTGGAGTGCGGATCAGTTGGGTTTGCATCCGCTGGACGGACGTCCGCCCTACCCGTACCTCGATGATGAGCTGCGCCAGGTGGCGCGGGATGCGTACGTGTCGTGGCAAGGCAGCCGCTACTCGGTGCCCTGGGAGTATGCCGGACGATCGGTGTGGGTGCGGGAGTGTGGCCGGAATGTCGAAGTGCACTACGGACGAGAGCGGATTGCGGTCCACAGTCAATCGCCGCGCAAACATGTGATAGTGACGCAGGCGGAGCACCATCGCGGGATTCCGCTGGGGGCCAGGCCAGAGCGCAAGATTCTGATTCGCATACAGGACACCGCACCGGTGGTGGAGATCCGGCCCTTGGCGGCGTATGAGAGCGTGGCCGTGGGAGGTGGGCGATGACCGCCATCGAAGGGCTGCAGTCCACCTTGAACGCACTGGGGCTGAAAGCCGTGGAGGCGCGTTTGGAAGGACTGTTGGAGCAGGCTTCCAAGAAGGAACCGAGCTATGCGGATTTCTTGGCCGAGTTGCTGGGCTGCGAAGTCGATGCCCGGCGTAGCCGATATCTACGCGCCAGACTGCAGTTGGCGCACTTGCCGTTTGTGAAGACCTTCGATCAGTTCGACTTCAGCTTTCAACCTTCCATTGACGAACGCCAAATCCGCGAGTTACGCACCTTGCGGTTCATCCATGAAGCCAGCAACGTCGTTTTTCTGGGGCCGCCTGGTGTTGGCAAAACGCATTTGAGTGTCGCTCTGGCGGAAGCTGCGATTCAGGCCGGCTTCGGAGCGTACTTCATGACGGCACACGATCTGGTCACCGACCTGGCTCGAGCTTACCGCGAGGGCCGGCTGGACCGGCGGATGCGGGTCTATCTGGCACCGAAGGTTCTGATTATCGATGAGATGGGGTACTTGCCGCTGGACGACATGGGCGCCACGATCTTCTTTCAGTTGGTGAGCGCTCGGTACGAACGCGGCAGCATCATTCTGACCTCGAACAAGAGTTACGGCGATTGGGGGTCGATCTTTGGCGATCCGATCATTGCGACCGCGATTCTGGACCGGTTGCTACACCATTCCACGACCATCAATATTCGGGGAGAGAGCTACCGCCTCAAGGACCGGCGGAAGGCCGGATTATTCCCACGGGCGGAGGAGGAAGCGGACCGTCCCGCCCCCTTTCCCTCACCACAGATTGTACAGAACGGTCCTCGCCGTCAAGGGTCCGCTTCGCCGCGCAAAAACGGCGCGCCCTTGACGGCTGCGGGCCGTTCTGGGAACGGAAGCTGAGATGAGGGAAAGGGGGCTTCTGAAAATGGGCTTCTCGGGCGCCTCCCGTTGGTCGGCGTCGGAGGACTCTGGGTGGGCACTTTTTCAACTGGAACTATGGGGAGTTTTCAACCGGAGTTGACAGAAACAATCCATAATTGAGTGATCCGCCGCTTTCCTCCCCAACAGTTGGCGTAGGACCTCCGGGGTATTGAGCCAAGAGTTCGGCGAGAAACAAGGCCCACGTGGTCAGGTAGCGTCAGGGGGGGTCACGTTCGTCGGACGCTTGATGGTCAGCGAATATCTAGCTGCCCACATGACCCTCATAATCCGGTCCGTTAACTTGAACGAGAAAACCGTCGGGATCGCGGAACTTGAACGATTCCTTCGTCCCGCCGGGCTCCGGCTTCAAATTGCGCGCCCGCAGTCTAGCGATTACGTCGTCGGCGTTGAAGCCAACGATTCCGAAATCGTAGTGGTCGAGGGCCGCGGTGTCGCTTTTCTGCTCAATTCCAAAGAAGCTCTTGCCGACACCCAGGATGTGCGTTGTCTCTGAGTGCTGCTTGAGCGGCATCCCAAAGAACTCTTGGTAAAACAGAGACGTGCGGTGAACGTCAGGGACCCGCACGGTAACGTGGTTCAGGCTGACGGCGCGCAGGCCCGATTGCTTTGGCGCGGTCTGCGCTTTCGTGACCAACGCGGCGAGCGAAATGGCGAGTTGTCGGCGCGTCAGGCGGCCGCGCTCGAAATCTCTAACCATTCTTTCGATGATTAATTGCATGCTTCCCTTTCTATATTCAGTAGCCAGAGAAAGCCCAGCTTTCTCCAGTAGCTGCAAACAGAGATTATGCTTGAGAGCGAATTGAATTTGGCGCGTGGTCGCTCTCGTCGAAGTGATCGTACCAAAAAGTCGCGCGCCGCAGCATGTTGGAGTTTCCCCCAGCCCGGTGCTGGGTTTCCAGGCTCGACGGAGGTTCTCGGCAACAGCTATTTTTTCGCATCGAGTCCCCGCCCGATGGGACTATCGCCAGCTTGCCAGGTTGTGCCCGTGGACCATCGAATTACACCGGCATATGAGGCGCTCGCCTATCTGCACCAACGCCTCAGACCCCAACCGCATTCCCGTCGTCGCGCAGTGGCGGCGAGGCCTCGCGCACGGTATCAGATCGCCTGTAAACCAACGGGTCCGCAGTTCGAAGAATGTTCGCTGGGAACCGGCGAAAAAAAGAAGGATTCCAAGAGCGCCGGCCCGGCTCTGCCGGAACAATAGAGTTCCGCCGGAACAATAGAAACGCGAGGAGTTCCAACGAGTATTGGGGGCGATGGCGACCCAGCCGTTCATGCGGACGCTATTTGCTCCCGCGGCGAGTGGAATCCCCTTTTCGGATCGTCCATGGAGTAAACTTAGCTTGATTCAACCTGACATGCCACTCTTGTCCAGAGACCGCATTGGCTTCTATGAAGGTCCTTTCGCCCATCGGGGCGGGTGGCATGGGCGATATGCCAAGCTGCTCGGATACAACTGGAAAATGATGTTGTTGCGGCTTATCGTAATCGGCACTGTCTTCGTTGTCCCAATAGCGATGGCGGCTTCCGTCTGCTCGAACCTTACTCGCCTGATTATTCCGAATACCACCATCCTGGGGGCAAGCGAAGTTCCCGCAGGAAGCTTCGAGCCACCAGGCGCCACACAGCCTGTAAGCGTGCCGGGCTTCTGCCGAGTGGCGGCCGTGTCGAGACCAGCAAGCGATTCCGAGATTCATTTTGAAGTCTGGATGCCGGCGGCGGCCAATTGGAACGGGAAGTTCGAAGGCACGGGGAATGGGGGATTTTCCGGGGTGCTTAGCTATGCAACCATGGCTGGCGCGGTACGGCGCGGGTATGCGACTGCGGGTTCCGACACGGGACACCAAGCCGACGACCTGACATTCGGTGTTGGACACCCGGACAAAATCGACGATTGGGCCTGGCGAGCGGTTCACGTGATGACAGAAGCAGCCCGGCTCATCGTGCGGAATCAATACGGCCGATGGCCAAGACACTCCTACTTCACGGGCTGCTCCACGGGCGGACAGCAGGCTCTGACTGAGGCGCAGCGCTTTCCGGAGGACTACGACGGTATCGTCGCGGGTGATCCAGGCAACAACCGGATCCATTTAATGGCGGGAGCCATGTGGTCTCTGAAAGTCGCTCGTCCGTTGACAGCGACCAAACTCCCGCTGATTGCGAGAGCCGCAATGGCCGCGTGCGATGGTATCGACGGCATCAAGGACGGCATCATCAGTGATCCAGGACACTGCGCGTTCGATCCCGGCACGCTTCTGTGCCAAGGCGAAGATCGTGACGACTGCCTTACCGCAGCTCAGGTGGAATCAGTCCGGCAGATATACCGAGGCGCAAAGAACCCGCGCACCGGTGAACGGATCTTCGCCGGTTGGCCCGTCGGAACCGAGATGACATGGACCACATATTTTGTGGGGCCAGCCGAACCCAGACGAAACGAATTCTGGAAGCTTTGGGTATTCAACAATCCGGCCTGGGACTGGCAAACGTTTGACTTTGATCGTGACTTGACCTACGCGGATACAAAGATGGCAGTCGTTAACTCCGTCGTCGCGAACCTGGAACCCTTCAAGGCGCGGCATGGCAAGCTCATCATGTATCACGGCCTGGCGGATGGCAATGTACCGGCCGAGGACGCGATCGAATACTACGAGAAAGTCGGACGCGCGATGGGAGGGCTCGCAAGAACAATGGATTTCGCTCGCCTGTTCCTGGCTCCGGGAATGGGACATTGCTCGGGCGGCGTGGGCCCCGATGCTTTCGACGCTGTTGGCGCGCTGGATCAATGGGTCGAACAGGGAAACGCACCGAAGCAAATAGTCGCGTCCCACATTAGCAACGCCGTGACCGATCGGACGAGGCCCCTCTGCCCTTATCCTGCGGTAGCGAAGTGGAACGGCAGCGGAAGCAGCGACGAAGCCGTCAACTTTACCTGCGCGACGCCTCCGGATCGACACCATTGATAAGCCCTGAAGGGGCAGAATCGGTTCCTCTCGGCGGCGCTGCCAAGGCGCGAGTGATTGCTGTAGATGAGAGCGCTGCTGAGCCCGGAGGGCACAAGATTGGTTCACGATCGTGGGGATCGCCAAAGACGTGCGGAATTTGACGACTGGTGGAGCGCCAGATTCGTCAGAGCGGGCGGCGACGGGCCAGATCTACGCGCTGGACGATCAATTACCGCTAAGCAGTCAGGGCGCGGCCATGGGAAGGTTCAATGTCCTGGTCATCCGTACGCCAACCGATGCGGGGGCGATGTCAGGAGCGGTGCGTCGGGTTGTGGCGGAGATCGACAAGAACCAGCCGGTGGCAGTAGCGACGATGTAGCGCGTGGTGGACAGCCGCCTGGAGTCGCGGCGGCTTAACACGCTGCTCCTGGGGCTATTCGCCGGGCTGGCCGTGACGCTGGCAGCGGTGGGGGTGTTCGGCGTGGGATCGTATACGGTCGCGCGAAGGACGAAGGAAATCGGAATTCGCATGGCGCTGGGCGCGACGCCGGCCTCGGTGTTGGTGATGGTTGTGAGGGAGAGGCTGCTTCTGGCGGCCACCGGAGCGGCAATTGGGCTTGGAGGGACTGTAGCGGCGTCACGGCTTCTGGCACGGTTCCTGTTTGGTGTGAGGCCCGCGGAGCCAGTGATCGTGGGGGCCTTGGCGATCGTGCTGGTAACGGTTGTGGTAGGGTCGGGGCTGTTTCCAGCGCGGCGGGCGATGCGCGTGGATCCGATGGTGGCTCCCGATGGAGTCCTATCGTCAGGGAGGAGGAATCCGGTTCAAACCTCCCGTATCGGAACCATTGGACGGCGGAATGCGAAGTTCCTGACGGGAAACCGGAGTTCCGGGCCGAGACCCGCTCCACATCCTACAATGAAATCGGCGCATGAAAAGCCTGCTTCTATCGGCGCTGGTAACCGCGACCGCATTTGCTGCCGAGCCGGTGTACGAGCTGATCGGGCATATCCAGCCCGAAGGGGTCGCCACGGTTTCGCTGTTCGGCAGCACAACGCCGTTCCGCGGTGCCACCACCAGCGACCCGGCCGGCAAGTTCACGTTCAAGAAAATCGAGGCCGGCACGTACACCGTCGCGGTGTTGTTCTCCGCGCGCGGCCTGGCGCGACGGACAGTCGAAGTCGGCCCCGGCACGGCGGATGAGCATCGCCGCGTCAACGTGAATCTCGAATTCCAAGACTCGGATTTCGTTTTGGCCGACGCCGTCCGCCGACGCCACTCCATTTCGGCGCGCCAGCTCTTTATCCCCGGTAAGGCGCTCCACGATTACGACGACGCGCAGAAGGCGCTCGCCCGCCACCAGATCGATTCCGCCGTGAAGAGCCTGGAGCACGCCGTGGAGCTGGCACGCCAGTTCGCGGCCGCCTGGAACGAGCTGGGCACCCTCGCCTATCAGACCGGCAAATTCGAGCGCGCCGAGCAGTGCTTCCGCCAAGCGCTCGATCAGGACCCCGAGGCCTTCGAGCCGCTGGTCAACCTGGGCGGCGTGCTGGTCACGCTCCGACGCACCGATGAAGCTCTGGACTACAACCTCCGTGCCGTGCGCGCCGAGCCCAATGACGTGCCGGCCAATTCGCAGCTCGGGCAGGCGTATTTTCAAGCCGGCAATTACGACCTGGCGCTGAAGTACCTGGAGCGCGCGAGGCAGATCGACCCCACCCACTATTCCCATCCGCAATTGTTCATGGTCGAAATCCATCTGCGCCGCGGCGAGCGGCAGGCGGCCGCCGCCGACCTGGAAGATTTCTTGCAGCATCATCCGGATTGGCCCCAGGCCGCCGCGATCCGCCAAGCCATCACGGAGCTCCTCCAATAAGCGGGTGCGGCTTGCCTCATCGATGTCGCGCACTGTTCAAGCGCGTCGCCGGCCGGCGCAGTTCTCGGCGAACGTGGAGGGAATTGCTCTTGCGCCCGTCGGGCCTTGGCAGAAGTGGCTGAAGCAACCTCACGGCACATGCGGCTCGGACTGCGAATCGGACGATTTCGGGCCTGAGCTGTAGGTTTCCAAAACTATCCAAACGGATACCGGGCGGTGCAGCGTGGCACACGACCGGATGAAGCCGCAGGGCGTTGGTGAAACCAGTGTCGCGAGTAGGCCACCCGGCTACGCGATCTGCTGCACGCCCGGTTTTCTGATGAGATCCTGAAGAGGCCAAGCATGCGTGCCCGTGCAAGCAGGACACAGATCTGCCTGGCTTGGTACCACTCTGCGAAGTCGGAGACCCTGCGCGGTTCGGATCGGCAGTACCGCATAGTGGAGACAGCAATCCGAGATGCCGAATGGCCTTACGACAACGGTGACGATCCTTCGTTTCACGTGGCGCGGAAAAGCGGTCGGCTCACATGGGGCGTTTGCCGGAAGGCCTTCGAAACGCGATCAAGCTTGAATCCGTCAACTCACGCAACCAGCCAGTTGGTAATGTTCTGAATGCAGCGCTGGATCATGGGGTGATTGATGGTGGCGACATTATGGCCGGGGATGAGGACAGCCACTTTTCCCTTGCCGTAGGTGTGGGCCCACCCCTGAGGGGCCCGGCCGTGCTCCGGGGAGTGGCTTTCCATGAACACAGAAGTCCGGCTCTCATCCATCTCTACCTGGTATTCTTCATCCGCGCAGGTGAAGGGTGTGATGCCCTCGGTCAATTCCGGCATCTTTCCGGTTAGGGTGACGTTGATGCTGACGATGGCGGGGTGCCGAATGAAGTATGACCTGGCTACTCGGGAGATTCCATTGCCTTTGGGATAAGAGAAACCGTCGTGATAGAAAAAGATCCTGCCACCGGCGTTCACGTAATCCTCGTACTTCTGCTCCTGCTCAGGCGTGAGCCAGCGGGCCTCTCCGTTGTTGGCCGGATTTCCATCGCGTTCTCTGTAATACTTGACATACTCGCGTCCCTCTCTGCTCTGGATGATCAGGTTGTGACTTAACCCATAACTTTGCCGTTTGGCAAGATTATGGTTCCAACTCGCAAGTGAGTTCCCGCATCGAGCTGTCGATTTCTAGCTGAATCAGCTTCCAGTCCCTGGCGGCTTCGTCCCTGAGAAGCGGTAACACGCTATTTACGTTCGCGTGCAAACCCTTGCGGGATAGTTTGATGACCGCGTTGCGAACGTCATCGCGAAGTACGGCGCGCCGTCGCTGCGTTAGCGCATCGCGATACTCTAAGTAGCCGGAGACAATCTGTTTGTATAGGACTGGAAAACGAGTGAAGAGGAACAGCTGCTTGATGCCAGCTGCCCGGCAGATGTCGGGTACGCTCGCGCCTTTCATCTCTGTTGCCAACACTTCGGTTCGCCTCCGCAGCGCGTCCCGCTCCTTCGCTTCCCATGCTTTTCTGGCATCGAGAAGCTGCCGGCAGAGGTCCGGGAAATAGTACTTTAGCCGTCCCTGAGAACAGCCCAGTCGTTGCTCAAGCGAGACTGTCGGTGGTGGCGGCTCTTCTGATATCGCATTCACCAAAGCCGTCCGAAAACTT
This sequence comes from Bryobacteraceae bacterium, assembly GCA_049515735.1. Classification (GTDB taxonomy): domain Bacteria; phylum Acidobacteriota; class Terriglobia; order Bryobacterales; family Bryobacteraceae; genus Fen-178. Next base: position 8,249 of record JBEKTU010000136.1, read on the forward strand.
TCGCGTTGCGCGTCTCGATTCTGGGCCTGCTTGCGTGCGATGGCTTCGCAGAGTGCCGGAAAATGTTTACGGAGCCGACATTCGGATTCGTATCCCAGCTCTGCGGCGATCCGCGAGATCGGAATCGGTCGCTCACTTGCGAGGGATTCCGTGAGAATCTTTTCAACCTCTTGCGGAGCGCACTCTCTGTTGCGAACGGTCCAGGTGTTATGCCAGCGCCGACGATATGCCCGGTATCGCAAAGCGATTTGATCGCAGCTAGTCGGATCGAGGCGTCGCAACGGAGCGCATGTACGGTACTTTAGGCGAAGCGCGACATCATTCAGGCTCGGAGGAGGGTCTTCCTTGACGGCCTGCTGCAGGGCTGCCCTTATCCTATCCGGGTCGTCGCGCCAAGTACCTCGTGTGCCGTCTGCGATGCCACGGGCGGTAATCTCATTCGGTATCTCCAAGGTGGCATTTCGACAAAACATTTCGGAAGCCGGCACCTGCAATCGGCTGCACATCAGGAATAGTAGATCTGGGCGAGGTAGCTGCTGACCGGTCAGCCATCCGCGCACCCCCGTGCCAGGAGATCCGGTGAGATCACAAAAAGCACGTAGGTTCCCAGCCGCCACGTATCTTACGAGTGCGCAGAGGTTTTCGCGCAGGATTTCCCGCAAGTTGGGCTCATCAAGCTGCGGCATCGAGGCCAGTACATCGCCGACGCAGGTAGCCATCCAGATCTGGTCGTCTCGGGCTGTTTCTTCCGCCGGCTTCTGTCGCGTTGATGCTGATTGACCGAGCCACCCTCTGCACCGCGAGCAATAGCCAGGCTTGGCCCGCGCGTAAAGCGGCCCAAAATGCTGATCGCAGTGTGGACACGTTTCCTCCAACGGCCGCCGGTGCTTCGTACAGATGTTGACCATCCGCAAATGCCATAACAACGGCAGATAGATAGGGCGGCCGTTCCGCTGCCAATCCGCGAAGCAGACAGGGCACCACGCCTGCACCGTCCGGAACAGGGATTGTTTGCAGAAGATCTGCTTGAGTGGACTCAATGTCAAGAGGCGTAGACCCGTGCGGTCCGTGGCCGTTTCCGCCGCCGCAATCCATCGCCGTGCATCTTCCGCCACGCCGTTGATGGCATGGGTTCCCGGGAGAAATCCGGAGCCCATCCGGTAACGACGTGCACGCTCCGAGACTATCGGCGCATCTCGGGGAGCGCACGCGGCAAGGACATAGCCGACTAAGGGCTCGTAACAAAATAACATTTCCATATTGAATTGTTTTGGCGTATCCTGGAGAGGATGGCAGACCTTACCGGGATCACGCGGCGCTTTGCGGCAGTGCACGGGATTCTAGATGAG
>JBEKTU010000137.1:0-9571 GCA_049515735.1 Bryobacteraceae bacterium
CCCGCCCTGCTCCGATATCAACTGCCTCCACTTCGCCCGCATCTCGGGCCTACGCTCTTGCATACCTCAACTGTGAGCCAAGGCGCGGCCGCTCACAAGATGGGGTTCACGTAGCGCTCACGTTCTTTCCTGGCGGAGCCGTGTTGAACTGTTTCCCCTTTTGCCTCTGGCGCCTTCCGACGCCCGGCTCCTTCTTTCCAGTTCGGGTGTTCAGGAAGGGCCAGCGTTGGACAAACTCGCTGCGGCATTGGGGGGACATCCATTGGCGCTGCGCTTGGCCGCGGCTCAGCTCCATCAATTTGGCAACCCACCCGACGATCTGATTGCGCAATTGGAGCGTAGTGTAGGCACTCAACACAAGACCGCATCCGTGCGGGCTGTTCTCAAGGCTCTCCTTGACGACTTGCCGAAGGCGTCTGGCCACGCCCACGCTGTTCTCAGCGTGTGTTCATTTCTTGCGCCAGCAAACTTTCCTGTTGACACCTTAATAGAACAACTTCGGCCTCTGCTGCAAGAGGACCCGAAAACCCAAGACCTGGAATCCTCCTTGAGCGCCGCCCTATCCACCCTCGTGACGCTCGGACTTGTTGAGCGATCTGGTGCGGCCGTAGTGTTCCATCCTCTCGTGCAGGAATTGGTGAGGACTACCCTTGCGCATGAAGCTTCCCGACGTTGGGCCGCCGCTGCCCTCGATGTCGTGACAGGAGCGTTTCCAGAGGCGGCATCAGAGTCGTCCTCTTGGCGCATGTGCTCCGTTCTTCTGCCCCACGCCTACGCGACTTTGGAACATGCCGAGACTAATGGCGTCGGTTTGGATGCTTCGGTTGTATTGCTCCGCCGGGTTGGTCTGTACCTAGGAGCCAAAGGCGAGTTTGCTGACGCCCAGCGCTCTTTTCTGCGTGCACTTCGTGCGTCTGAGCGAACACGATGGAAAGGCACACTAATCTGTGCGCTGCTCCACCAGCACTTAGGAGGGGTCAGTGAGAGCCTGGGTGATCTTCAAGCGGCTGCTGACAATTACACTCGCGCTCTGTCGATATCTGAATCGGCACCTGACCGCGATCCCGTTGCCGTCATTCATCTCCTTGAGGCGTTAGCGCGAGTCCTGACTGCAAGAGGTGAAACGGCCTCTTCTGATGATCTAATTCAGCGGGCAGTTCAGATGGCGGTGGTGAATCTCGGGCCGGATCATGAGATGGTGGGTCGGCTCCTGGCGCAGAGATCCGACCTTCTCAGGCGACGCGGGCGGTTTGCCGAAGCGCAACAGGCGCTTGAGCGAGCTATACATATTGCGGAGACGTCAACCGCCGGCAGTCACTCGCTTCTGAGGTATCGGAACAGCCTTGGAGTGCTTTTGGGGGACCAAGGGAATTTTGTTGCTGCCAGACAGTGCTTCGAGCGTGTTGTTCAGGCCGCGCGTGAAGAAGGGGACCAGGCCAGCCTCGCCACGGTGATCAACAATCTCGGCAGGACGTTTCAGGAATCTGGATCAATGGATGAGGCCATCCGCTGCTACCATGAGTCACTGGCGATTAACCACCGACTCAAGGACCGGGACCCTCAGTCCATGGGCTTGGCGCTAAAGAACCTTGGTGAAGCATATAGCAAGAAAGGGGACTACGCGGCAGCAAGACGATTCCTTGAACTTGCGCTACAAACTTTAGAGGGCGCACTTGGACCCACGCACTCGATCTGCAGGAGTATTTCGGACGATTTGGTCCGCACCGGGGGAGGGAGCAAGTGACGGGCTGCTGCCAAAGTGTCTTTGATCCCGACGTGGTCCGGGATATCAAGGAATCGATCTACACGCTCAGGAGATGTATCTTGGTCGCCGGCGCTGGGCTTTCAGCCCAGGCGTGTAGTACAGATGGTAGTCATCCACCGCTTTGGGCCGGGCTTCTCAAGGGGATGGTCGAATGGTGTGTTCACTATGGTTTTGCTGAAGCAACTCATGCCCAGCAGATCGACGCTCTGATTGAGGCAAACTATTTGCTGGACGCTGGCCAGGAGATAGAGGAGCTTTTCCGTGAGAAGTCCTTAGAGCAGCAATGCCTACGTGAGGTGCTCAAGTGCAATGAGGTAATGGTCCGTGATGCGCATTCTTGCATTGCGAGGATTCCATTCCGGGCTTATTTGACCACCAATTACGACAATCTAATTGAGACTGCCTATTCTCAGGTAGCTGGGCGTTCCATAACGCGCTTCTACGAGAGATCAATCGACAGTGTTCTGGAAGAGTACCGCGAGGCTCGAACGTTTATTTTGAAGCTTCACGGTGATGTTGACGATGCTGCTTCGATAATCCTCGGGGATCGGGGATACGAACGCCTGCTCCATTCCGGCGCAAAGTACCGTGACTGCCTGCACACGCTCTTCTCAATGTCCTCAATACTGTTCGTCGGCTTTGGTGGCACTGATCCAGACCTGGATGGTCTGCTGAGTAAGGTGGCTGCCTTCGATGGGCGCCGGCGAAGGCACTGGATGGTGGTCCAGGAAGGTAAGTTTCCAGCCTTGAAGGCCAAACGGCTCCTTAATGACAAAGGGGTTCGAGTGATTGAATACCCCGCGGATAAGACGCATAGCGGGTTGATCGAATTCCTCGGCATCCTGGGCACGCCGCCCGGTGTGCTGAGAAAACAAGATGATGTCTTGTCTATGGAGGAGCTTTCAAGACAAGTCGCGACCGAGCCCCCGTACTTGATTTCGGAGCAGAAGGTCGACGATGTGCGATTCGACGACAAGCGTAAGGAGTGATCCTTCTTTGCCGGCGCTCGTTTGAAGTTCTGGTACAGACCCTAGGTGACGCTGTCGCCATGGCAAGCTTCATTGGAAATCAGTAGCTAGAGGAGCGGCCATTGCTGTTGAGCAGCCTGGACTCCCTGATCGGTCAATGTTGCTTAGCGAGAACGTATCAGCGCTCTTGGACCTGGATTACAAGCGAGCGTTCATCCGTGCGGCCGCCGGAAGTGGTGATGCGGTTGGTTACGGTATACGACTGGCCCGCTACGCCGCCCGCAAGCCAAACGACGGCCCGGGTGGTGGTGTTCGAGTCATCCGCAGCCTCGATGGCAGGGTCGCTCACGGACCACGAACTCGTCTGGATTTGGTCGCCAGCCAGCCACTTCGACCAATCGACAGAGTAGTCCAGCACGGCATCCGGGTCTTTGATAAACGTCATGCTCCGATGCTCCTAGCCTCCACCGGCACCGCCAACGCCCGGCGCTAGGCGGCAGCAACCAATACGCGCCGCTCACGCGGAACGGCGAAGACGCGGAACTCAGGATCGACCGCTAGCGACCGGGCTTCCTTCCGCACGACCACGGTTCGAATGGCGGGGGTCTTGCCTACCCGCTGCAGTCTTCCCACGAGCTGCGAGTAGCCATCCGCAATTCCAGCCAATCCGCGCGCCGCGGCCAACCGCGCTGGCAGGTTGGCACTACCACTGGCGGCGCCAGCCAAGGGGCGCACACGGGCCAACTGTGCGCCAACAGTGGCCAAACCTGCGGCAGTCCCACGGACCGTTCGGAGGACAACCGGACGCGTGGAAATTGCCCCTGAACCCGCCGCCACCGCGCCCACAACGCGAAATGCTCGGAGCGCGCCGACGGTGCTCCCTTGGCCGGTCGCCGCCGCCCGAACAGTCTGAATGCGGAGTATTCCGCCGGACGCACAGGAGGTCCCGGAGGCGTCCCCAGCCAGAGCGACTGCGCTACGTAGAAGCAGGAGCATGGAATGGAACCGGCTGTCCTACCTTTGGACGGCTATCCCGATTAGCGTTCCCACCAGCCCACTTCAAACTCGTAGGAGAGGCCGGTCGCCGCGTTGCCCGGAAACCAGGCGTAGAGCGTGAGAGCCGAGTTCGGGCCGAGGATGATCGGCGGCAGGCAGCTAACCTTGCGGCCTGCACAAACCGCCTGCGCCGCAGTCAAGCCTGGATAAGCGCCGGGATCGACCGGGCCGCAAACCAGAACGAGTTCGTCCCCGACTACCGGGATGCCGCCCATGCTGGCGTTGGCGACCAGACGAGCCGACGTGGAGGAGGCCGATAGCGCCGAGGCCGTCGCGCTACTTTGGACGTTGAGCGAACAGACCGACTGCATTGCCACATCCGAGTTGGGCGACGTCGGAGTCATCGCGGTCGTGTTGTTCGTTGAGATGGTGCGGATCGCCGGGTCCGTTTTGACGGCAAACCGGGTGCCCGTGCTGCTGGCCGGAGCAGTCGTGCAGATGAGCTTGATGTAGTCAAGATACAACCGCTTCCCGAAGGGATTCGCCTTCGAATCGTTGTTCTGCACGTAGAACAGCGGCACGGTGTCTGAGAACGCCGCCTGAACGTTGTAGGCCAGCGCCGTTCCGGGCGTGGGGTTCGTGGCGATGAAGTAGCTGCCTTCATCAGCCAGGAGGTGCTTCGTTGGGATCAGCGGTAGGACGTACTGCTCGCCGTACCTGCCACCGCGAACGTTGGTCACGGGGGCTTTCTGGTCCGATTGAGGAGACGGAACGGCTCGCGCCGGCGTCCAGAGTTGGTTTACATCGATTCCAGGCATTTTCTTCTTTTCTCCTTGTTGGGCTGCATTACTGAACAGGTACTTGGTGCGGCATCAGGCCATCCCTGCCGGTAACCATGTCGTTGCCTGCGAGGGCCTGCAAGATCATGAGCAAGAGCGCGTTGGTTTCACGGAGTTCCTGCCGGAGTAGGGTGATGGATGAATCGTTGACTTGAAGAACTCCAGCGTTATCCGTGAGGAGCGCTCTGGCGGTTCCCACCGTATTCAAGTTCGGGGCGGCCTGTGACGGGCTGACCGTATAGATCCCATCCACGCCGCCAATCAGAAGCACGGTGGGCTGGTTCGTAGTCTGCCCGTTCACGGGCGTGTTCGGCGGCGTGACGGTGGGCTGCCGGGCGTATCCGGTCGATGCTCCATCCGCACCGGCGACAAAGACGGGGTTCCCGGCCACCGCTGCGCCCACGGCGGCGCCACCGGCAACGACTGCGCGTCCACTGGCGTCGGTTGACAGGTTACGAGCATTCGCTCCATCCGACCCGCCAACCAGCACCGGATTCCCGGTCACGGCCGTTCCCGTGGCTGCCGCGCCCTGAGCGATCACCGAAGGTGTCGGATCTTGCGCATTCGTGTACCTTGCGACCTGGAACTGGGCGAGCCCTGAGGTGAAAGCAGTGACCCTGATCCGGAAGTACGTGAAGCCTGCCAGGAAGAAATCCCATGCGGCATTGAGGGAGTTGACTGCGGGGTTGGTGTCGATCTGCCCGTTGTTTGTCCTGGTGCCGTTCACGCTGACCCAGGGTCCAGTCGTCGGGTCGAGCACCGTGGCTTCGAAGATGACGGTCAGGTTGTACGTGCCCGAGATCTGCACCAGGACGCCGTTGCATCCGATCAGAGGGATCGGACCGAAGATCGCGCCGTTCGCTCCCAGTGCGCCACCAACCGTCGGCAGGTTCGATGACGTCACCGGAACGGCATCATGATCTGTAGCGAGAACTACCGGGACTGCATTTCCCGAGAGAGACCTCCCGTAGCGGTCAAGCTGGACGGGCACGGGCTGCGTCTGATCATTAACGACCCTGACGGAGGCGTTCCCGTCCTTTAGCATGTCCTCATCAGCCGTTCGGACGCGCAGACTGCCCTTGCCGTCAGAGGTGATCGGATCGGACGACCCCTCCGTGCCGTCCATCAGTTTGCCGCGCTGATAGTGCGCGCCGGTAACGGGGTCCTGATCTGTGGCGACGGTTACGCCCTGACCTGGGGTAATTGGAATGTTGTCGGGCATTTCAATCCTCTTCCACTACCAGCGAGCCCGGAGCGAACTGGCCGAAATCGCCCTGCTGGATGGTCTTCGGCGTGGCAAGCGTGTTCCAGTACAGGAGATTCCCGCTGCTCGGCGCATCGAAGACCCCGAAGGCCACTGCCTGGGACCAGTCGGCGGCGGCGGGCCCAAACTGGATGTTGTTGGTGCTGGAGATCTTTCGGAGGTTGCCGGTATCGGTCACCGGCGCGCCGAAGATGATGGCCTGCCGGGCATAGCCGTTGCCAGCCAGTTCGGTTCCGGCGGAACTGTCGTCCGCGGGCGCGACCGAAAACAGGCCGAGGTAAGGCGATACGCCGGTGATGCTTGCCCCACGCAGGACGTTGAGGACGGCGTCGGAGTAAGACTGCGATTTGCCTGGCATGCTGCTCCTTTTTAAGGGTGGGAGGCGACTATCTCTGCGCCTTGTGGGGCGCCTTCGGTTTCGAGGTTTTCCATAGGGGGATCAGTAGATGAAGGAGCGGTCGTCGGTCGTGGGCATCGGCACGGGCCACCCGAACAGGCAGACGTGGTCGTAAGCCCAGATCTTGATTACCGGGAGCCCGAGACGGCTGGCGTTCACGAATTCCCTTAGCCACGGCCAGGTGCCGTAGTAGATGCCCATCAGGTAACGGCAATGGGCTTGGTCCCAGGCGAGTTCCTTCCACGGGTACGCAGCGCACCGGCTGGTCTGGTCAAGGTTGTGGTTGATCCCCGGATACTGGTAACCCTCGATCAGGAACGTGTCGAAGCCGGAGCCCGCGCGCGCGGTCCATTGCGAGGGCAGGTTGATGTACCGCAGCAGTTTGCAGTGGTCCGGGTCGTTGACGTCCATGGGCCACAGCAGTTCGAAGGTGGCCGATGGGCACTGCGACAGGACATAGCTCTGGATCGCGGCCACGTAGTTGTGCAGGCGCGTCCGGAGGAAGTTGGCATCCGCGTAGCTGTTGACCGACGGATCGTCGTTCGGCGTGTGAAAGGTCTCCAGCGCGCGGCCGAGCGCCGACTGTGCCGCAGCTTGGGTGTCCGCATCGTGAAATGCCATCCCGGACGCGTTCGCCAGGAACCACCAGAGGATTTCGCCGAACTGGAGTTTGGGCGTCAATCCTGCCGCCAGCATCAGGGCCGCCATCGCGGCGAAGGCCTGCCCTATGTAGTTCTGTGGCCCGAAACTGAAGGCGATCTGTGAACTGTTGAGCGTGCCGAATCCCGTGGCCGTCTCCACCGCCGTGCCGTCGGGGAAGCGTTGAACCCACACTGCGCCACCGGCGGGATTGTCCGGCGGCTGCACCAGTTCCTGCGAAAACGAGCAGACGGCGCTCATGTTGTTGGCCTTGAGCAGGCTGAAGAAATCCGCGTTCCAATCACGGAAGGCCCGGTTGAGCACCGGCGTCTGGGTTGGATCGATGACCCACTTTACGCCATACGTGCCGCCTTGCATGTCGCCGGTCACCGCAGCGTGGCCGCTGCCGGTGTTGGACGCCGGTAGTTCCGTGTAGACGTGATACTGCCAACCGCTCGCGAACGAATGGGAAGTTACCGTCACTGTGCTGCCGGAGACCGAGGCCCAGACGCCATCGAAGATCGCGTTGATGAAATTGGCGAAGTGCCGTGCGATGGTATTGCTGCTGTCCTGCCCGCCGAACACCGTCTTGCCGATAGCCGAGGCGCCAATGTGCAGCCAGACGACATCCTGGTCGTTCCAATTGCCGGAGAACGTGACCGTGCATGTGGGGTACGCGGGACTGGACGCCACAGCCTGCTTCCACCAGAAGACGCCGCAGTAGTGGTCGATCTCGCCCAGCAGCCCGAGCTTCTGAATGTTCCACACCAGCCTCTGCGGCGACAGCTTGTAGGTGTTGTCCGTGTCGAAGTCGGTGGCCACCGCCACGGCGGTAGTCGTCGCGACCGGATCTGGAACGTCGCTCGCCACGGCGCATTCGAGGAAATCGAAATAGAAATACCAGCCCTGGCTCGACGGGTTCTTGTTGCCCGAAAGCGTGATCACCACCTTGTGCTGCCCTGCCGCGACGCCGGAGAACAGCAGACGCCGAGTCTGGGAGGTCGTTGCGGTGGGATAGTAGCAGTCGAGCGTCACCGGGGCGCCGCCATCCAGAGTGGCGGTGACGATGCCGCAGGTGGTATCGAGGCGCGTGCCGATGTAGATGGAGTGCGCGTACTGGCAATGCGTCTCGACCGTGATGCCGGTCCCGGAAGCCGCCGCCCGAATCGCGCGCCCCTGGCTCCAGAAGGCGAATGCGCCGTTCACCGGGTCGTTGCCTGGCGCGGGTTCCCAGTATCCGGACGTGGTGACCCAGGTGCTGTCTTCCTCGATGCGGACCGACCCGGGTCCGGCCACCTTGAGCGCGCGCTTGCTGGCCGGGCTGCTGGTCACCGTCCAGTTGGTGACCACCACCTTCCACTCAGTGGACGGGTACGCCTGGCTGTTCGGGAGCGCCGGAGCGATGGTCCACCAGACCTTGTCCACACTGCTCCAACCGAGGGCGGTGAAATCGATGTGTGCGTGCCAGGAGACGTTATCCGATGAGCCGCCGGACAGGTTCCAGTTGGTGGCGGTGAAGTAAAGCCGGCTGCTGCTGTTGTTGTCGGTCTGGTAGAACGCGACCATGTTGCCGTCGGCTCCCGGCGCGGCCGTAACGACCAATTGGTTCGGCAACACTACGGCGGCGCTGAGCACGGCGGGGCCGCTCAGCACCCAGTTGACGGCGTTGATCTGCTGGGCGATGGACTGCAAGATTGTGGCGGCGCTGACTTGTGACAGCGTGTCCGCAGCCGATCCATCGGAACTCGAAACCGCCACCGGCCCGGCCACGCCGGCTTTCAATGTGATGAAGATCTCGTTGCCATAGGTCCCGCCGGTGGTGGCCGTGCAGTTCGGATCGGAGGCGTTGATCTGTCCGGCAATGTTGTTCGCCACCCCCGCGCTGTTCAGCGAGTCTTCGAGGCAAGAGTACGTGGCCGACCCTATCGTGACCGAGTGGTTATATGCGGCGTTGCCCTGCCACCACATAGCCTGGTCGGTCGTCGTGTGCGACGAGGAGATCGCCGGGCTGATGAACGACTGGTTCTGATACCACAGCGTGACCTTGTCGCCGGGCTGCGGACTGTTCAGGTTGAGAGTGAACGTCGCCGACGCGCCGGTACGGCCAGTCGTGTTGCACGTGATCGTGATGCCAGTCGTGCCGATCCACTTCACGTCGTTGTGGCCGACGCCGTTGATGGAGTAGTCCAGCGTGTTCCAGTCGGTCCACGCGCTCTTGAGCGATTCCCACGCCTGAATGCCCTGCCACGTGATGTCGAAATCGAGTACGAGGCCGGTGAGATCGCCGTCCGGAAGATACGAGAACAGCGGGTGGCCGAACGGATCGTCTTTCTGGAACAGGACCAGCACCGCGAAATCGGCCAAGTCGCGGAACACGCCGGACACGGTGAAGCCAGTGTCGGACGCACCCCACATTGCCGCAGCCGCGCCGTAATCGTCGAAGCCTTGCAGTGCCATCGTGCGATGCGGCTGCAGTTTGTAGATCTGATCCATTTTACGAGTAGATGAAGACCGAGAGGTTCGAACCGGGGAACGTTGTCCCGACCGCAGTAATGCCGATGGAGACTGCCGTGTTCGCCGGGATCTCGGTAAGAGCGCCGATCTGCGACGGAGTGGCAACCACTGCCGTCTGGCCGGCAGGAATAGTCAAGGTCAGCCAGGCCGCGCCTCCGACGTAAATCGTGAACGTGATCGCCGCGCCGG
>JBEKTU010000138.1:0-9503 GCA_049515735.1 Bryobacteraceae bacterium
CCCCACATTGGACCCTTCGGAAACGACCAAAACCGAGAAATCGCCTATGTGGTGACCAAAGTCAAAATCCACCTTCGTGTTTTCAACGGGTTACCGCCGCAAAACGCAAACATGCGCTAGCCATGTGAACATTACCTCGGGGCGGTGAGGACATCAAGCTGAACGAAGGGACGGTTCCTTGAGAAACAAATCACAGCCGCGGCGTTGGAATTCGCTGAAGCGCCAGCGGCGATGCGCGCGGGATCCGCACACGCTCTTCCGGCGGCGTTGCGCGCCGCGGACGCGGGACTCTTTGCGTGGCCCTGGGGAGCAGCGCGGCCGAGATTCCCGGCCATTGAGCGATCACCTCGACGTAATTGTCGGCCACGCCGGGATAGGCTTCAATCGGAAGCGCGTGAAACGCCACCAGCCCCGCGCCCACCAGCAGCAGCGCGAATGCCAGCACGAACAGGCGTTTGTTCAGGGGAAAGTCGACTACCCGGCGAATCATCTACTGTTCCACCGTGCTCTGAAAAACGAGTGCGCCTGCCACCACCTGGTCGCCAGGCTTCAGCCCCGAGACTATTTCCTGCATGTTGTCGGGAAGCATGCTCCCAGCCACCACTTCCTGGCGCCGGAAGCGGTCATTTCCCAGCGGCGTGTAGACCCACTCGCGGTCGTGGAGGTGTAGAATCGCCGTGGCTGGCACGGTCGCGCGCCGTTCCCGCGTTTCGCCGTGGAACGTCGCCGTGACGAACATCCCCACCCGCATCAGGCCCGGGTTTTCCACTTCCAGGCGGACCTTTGCAGTGCGGATGTTGGGGTCTACGATCGGCAGGATGTTGCTGATCCGCCCTTTGAGCACGCGCTCCGGATAGGCCACCAGATGTATGTCCGCGTACTCGCCGATGTGAACCTGCGCCATGTTGTTCTCCCACACATCGCAGACAATCCACACTCGCAACATGTCGGAAACCGTGAATGGGTTCGGCGGCGTTAGCGCCTGCACGCCCGATTGGTCCGTGATTTGCTGGTCCGTGATGGTTCCCGATACGGGAGCGAAAACTTCCACGATGCTGGTGGGATGGTCCGGGTCTGCGCCCAGCACTTGAAGATGTTCCCGCGCCGTATCGAGAACCACCTGGGCGTCATCCGCGGCATTCTGGGCGATCTCCTGCGCGCTCTTGGGAATCGCGCCGTGCTCGAACAGGATGTTGGCGCGGTCGAGCTGGACCTTGGCCAATTGCGCGTTCTTGACGGCCTGGCGGTAATCGGAGAACGCGCCCGAGATGTCCGTGCTGCGCACTTTGAACAGAAGCTGGCCCTTCTTCACTTCATCGCCCAGCCGCGCGTCGATTTCCACGATTCGCCCGCTGGCCAGCGACGGCACCGGCACCTGCCGCGAGACGTCGGGATACACCACTCCGGTTACGTTCAACTCCGGCGCGGCCACGTGCTCGCCCGCCGTCGCCAGCGGAAACTGCTCCGGATGGTCCACTTTGAAGTTCATGGAATCCATGTCGGGCTGGATGGTGGTGGGGGCTGGACCAGTGCCGGCGTCCGCGGTCCGCTGGGCTGTCACCGTTCTTTCGCATCCGGTGACGAGAAGGGCCAAACCTAAACACACAATCGCTTGGAAAACAAGCGGACGATTCATGGCACAACCTCCCGGCCCGCGGCCATATGTTCATTTGTGCAAAAATGCGCCTCCGTTCCGAAAGGCAAAGGACGTTCTGTCGCGAACGTCAATCGCCAGCGGCAGGTATTTAGTCTTGTAAGGCCTCAGAAGATTCAAGTTTTGAATTAGTGTCCAGTAAGCGGAATCCACGTCGCTGAATACCAGCGCCTCGTTGGCATCCCGCAATCGCTCGCCGGTCGGATAAGGTTCTTAGAGTTTGGATCTAACTTTCCGCTGGTTATGGTGCGGCCCAGCCTGTAGATGGAGTTGACCCTTGGCTGCGAGGGCTAAGAAAGTCTCGGGAAACTCCTGCGGCCACAACCATTGTCAACGCCCACTGTTGCCGTCCAGGCCGGCTTCCTGGGCTGCCCCGGCCCTCCGGACCTCTCCCGCCACCTGGACCCCGCATGCTCATGCCCGGAACCCGCGACCGTGCGGCCAGCATCAGATCGTGCGGCTGGCCCTTCGAGTTGCTGTAGTAGCCGACTTCCGTGCCCGGCTTGAAGAGGAACGCGGCGCCTGGCGTGACCGGGTAGCGCACCTCTTTACCATTCGCGTCCAGTCCAGCTACCATGTCGCCGGACCCTCTCAGCAGAAAGTAGATTTCCTCCTCGGCCGGGTGATTGTGCGGAATGTTCGTCCCGCCCGGCTCGAAGTCCATGATGAACAGGCTGCCCATTACGTAGGCTGCGGGCAGTTTATCGCGTTGGCTGGAAGTGGTCCCCATCATCAGCTTGTAGTGGCTGGTCGGGCCGTGCTGGCCCAGGTCCTGGAACCGTACGTCGTCCGTATTGGCCAGCATGAGCTTCGGCGTGGGCTGCACCTTCATGTCGGCGGGAATCTTGTACCCCATCACGAGCACTCTCACCGGCGCGCTCGACGAATTTGCCACGCCGTGCTTGACCCCGACGGGAAGGTACATGAAGTCATTCGCCTTGATGGGCGCCTTCTCATCGCCATACAACAGCGTCCCGCTGCCTTCCTCGACGAAATAGATCTGCTCTTCGGCCGGATAACTCACCATCGCGGTGGTCCCGCCGGGCCCGACGGTGAGTTCGCCATAGCGGGCCACGCCCTTGAGTTGATCCACGTCCTGGTCGCCAATGCCAAAAAGGGGCTTGTAGGAAGCCGCTTTCGCGCTAGCCGCCGTCAGATCGTCCGGCTTTGGTTGGACATTCTGCACCTGCCGCTGCAGAAAGATCGGATCCGCGGCAAAAAGGCAACTCGCTACGGCCAAGAGAATTGCCAGCCTCTTCACATTCATATTCAAAACATTGCTCATAGTCTCTCCGCAAACCCACGCTCCCCACGGCCACTGGGCGAAGCCAATGGCTCTGGCGAAGCAATTGCCAGCCGGACCAGGATCAGTAGTCCTCGGTCCGCTCGTTTACCCAAACGCCGTCCACGTTGAAGTGCGGCCACGGCCCGCCCGCATTCCGCCGCGTTGGGATTCCTGAATTGCCACTACTGAGCGGGTCCCCTGCCGCCTCCAACGGGGCGCCTCTCGGTGCCGGTCACCCAGTTGCCGTCGTCATCAAAGTGAGGCCACCCGACCGTTGCGCCCGCCGGCCTGGCCAGAACCTTGTCCCACTCGGTAGTCGGTTCGAAGTAGCCGGGGAAGCGTAGGTGTTCCTTAATTACCGGCTCATTCAGTTCGATTCCCAGTCCGGGGACGTCCGGCACGGTGATGTAGCCTTTATCGATGAAAGGCTTGGACACTCCGGTGACCAGTTCCTGCCACCAGGAGATGAAATCCACGGCGTGGCATTCCATCGCCAGATAGGTTTCCAGGGTGCAGGCTGCGTGCACGCCGCCCATGGTCCCTAGCGGCGACCCGGCCATATGGAACGCTACGGCGATGCCGTGTTCGTTGGCGTAGTCGCCGATCCGCTTGCATTCGCCGAGCTGCCCGGCAGTCCCCGGGTCCGGGTGAATCACGTCCACCGCTTGGTTATCGATCAGCGGCTTGAAGCCTTCCTCCAAACCAAAGGCGTCTTCCCCAGTGAGGATCTTCGTGGTGGTGGCGTCATGGATGGCTTTATACCCGCGCCAATCCCAGAAACCATCGTTGTTGAAGAGATCCTCCAACCAGGCCAGGTTGAATTTCTCATAGTACCTGGCGATGCGGATGCCGTCCTTGACCGGCATTTTGGCGTACGGCGCGCCCGGGTTGACCCGCATTCCGCTGGAGGTCTCGACAGCCAGCGGCGCCTCCCAGCCGATGGCGTCCTTCACAGCGGATACCAGTTCGCCACACCGTCCCAACCCTTTGTCTGTCAGGATTCCATAATCGTTGAAGGCGCCGGGAAAATCGCCGAGGGTCCCAGCCCGCATGTCCATCTTGAAGAAGGTGAATCCCAGCTTCTTCCGGGCCAGCATCCGCTCGCCGTATTTCTTGGGGTCGGTGACGTCGGTCGTGTCGCAGTACATGCGCACCCGATCCCTCCTCTTGTCGCCCAGCAGGCGCCATGCTGGGACGCCGTAAACCTTGCCGTTGAGATCGTGCAGGGCGAGGTTGATGGCAGAGTAGCCCCCGCCCTGACGGCCGGGCCCGGCAAAGGGACGGATGCTCCGGAGAATCGCCTGCATGTCGAGTGGATTTCGTCCGACCACGTAGGGCTTGAGCTCCAACACGGTGTTCTTGCTGCCCCCGTCGCGGACTTCTCCCAACCCGTAGACGCCCTGGTTGGTATCCAGGCGGATAATGTTGTAGTCGTAGTTGGACGCGATCGTGACGGCCCGCATGTCGGTGACCCTGAGGTCGCTGGGCGCGGACAACTTATTGACCGGTCCGTTCATGGGTCCATAGTGGACAGGCTGGCTACCCCGCCCGCCCCCCATCCCCATTCCCAGGTTGGCGGCGCCGCCGCGCCCTGCGCCCGCTTCCTGGGCCGAGGCCGAGCCCTCTGTCATTTTGAAAAGTTGGCTTACTCCACTGGCGACGGCAGCCTGCATGAGCATTCTGCGCCGCGTGAACCTGAATCGTCTTTCCTGGCTCGTCATTGTGACTCCCTTCTCCGACGACTTGATAGGTGCTAGTAGTCTGATGTTCGTTTCGTTGTCCATGTCCCGTCTTTGTCGAAGTGCGGCCAGCCCTCGACCAGCCGTTTCGGGTTCGGTTCCCGCTCCGGATTCGGCTCGAAGTAGCCGGCATAGCGGAGATGTTCCTTAATGACTGCCTCGTCCAGCTCAAGTCCGAGCCCCGGAGTGTCCGGAACCGGAATATAGCCGTTTACAATGACGGGCTTGGTGGTGATTTTTTGCCACCAATCGAGAAAGTCGACGGCGTGGCATTCCTGAGCGAGGAAACTATTCAGGGTCACCGCGGTGTGAGCGCAGGCCATAGATCCCACGGGAGATCCAGCCATATGAATCGCCGTGTTGATGCCCCGCTCGTAGGCGTAATCCGCTATCCGTTTGGTTTCGCGGCACCCTCCCGAGGTTCCCGATTCGATGTGGCACACATCGATGGCCCTGGCATCGATCAGGGCTTTGAAACCTTCCTCCAGGCCGAAAATGTCTTCGCCGGTGGCGAGCTTGGTAGTCGTGTGATCCCTGACCTCCTTGAATTCTTGCACCCGGAACCATCCCGAAACGCTGAAGAGGTCCTCCAGCCAAGCCAAGTCGTATTTCTCGTAAGCCCTGGCCATCCGAATGGCGTCCTGGACCGGCATATACGGCGGTCCGCCTGGCACTCTGAGAAAACCACTAGAGGCATCCACGGAGAGCGGCGCTCGCCAACCGACCTGGTCACGGACCGCCTGAAGCATTTCGCACGCCCACTCCAGTCCCTTGTCGGTCATCGATCCCCACTCGTTGATGGTCTCGGGGCGTTTCCCATCATCGCTGACGCAATTGGTGGTAATGTCCATCTTGAAGAAGGTAAATCCCAGCTTCTTCCGCGCCAGCATGCGCTGACCGTAGGTCTTAGGATCGGGGCTTTCCGTGGTGTCGCAGTAAACGCGGGAGCTGTCGCGCTTCTTATCGCCCAGCAGGCGCCAGATCGGGACGCCGAAGACCTTGCCGGTGATGTCGTGCAGGCAGATGTCGATACCGCTGTAGCCTGCGCCGCCCGTTCGGCCGTGACCGGCGCCGCCCCGGATGCTTCCGAGGATGCCGGTGATGTCGAGCGGGTTCCGGCCAATCAACTGGTTCTTGAAACTCAACACCGTCATTCTGTTCGCGCCATCGCGGATCTCACCCAGGCCGTAGACGTCCTGGTTCGTGTCGAGGCGGACGATCGTGTAATCGAAGTTGGAGGCCATCGTCACCACCCGCATGTCGGTGATTTTGAGGTCGCTGGGCGCCGAGTACTTGTTGATCGATCCATAGTGGACGTTTGACGCGCCGCGCCCGCCGCCCACGGGGCCCCCGGGCCCGGGCCCGCGACCGCCCTGCTGTGCCGCGGCCGGCCCTTCGGTCACTTTGAAAATCGCGCCTAGCGCGCTGCACGCCGCGGCTTGCTGAAGCATCGCCCGCCGGCTTAAGTACATCTTCCGTTGGTTGTTCATGAATTCCACCATCTTTCTCTAAATGAGGGGGAGGCTACGAATCTGGCTTCGTAGCCTCTCATCTTAACTGGTTGACTGTGTACTCAGAACGTAATCCGCCCGACGAGCTGGCCCGTCCGCGGGTTCTGCCCCATGTCGCGGTCGCCCATCAAAACTGCCCCGAAACCCGAAACCACCTGCCCGTTGCTGACCACCTGCGTGGCCGAGGCATTGATTGCGGTGGAAGCTACCCCGTTGAACGTGGTGGCGAAAGGCACCAAGCGAGTGCGATTGAAGGCGTTAAAGAACTCTGCGCGAAGTTGGAACTGCACCTTTTCGCTAATGCGGAAAATTCTTCCAAAGTTGATTTGCTCGTCCGGCACCCGCTGCTGGCGGTAGTCGTTGTAGAACAGAGTGCTCCCGCCAAACTGCCCCGGTGCCGGCTCCGACCATGCTTTCGGGTTCAAAACGAAGTCCGTCAGCGGATTGATACAGTGGCAGTTCGGATCCTTGAGGAACAAAGGCTGGCCCGGCACCCGGTTGACGAAGGTGCCGCGTTCAAGCAGCGAGCTCAGATTGCCCTGCGAATTGGGAATTTCAATGGGAAACCCGCTGGCATCTTTAGTGATGGCTCCCACGGTCCAGCCATTAGTAACCACCTTGGCGAAGTGGTTCATTTGGACTCCCGGTATCCGGTAGTTGACGGCCATGGCATATACGAACGGCTGGGAGTTGACGTCAATGTATTTGTCGGTCTGCCGGTTAAAGACGTCGTTCTCGGCTTCGCCCGTGGCCAGCTCATCGCTGAACGCAAACGAGAACGTGAGAGTGAGGCCGTAAGAGTATCGCTTGGTGAGCTTGGTCTGTAACGCGTCATACCAACTGTCGCCCAGCGGCGAGTGCGCAGCGGAGATGGACCCAAACTGCGGGAACGGTCTAAGGGCTTGGGCCACGGTGTTGGCAGTCGAGAAGGTCGGGTACGGCGGTGTACTGAATCCCCGCGCCGCGGCAGTCGCCGAGCTTAGCCGCGAAGTCAAGAGGGCTTGGTCGGCGGCGCTGTTGATGTTCAGCCCATGGGCCGCGAGTATTTGCGGAGTGATGGCGTTTATGTTGATCAATCCCGTGGCTGATTCCCAAACGCCGCGGCTGCCTACATAGGCAGCTTCGAGGAGCAGGTTCGGCGAGATCGAGTACTGCAAACCGCCGCTCCACTGATTGATGCGGCTGGGACGGCCGCCATTGGGATCCCACCAGGCCGGCGGCGAATTGATCTGGCCGGTATAAGGGAGGTCACCCGGATTAAGGGTCGCGGTATACAGTTGCGACGGGCTATATTGCAAGCCTTGTTTGAAGTTGAAAGCGGCAGTGCCGAACGAAGGATTGCTCCAGAGGAGCGCCTCCAAACCCACGCCATAGACGTTGGCATCGCCGGCGTAGCCCATTACCGTGTTTCCGCCGTACACAATGCCCCAACCGCCGCGGAACACCAGCTTGGAGAAAATTTGATAGGCAACACCAAGGCGCGGGCCAATGGCATAAGGGTAAGTCTTCGTCAAAGAACAATTACAGCGTCCCGCCCCATCGCCAGGATACAGCAGACCGCCCAGCAGATTGCCCGTTGAAGGGTTCGGTATGGCGGGATCGAAGGTACTGACGCGGTTATGCTCCTCGTGGTCGTCCGGAAAAACGTCCCATCGCAGGCCGTAATCGAGTGTAAGCTTGCGCGTTATCTTCCAGGTGTCCTGGAGGAAGAGCGTCCCTGCGCCCTTACGGTATTGCACCGAATACGGAGGGCGCACGCTGGCGTTATCCACCAGGCCAAGCATGAAGCTGGCGAAGGGGAAACCCGTTGTGCCGCCGGAGAGACTCTGGCCGTTTGTCGAAGGAAGGGCCGTCTCGTTGGCGCTGAAGGTGTATATGCCCTGGCTGCCGTTCTGGTTATGGTCCTGGAATATGTCGATTCGGTATTCCCCTCCCAATTTAATGGTATGGTTGCCCCGCACCCAGGTGGCACTTGCCACAGATGTGGGCTTGTCATTCATGCGATAGTTGGCGTTGGTAGGCCCCAGATTCAGCGAACCTCCATAGTTGTTAAATAGCCCGGCCATTCGTGGCATGCCGGATGGAGTAGCAGCGGAACCGACGAGCCCGAGTTGGCTGACCGCATCGAACGCGAGCTCTTGTGCCGGGGCGTGATCGGGCTGAAAATTGCGGACCCAGCCTATGCCAAGATGAATCATCATGGTCGGCGAGAGGCTATAGTCGGCGTTCAGCCGTGCGGTATGAACATAAGCGTGCTGCGGCCGCGCTCCAGTGAGCAGAGTGGGAAGGCCGTCGCCAGGACTATGCATATTGTTGTCATAGTGGTACTTGGAATAAAAGCCCGCCAGCTTCCACTTGGAGCCGACGTTCTCATCGATCTTGACGCTTTTGTTGCTGAAATCCCGCTTGTTCAACCAGGTTTCCAAGAAGTTATTCACGATGCCGGAGTACGTAGGCATGGGAATCATCGCCAGCACTTTCGAGGAGACGGGATCGAACTGACTGACCGGGACCTGGTTATTCGGAAACGGATCGCGGACAACCGCGCCGTTCTGAGTCCGGGTTGTCCCGGGATCATAGATGGTGTTTTCAAGGATATTCCGCCCCAAGGGGTCCACGTTCAGCACCCGGCCCGTCAAAATCTGGCTGAAGTCCCCGCTGCGCTCCGGCACTGTCGGCACGCTGCCGAGGCCCCCGGTTCTAACCACCCATTCCTTGAAGTGTTCATAGTTGACAAAAAAGAACGTCCGGTTGCGTCCGTTGTAATGCGGAAGCACGACTGGACCGCCAAGACTGGCGCCGAAATCGTTCCTATGGTCGGGGGGCTTTAACGGACCGCCGTTAACGCCAGCGAACGGTTGGGCGGCGTTTAGAAACGAGTTTCCGAAGTATTCATATCCGCTGCCGTGGAGCCCGTTCGTGCCCGATTTCGTGGTGAAATTAAACAGTCCCCCGCCGGTCTGGCCGTACTCGGCGTTAAAACTGCTGCTTTGCAGCGCAACTTCCTGGAGCGCCTCCACCGATGGCAGGTAACCATCGGCCGCGGTGGTATTCATCTGGCTTCCGGAGTCCTGGCCCTCGACCCTCAGAGCGTAAGCGGTACTACCATTGATGACCACATTGCTCCGCAACTCCCCTGTAGTCTCCATGAATGCCGCCCCCGGTGTCAGGGTGACAAAGCCAATGGAATTGCGTGAGCGCTACGTGAACCCCATCTTGTGAGCGGCCGCGCCTTGGCTCACAGTTGAGGTATGCAAGAGCGTAGGCCCGAGATGCGGGCGAAGTGGAGGCAGTTGATATCGGAGCAGGGCGGG
>JBEKTU010000139.1:0-9263 GCA_049515735.1 Bryobacteraceae bacterium
CCGGGGGATTCAACCCCTGCCACCTCGTCCGGGTGGCTCCGGACCGGAGAAACAAGGGGCGAAGCTGGCTCGTACGCCCGCCTGCCGGATCGCCTACCGGACCTGTGAGATATCCGGGCTAACTTCCTGCTTCGAAAGAGAAGCTCCAATCCCTCTGTGAACTTCCCGCGGAAGACCTCGCTCAGGACCTGCTTGGGCAGGAAGAAGCCGGCGCACTTGGGGCGTAAGCGCTTGTCACCGGCAACTCGACCGGGGCTGGCAGCTATGCAAAACTCCGTTGAATTGATGCACGGCGTCCACCATGGCGACGATGTTCTCTACCGGCGTGCCAGCCTGCAGGTTGTGAATCGCATTGAACACGAACCCGCCGCCGGGCACGAAGATCTCGCAGCGGCGCAACACCTGCTCGCGCACCTCGTCCGGCGTGCCAAACGGCAGAACTTGCTGGGTGTCCACCCCGCCGCCCCAGAAAACCAGATCCCGGCCATATTTCTGCTTCAGGGTTTCCGGTTCCATGCCGGAGGCGGAGCACTGCACGGGGTTGAGAATGTCGAAGCCGGCCTCCATGAATGAGGCGATGAATTTTTCCACCGCGCCGCAGGAGTGCTTGAACGTCTTCCATCGCGTGTTCCTGTGGACCCAGTTGTTGACCTCGCGGTAATAGGGCATCCACAACTCACGGAAGGTCGCCACCGAGCAGAACGACGAAGTCTGGGTTCCGAAATCCGTCCCGCAGACGTTCACCACGTCCACCAGGCCGCCCAATCTCGCCGTGATCCGCTCCAGGTTCGCCAGTGCAATCTCGCATTGGCCTGTGAACACGGCGTGCACGTAATCCCTTCGCGCGCGCGTGGAGACGTACCATTCCGTAATGTCGCGGATTCCCTTCGGGTGGGGAAGGCCGACTGCCGGAACCAGCCCGATGTCGCCGAACGAAGTGCCGCCGAAATTCGCCACCACGGCCCGCCCGGTGCCGGCCGCGCGGCGCGCTTCGCGCTCCAGATGGAGCAGTTCCTCTTCGGAGATGGGGCCGTATTCCTCCAGGTTGTCGGCCGGGTTGAGACGATCTTCGTCGATCGGTTGCTGGCGGATGATGGCGTCGAAGAAATAACCGCCTTTGGGCATACGGGCGCTCGGGGGGTTGGAGCGGTCGCCGAGCGGGTGCATCAGGGTGTCGCCGTGCTCGTCAATGGTGACGTTGAACTTGCCGGGCACCAGCACCTCGGTGCCGTCATACATTCGGAACGGCTTCCAGTCTTCGGCGGGGAATCCGAAACGTGTCATCCGCCGGATTACGCCCTCCGTGTCGATGCCCAGCGCGAGTTTGAGGTCTTCGTCGATTTCGCCGAGAAATTGCCCGGGGTCGATGACTTTGACGGGCTTCTTCTCCAGCCCAAAATAGTCGCGCAGCGCCAGGACGCAACTGGTGTGGATGCCGGACACAAACGTGCCACCGAAGTCCACCGGAATCCGATCCGGCTGGCGATGATCCAGGGTGCCGAGTACTCGCTCCCGGCTGGTAGTTTTCGTCACGGGTTACGAACCAGATTAACAGACCTTTTGCTCTCATACGCACGGAGGTGATGGGTAGTATACTGCGTGGTAGGCGGGAAGTAATATCGTGAAAATCCGTGCTTAGCCGTCACAGCCGGTAGGAGAATCCGATGGACAAGCCAACACCCGAAGAGCAGCGCCGAAGTAATTTGAGCCGCAGGCGCTTCTTCAACTCCGTGGCCGCGGGGGCCACCGAAGCGGCAATTCTGACTATGCCCGAAAAGGCGCCGGCACAGGGGGCGGCCCTGGAAGCCGGCGCGGGCCAATCGGTCAAGGTCGCTCTCAATGTCAACGGCCAGACGTATTCCCTGATGGTCGAACCCCGGTGGTCGCTGCTGCACGTGTTGCGGGACCGGTTGGGCCTTACCGGCACGAAGTCGGGCTGCGAACGCGGCGAGTGCGGGGCGTGCACCGTTCTGATCGACGGGGTAGCGCGGTATGCGTGCCTGACGTTGGCGCTGGAGGCGGCCGGAGCCCAAGTCACCACGTTGGAGGGCTTGATGCGCGGCGAGCAACTCGGGCCTGTCCAGCAGGCTTTCCTGGAAGAAGACGGGTTCCAGTGCGGGTACTGCACTCCGGGACAGGTCATGAACGTCGAGGGTCTTCTGCGGAAAATGCCCGATCCCACCATCGAGCAGATTCGTGAGGGCGTAAGCGGCAACCTTTGCCGCTGCGGAGCGTATGCCAATATCTTCCGGGCGGCACAGCGCGCCGCGGAGCTGAAGAAGGCGGCGAGGTGAACCATGGCGGACACGAACCTTAAACCCTGGGGAGAGACCACGGTTGTCGGCAAACCCATCCCGCGAATCGACGCCAAAGAACGGCTGAGCGGGTCGGCTGTCTACCCGTTGGACACGATCCTGCCGGACATGCTGTATGGAGCCATTCTGCGCTGCCCGCATGTCCACGCGCTGGTCAAGAAGGTGGATGCATCCAAGGCCCGCAAGATGCCTGGCGTGCGCGCGGTGCTCACCGACGCAGACCCGGAAGCCCAGGTGGGGTGGTACGGGAGCGCCGCCGACAGGACCAAGATGGTGAGCCGGCTGTTCGACACGCATTGCCGGTTTGAGGGCGAGGAAGTGGCCGCGGTGGCGGCCGAAAGCCCGCAGCAGGCTTGGGACGCCGTGAAGACCATCCAGGTGGAATACGAGAAGCTGCCTTTTGTGACCGACATGGAGGCGGCGCTGAAGCCGGGCGCGCCGGCGGTCCATGAGGGCGGCAATCTGGTGACCGACCCCACCGTGTACAACCGCGGCGACGTGGACAAGGGCTTTGCCGAGGCCGACGCCGTCCTGGAGGAAACCTACCGGACCTCCTGTGAGATCCATACGCCTATGGAGGTGCATGGATCGGTGGCGCACTGGGAGGGCGATCGCCTGACGCTCTGGGATACGAACCAGGGCCCGTTCCCAATTCAGAGCGCGCTGGCGACTTCTCTCAAAATGCCCCTCAGCAAGGTGCGGGTCATTTCGCATTACATGGGTGGCGGTTTCGGCAGCAAGCAGGAGCTGGGCAAGTACTCCGCGATTGCCGCGATTATGGCCAGGAAGACCGGCCGTCCGGTGAAGCTGTTCCTGACCCGGGAAGAGATTTTCCTGTGCACTGGGAACCGGCCCGCCCACATCATGACGCTGAAGGCCGGCGTCAAGAAAGACGGCACTCTCACGGCGCTGCAGTTGACGGGCACCGGCGAGGTCGGAGCCTATCCCGGCGGCTCGGCCCGCACCACGGTTGGTTACCAAGTCCAGGATCTCTACAAGTGCCCGAATGTAAGGGTCCGGGAGTTGCAGATCTACATCAACGCCGGCCAGAACCGGGCCTTCCGGGCGCCGGGTTTCCCCCAGTGCTCCTGGGCGCTGGAGCAGATGATGGATGCGCTGGCCGAAAAGATCGGCATGGACCCGATTGACCTGCGCCTGAAGAACTACACGCCTCTCTGCCAGGTGGAGGACAACAAACCTTACACCTCCGCCGGGCTTCGGGAGCTTCTGACCCAAGGGGCGGCAGCCTTCGGCTGGAAGGAGGCCCGCGCGCGCGCCAAGGGCAACGGCCCCTGGGTGCGGGGCGTGGGCGTGGCCGGTGGCATGTGGGGCCAGGCGGGCAGGCCGCCATCGACGGCCATCGTGAAGTACTATCTGGACGGCAGCGCGAACCTCAACATGGGCGCGGCTGATCTCGGCACGGGGACCAAGACGGTTATGGCCATGGTGGTGGCCGAGGAGTTGGGCGTGCCCATCGAGCGCATTGAAGTGGTCAATGCCGACACCGGCACGACCCAGTACACCGGCGCCAGCGGCGGCAGCAAGACTGTGATGACGGATTCCCCCGCGGTTAGGGCCGCGGCGGTCCAAGTGAAATCCCAACTGCTCGCCATGGCGGCCGAGCAGTTGAAAGTTCCAGCGGAGAGCCTGACACTCAAGAGCGGCGAGATCTCCGGACCGGGCGGGTCCCCCAAGGTGGCGGTCGGCGCTTTACCGGACATGCGGACGCAACAGGTCATTGTGGGCGTAGGCATCCGTGGTCCCAACCCCACCGACAAATCCATCCGGCCGTTTGCCACGCATTTCGCCGAGGTGGAAGTCAACATACACACGGGAGAGATGCGGGTACTGCGCATGGTCGCGATGCAGGACAGCGGCCGCGTCATGAACCAGATGACGTTCCGCAGCCAGGTTCTCGGGGGTCTGACGATGGGGATCGGCTTCGCCATGACCGAGCGCCGCGTTCTGGACCCGCAGACCGGGAAAATGGTGAACGACAACTGGCACGATTACAAGATCGCCACGGCCAAAGACGTGCCGGCGGACCTGACCTGTCTTCCCATCGACTTGCGCGACCACGAGTGCGACACGACCAGCACGAAAGGGCTGGGCGAGCCGTCCACGGTGCCGGCCGCCGCGGCCATCGCCAATGCTTTCTACAACGCGACGGGCATCCGCATCAAGGACGCGCCCATCACGGTGGGGAAAGTCGTCAGTCTTCTGGCCGAACGAAAGAGACAGGGGTGAGCCATGCTGAGCCAATTTTCATATAAGCGGGTAACATCGGTTAAGGAAGCCATGGATGCCGCCGGCCGTCCTGGGGCGCGCATTCTCGCCGGCGGTACCGACTTGTTGGGGTGCTTGCGGGATGAGGTGTTCACGGCCAGCACCCTGGTGAGCCTCAATGGCATCAAGGAGCTCAAGGGCATCGGCGCCAGGCCCGGCGGTGGCCTGCGCATCGGTGCGCTGACCACGCTATCGGAGATTGCGGACAACCGGCAAGTCGCATCTTCTTACCCGGTGCTGGCGCAAGCCGCGGCTGCGGCCGCCAGTCCGCAGTTGCGCAATCAAGGGACCGTCGGGGGGAACTTGTGCCAGCGCCCCCGCTGCTGGTATTTCCGCGGAGATTTTCAGTGCCTGCGCAAAGGCGGCAAGACCTGCTTCGCCGTGGCGGGCGAGAACGAATTTCACTGCATCTTCGGCGGAGGCCCCTGTTACATCGTCCATCCGTCGGATACGGCGTCGGCGCTGGTGGCGCTCGACGCCAAGGTGAGTATTGCGGGACCCAAGGGAGTGCGCACCATTCCGCTGGCTTCGTTCTTCGTGCTGCCGGAGGTCAGTGTGGTCAAGGAAAACGTGCTGACTCCGGGCGAGGTGCTCACGGAAATCCTGCTGGATCCGGCCCAGCCCGGCGCACGCAGCACGTACCGGAAGGTCCGCGAGCGCGGCGCGTTTGACTTTGCGCTGGCGGGAGCGGCCATCGTGGTGGCGCTCGCCGGCGGCAAGGTGCAAACGGCGCGTGTGGTGCTCAGCGGGGTGGCGCCGGTCCCATGGAGGTCCGCCGAGGCGGAGAAGGCGCTGGTGGAAAAATCGCTGGATGCCGCGACCGTAGCGGCTGCGGCAGCCGCGGCGGTGAAGGACGCTGTGCCCCTTCCCTGGAACGAATTCAAAGTGCCGCTGGTCCGTGGTGTGCTGGAAGAAACGCTGATCCGGTTGTCGCAAGCAGGTTGACCATCGCACCCGCTACCGCGTTCCGCCAAACAGCTTGGGCATGAACTCCGCCAGAAGATGGCGCCAGACCCTCCATTCGTGTTCGCCGGGAGTGCTGTGAAATTCATGGCGGATCTTGTTCTTCTCCAGCAGGTCAACCAGCCGGGTATGCGCCTGGTACCGCGGATCCTCGGTGCCGCACCCCAGGAAAAGGAGTTTCAGCTCCCGGTTCACGGAAGCGGGATTCCCGAGTAATCCCGGCACTTGCTTTTCCAGGTCGAACCCTTGCGAGCTGAAGGCGCCCGAGCTGAATTCACCCACCCAAGCGAATTTGTCCAGATTCCGCAAGCCCAACGTGAACGACTGGCCGCCGCCCATGGAAAGTCCCGCAATGGCCCGGTTTTCGCGATTGGCTTCGACCCGGTAGTTCTTCTCGACGATCGGAAACACATCGCCGAATAACTCCTTGCCGAACGTCTCGATTGCGTCGAGCGCGGTGGCGTCGCCCGGCGTGTCCCCGTACGGCATGACGACCAGCATCGGCACGGTCTTGTGCTGAGCCAGAAGGTTCTCCTCGATGGCGGGGACCCGGCCCAGTCGAACCCAGCCTTCCTCGGAGTCGCCGCCGCCGTGCAGGAGATAGAGAACCGGAAACTTGCGGCTGGGATAGCGGTCGTAATCGGGTGGAACGTATATCACCACGTTGCGGAAGGTTTTCGACTGCGTCGAGCGGTACGTCCGGAATTGGACGGAGCCGTGAGGAACGTCCTGTAACTCGTCGAAGCGCGGCGGCTTGCCGGGGATCTCGAAATAGCTCCAGAGGGTGGCTCCGCCCAGCCGCACGTTGGGGTTCGATTCGTCGATGCCGCGAACTCCGTCCACGAAGAACGCATACCGGTAGACGTCCGGCTCGAGCGGACCGATGGTGACCGTCCAAAGACCGCTCGCGTCCTTCTGCATCGGCACGTCCCACATGCCGGGCTGACTCTTGATCGCGCCCGCGGGCTTGGGGTTCAGCGTCCCCACGCTTGCCGAAACCAATACCTCGGAGGCCTTCGGCGCCCTGATCCGGAAAGTGACCTGGTTATCGGGGCCGACGTCGGGGGAAATGATGGGCTCCGGCCGCTCCGGCCGCGACCCGCCTGGAATCTGGGAAAGTGCCACTGCGGCCATCGAGGCCAACAGGAAAGTCGAACGTCGAACAGGTCTCCTCACTGCCTTGCTCCTTCGCGCCAATCGCCTCTTAGATCGTCACGGCGACTGCTGGCCAGTTCCTCGATCCAGCGCCGCATCCATTGGTAGTGCGAACCTTCCCAGTACACGCGCCGGCAAGCTGGGCATTCGCGGAACTCTTCATGCCGCGCCGCAATAGGTGGTGGCACTCGCTCGTGAACCTCCACTTTGGAAACGGGACGCAGGCGTTCATTACACGCCATGCAGCGAGTGAACGGGCGCAGCGACCGCGCCAGATCGAATCTTCTCACCACCTCAGCGGCCTGCCGGCGGCTGTCCGTCTGGCGCAGCCAGTAGCCACGTGTCACGGCGGAGTGTTTGAGCAGCCCGCGGTCCCGCGTCAGCAGAATGCGCTCTTGTTCGGCGGAGATGCGCACCAGTTCCGCATCGCCGGCGCAATTCCGGTACTCGGAGTCGAATCCGAGCATGCGCAGATAGGCCGCCAGCCGTCCCAGATGAACATCCAGCACAAACTTCGGTTCACGTAGCGCTTGCAGGCGGACGCGCAACTCCGGCGTGATGTCGAGCGATTCGAATACGGGGTATACCGCCACGCGGTCGCCGTCTCGAACCAGGCCGGAAAAGTCCGATGACTCGCCGTTGACCAGCACCAGCTCGACTTCCGTGTGCGGGATGTCGAAACTCTCGATCACGTCCTTGACGGAGGCCGGCACGAAGAACTCCTTCTCGAGAGTTTGGTACTGCCGATGGGGCGCAAGGTGGTCGTTCAGCTCGGCGTAAAACCGAACCGAAGCGCGAGCCGGCGCGACGATCATAAGGTCTTTCCCGCCACGATGAGGGGCTTCATTGTGCCCGCCGGGTGCCGGTGACGCGGCCGTCGCGAACCAGGCCGGAGGCTTCGTCGGCGGTCATTTCGAGATGGTCCCCTTCGAAACGCAGGCGCAGCGTGTAGTGGTTGATGTTGGCGATGAAATTCAGGTCCAGCAGGAACTCGTTCGGGGAAGTCCATTTGCCCATGGCGCCGGCCAGCAGATGGAACGGGCCGTAGGGACCCCGGCGGTAGCGGCCATCCAGGCCCACCGGGAGGGTAAGGGTCTCGCCCTGGTATTTCACCATGAGGCGGACCTCGCCTGGGGAGCGAAACTCCAGCGAGAGGGCGTCCAGGCGAGAAGGGTTGACCGGGAAGTCGTAGACCACCCCCGAAATCCCGGCGGCCAGTGCGGGCACTTCGGGCGCCGGCTGCGGTGCGGGCTCCTGGGCTGCCTGGGCGGCGCGGGCGGTCATGCGGCGGTAGGCTTCGGGATTGGGAGCGAGGGGCCGGTCGGATTGGATGGCCTGGCGGATGGCCCCGGCAAGCCTTCCGGGATTGCCACCGGCCAGGATCACCACGATGGTATCCAGATCCGGCCACACGATCAGGCTCTGGCCGCCGCGCCCTTCGCCGCCGTATTGGAGTCCCTCGGGTCCGCGAGCTACGTGCCAGAGGTAGCCGAGGCCACCTTTATCTCCGCTGCCACCAGGGGGAGGAACGAGGGAGGCAGCCACCCAGTCGCGGGGCACGATTTGGTGGCCTTCCCATTGGCCGCCGTGCAGATAGAGGTAGCCGAATCTGGCCGCGTCCTCGGGCAAGAGGTGGCTGTCGCCCCAGCCGTGGGTGCGGCCCTGCGCATCGGAGGCCCAGACCAGGTTGCGGATTCCCAAGGGCCCGAACAGGTTCCGGCGGGCAAAATCGAGTTCCGATTCATGGGCGGCCGCGGCCACCATGGAACCCAGCAGATGGTATTCGGGGCTACAGTAGGAGGCGTGCGTGCCGGGGTCATAGCGCATGGGGAGGGACAGCGCGAAGCGCAGGAAGTCGGGCGAGCGCTTCATCATCTCGAGTTCCCGTTCGCCGGGCGCGTATCCGCAATCCAGGCCCGATTCCATGTGGACCACGTCGCCCACGGTGATGCGTTGCGCGCGCGGATCGGGGTTGGCGGGGCGTTCGGCGGGGAAGAAGGAGAGCATCGGCTGGTCCATCCGGATGAGGCCTCGGCCGACCGCGATGCCGGCCAGAGCCGAGGTAATGCTCTTGGTCACGGATGCCATGTCGTGGGGCGTGTCTGAGCTGTAGGGATAAAAATCAGCGTGGAGAACGGCATATCCGTGGCGAATCACGAGCAGGCTGTGAACTCCCAGCCGCTGCTCGATGACCTGGTCGATGGCGGCCGTGAGGAGCCGCGAATCCACCCCCTGCGATTCCGGCTGGGCCGTCCGCCAGTGGCGTGCCGGCCAATAGGGGGTCGGGGAGCTTGCGCCGGGGCTGCCGCCGGGGAGGAGGAGTGCTCCGAGGAGCACGAGTCTTGGCAAGTGAGGGAGTAGCACATCCCCAGAATAAGGCATAAGGAGCGCCTCCGGCCTGCACCAGGAGTTATCATGGCGCCATGGCGCGTCCTGAAAGACGCATTGTTCTCACAGGTGAAAGTCCTGTCCGGGTAAGCGCCGGAGCGCCCGGTAGCAGACTCCAGCCGGGAGGAGAGATCCGACCGAGCCAAGCGGAGTGTC
>JBEKTU010000140.1:0-9183 GCA_049515735.1 Bryobacteraceae bacterium
AAGCGCGCCACCGGCGCTGGTAACTTTCCAAAGAGGCTGAGCGCATAATTTGAGGGGCGAGACGGGGACCAGATGAAAACGTCCACGCAAAACGACTACGCGGCCCCGGCCGGCCGAAATGCATGCAGAAGGACGTGGAGCACCCTCATCCTGGTCCTTTGGGCCGTGTTGATCTGCTGCGTCGTCGTCGGCTCCCTGGCGCCCGCAGCGTCTTCGCTCATGATCGCGATCGGCCGCCTCCACATCTGGGACAAACTGCAACACTTCGGTGCTTACCTGGCTCTGTCATTTCTGCCAGTGATCGGATTTAGAGATCGCCGCCGAGGGCTGATGGCAGGCCTCTCGATGTTCCTTCTGGGAGTCCTCATGGAGGCGGGTCAGCACTTCTCGCCCGGCCGCTCCGTCGAGCTTGGCGATGTCCTCGCCAACGGCGTGGGCGTCAGTTGCGGCACCTTGCTGGGTCTTCCGATCCGCACGCTGATTGCCATTCTCTGAGCCGCGCGTAATTCCACAGTCCTCTCCTGCGCGGCCTCGCCTCACCGTGAATAGTATTGGGCCTAACTTCCGTAGATGCCGAGCGGCTCCCGCAAAATCCGACGTTCCGACTGGTCGGTTCGAGAAGATCTGGGAGCGCGGGCAGAAAAAACGTTCCAACGAAACGGTTGGATGTACGATTGATGCTTGGCCAGGATGGCAGGGCGGAAGTCCTGGTCAAGATCGCAACACCGGTTCCCAGGGAGATATCTGTGCGTAAACTCGTGTGTATTTTGACCGCGCTTCTCGCGGCGGTCCCTATGCTGTGCGCCCAAGGCCAGGTGGCCACGGTGACCTCCACCGGTCCGTTCCAGTTACGAGGCGCCAATGTCACGACCGATCAGGGCGTACCGTCCTGGCCGGTCATGCCGGGTGACACCATCCAAGCCGGTAGTGCACCCGTCATCATCACGTTTGCCGGTGGATCCAGCGTCGCGCTTGAGCCCGGATCGTCGGCCAAGATAACGATCTCCGGACAGACCCCCTCGTTCCAGCTCGAATGCGGCACCGCCCGTTACTCCCTTTCGGCTTTGTCGGCCGTGAAACTGAACGACCCGGTCTCGCCGCCAAAGCTCACTGGTGTCTATAGCATAACTTGTAAGCGTGCCGCGGCCGGCTGGTGGACTCCCGGCCGCACGGCGTTCCTATTGGCGGGGGCGGTTGGGGTCGCAGGTGTAAGCTTTGGCATTGCCGCCGCAGTCAACGGCGGTGCGCCAGTCAGCCCGTGTCAATAAGACGATCCGTATTCGTGAAAGGCCTGCCTTCGCCTCGGACGGTGGGGAGTCTCTCTGCCTTGTGAGCCGGGCAATCTCCTCCCCGGCGGCTGGCGCACGGATGCGCCTCGCAGCGTACACACTGATGGCGGTCTCGCTAGCCGCTGCCGCATTTCTGAAAGGCGGCGTGGTGGCCTCGCAGTGGAAGTGGAGCGCTCTCGGCCTATCCCTTGCGGCCTGTCTTTCGTTGTCGCGCGGAACAGAACGGGGCCGCGCTCCCCGGCCCACCTGGGGAATGGTAGTCCTTGCTCTGCTCCTTGGCTGGATGCTCCTGCAACTCCTCCCTGTGCCGCCCGCGCTCGTCGCCTTCCTTTCGCCCTACCGGTGGAATGCCGTGCAGGCTGCGCGCGAGGCGACCGGCCAGGATTTGCATGCGTGGGTCGCGCTATCGGTTGCTCCGCCTGCGACCCTGCAACGGCTCTTGTATGTTGTCCCCGCCATGGCCGCCTTTGTCGCATCGCGGGAGGTGGTGTGGTGGTGGCCGGGTCGGGCATGGGTCGCGGTCGCGCCGGTTGTCGCCGTCGCGTGGCTGGAAAGCCTATTGGGGCTGGCCCAGTTCGCGCTGATGCGAATGGCTGGAGGCCCGGCGGTTTCGGTGGCCGGAACCTACGTCAACTACGACCATTTCGCCGGCCTGCTGGGGATGGCCTTTCCGCTGGCGGTCATGGGGGCGGTCTCCGCTTGGAGGAAAGGAACCACACGCCAAAACCAGCCGGCCGGCCCGGCGTTGCGCACGTCGGCCATGCTGACGGTCGCAACATGCCTGCTGATGGGAGTCTTCCTGTCGCTTTCCCGCATGGGTGTCGTGTCCACGCTCGCCGCAGCCGCCCTCACGGCCCTTGCGGCGCTCGGTTCGCGGCGCGTGGGCGAAGTGAAGCGCCGGCGCCGCTGGCTATGGCTCGTTCCGGTCGCCATCCCGCTATGCCTCTTCGTAGTCCTGCCCACCCGGGAGCTGGTCTTGCGGTTTGCCGATCTCACGGCCACCCCGGAGATCTCGAAGGATACCCGCATCGAGATCTGGTCCGACACGTTAGGCGTGGTCGCAGCTTATCCCTGGACCGGATGCGGCCTGGGAGCGTACGAACACGGTCTTTACCAATTCAAGACCGTGGCTCCCACCAACACCGTCGACTTCGCGCACAACGACTACCTGCAAATCCTGGCCGAATTGGGCGTGCCCGGCATGCTGCTGGTAGCCGTCCTGGGGGGATGGATTTTGAAGCGGACCCTGACGCTGGTCGTCTCGACCAGAGGCGGGGCGAACTGGGAGCTGGCGGTCGGCCTTCTCGGAGCTTTTCTGACTTTTGGCCTGCACAGCCTGGCGGAGTTCAACTTATTCATCCCGGCCAACGCGCTGGCTCTGGCTTGGTTGGCCGGCGTAGCCACAAGCCTGGAACCCACAACCGCCTGACATGCGCGCCATCATTCCAGTCGCGTCGGTGCTGGTTGCCGCATTATCGCTGGCGGTTGACGTCATTCATCCGTCGCCCGGTTCGAGCCTGTGCCGATACGGCGGCTGCCGGTTCGACCAGATCTTTGCCGGGGTCGATGCCGCCGGAGACACCCCCGAAGCTGTCTCCATCCTGGTCAACGCGGACCCCGCAAACCCCCTGGTCTGGTGCGCCTATGCCCAGGTTCTAAGCGTTCACGGTGAGACACAGCAGGCCCAATCCGCCTTTGATCACGCGGTCTCCCTCGGCCCTGGAATGTCGCCCGTCCTGATGCGGGCTGCTAATTTCGATTTCACGCACGGCCGGCGCGACGACGGCTTTCTTCTGTCGACACGGATACTCTCGCAAACCAGCGCGTTCGATGAGATCCTTTTTTCCTACCTCCAGCGTGCGGACGTTCCGGCTGGTACGGTGCTCGGGACGGCCATTCCCGCTGCGTCGCGCCCGGCCCTATCCTGGCTGGGCTGGCTGCGCGTACACGGGTCGGACCAGGACCTTTGCGAAACCTGGGCGTGGATGAAGGCGCATCGCCTGCTCGACGAGAAATCGGCAGGCGAGGTCGCCTGGACGCTTTGGAATCGGGCATCCTATCGGGCGGCCTATGCGCTCTGGACCGACTGGCTCGGAACAACCCAACTCCTGGCGAACACCCGCTTCGACACGGCGCCCCGCGAGACTCCTTTTGACTGGACGCTCGGCCCTAGCCCGACGGTTGCCGTCACGCGCGCGAACGGATTGGAGGTGCGCTTTGCCGGCACAGAAAACGTAGGCTTCTCCGGAGTGCGTCAGTTCACCGTCGTGCCGCCTAGCCGGTACCGCCTTTCCGCCGAGGTCTCGTCCGACAATCTCACCACCGACCAGGGGCCCTTCTTCCGCATTTTCGACCCCGCCAACCCAGCCCGCCTCAACGCCGAGAGCGCGCCGATTCTGGGCACGGCAGGAAGGTCTTGGATAACACTGCACATCTACCAGGTTTCGCTGGTACGGCTTCCGGCGCCGCCCGAATAGAACTTGACCTCAGTGGATGGTCGAGTCCATCTACTTCTTGAAGCCCGCTTGGTGCGAGGCGCATCCCGCCGGCCTCCGGCCGAAAGAGGGATTACAGTCCTCCACTGGAGCCACCGCCTTCAGGCAGTGGTTTTCAGTGCGACGAATCAGTAGCTGTAGGCTTTGGGTTTCTGCATCATCTATTTACGTGTCATCATGCTACCAAAATACGCGCTGAAATTGATGGCCGCGCTCGTGATTTCGGTCCCGTTGCTGATGTCGGAAACCGTCCGCGCGCCATACCCCATAAAGGCTATACGCCACCGGTCGTCCGATGATCTGACCTTGGTGACTATGGAGATGTCAGGGGACTTTCATTTTCAAAGCGCCCGCCTCCATAACACCGAGAGAATCTACTTTGACATTCTGAGCGCGCAGCCGGGCATCGGAACGTCATCTCTCTATTCCGAGGACCTGCCAGACAAACGCGTCGAGAGGATTCGTGTGGCTCGGTTTAAACCGGCAGTGACACGCGTGGTGCTCGACTTGGTCTCAGCGGACATCAAAGCCACCACCACCCGCCTGTACAATCCCAACCGCCTGGTCATCGAACTCACCAGTGCGGCTGATCTCCCGGCGCGGGCGGCGGCGCTTCCACCTTCGCTGGCGCCCCCCGCCGCGCCGAACCACAGTTTCGACCCCGCCGGGCGTCCCGCCGCGCCTGCCCCCAACCCGTCGCCACTCAGCGCCTTGCCGCAGGGGAACGACCAGGCATCCGCCGCCCCGCCCAGCCAGGCCGCCGCGCCTGCTCCCAACCCGCCGCTACTCAGCGCTTTGCCGCAGGGGAACGACCAGACATCCGCCGCACCCCCCAGCCAGGCTGCCGCGGCCGGCATACCCCCGGCTTCGCGTGACTACCGGCTTGAAGCGAACTTTCTGGAAGCCGATCTCGTAGGCGATGTGGCCTGGTATCGGTCGGTCCACTCCGGCTTCGGAACCCATTTGGTTTCCGGCGGGAGCATCGGGATCCGCCTGGTGGAGAATCCCTTCCAGCATTGGGGCTTCGAGCAGAGTTTCACGTACGCATCCAACAATCTCAGGCTCCTTAGCACTGCAATTCCCGGACGCGCGACCCAGGGATTCGGCGTGCGCGGGTACTCCGCAACCTTCAACCCGATCTTCTACTTCACGGGTCTGCATTCCCGCTTCCGTCCTTTCCTGACCGCCGGTGCCGGCGCGATTTTGTTCCGCCCCACCGATCTGGCCCGTCAGCAAGCGCAGCTCACTCCCAGCCCTTTCGGAACCCCGGTCACCTTGAACTCCCAGACCAAGCTCCAGTTCAACTTTGGAGGCGGCCTGCGAGCGCGGTTCACCAACAATTTCGGGTTTGTGGTGGAGGCGCGCGGGCTGGTGTCCAGGAACCCGAGCTTCGGGCTCAACTGTGGTTGCATCATTCCCGGATCTGATTGGCTGCGCGGCTTGGAACTCATCGCCGGCTTTACGTTCCACTGGGGACACGGGCCGCCGCTCCTGCCGATTGTTGTGCCGCCCCCGCCGCACCGGCTCTATCTCGGAACCATCAGCGGGGCGGCCAGGGTTTGCGCGAACAGCGCGGTTACGCTCAGTTCCGATGCCGCGGATCCGGAAAGCCACACCCTGGTTTTCCACTGGACGGTGGACGGGCGGCCGGTGGGTGACAATTCCAGGCAGTTTACCTTCACCCCGGACCGCCCCGGCGAATACCGGATCCAGTTGGAGATCGTCGATACTGCCGCTACCCCGGCGCCTTCTCAGAACGCCCTTTCCTTCACGGTCCACGCGGTGGATTGTGCGCCCCCCCCGCCTCCGCCGTGCAATTGCCCTCTCGCCATCAGTTGCGGTTTGGTCACCGGCGACCTTGTGCTGGGGGGAACAGCGCCTCTCCACGTGACCGCAGCCGGTCCTGCCGTTGACAAAATCCGCTACAATTGGTCGGTTACGGAAGGCCGCATCGTCAACCCGAACAGTGCCGATGCCACTTTCGATTCCAGCGGCATCTCATTCCCGCCCGCATACCAGACGCAGACCAAGATCATCACTGCCAGCGTCACCGTATCCACCGAGCAGGGCGCGAAAGAATCCTGCCGGACCCAGATCACGGTGCGGAAGGACCCCGAACCCGTACACTATGACGTGGTCTTCGCCAAAGGGCGCTCGCGCGTAAACAACTGCGCCAAGCGCTTCCTGATTGAGCGCCTGTCTCCGGAGCTCGTCGGGTCGTATCGCGGCTACACCATCTACCTCGTGGGCCATCGCGGGGCGAATGAGGTGCCGGGCGCCAAGGCCGCCGCTGCACTGGACCCCGAACGCGTCCTTAATGTGGCCGCGGTGCTCACGAGCGGAAAGGCATCCTGCGGGAAACTAGACCGCCTGCGAGTTAAGGTGGATTGGATTGGTGCCGCCGACACGCCCTACGTGGAAACGCCCTGCGCCGTCTCCACCCAGCCGCCTGTCGCCGAAAGACAAGCTGACCGCATCGATTATTCGGATCCGCAAATCAAAGACCGCAGGGTGGAGATCTGGCTCGTTCCGGAAGGCCAGGCCGCGCCCCCCTCGGTGCAGCACGCGCAGGTGCTGGCTGAGCGGGACATCACCCCCTTGGGTTGCCCCAAGTAGAAAACGGCGCGGATGGTGCGGGTGATTCGCCTGCACCGCCTCGCCGGATCACTTGAGATCGAAGTACAGGATGCCCTGTTCCCGCGCGCTCGCGAACGCCCGGTCTGGCAGCCACGGAGCGATCCACAGGAAGTCAATCAGCGCTCCGTTGAGCCCGCCGGCGAGGGGTGTCCACTCGCTCCCCCCATCCACCGACCGGTAAATCCTTCCATATTGCGCCGCGAAAAGCTCGCCAAGCCGCGTCGGATGGCACTCCACCGCGGTGACCGTCTCCGGCGGCAGGGCCCGGCGCGTCCAGCTTGTCCCAGCATCCTGCGACCGGTACAGGCCGTGCGAGGTGGCCAACAGAATGGCCTCATCGCCCGCGCAGGACAGTGCCACATCATAGATGGCGTAATCCTTTCGCGGGAGGGTCGAAGACCGCCACGTCGTGCCTCCATTCATTGAGGTAAACAGTCCCTCCGTCGTCAGCACCGCCATCTCGCCGGGACTTCCCGGAGAAGTGTAGATCGCCCGTACATTCAGGTCCCACTGCCCCGCAATTTCGATCCACTCCCAGTGGGACTCTTCGGTTGCGCGGCGGAACAACCCCGCTGCGGTGCCGGCGAACAGGACCGTCTTGCCATCCTGTTCAATGGCCACCAAAGCACGAACCACCGGCGTCTGCGCGGCCACACCCTGTCGTTGCCGCGTGCGCGGCTGGAGTCGGAGCGGTGCCCACGTCGCACCGTTGTCGTTCGACTGGATCACCCCGCGCCCGGTTGCGCCGTAGAGCCTGCCGCTCTTCGTCCCCGCTAACGCGTACAGGTTGCCACCAAGGAACGCTTCCGGTCCGGCGCGCCAGTGCCACTCCCGCCCCTGGCTGGTGCTCACAAAAACGCCGCCAAAATCCCCTTGATAGATGCTGTTGGCGTAAAGCGCATCGCCTGATGCGGCCAGGTGGGCAATCTTATGGGTCGAGAATCCCCGGTTGGCCGGCTCCTGCGTCGCGCCCCCGTTCGCGCTCTTGAGCAGGCCCCCGTACTCCGTGGCTAGGTACAGAGTTTGTGAATTGGTTGGGTCGAATGCCAGTGAATTTACCTGAAGCGCGTTCAGTTGGCGCCAGGTGTCGCCGGCATCCTGGGATTGGAACAATCCCGTGGTGGTTCCCGCGTAAACCAGGTTCGCGTCCTGCGGGTCCTGCATGATGACGTGGGTGCGCGGATTGGTTCCCGGCAGGGTTTGGAACCGGCGCCAGGACTTGCCAGCGTCGTCGCTGCGGTAGATTCCGCTGCACGCACTCGCAAAAACGCGCTCCGGTCTTCGCGCGTCCAGATGGATGGAGAACACATCCGAGTCATCCACCATGCCGTTGCGGATGGAGCGCCAGGTCGCGCCGCCATCAGTCGTCTTCCACGGCAGGTGTGGCGTGCCGGCATAAACCGTGCTGGCGTGGATGGGATCGAAAGCGATCGCCGTGATGTCCTGCAACTCGAAGTTGCCAGCGGGCGAGATCTGCCGCCACGTACGTCCCTGGTCGTTGGTCAGGAAGACGCCGTGTTGCGTGCCCACCGCGCAGACGGTGGCGTCTCCCTCCCAGATCGCCAGGGACTCGATCGCCCGGCCTGCCAGGCCCGGCAAAGCCCGCCAGTGTTCACCGCCGTCCAGGCTTTCCCATATGCCCGCCTTCGAGCGGTCTTCACTCGAAACCCCTGCCCAGTAGCGCCGTGGTTCCGAGGGAAAAATAGCCAACGTCCGCACCGTGCCCGAATAGTTCCGCGGAAACGGCAGCGGGCGCCAGGATTGGGCGCCGTCTTCGGAGAGAAACACCATCGTGTTCTGGGTACCCGCCAGGAGGACGTTGGCGTGGTTCGGATCCACCACGACAACCTGTGCGCTTCCGCCGAACGGGCCCGCTTGTTGCCAAGTCGCGGGCAGAGCGAAAACAGGGAACAGGAGCGGTGCGACAACGCCAGGCACGATGCCGCGTAAGGGCAGGAAGGTCATGTGTGAATCGGCACCAGAACTTTATTCTACGATTAAAAAGATTAAAAAGGCCCTGATATTATAGAAGTGATTTCCCTTCGAGCGTCGTCCCTCTCAGAATTTTGACAACCGCATTTCGGGAACGCTCTACGTCCACCAGGTTTCGCTGGCACCTCTTGCGACGCCGGCCGAATAGAACTTCGCCTCACGACTCCTCTGCGACATAGGTCCAATATGCAATCGACACTATCAACCGAACAACAAATCCTCACCGACAAAATCCGCTCCCGCACGGCTAAAGTCGGGATCGTCGGATTGGGCTACGTCGGCCTACCCCTGGCGATTGAATTCGCCGACGCCGGCTTTTCAGTCACCGGTATCGATGTCCAGCACTCAAAGGTCGACGAACTGAACGCCGGCTGTTCCTACATTCAGGACGTCTCTGGCAGCGTCGTCCAGCGACATGTCGATTCCGGTCGCCTTGGTGCCACCACGGACTTCTCTGTCATCGCGGAACTAGACACCATCAACATCGCTGTCCCGACGCCCCTTCGCAAGACAAAGGACCCCGACATGACGTACGTGGTCTCCGCCGCGGAACAGGTGGCGAAGTACATTCACCCGGGCATGCTCGTCATCCTGGAGTCGACCACGTATCCAGGCACCACCGAAGAACTCCTGTTGCCTATGTTTGACAAGGGTGGCCTGAAGGTCGGCGAAGACTTCTTTCTCTGCTTCTCGCCGGAGCGCGTCGACCCCGGCAACCCGCAATATCACACGCGCAACATCCCCAAGGTGGTCGGCGGGATCACCCGCGC
>JBEKTU010000141.1:0-9084 GCA_049515735.1 Bryobacteraceae bacterium
TCTCGGTCCGGCCGCACTTTCGCCGGCACGTCCAGCAGCACCGAAAAATCTCGCGGCGCTTCGAGGCGCAACCGCACCTGCGTCTCGCCCGGCTTGCGGCGGAATAATTCCTCGAGCGCCTGGGCCTTGTCCACGCTTCCGTTGCGCCCCAGCCACACGCGGATCGAAATCACCGCCGGCAGATCCACGCGCGCGTTGTCCAGAGCCACGATCTCCTGCACCGAGACCTTGGGCGGCCCGCTCTCTTCCGGCAGCACCAGCCCGCGCACCATCACCGCCTGGTCTTCCACCACCTGCGGCGCCAGGCGCTCGAAGCTGGCCGCGAAGAGCAGCGCTTCCACCGAGCCGTTGCGATCCTCGAGGGTCATCGCCGCCCACGGCTTGCCCTCGCGGTTGCGCTTGCGCGTGACGCCCGTCAGCACGCCGCACAACGTTACCTCCCCGCCCTTGCCGAGGCCTTCCAGGTTGCTGCTGTCGTGGGTCGCCAGCTCCGCCACCTTATCCGCGTACCGGTCCAGCGGATGCCCCGTCACCCAGAACCCCAGCATTTCTTTTT
The DNA here is from genome assembly GCA_049515735.1 of Bryobacteraceae bacterium. Lineage (GTDB taxonomy): Bacteria > Acidobacteriota > Terriglobia > Bryobacterales > Bryobacteraceae > Fen-178. The sequence continues at coordinate 557 of JBEKTU010000141.1, forward strand.
CGCCGCCCAGCTTCTCCTTGTCGGTCCAATCGGGGACGTTGGGCAGCGGGGCGGCGTGCGATTCCTCGGCCATGGCTTCGCCGAAAAGTCCCGCCTGCCCGCTCTCCCGGTCGCGCCAGGCCCGCTGTCCCGCTTCCATCGAGCTTTCCACCACCGCGAATTTCTGCGAGCGCGTCCCGTCGAGGGAATCCATGGCGCCCGCGCGAATCAGGCTCTCGATCATCCGCCGGTTGATGGCGCCCAGGTCTACCTTTTCGCAGAACTGGTGCAACGATCGGAAGCGGCCCACTTCCCGCCGCGCCTTGGCGATGGCCTCCACCGCCGATTGGCCCAGGTTTTTCACCGCGCCCAGCCCGAAGCGAATCCCCTGCCCGTCGGGCGTGAAGCTCCAATCCGAGTGGTTCACGTCCGGAGGGAGAATCGTGATTCCCATTTCGCGGCACTCGTTGATGTACTTCACCACCTTGGCCGTGTTCCCCGTTTCCGAGGTGAGCAGCGCCGCCATGAAGTCCACGGGGTAGTGCGCTTTCAGGTACGCCGTCACGAAGGCCAGGTAAGCATAGGCCGCCGCATGCGATTTGTTGAACCCGTATCCCGCGAACTGTTCCATCAAGTCGAAGATCTTCTCGACCTTCCTCTGCGGGAATCCGCGCTCCAGCGCGCCCTGGATGAAGCGCTCGCGCTGCCGCGCCATCTCTTCCGGCTTCTTCTTGCCCATGGCGCGGCGCAGCACGTCGGCCTCGCCGAGCGAATAGCCGGCCAGCCGGTTCGAGATCTGCATCACTTGCTCCTGGTACACAATCACGCCGTAGGTTTCTTCCAGGAGCTCTTTCAATTCCGGAAGATCGTACTGCACGGCGCGCCGTCCCCATTTGCGCTCGATGAAATCGTCGATCATGCCGCCCTGAATCGGCCCCGGCCGGTACACCGCATTCAGCGCGGTCAGGTCTTCGATGCGGCTCGGCTGGTAGCGGCGCAGAATGTCGCGCATGCCGCTCGATTCGAACTGGAACACGCCGCTGGTGAAGCCCTTGGCGAAAATCTCGTAGGTCGCCTGGTCGTCGAGCGGCAGATCCTCCGGCACCACTTCCACGCCGTGCCGCTTGTGGATCAGCCGCAGAGCGTCCTGTATCAGCGTGAGCGTGGTCAGCCCCAGGAAATCCATCTTGAGCAGCGCCAGCTTCTCGAGTCCGTTCATATCGAACTGCGTCACGATTTCGTCGCGGTTGGTCTTGTAGAGCGGCACCAGTTCCGTGAGCGGCTGGGGCGAGATCACCACTCCCGCGGCATGCACCGAGCAGTTGCGCGCCAGGCCCTCAAGCCGCAATGCCACCTTCAGCACGTCGTCCACACGCGGGTCCTTCCGGGCCGCCTCGCCGAACCCCGGCTCCTGCTTCATGGCGTCCGGAAGCGAGATGTTGAGGACGTTCGGCACCATCTTGGTGATGCGCTCCACCTCCGCGTAGGGCATCTCCAGCGCGCGGCCGACGTCCTTGATGGCCGCCCGCGCCCCCAGCGTGTTGAACGTGATGATTTGAGCCACCTGTTCCCGGCCGTACTTTTCGGTGACATACTGGATCACCTCGCCGCGCCGGTTCATGCAGAAGTCGATATCGATATCGGGCAAGCTCACGCGCTCGGGGTTCAGGAAACGCTCGAACAGCAGCCCGTATTGCAGCGGATCGATATCGGTGATCGCCATGGCATAGCTCACCAGGCTTCCCGCGGCCGACCCGCGCCCCGGTCCCACCGGAATCCCGCGGCTTCTGGCGTAGCGGATGAAGTCCCAGACAATCAGAAAATATCCCGAGAACTTCATCTGCTGGATCATCTGAATTTCGCGATCCAGCCGCTCCGCGTATTCCGCCACGTGGTGCTTCAACGCCCCTTTAACCCGCATTGCCTCGAGCCGCGGGCGGCGCTTCTCGAATCCCATCCGCGCGACGTATTCGAAATACGTGTCCGTCGAATGGCCTTCCGGCACCTCGAATTTCGGGAAAGGCTCCTTTACCTCCTCGAGGCTGACGTTGCACCGTTGCGCGATCTCCCAGGTCCGGTCGAGCGCATCCTCCAACTCGCCGAACAGCTCCATCATTTCCTGGGGCGACTTCAAATAGAACTCGGGAGCACCCCAGCGCATGCGCGTCGGGTCGCTCATCCCCTTGCCGGTCTGGATGCACAACAGGATCTCGTGCGCGCGCGCGTCTTCCCGGCGCAGGTAGTGCGAGTCGTTGGTGGCCACCAGCGGCAGACCAGTCTCTTGCGAAAGCCGGTTCATCTCCGGCGTGAGCCGCCGGTCCTGGTCCAGGTGATGGTCCTGGATTTCCAGAAAAAAGTTGTTCCTGCCGAAAACATCCGCGTAGGTGTGCGCCAGCCGCCGCGCGTCGTCGTACTTGTCCGCCAGGAGCGTCTCCGGGATGTGCCCGCGCAAGCACGCCGACAAGGCGATGAGCCCTTTCGAGTGCTCCGCCAGCAGGTCCATATCGATACGCGGCTTGTAATAGAACCCCTCCAGGTACCCCGTCGAGACCAGCTTGATGAGGTTGCGATACCCCTCCTGGTTCTCGCACAGCAGAATCATGTGGTTGTACCGGTCCGTATCCGACCGCGTCTTGCGCCCCTGTTGCGAAACGTAGACTTCGCACCCGATCACCGGATGCACCCCCGCCGCCTTGGCCGCGTTATAGAACTTGACTGCGCCGAACAGGTTCCCGTGATCGGTCATGGCCACGGCCGGCATCTTCTGCTCGACCGTGATCTTCATGAGCTGGTCGATATCGCAGGCCCCATCCAGCAGGGAGTAATCGGTATGGCAATGCAGGTGGACAAACGGCATGGTCGAGTCGGCTCCTCACAAGCGGCCGGGCACACCGCCATCTTAACAGGCCTGCCCCGCCGGTAACCGCAGCCGGCCTGACTACCGCTCCAGCGCCCGGTCGATGGCGGCCAGCACTTTCGCGGTGCATTCCTCCACGCTCTCGCGGTCGGTCCGGCATTCGACTTCGGGCTCGAACGGCGGCTCATAAGGATCGTCGATTCCAGTGAATGCGGGCAGTTGTCCGGCCCGCGCCTGGCGGTACAGGCCCTTGGGATCGCGCGCTTCGCAGACTTCCAGCGGGGCGTTGACATAGACCTCGACGAAGTCGCCGATGGACGCGCGCACCTCGTCGCGCACCGCGCGGTAGGGCGAGATAGCCGCCGCCAGCGCGATCACGCCGTTGCGCGTAAGCAGGCCCGCTACGAAGCCGATGCGCCGAATGTTCTCGTTGCGGTCCTCGCGCGAGAAGCCCAGGCCCTTGCTCAGGTGCTTGCGCACGGTGTCGCCATCCAGCAGTTCGAGGCGGCATCCGCGGGCGGCGAGGCGCTCATACACGGCGCGGCACAGCGTGGTCTTGCCCGATGCGCTCAGGCCCGTGAACCAAACCGTGAGGCCGCGGTGGGGCTGCTTGACCGGCCGGGAGGCCCGTCCCACTTGCTCGAGAATCATGCCCGCGGCTACCGTGCGGTTGGAGATCATGTCGATGAGAATGAAGCTGCCGGTAGCGCGGTTCTTTCGATAGGGATCGAAAAAGATCGGCTGATGTGTTTCGATTTCCACCTCGGCGATGTCGTTCAGCTTGAGTTCCGCGGCAGGCCCGGGGTCCAGCGTCCGTATGTCCACCACGTGGCGGATGCTCCGCACGTTGGCGCAGACCTGCCGGGTGGTGTGCTTCAGCAGGTAGGCGCTTTCCGGGCGCAGCGGCTCGGCGGCCATCCAGATGAGGGTTGCCGCAAACTCGCGGCCCACAGCGGGCGGCGCGGAGGGGTCCGCCAGCATGTCGCCTCGGCTGATGTCGATGTGGTCGGCCAGCGAAACAGTGGGGCAGGCTTCCTGGCCCGCGAGCGATGCCACCCGCGTTTCGAGGCCCGAGGGCAGCGCCAGCACGCGATCTCCCACGCGGAGCCGGCCGGAAGCGATCTGCCCGGCGTAGCCGCGGAAATCCAGGTGCGGCCGAATCGCCAACTGCACCGGGAAACGCAGCGGGCCGGCGCTCTCAGTGGGTGCCACCTCCACTGTCTCCAGGTATTCGAGCAGACTGGGGCCTCGGTACCACGGCGTGCGCGCGCCGCGAGTCGCCACGTTATCGCCATCGCGCGCGCTCACCGGGACGAAGAACGGTTCCTCGACGTCCAGCTTCGCCGCCACGGCGCCGAATTCGTCGCGGATGCGCTCGAAAACGTCGCACCGGAAGTCCACCAGGTCCATCTTGTTCACCGCTACCGCCAGCTTGCGAATGCCCAGCAGCGCGGCGATATAGGCATGGCGGCGCGATTGCGGCAGCACGCCATGACGGGCATCCAACAGAATCACCGCCAGGCTGGCCGTGGATGCCCCGGTGGCCATGTTGCGCGTGTATTGCTCGTGCCCGGGCGTGTCGGCAATGATGAACTTGCGGCGCGGCGTCTGGAAATAGCGGTAAGCCACGTCAATGGTGATGGCCTGTTCCCGCTCGGCACGCAGCCCGTCGGTGATCAGCGCCAGGTCGAAACCCTCGGCGTTGCTGTCCCGGCTGGCTTTGCGCACCGATTCGAGCTGGTCTTCGTAGACCCCGCGGGTATCGTGCAGCAGGCGGCCGATGAGCGTCGATTTGCCATCGTCCACGCTTCCGGCGGTGGTGAAGCGCAGCAGGTCTTTCATCAGAAGTACCCCTCGCGCTTCTTGAGTTCCATGGAGCCTTCCTGGTCGTGGTCGATGACGCGGTTCTCGCGCTCCGAGCGCCGGAAGCCGCGCAGCTCTTCGATGATCTTCGGCAGCGTGTCCGCGGCCGAGCGGATGGCCCCGGTGCAGTAGGTGCAGCCCAGCGAGCGCATGCGGCACAGCACGGTCTCGATGCGGTCGCCGGGTGCGGGCGGCACGTCGTAATCCAGCGGGATGAGCATCTCGCCGCGCAGCAACATGCGGCGCGGCTTGGCGAAGTACAGGGGCACCACGGGGATCTGCTCGAGCGCGATGTACTCCCACACGTCCAGCTCGGTCCAGTTGGAAAGGGGGAAGGCGCGAATACTCTCGCCCTTGTCGATGCGGCCGTTATACAGGTTCCACAGCTCGGGGCGCTGATCTTTGGGGTCCCACTGGCCGTAAGCGTCGCGGAAGGAGTAGACCCGTTCCTTGGCGCGCGATTTTTCCTCTTCGCGCCGCGCGCCGCCGATGGCCGCGTCGATTCCGTGCCGCTCAATGGCCTCCAGCAGGGCGCGCGTCTTCAGCAGGTGGCAGCACTTCTCGGTCCCCAGGCGGAAGGGGTTGGCGCCTTCGGCGGCGGCGGAGTGGGTGTGGACGATCAACTCTAGACCGGCCTCGCGCGCCGTGCGGTCGCGGAATTCGATCATCTCGCGGAACTTGAAGGTCGTATCCACGTGCAGCAGCGGGAATGGAGGCCGGGCGGGATGGAACGCCTTCTGCGCCAGCCGCAGCAGCACCGAGGAGTCCTTGCCGATGGAGTACAAAAGGGCCGGCCGAGCGAACTCGGCGGCCACTTCGCGGAGAATGTAAATGCTCTCGGCTTCCAGGGTCCGCAGGTGGGAATTGTCGGAAGACATGGAACAGTCACAATGGTAACGCGAGGCGCTTGCGGGTTCACGAACGGATGCGCCATATTGGTCTCGGATGGGCACGCTCCCAATCGCGGACAACCTCCTGTTCTTTACCGAGCTGGTGTCGATGCCCGTGCTCGACGTGCGCGGCCGGCGCATCGGCCGGGTGAAAGACGCCGCCCTGGTTCCCATGGTCAGTTCCTCCCGCATCGACCGCGTCCTGGTCGGCGCCGGCTATACGTGGCTCACCATCCGCTACGACCAGATTGCCTCCATCGTCCTCGGCAAGGGCATCGTACTGAGCGACGAGCAGCTCACCCCGTACCACGACGACGAGTACATGCTGCGCATCGGGCGCGACCTGCTCGACCAGCAGATCATCGACGTGACCGGCCGGAAGGTGGTGCGCGTGACCGACGTCACCATGGGAATCCAGAATGACGGCGTTCGCGACATTCTCACGGTTCTGGAGGTGGACGTCGGCCTCCGCAGCATTTTCCGCCGGCTGTGCCAGGGTCTGCTGCCGCCCCGCTGGATTCGCCGGCTGCAGCGGCCCATTCCGCCCAATTCGATTCTGTGGGACCTTTGCAACGTGGTGGAGACCGACCCGCTGCGGCGGCTGCGGCTGAACATCTCCTACCAGAAGCTGGAGCAGATGCACCCGGCCGACCTGGCGGATATCGTGGAAGATCTGAGCCCCGCCGAACGCGGGGCCATCTTCGAAACCATCGACAGCGAAGCGGCCGCCGACGCGCTGTCGGAGGTGGACCCCAAGATGCAAGCCAGCATCCTCGAAGCCCTCGAGCCGGAGAAGGCCGCGGACATCGTGGAAGAGATGGCGCCGGACGAAGCCGCCGACATCCTTTCCGAACTGGAGGCCGGGACCTCCGAGGGAATCATGGACGAAATGGACTCGGCCGAGAAGACCGAGGTCCAGGAATTGCTCGAATTCGAGGAAGACACAGCCGGCGGCATGATGAACACCGAGTACGTGGCGCTCCACGATAACGCCACGGGAACGGATGCGCTGGCCGCGCTCAAGGGCAACACCGAACTGCTGGAAAGTTTGAATACGCTGTTCCTGATCGATGCCGAGGAGCGGCTCACCGCCGCCATCCCGCTGGCGCGCCTGTTTCTCTTACCGGGCTACGCCAGGCTCAAGCATGTGGCCTCCAAGACGCTCATCCAGGTGACCGTGGATGAAAAGCAGAAGCGCGTCACGGAACTCTTCGACAAATACAACCTGCTGACTTTGCCCGTGGTGGACGAAGAAGGCAAACTCGCCGGTGTGATCACGGCCGATGACATCATTTCCGTGTTAAGGCAGAAGTGACGGATGCGGAGACTCCTGAGCCGTTTCCGCTATCACATACTGGTCTTCTTCGCGGTGGTCGGGCCGGGGTTTATCACCGCCAACGTGGATAACGATTCGGGCGGCATCTTCACCTATTCGGCCGCCGGCGCGCGCTTCGGCTATCTGCCGCTGTGGACGCTCCTGCCCATCACCCTGGTTCTCATCATCACGCAGGAGATGTGCTCGCGCATGGGCGCGGTCACGGGGAAGGGCCTCTCCGACCTCATCCGCGAAGAGTTCGGCCTGCGCATGACGTTCCTCATGATGACCCTGCTGGTGCTGGCCAACATGACCAACGTGATGGCGGAGTTCGCGGGCGTGGCCAGCTCGCTCGAACTGTTTCACGTCACCCGCTACATCTCGGTGCCGATCGCGGCCGTAGCGGTCTGGTTCCTGGTGGTGAAAGGCAACTACAAGAGCGTCGAGAAGATCTTCTTGTTTGGCTGCGTCATCTATGTCACGTACATCATCTCGGGCTTCCTGGTGAAGCCCGACTGGAAAGCAGCCGCCATCTACAGCGTGGAGCCCAAGCTGATGCTGGATAAGGATTACATCTACATGCTGATTGGGATGGTGGGCACGACGATTGCCCCCTGGATGCAGTTCTACCTGCAATCCGCGGTGGTGGAGAAGGGCGTCTCGGCCAAAGAGTATGCCGCGTCGCGCATCGAAGTGATTGTCGGCTGCATCATGACGGACGTGGTGGCGTTCTTCATCATAGTGGCTTGTGCCGGCGCCATCTGGAGCGTGCGGCCGCGCGACATCCAGGATGCTTCGGAGGCGGCGCTGGGGCTGAAGCCCTTCGGCCAATACGCCTTCCTCCTGTTCAGCGCGGGCCTGCTCAATGCGTCGGTTTTCGCGGCCTGTATTTTGCCGCTTTCCACAGCCTACTCAGTGTGCGAGGGGCTGGGTTTCGAGGCGGGGGTAAACAAGCGGATGCGCGAGGCCCCGGTCTTCTATTTCCTTTACACGCTGCTGATCGTGGTGGGCGCCGGCGTAGTTCTCATTCCAGGCTTCCCGCTGGTGCGCATGATTCTGCTCTCCCAGGTTCTGAACGGCGTGCTGCTGCCTTTCGTCCTGATCTTCATGATCCGCCTCATCAACCGGCCGGACCTGATGGGCGAGTGGGTCAACCCGCGCTGGTTCAACCAGGTTTCCTGGATCTCCGTGGTGGTGATGATCGGGCTGACGCTGGCGCTGGTGGGGATCACGGTGAGGGGGATGCCGTAAAGTCCCCAGCGCTATGGCGGGAGGAGGACGGGCGCTGGTGGGCCGATATCGAGCCCATGCCGGGGGTGATGGCATATGGCGAAGCTCGGGATTGCATCGAACACGGTGAGGAGATACCGGAACCGTTTACCAAGGTCCTTTCGGTGGCATGAGCCGCTGGCGATACGCACGCTTCTGCGAAAGGCGGGACGGTGAAGTTATACTGATCCTTGTCGCCGGGCTTGGCCTGACTCACTTCTTCCGGCGACTTACCTGCCGCCGCGGCTGGTTCCCGCGCGCGCTGTTCCAGCGCCTTTTTGGCCTGCCGAATGCGCGCCAGCCGGCTCTCGCGCCGCTTCAGTTCCTCCGGCAACTCTTCCCCGGCCTGGTCCTT
>JBEKTU010000142.1:0-8801 GCA_049515735.1 Bryobacteraceae bacterium
CCGGAAAGCCGGAGCGCCCACAACGAAAAGTAAGTAACCGCCCGCCACACCCGGCTGGCCGGCTGAAGGTCGTCCAGCACGGCCAGCAAGAGGCGGAAAAACCTCTCATTCGGCTCCGCGGCGGGGAGCAACTGCTCGGAGACCTCCGCGAAGTAGTCCAGCGCCACGCCCGCCCAGTAATCGGAAACCAGACCGAATTGGGAACGGATCAATTCGCAGGAATCCAGGTTAACCAGCTCGCGGGTTTCGCGCTGGAAGTACGCCATCCGCACGTGCGATAACCGCTCCAGCCCCGCGCCGAAAGGGTTCTTCGGACGGCGCGCCCGCTTGGCAACGCCCCGCAACTTCCCCTGATCCCTGGTGAGAAAGCCGACGACGAGGTCGGCTTCTTTCAGCGGGTAAGTCCGCAGAACGAGAGCTTCGCTGACACGCGCTGGCACACGTGGAAGTTTCAGAGTAACACATATGAAAAGACGGGCGGTACGCCAAAATCTGAGGTGCTGCGGCTCCGGCCCGATTTGGCGGCCGATCACTCGCAGATTATTCCGTCCATGGCTTTCCGGCAGTGCCATGGCGGCCGAGATCCGTGGAAAGCAACCGAGAATGTTTTTGCGTCGAGCGCGATGTGAGCTTCCATTTGTTTCGCGATGGCAGCCGCCTGGCCGCCCTTCTTCTCATCCTCTGCTAGCAGAACCCACACCATGTGCGTGTCGGTCCCGCAGATCAGAAGGTCTTGCACGTCACTCCTGTCGTCCAAAACCTTGAGCTGGACCTTTCGACAGATCTGGATCTCGCCGAAATCCCACGTTCCAGGTCGCAGGTCCCCCAATGTCCTTCCGTAGCTTCCTGTGCCCAGGAAACCCTGCTCCGTGACCACGTCCATGTTCACCGTAGTGGACCTGGTGCAGCCCATGAGGAGCAGCACTGCGAAGCAGAGTATCACGGCCACTGTCTTGCAGATCTTATGGGCAACAGCCATGGCCACGATTCTATCGCGTCAGACAAGCGCTCGACTACGGATGGGCGCGTCCCTGGCGCTTGCGTTCCCGCTTGGTTAACAGACTGTTTGAATCTTCGCTAGCGGATCAGTTTGGTCCTTCATCGTTTGAGGAGAGGTGCAAGCGCGAGTATGACGCCAAGTATCCCTAGCAATGTTCCGAGCAGGCCCAGACGGGCGGCGATTCTGGCTGCGGAGTCGGCGGCATTCCAGGCCCATCTGAACTGGCCGATCCAAAATACCTCTCGAATGCAAAACGCGTAGGTCTTCCCTGCCTCGACTCCTAATGCTCGCCTGGACAGTTCACCCAACCTCATGATCGGCTTGGAAGCGTCTTGATAGCCGCGAATTTCGAGGAGCGTGTTTTGCCCGCCCACCGATAATTTACAAATGCGTCCCTCTCGGATGCAACCCCGGAACAACTCCGGTATTCGCGCTCGGTCGCGGTACACATCGGGTAGGGGCTGCTGGTGAACCTCTAGGTTGACCTGGTGCCTTCTGAACATGTATGCCGTAAGCGTACCATGCCAACCGGTTCAAGCAAACCGGAAGTGGAATGGCGTTGAAAGGGAGGCCAGCGTGTCGGCTGGATGCCAATGGAGCAGGCCGTTCGCGCTGCGACCAGCGGGACCGGCAACCCGATGGTCGGGCCCAGCCTGACCTGCGCCAGCGCGTCGCCGAACAACAGGATTGACGCAAGCCAGTCCAGAGACGCAATTGGTCTCCACCAGACCCGCTCATAACTCCACGTCCCGCCCGGTGTCCTTGTCCCGCTCGAAATCCAGTTCGAGGCCGACCAGAGGAGATTCCCGGAAGAACTGCACCAGGCTCCTGGGTTGGCGCGCAGGGGCACCGAGCCGATCGAATTGTTCGACAGGTGTCATCACAACGCCTTCCTTGCTCTGCTGGGTAATAAGTCGCGGCCCCTCGGTTCAGTGTAGCCTGTTCGTGGCGTCTGCCGATAGGTCGCGCCCTTGGTCCGCCGCCTACCTGTGATACCGCTCCATGGTCCGCGGGTTGTAGGCCCAGTGGAACTCCAGCTCGTAGGCCAGGGATTTCGCCAGGCCGTCCAGATCGGGGAAGAGCGTCGCGTAGGTGATGTTCATGCGGTACAGCTCGCGCATGCCCACCTCGCGCACGGCGTTGGTCAAAATGAACTTCGCCAGAATATTCTCCTGGTCGGCGTCGCTCAGAATTCGCTCGATGGGCACGTCCAGAACGCCCGGCACCGCGAAAGTGCCGGATTGCGCGATCAAGCGGCGGTTCATGGTGTGGGGCTCGCCCATCCAGATGAACCGATGGTTGCCGTTCAGAAAGTAGCGGCGGAAATTTCCCGTGACGCGCGGGTCCATGCGCACCGGTTTGCCTGCGACGCGGCGGCTGTAGACGCGCCCGGGGTTCATGGCCCACACCACGCCGTCGGCCAGGGTACGCTCGAGGGCGAAGAACGCCGCGACATACGGGGACCAGGTGAAATCGATCAGGCGGGTGGGCGCGCCGTGGTGCTGCATGAGAGCCAGCCATTGGAAATCGTCGTCGGAGTCGGGCGGCTTTTCCAGAAACTGGTGGGCCTTGCGCTTGAAGATGCGCAGAATGCGGCCCTCCTGTTCCGGCCATGCGGCCTGCGCCACGCCGAAATTGCGGAAATAGCGGGAAAGCGAGCTATAGAGCGGCCAGCGCTCGTCGCGCTCGCCGCGAAATGCCCAGTTGGAATACGGCGGATTGACAATCAGCCCGAGAAACGCCTCCCAGGATTCCAGCCGGAAGACGCGGTAGGACCGCCGGGTCCGTTTGCGGGTTGGCATCTACTATGTATCGTAGCGGTACAGGGCCTGCTCGATGGGAAGGCCGCGCACATCGATGCGCTTCAGGTCTGTCGTGCCTACGCCGTGGGCTTCCGCCAGCAGCAGCGTGTTGTCGCAAGTGCGGAAGGGCGCGGCGCCGCGGACGGCGCGCGGACTGTAGCCCATGACGGCGGCGGAGACTGCGTCCGTCGAGACCGGATTCAGACCCGCGATCAGCACGCCCGGCTTGACGATGCGGATACCCCTGATCCACGGCCCTTCGCCGCCCGCGATGGATTCGACGCCGTCGATGATGGCCAGGTGTATGGGGCGCGCGGCTACCAGGTCCGCCACAATGTGGGGGACGCGGTATCCCGGGTCGTGACTCGAATCGGGGTGCAACTCCGGCGGCGCGGATTTCGACGGCTGGCGTTTGCCATTGTGCAGCACCGCCTCGCGGCCCGTAGTCGGCTTTTCGTTGGGCTCGTCCACGCCGGCGTCGTCGCCGTAAATCGAGGCTGGCGCGGTCCCGAAGCAGTTCTTAAGCGAGAGCGTCACCCCGCAGGTGGCGTGGTTCTTGAGCTTCGCCAGGCTGACGAAAACATCCGTGTCCTCGTAGGCGCGGTTGAGGTCGTAGGCGGGAAACATGTAGGGGTTACCCGGCACCTTGAACCGCGAGTAAGCCTTGCTCTTTCCGAGAGCGTTGGTGTTTTCGAATTCCACGCCGGCCGCGGCCGATTGCAGGGAGCGCACATTCCATCCCGAATCGAGCATCACGTCTTCGAGAGGTCCGGCGTAGGCCCAGGGGCTCTCCACAAAACGGATGCGCCGCGCGCCGGCGCGGCCCAGCAGGTAAGCGGCGGCGCCCACCAGCTTGGGATGGACATAGTGCGTCACGCCGGGCGGCTGACCATGGAATCGAATTCCCGGGCTGCCCGTCATGTTGAGCTTGACGGTCACCGTCTTGTTGCGCACCAGGCCATCGATTCCGCCCAACTGGTTGAAGAGGGTCGCCAGCTTAGCCGTAACGTCCTCGTCATAGGAGGCGCACCGGGCGATGGAAACGGGCGCCGCAGGAGGTTCAGGGCCGGGCGCCGCCTTCAGCAGGGGCGCCGCGCCGATCATGGCGAGCCATTCTCTTCGGGTCATACTATTGCTCCAGTTTGATGGTGGCGCAGACCAGTACTTTGTCTATGTCCACGCCCCCGCCTTCTTCGGTTGGGTATACTTCCAGGGGTTTTTCGACGCCTTCCGGCGTGGTGAGCGTCGCGCGCTTGTACTCGGCCGGAAAATGCACCGCGACGTTCTCCACCGGGTAATCCGAATAGTTCACCAGGTGGACGACCGCGGTTTTGCCGTCGGCGGCGGCCAGCAGGTTGGAAAGCACCGAGGAGACGTTGAACAGGCGCACCCCCATGTTCCTGCGCCCTACCATCGAATTCACATCGTGCCAGATATCGTTGAGGCGTTCGAGTTCGGCCTTGTCGAGCGTAATCTGGTCGCCCTGGGGGCTCTGATCTTTCCAGCCGGGCGGGCCAGTGAGAAGCATTCCGCCGGCGTGGGTGAAATTGCTCAGCACCTCTTTCTGTTCGGGAGTCAGCGCGTCGGCGTCCACGTTCACCGCCATGGTGGCGCCGGCCAGCGCTTCCGGGGTGAGGTGCTGGCGGGGAACCGGCCGCACGGGCGTGTGTTTGACCGCGATCATGTCCAGGATGCCGCCCGACAGCAGCCCTCCCTTGGCGGGGTCCTGCACGATGGCGAGTTTTCCGTACTCCTGCATGCGGCGCCATTCGGGGTGCTGCTCGAAGTAACGGAGCAGATCGGCGATGCGCTTCCAGTCCGCCATGGTTTTGGGTTCACGGCGGGCGAGGCGCGCGGCGAAATCGTCGTCCAGCGCCAGCACCCAGCGGGCGCCGGAGATGGCGGCATCGGCAACCACTTGCAGATATCGCGCGCCCGTAACCACGGTCTTGGCCGGCGGTTGGTTAGCTATCCACAGCGCGGCGTCGCCCCACGCGCGGACCGCGCGAATGAAACCGGTATTGGTGTCGATCCATACCGAGCCGCTGGGGGCGGCCTTCTTGGCGCCGTCTTCTTCCACCGCGATGCCGGGCCACACGCCCTGGTACGTGCCCAGGATGGAAACGCCGGGAGCGCCTGAACCGAGAGCCATCCGGCTGCGCGCGGTCAGCTCGATTACCGGCGCGCCTCCGGCAGCCTCCCTCACACCGTCGGCATCGCCCTCAGGCAAATCGCCCTCGATCACGATGCCTGTGACTTTGGCGGCCATGGCGCGACGCGCGGCGCCGGCCACATCACCGCCCGGAGCGAGCACCGCCAGCGTCACCACGCCGCGTGCCGCGGCCGCCTGAACGAAATCGGGAAGCACCGTCTTCAGCAGGAGGCAGTTGATGGGCGTGCCGGAAAGCAGCTCCAGAGATGCCGGGTCAGACCACGGCCAGCGCATCGGAACCCAGTCGGAGGGTTGCGGTGCGGAAGCCTGCAATATTGGCAGAAGACCCAGAACGGCTCCCCAGCGCAGCACCCGCATCCACATATACTCAATATTAACTTATCCACCTCGCCAAGCCGAATGCGGCGGCCGATGCCAGCCCCCCGATGGTTACCGTTTGCAGGCCGCCGCGCAAAGCCGAGATGCCCGTCAGCTTGCCTTTGACGTAGCCGAAGACGAAGAGCGCTATCAGCGTCACCACCACCGAAACGGAAAGCGCCGAGTAGAGCTGGCGGACGAGCATGTACGGGGCGAGCGGCACCAGGCCGCCGAGGATGTAAGAAACCGCGATGGTCGCCGCGCTGTTGCGCGCGCGGCTGGGATCGGGCTCTTCGAAGCCCAGCTCGAAGCGCATCATGAAATCCACCCAGCGCTTCTGGTCGGCGCAGACGGCCTTGACCACCGGGGCGATGTCCTGCTCCGACATGCCATAACCGCGGAAGACTTCGGCCACTTCCTCGGTTTCCTTGTCGGGCAACTCGACGGTCTCGCGGATCTCCCGCTCGCGCTCGGATTGGTAATGGTCACGGTCCGTGCGCGCCGCGAGATAGCCGCCCAGGCCCATGGCGATCGACCCGGCGGCTATCTCCGCCAATCCGGCGATGACCACAATGGTGGTGGAAGCGACCGTCCCGGAAAGTCCCGCGGCCAGGGCGAACGGAACCGTCAAGCCGTCCGACATCCCGATCACCACGTCCCGGACTGTCTCCGAGGCTTGGAAGTGTTTCTCAGTGTGCGGTGTACTGGGCATAAGTCCAACATCATACCCCTTACGCCGGCGTCTGCGCGGCGGTCATCCGTAGTTCTGGAATTGCTTCCAGAAGGTGGGCCAGGGTCGGCGGAGCTGGCGGCAAACGAAAATATCCGGGTGACGTGTGGTCTCTTCGTTCCGGACCCCGTAGCGGTTGGTGACGTGGCCGGCCAATACGCAGGATTCGAAGTTCCGTTCCAGGAAGTCCCGCGATATTCCGACCACTATCAGAGTCCGTGGGGGTGGATCGCCGTATCCACGCAGCCAGTATGAGTTGACTCCGCTGATGGCTTTGGGCAGACCAAGCGCCGGACCATAGAGATCGATGGCGCCGGCTTCACCGTAATTGCCCGCCAGGATGCCCACTTGCGCCCGCTCTTCAGCGGGCAAGGAGGCGTGGATGCCGGCAATGGTCTCCACCAACTCCGGCCAGCCGATTTCCTCGCGGAGGCCGTCGTTCACCCGGTTGGCCACCTTCCACCAGGAGGAGTTTACCGGAGCAATGGGTAGAACCACCGCGATCGCGATCGCACCACCGACCGCCAGCGCGCTACAGGTGATCCCGCGCACCAGGCGGGCCCAACCGGACGCGAGCGAGGCGACCGCCCTTTCTTCCAGAACGGCTCCTGCCGCCAGAAGCATGGGATAGGCCGGCGCCATGTAATAGCCCCGACCCTTGGCGATGAAGAAAAGCACCAAGGGGATGACGAACATCCAGCCGAGCAGGCGATACCGCTTCCCATCCGGCGCGCCCAGGAAGTAGACAAGACCTGCGACCCACAGCGGAATTGTGAAAGGGTTAGCCGCGACCAGGAGCTGATCGATCAGGAAATTCTGTGTCCGGCCGATGCGGATGTCGCGCGCGTGGATATAGCTCAGGTAGTCCAGGGAGATAAGACCATGGTGAACCTGCCAGATGAGGTTGGGGAGGAAAATCGCGAGCGAGAGCGCCACGCCACACCACAGCCACGAGCCTCTAAGATAGCGGCGGGCGGGCGTGAGGAGAACGCCGGCGATCACGCCGGCAACCAGGAAGGCCATGGTGTACTTGGTCATCATTCCGAGACCGATCGCCGCGCCTATCGCTAGCCACCAGCGGGGATCTTCGGACTTGAGCAAGCGGATAATCAGGTAGGCGACGGCCACCCACCATAGATAATCGAACGAAACATATTGGAATAATGCGCCGGCGGCAAGCGACACGGGCGCGACGGCCACCGCCAGGGCGGCGACGATTTGCGCCGGGCGCCCACCCCCCAACTGGCGGGCCATCAGACCGGTCAACACCAGCGCTGCCCCTTGAGCCAGGGCGGCGAAGAACCGCACGCCCGCGAGCGAAGGCCCGAACAGCTCCAATGCCACGCGCGCGATAAACGGGGTCACGGGCGGATAGGCGACGTAGCCCCAAGCCAGATAGCCGGCATCGTCGAGCGTGGCCAGTTCGTCGCGGTGGAATCCGTACTGGCCGTTGGTGAGCGTGTGCAGGAGCACGCCGATTAGCGCCAGCACGGCCAGAATCGAGAAATCGGCATTTTGCCGGAGTCGGGAGAGCCTCATGACCGGAGCCTTCTATTGTATGGGACGGCGTTGAGGCGTGGTGACTACGGACTGCGCGATATCACCCAGGAACGCCACCGTACTGGCTCTAACCTCTTGATAATAATAAGCGGGTCTTTGGAAGGCGAGGTGCACCGCTGGACTGGTTATACTGATTTAAGACTCAATACTCCGAACGCGGTGGAGGCGTGAAACGAGGCTGCGTTCGAACCAAAGGCGGATACCGAAAAACATGCAGGCAACTAAGCCCTTTCGCAAGAAAATGAACCAGAGGACTCAGCCTCTGGACGTATTTTTTTCACCGAGCAGCGTCGCCGTGGTCGGCGCCACGGAAACTCAAAACAGCGTCGGCCGGACGTTGCTCTGGAACCTGGTCACCAGCCCGTTTGGCGGCACTGTGTACCCGGTCAATCCCAAGCGGCCCAGTGTATTGGGCGTGAAAGCCTACAAATCCATCACGGATATTCCGGAACAGGTGGATCTGGCGGTGATTGTCACGCCGCCCCCGTCGGTGCCCGGGCTTATCCGCGAGTGCGGCGAAAACGGCGTTCGCGCCGCGATTGTGATTTCGGCCGGCTTCAAGGAGATCGGCCCCGAAGGCGCGGCCCTCGAGCGGCGCGTGCTGGAAGAGGCGCAGGCGGGCAAGGTCCGGGTGATCGGCCCCAATTGCCTGGGCGTGATGGCCCCGCTTTCGGGCATGAACGCCACCTTCGCCACCACCATCGCGCGGCCGGGCTCGGTAGGATTCATCAGCCAGAGCGGCGCGCTTTGCACCGCGGTCCTGGACTGGAGCCTCAAGGAAATGGTGGGCTTCAGCGCGTTCGTCTCGATCGGATCGATGGTGGACGTGGGCTGGGGCGACCTGATTTACCACCTGGGCAACGACGTCAAGACCCGCTCCATCGTCATCTACATGGAAACCATTGGCAATGCGCGGGCTTTCCTTTCGGCCGCGCGCGAAGTGGCGCTCAACAAGCCCATCATCATCATCAAGCCCGGCCGCACTGCTGCCGCCGCCAAGGCCGCGGCGTCGCACACCGGGTCGCTCACGGGCAGCGATGAAGTGCTGGAGGCCGCCTTCCACCGCTGTGGCGTGCTGCGGGTCAACAACGTCTCCGACCTCTTCCACATGGCCGAAGTTCTCTCCAAACAGCCCAGCCCCAAGGGGCCGCGCCTGACCATCGTCACCAACGCCGGAGG
>JBEKTU010000143.1:0-8748 GCA_049515735.1 Bryobacteraceae bacterium
TAGGAGATTTGAGGGGGCCTGCCCTTAGTACGAGAGGACCGGGGTGGACGAACCTCTTGTGATCCAGTTGTGGCGCCAGCCGCATCGCTGGGTAGCGAAGTTCGGTCAGGATAAACGCTGAAGGCATATAAGCGTGAAACCTTCCCCAAGATGAGATCTCCCAAGCGTAAGCTTTGAAGGGCACTGGAAGACGACCAGTTTGATAGGACGGATGTGGAAGCCGGGCGACCGGTTGAGCTTACCGTTACTAATCGCCCGTTCGGCTTGACCATAAAATTTACTGCGCACACAACGCTGCGCTGCTTTCCGAACGCGCCCGTCAATATTCAGTCAAAGAGCCGGCATGGCTCATGTCGCCAGTTTCTGGGTGACCATAGCGAGAGGGACCCACCCGTTCCCATCCCGAACACGGAAGTTAAGCCTCTCAGCCCCGATGGTACTGCATGCGCAAGTGTGTGGGAGAGTAGGAAGTTGCCCGGTTTATAGTAAAAGCCCGATCGCGAGATCGGGCTTTTTTTGGTTGGCCGAGTGGCAGGTGCGACTACTTGCCCGCGTTGAAGCGTTTTTCAATTTCTTCCCAGTTCACCACGTTCCACCAAGCGGAAATGTAGTCCGGGCGGCGGTTCTGATACTTCAGGTAGTAGGCATGCTCCCACACGTCCAGGCCCATCACGGCGCACTTGCCCTCCATCACGGGGCTGTCCTGGTTGGCGGTGGAATAGATGTCCAGCTTGTCGCCGGACCTCACCAGCCACGCCCAGCCGGAGCCGAAGCGCGTGGCCGCGGCCTGGTTGAACTTCTCCTTGAAGCTCTCGAAACTGCCGAAGGTCCCGACGATGGCCTGGGCCACGCTGCCCACCGGCGTCCCCCCGGACCCGGGCCCCATGATCTTCCAGAACATGGAGTGGTTGATGTGGCCGCCGCCGTTGTTGCGGACTGCGGTGCGGATGTTTTCGGGAACGATGGCGCAGTTGCCGGCCAGCAGCTCCTCGACGGTCTTGCCCGCCAGGGCGGGGGCCGATTCGAGCGCCTTGTTCAGGTTAGTGACATACGCGTTATGGTGCTTGCCGTGGTGGATCTCCATCGTCATTTTGTCGATGTGAGGCTCCAGCGCATCGAAGGCATACCCCAACGGCGGAAGTGTGAATGGCATAGCTATCTCCTTTATCTCCTCTGAGCTTGTTCAAAGGCATCGGCGAGCCGGAACATGGTGGTCTCGTCGAAATGCCTGGTCAAAATCTGCATCCCTACCGGCAACCCCCCGGCGGTATTTCCGCACGGAACGCTCATGCACGGAATTCCCGCCAAACTGCCGGTGATGGTGTAAATATCCGAGAGGTACATGGCCAGCGGGTCGTCCACTTTCTCGCCCAGCTTGAAAGCCGGGAAGGGCGAGACCGGCGCCACGATGGCATCCACCTCCTGAAACGCATTCGCAAAATCGCGCGCGACGATGGCGCGCACTTTCTGCGCCTTCAGATAGTACGCGTCGTAATACCCCGCGCTGAGCACGTAAGTTCCCAGCATGATGCGGCGTTTGCACTCGGCGCCAAACCCCTCGCCGCGGGTGTTGCGATACATATCCGAAAGCGTGTCTGAACTCTCCGAGCGGAAAGTGTACCTGACCCCATCGTAGCGGGCCAGGTTGGAGCTGGCCTCGGCCGTGCAGATGATGTAATAGCACGCAATGGCGTAATCGGTCGACGGCAAACTGATTTCACGGACCTGGCAGCCCAGCGTCTGGAGCGTGTCCACGCCGCGCGAGATCAGGTCGCCGGTTTCGCTCATCAAGTCTTTTAGATACTCGCGGGGCAGTCCAAGCTTCAAACCTTTTACGTTTCCGCCGAGCAGGGCCGCGTAATCCGGCACGGGAGCGTCGGCCGAGGTGGAATCGCGGAAGTCGCGGCCGGCGATTACTCGCAGAAGCGTCGCGGAATCCCCCACCGAGCGGCCGAACGGGCCGATGTGGTCGAGCGAGCTGGCGAACGCCGTGAGGCCGTAGCGCGAGACGCGGCCGTAAGTGGGGGTCACACCCACCACCCCGCAGAACGAGGCGGGCTGGCGGATGGAGCCGCCGGTATCGGAGCCGAGCGCCACCACGGCGGTGCCCTGCGCGACCACGGCCGCCGAGCCGCCGCTCGAACCACCGGGCACGCGGTCCGGAGCCACCGGGTTGCGCACCGGGCCGAAGGCCGAGTTCTCGGTGGAGGATCCCATGGCGAACTCGTCGCAGTTGGTCTTGCCGATGATGACGCCGCCCGCCTGCTCCAGCCGCTCCACCGCGGTGGCGTCGTACGGCGGAACGTAGCTGGCCAGGAGCTTCGAGCCGCAAGTGGTGCGGACACCCTTGGTCAGAATGACGTCCTTGACCGCCACGGGCACGCCGGCCAGCGGCCCGGGATCTTCGCCGCGCGCGATCTGCTCATCCACGCGTTCGGCCGCGGCGAGCGCGCGCTCGGGCGAAAAGTGCAGATACGCATTAGTCTTGGGGTTCTCGGCCTGGGCAAAGCGCAGAGCTTCGGTGGCCAGCTCGGCGGCGCTGAAGCGGCGCGAGAGCAGGCCTTCCCTCACGCGGCCGATGGTCAGAGTTGGAATATCCATGGGTCAGCAGGTCGGAGCGTCATTACCTTTCGATCACCTTGGGCACCTTGAAATAGCCGGCGCCTGGTTGAGGAGCGTTGGCCAGGGCCGCCTGGTCGCCCAGCGTCGGCTCTGGTGCGTCGGCGCGCAAGGTGGCCGTCTCTTCGGCGTCGAACAACACCTGCGCCATCGGCTCGGCGTTGCTGGTGTCGATCTCGTTGAGCTTGCCGATGTGCTCGAGGATGCCGTCCAGGTCCGCCTGAAACCGGGCCACCTCGGCGTCGGTCAACTTCAGATTGGCCAGACCGGCCACGTACCGGACCTCTTGTTCCGTGATCTTCACGCCCGCGCCTTTCTTCGGGATGCCTTGTAGATACCGCGCAGGACCGGGTCGGCGATACCGTCGGCCTCGTCGGGGAAGACGGCCGGAACCGCCTGCGCGGCGCGCTGCGGTTCGCGCCGCCGGGGCACGATGCGGAATTCCAGATCTTCCACCAAGCCGGGACCGAAACTCTTCTTCAGGTTGTTGAGGATGTAGGGCGTCAGGGCGAACAACTGGCGCTGCCAGATGTGATCTTCCACCTCGACGATGAGGCGCGTGCGCACCATGCGGGACGCGCGCGTATGCGCGGCGATCCTCTTGCCGACGGCCTGGGGCCAGGCGGCGCAAGCCAGTTCCCCGGCGCTAAGCACATCGCCGGACAGTCTCAATTCCCGGATGAGCTTGCTGGCGCGTTCCATGTGATTCGGCTGGACTATTCTATCATGGCCACGCGCGGGGAAGCCCTTAACGATAGCGAGCCGCGGACCGAATGATTCAGCGCCCGCCGCGATACTCAGCCGAGAGCTTCTGGAGCAACGCGGTCGGCGTGTCTCCATCGTGAATTACCACTCGATACCGCAGGCTGAGAGTCTGGCCATGCCCAATGGTAAACGGCCCACCCGCCGTAATACATGGGTTCAACATCCAGAGATGGCTCGAATTGTGCCACGCTGTGGTGGGGTTCTGCGGGTTGTCAAGTACCGCGAAACCAACCGTCTTGCCGCTGTCTCTCAGGCGAATGCTGTAGTCGTACCACGGCTCCGGAGGCCAGTCCGAGTCGGGCAAGGAGTAATGCGGGTCGGGGAGCATAACCTTGCCGGCTGCGTTCGCATAATACGACTCACCGTCCTTCCGGCCCTGCACGTCAAAGCCTGAGAACGCAGATCGGCTGATCACGTAATCTACGATTGGCGTGAGGCGGTACTCCAGATCGATCACGTACACGCCCTCGCGTTCGGTCACCGTGGCAGTGGTGATCTCATCGGCCCGCTTCACATTGTGAGTCAGCCACTCGTTGTGAATCCCTATCTCCGCGCGGCCGGAGTCCGCCCGCGTTAACTTCACCTCACGGTTCTGGATCAACCTTCCTTCGCGAGGCGCATATTCGCCCCACCCCCAGAAGTCGGATCTCGTGATGTTGAAACCGCGAATAGGGCGGTGAGGCCCATAGTTGTCGAAGTTGGACGGTTCGCGAAACTCCGAGTCGTGAAACCCAAAAAAAATCCCTCGATGGTGGGGATGGTCGTCCGGTGCAATGTTGGTCACCCGCTCGCCGGTGGGCGTGTTGACGGGATGGAAGCAAGCCGCACTCGGCGACGTAAGCGGGACACCTTCCGGCTTCTTCGTCAGGTATTCGAGAACCACACGGCCATCCGGCGTCTTGAGCTGCATGCCGTAAGTGGTGGGCGTTAGCGTATAGGCCGAGGCGCCACTCGCCGGCTGCGGTCTGGCAGGTACGCATAACACAACTGCCAGTGCGCCCGCGGCGAGGCCGGCTGTTGAAAAAACCATGCAATGAGATGTAGTCATAGGCTTATTCCAGTCTTGATTCCGAAGCTACTTGCGTGCAGGCGCCGGGGCCGCTTTCGCAGTCCCGGTCCGTGGCTTACCCCAGAAAATGAACGTCCCGAGTTTGGTCGCGGTGACGATGTCCATTACGCCGTCTTTATTCAGATCTACCGCCAGGATGTCGGAGCCGGCCCCCGAGCGATTGTGGATTAGCTCCGGAACAAACTCCGCTCCTCCCGGCGCCTTCGGATTGCGAACTGTCTTGTACACGTACAGCACGGGGTCGCCGTAAGGATCGGGATCTACATAGTCATCCCGGTGGGCCCAGTAGCGCTTGCCCACGATGAAGTCCGGTATTCCGTCTCCATCGACATCGGCGAAGGTCGTCCCGTGGGGCTCGGTGAAGATCACGCCGCCGGCATTCTTGGTCCAGAAATCATCCATAATCATGTGCTCGACGAATGAGATCTTGCCGCTGGAGTCGCGTTTCTGCTCGAACCACGCCAATCCAAAACCGTGCGCGTCCAGAGCGGTCACCACGTCATTCAAGCCGTCACCGTTCACGTCGTACACAGCCATAACGCTGCCACCCATGCGGGTTCGGGCGTACCGGCCGAATGCCCACGGATGATACGTCCACGGCCCCTGATTACTGCCGGCCGGCGGCTGCTCCCACCAGCCGAAGGCATTCACGATGTCCATGCGCCCATCGCCATTGATATCCCCGACTCCAATGCCGTGGGCGGTCCCGTACCCAGCCTCGGAGACGTTGTGGACGATCCACGGTCCCGTCGGATGGGCCGGATCGGGCTTCGCATAGCGCACGAAGTTCTCGGCCATATAGACCAACTCGGGCTTCCTGTCGCCGTCGACGTCCCGCAAGACCGCGATCTCAGAGTTGAACGCCGGCACGACCAGATACTTATCCCACCGGCGCGCCTCGCCTTTCGGGTTGACGTACAGCCAGACGCCTGGAGTGCCGGAAAAGCTGGCAGTGATGACATCGGGCCAGCCGTCGCCGGTGAAGTCGGCGGCGAACTCCATCCAACAGTCACGCGTGTACTCGTCAGAGGGATTCGTGGTCAATGCGGGGTAGATTTCTCTCGATTTCGTATAATCCGGCCCGTAATAGATATAAGGACCGGCTACCACGTCCAGGATGCCGTCGTGGTTGAAATCGGCTGCCGCGGCGCCCCAGGCATAGTAAAAATCGCTCAGGCGCTGCATCCGGAAATTGCTGGAAACCTTCTCGGGAGGGCGTACCTTCAACATCAGGTCCTTGTACGCGACGTCTTTGAAATGCACTTCGCCCGTGCCGCCGGCGTAAAGCGCAATCGGCCCGTATCCG
This sequence comes from Bryobacteraceae bacterium, assembly GCA_049515735.1. Taxonomy (GTDB): domain Bacteria; phylum Acidobacteriota; class Terriglobia; order Bryobacterales; family Bryobacteraceae; genus Fen-178. The sequence goes on from JBEKTU010000143.1 coordinate 5,760, forward strand.
CCCATATCCGTCACGCCACCGTTCTCGTCGCCGCTATTGAGGAGAAAGCGGACAATATTGGCGTCCATGAAGATCTCGATTTGATTCCACTCGCCCGGCCGCAGATCCGTATTCGGCGGCATGAGCGGAAGAGTCACTTCTGCGCCCCGGCCGCGGCCGCCGAAGCCACCACGGCCTGGGCCGCCACGACCAGGCGCATTCGGATCGAGCGGGGGCGCGATTCGCATTTGGCCGCCACCGCGCCGCAGTTTCTCGCGTTGGAGTATCCGCCCCTGCGCATCCAGCGTGACGCTGTAGTTCGCCACGTCGCCCTGGGTCAAGGAGGCGTAGATTCCCTTCATGCCCTGCGGAGTTTTTTCGGCCCGGAGCAGTACGCCCGTCTGGCACCCTTGGGCGCATCGGAAGGAAGCGTAAAACCCGACGTCCTGGTAAGAACGATCCAGCACCAGCCAACCTCCGCTGCCACCCGGCTTGACCGTACCGATGATTTCTCCGTTTTGCGCCTTCCAATCGGCTTGTCCGAGAACGTGCCACCCCGTCAGGCTCGAACCTTTGACGGTTCCGTCCGGAATGAACGATGGACCCACGGCGAAAACCGGTCCCAGCAACAGCAGCCCCGTTATTGCGATCACCGTGTATACGCTTCTGTTAGACATGACTGTTCCTTCACTTCCCGCCATTGAGGTGGATTGAGTCATTGCCGCCGAACGCACCGACGATCGCGATGGCCCGGACGAGCACGAGCACGTGGTGGTCATGCGCCCGCCACGCTGAAGCTTGTGTGCCTTCCAATTTCACGCAGCGAAACTCCTTAAAGGATCTCTTTCACCGCTCCTAAGAAGTATACACCCCAACCGCCTCCGACAGGGGAGTTCCGAAGATGAGGTGTCGCACACGCCTGAGGGCACTACCCGGTTGCCGCCAGACGTGTCCATTCTGTTACTATCGATACAGTCGAAGTCTACGTCCGGCCGGCTTTGAAACACGGCACCGGCTATTGTTGAAGGAGGCACGAAGGATATGAAACAGATAACGCGTCGGGAATTGATCGCCGCAAGCACGGGTGTTGCGGGGTTTACTTTTCTTCCGGCCCGCGTGCTCGGTCGCGGGGGTGCTATCCCTCCCAGCGAAAAGCTCAATCTCGCGTTTGTCGGCATCGGAGCTCGCGGCACATTGGACCTGAGGGAACTGGCCCACTTGGACCAAAACGTAGTGGCGTTGTGCGACGTGGACTGGCGTCCCAGGGACACCGCGGGGCGGGGGGGCCGGGCGGGGAAGGCCGGCGCTATGCCCCAGGCCTATTCGCAAGTCCAGTTGTTGGGCCAGTACCCGCAAGCTAAGAAGTATGACGACTGGCGGCGGATGCTCCAGGAGGAGCAGAAGAATATCGACGGGGTGGTGGTAGCCACCCCCGACCATCATCACGCCCCAGTTTCCCTCACAGCGATGAAAATGGCCAAGCACGTCTACGTCGAGAAGCCTATGTGCCACTCCATCGAAGAGGCCCGCATCATGATGGCCTTCGAGAAGAAGTACAAGGTGACGACGCAGACCGGCAACCAGGGCCATTCGTCGGAGGACTGCCGGAATGTCGTCGAATGGGTTCGGGATGGGGCGATCGGAGACGTGAAATTGGTCCATCTTTTCCGGCGCCAGTTCGCCGGCGGGGGGGCGGCGCCGGGAGGGCTTGCGGTCACTTATGAAAATGTGCCGAAGCTTCTCGCCGAGGACCACCCAGTCCCCGAGAACTTGCTTTGGGATCTGTGGCTTGGACCCGCGAAGTTCCGCCCGTTCAACCCGGTATATGTGCCGGGACGATGGCGCGCCTGGCTCGACTTCGGGACCGGGAACCCCGGCGACTACCTTATCCATATTTTCGATCCGGTCGCTTGGGCCCTGGAGCTCGGGTATCCGAACCGAGTCGAAGCGGACCCCGAACCGGGATATGACTGGGCGACCAACAAGCAGCTCCACCCGTGGTCCGGCCAGATGCGTTGGGATTTCCCAGCACGTGGAAAGAAGCCGCCGGTGACGGTTTACTACCACTATGGTGAGTTTAACGAGACGATCCCGCGGCCGCCGGGCTGGAAGGAAGGGGAGGACAAGTTCAACTCCATCGGCGGGGTCCTTTACGGCAGCAAGGGGGCGATCACTTTCGGCGCTATCCACGCCGCCGACCCGCTAAAAGCATCCACTGGCGGATACACGACCGTGAATTCTTATGGAGTGCCGGAAAGGTTGCGGATCTTCCCGCCGGAGCTCGATAAAGAATACAAGCGGCCGGCGCCGAGCTTGCCTCGGCCGCTCAACCACTGGTCGGACTGGGTGGAATCGGCGAAAGCCGGTCAGCCGGCCGGCTCCCACTTCGGCTATGGCGGCGTGATTACGGAGATGGCCTTGATGGGGGTGGTTGCCTCTACGCAAAGGGGCAAGATTCTCGAATACGACACTAAGGCGGGCCGGTTCAAGAACAACGACGAAGCCAACAAGCTGATCTTCGTCAAGGGATCTTATCGCGACGGGTGGGCTTTGCCAGTCTAGCCGTCCGACGTAACTGATTTCTTTTCTGAAAGTGTCAAGTTCTCAAATTGCTCTGAGGATCTTAGGGCTATCGATTCTATTCTGCCTGGCTGCTCTTGCGCAAGATAAGGCGCCCGCGGCAGTTGGCGGTGGACACATTCCCGCTCACGGTCCTGCCCCCGCGACGGCCGCCGGGCCTGCGCGCGCTTCGATCCCAGCAGGTCAGCAGCCCGTCGCCATGGGCGAGAACACAATTGCCGTGGACGAGCCAGGTCATCCCAATGTTCCGCACGTTCACGCCAACAACGATCAATGGGTCGGACATGACAGTGGCCCCAACGATCCGCGTTACCACCTCGATCACCCGTGGGCACACGGACGCTTCACCGGTGGCTTTGGACCGCAACATGTGTTCGTGCTTGCGTGGGACAAGGTCGATCTTGGAACCGCCGAATGGCTTTCGGCAGTA
>JBEKTU010000144.1:0-8070 GCA_049515735.1 Bryobacteraceae bacterium
GATTGGCTACACTGTGTCATAGCAAAGGCCGTCTTTTTTTGGCGTTAACTGCTGTGTGGAAACTCAGTTATGCCATGAAAGGCGGCTTTTTGCCAGTGCCCCTGTGAGAAATGGCGGCTAACGCCTATGCGAAATGCGCCTGAGCGCGGATCTGATCGAGGCGCACGGCATCGAAGAAGGGTTGTTGCTGCGGCTCGGCCAGCCACCGCGCCAGGCCGTCGGCGTCTGGCCAAACCAGGGCCACGCTGCCGGAAATCCCCTGGTGGGCGGCCCAACTCTTCCACGCCTCGTGGATGGCGCGCCGCTCCTCGGGCGTTTTTGAATCGAGGCTTCTGGCGAGCAAGACCACTGTTACTGGGGCGTCCTGGATGTCGATATGAACGAGAGCCGCCGATTCAGGCATCGAGCCGGCGGGATGCGCGGCATCCGACAGCAGGTAGTGCACCAGGGGGTTCGTGCCTTGGGCCGCGGCGTCGGGATGGGCGTCCAGGTAGGCTTCGCAATCGAAGAGCGGGTGGGGGCTGGCGGCTCCAGCGCCGCTCTCCAGAAAGTGCGCGAGCAGGTTCCCGCCGCGGCCGGGGGCCTCCGCGCAGGACTTGCGGTAGTGGCTGGGTTCAAACAGCGGAAGCGGTTTGCGGTCTTCCGCGGTTCCGTGACGCACGTAGTGGACCAGCGGATTCACGCCGACGCGGCGAATGTCGGGATTGCGGTCGAGGTAGAAGCCGGGGTCGAAGAGCGGGTGCGGCTGGCGCAGCTCCGCGGCGCCGTGCTTCAGGTAATGGCAAAGCGGGTTGACGCCAGCCGCTGCCACGTCGGGGTATTTCCGAAGATAGAACGCGGGGTCGAACAGGGGATGCGGCGGGCGGCCCTGGTAAGCGCCCTGCGTCAGGAAGTGGAGTAGCGGGTGGCGGCGGCCCGCGCTTTCGTCCGGAAACGAAGTCCGGTAATAGTCCGCGTCGTAGAGCGTCTTCAGCGCGCTTCCGCTCAGTTGCCGCCAATACGGAACGAGGCTCGCCACGCGGCGCGCCGTGGTGAAGAATCCGGCTGACGCCTGGGTGCGGCGCTGCTCCGGCTGGACCGGCCGGACGGTCTGCCGCGGCACCTGCCGGAAGCGGTGCAGCACCTCCGCGCGGGCGCGATCGACAAGCTGGCGGTCGAGCGCATTCAGCCGCAGCAACTCCTCGTGCACTTCCTGGCTGCACGCTTGCCGGAGCTTCTCCGTCCGGCTGGCAACGGTGCCGTGCAGCCCATCTGAAACGTTAATCGCCGGCCGGGCGCAATCCAATTCGGGGAAGGCGCAGCGCAGGGCGTGTGCGCCCGCTGCGACGCTCTGGTCGAAACAATCCACCACGCCCAGAAAAGACGTGGCCAACATGCGCTGGATGGCCAGATCGAGATCGCGCGGCTCCGGTTCGTCGGAGTCGCCGGCGCAGGCCAGCAGGTTCACCTGGACATTCTTCACGAAGAGCGGAAAGTCCTGGATCATGCCGGCGGTGAAATCGCCCAGCGCGGTGCGGTTGGCCAGGTCGCTCATGGGATCGGCGGGGTCCGGCTTCTGACGGAAGTAAGTGTAAATGGACCGGATCCGGTCGATGGGGTCGCGCAGGAAGCAGATGTCGAAAAACAGGTAGCCGCGCGCTTCCGGCAGCGGGTGGCGGACCTGATGGCTGGAGAAGGCGCGGAGGCCGGGCCGGGCATCGAAGAAGCGCACCAGGTCCGGATTGGAGATCAATCCTTCGTGAGCGGGTGTCTCCAGCTTCGCGAAACGCTCGCCGAAGCTGTGGTCCAGAATGTCTTCGATGGTCGAGCCGGCATTCTTGAAAATGTGATAGTGAAGAATCGCCAACCGCATGAGGGCCGGACCGATCATGCGATAATAGCACGTTTGACATTCCTGCTCGGATTCCTCATAGCCGCGGCGGTCGGTCTGACGGGAGTGGGAGCGGGATCGCTGACGGCACCGCTGCTCATTCTGGTTTTCAACCAGCCGCCGGCCGCGGCGGTGGGAACGGCGCTGGTGTTCACCATGGCGATCAAGGTGGCCGTGGCGCCGGTGTACATCAAACGCCGGCAGGTGAATCCGCGGGCGTTGGGAGCGATGTGCGGCGGCGGGGTCCCGGGCGTGCTGGCCGGGACGCTGCTGCTCTCCTATCTCGACGTGCACCGCTACGAGCGCGCGGTGCTGCTGCTGGTGGGGGCCATGGTGGCGGGGATGGCGCTGTACAACCTCTACCGGCTGGCGCGGCCGAGCGGCGCGGCGTCGGGGACGGACCGGCTCCGGTGGGTGGCGGCAGTGGCCGTGCCGATCGGAGCGGAAGTCGGGTTCTCGTCGGCCGGTGCGGGCGCGCTGGGGTCGCTGATGCTGATGAATCTCACCAGCCTGACGCCGGCGCAGGTAGTGGGGACGGACCTGTGCTTTGGACTGGTGGTTTCGAGCATCGGCGGGGCGTGGCACCTTTCCGCCGGCGACTACAATGCGACGCTTCTGCGAGGGCTGGCTCTGGGCGGGCTGGCCGGCGTGCTGCTGGGCGCGTGGCTGTCCTCCGTTCTGCCGGCGCGGCCGCTGCGCGCGGCGCTTTCGGTGGCGCTATTCGGGCTGGGACTGGAACTCTGCTGGAAGGCTTGTTTTTGACATGAAGGAGGAAATGATGCGAACCATTACCGTGTTGTTGATTGCGTGCGCGGCTGCGGGGCAACTTTCGGCCCAGCAATCCGCCACTATCGCACCGGGCACAAAAAAGGTGAATTCCAAGGATGGGCTGACGTACGTCTGGATTCCGCCGGGGAAGTTTCAGATGGGCTGTTCCCCTGGGGATGCCGAGTGCTTTGACAATGAGAAGCCGGCGCACCAGGTCACCATCACGAGAGGCTTTTGGCTGGGACAGACGGCCGTCACACAGCAGGCTTATCAGCGCGTGACAGGACAGAACCCGGCCAACCATAAGGGCGCTAGCCTTCCCGTTGAGGAGGTGGATTGGAACGAAGCGCAGGCTTACTGCCAAGCCATCGGAGGGCGGCTGCCGACGGAGGCGGAGTGGGAATATGCGGCGCGGGCCGGTTCCACGGGCGTCCGCTACGGCAATCTGGATGAGATCGCCTGGTACGACAAGAACAGCGGAGGCAAGTCTCAAGAAGTAGGGCAGAAGTTACCAAATGCCTTCGGGCTGTACGATATGCTGGGAAACTCGTGGCAGTGGGTCGCGGACTGGTATGGGCCCTACCAGGCCGGCGCACAGAGCGATCCAACCGGGCCCGCCAGCGGCCAGCTTAAAATGCCGCACGGCGGTTCGTGGGGCAGCACTTCCAGGCTCACGCGCGCGTCGTACCGCGGCACGGTCGAGCCGGAGCACCGCGGCAACAAGCTCGGCATTCGGTGCGCGGCGCAAGAGTGAACGATGGCTTCTCCGGAATTGCTTCGAAAGATGAAACGGGATTGGAATAATCGCGCGCGCGAGAACTTCCAGTACTATATTGTCAATTCCCGCAAGGATTGGTCCGATCGAGACTTCATGGCTTCCGGGGATCAAACCGTTGAACATTATGTTCTGACGGATATGGAAAACGTGTGTCAGGGCAAGCGGCCATGCGACATGAAGGTACTGGACTTCGGATGTGGAGCCGGGCGTGTGACCCGGTCGCTGGGGAAGTTGTTCGGCGAAGTTCACGGTGTCGATATCAGCGGCGAGATGTTGAAACTAGCCCGAAGAGCGCTGGCGGACCTGCCTAATATCCGGCTTTATGAGACCAATGGACAGGACCTGGACGTTCTAGGAGACGCGTTGTTCGATTTTGCATTCTCGTTCTCCGTCTTTCATCACATTCCGGGCGAGGCCATCATCGAGAGATGTATCGGGCAAGTCGGCCGGCATCTTCGCTCCGGCTGCCTTTTCAAGTTTGAAGTTCAAGGCCATCCATTTGAAGCCCCGGAAGGCGATACGTGGCTAGGCACGCCGATGAGTGAACCGGACATGCTCGGGATCGCAGACCGGACTGGCTTTGAATCCCGCTACCGAGTAGGGGAAGGTAAAGAGTCCTACTGGCACTGGTTCTTCAAGAAGTAAGTTGGGAACCCTCAAAACGCCATCCGCTCCGCTTTTTCTTCAATCTTCTTCGCGTCCACGCCGGGAACCTTCAGCAGGTCGCGCCACTCCTTGAATTTGCCGTGGTCCTTGCGGTACTCGACGATCGCCGTTGCCTCGGTTGCCGAAAGACTCAGGACGGATTTCAACTCATCGATGGGAGCGTCATTCACGTTGACTTTGGCGTCGGGGCCAAAGTTGGCGGTCAGATAATTCACCACGGCCGCCAGCTCTTCGGGCGTAGCTTTGGCGCCGCGCTCCACCATATCTGCGACCTGGTCGTCCCAGTCTTCCCGGTTCAGCCGCTTCTTGGTGAAGTTTCCCGGGCCGTGGCACGTGGTGCAGACGCGAACCACGGTATCTTTTCCGGGAACGTCCGGCAGCCGCTTCAGGTCCTCTGCGCCGGCAAAGGCGAAGCACGCCGAAACCAGTGCGCAAAAGCTGACCGCTTTCCAGGCGGGAGCCGGTTTCATGATCGTGCGGACCCCAGGAAAATGTCGTGTATGCGGAGAAGCCCGAGCGCCAGGCCGGCCTCGTCGGTCACCGGCAGAACGGAAATCTGCGAAGGGCGCCGCTCCATGCGTTCCAGCGCCTCCGCCAGGGTAGCCTCCGGGCCGATGGTCACGGGCGTGCGTGTCATGGCGTCTTGGGCTCGCAGGCCGCGGATGTCGTCGTGGCTGGTAAGCGCGCGGCGCAGGTCGCCGTCGGTGATGATCCCGGCCAGCGCGCCGCCGGGCCCCACCACGCAAGCCGCGCCCAGCGGCCGGCGCGTCATGGCGATAATGACGTCTTTGAACGACGCGTCCGGCGCCACCGAAGCTACTTCCTCGCCGCTGTGCATGGCCTGGCGCACCCTAAGCCGCAGGTTGCGGCCGAGCTGCCCGCCGGGGTGGAAACGCCCGAACTCCTCGGGCGTGAAATTGCGCGCGCGCATCAGCGCGATGGCCAGCGCGTCCCCCATGGCCAGCGCGGTGACGGAGCTGGCCGTGGGCGCCAGGTTGTTGGGGTCGGCCTCCCGCTCCACCGAGGCGTCCAGCAGCACGTCCAATTGCGCCGCCAGAGGCGATGCGGTGTTGCCCAGTATGCCGATCAAGGGCGATTGGAATTCGCGCAACAGCGGCACCAGCGCCAGCAGCTCGGCGGAAGTGCCGTTCTTGGAGATCATGACGGTAGGATCGCCCGGCGTGTAGATGCCCAGATCGCCGTGGACCGCTTCGGCCGGATGCAGGTACACGGATGCCGTGCCGGTGCTCGAAAGCGTGGCCACGATTTTGCGCGCGATGTGGCCCGATTTCCCGATTCCCGTGACCACCACCTTGCCCGGATGCGCCAGAATCAGGTCCACCGCGCGGACCAGCTCACCGCCCAGCCTGCCGGCCGCGCGCGCCACTGAAGCGGCTTCGATTTCCATGGCGGCGCGCGCGGCGGCGAGCCACTCCTCCTTGGGGTTGCCGGAAGACATGAGCTAAGCCCTTCGGGATATCGTTACGAAGAAATCCTGAGTGATGTTCTGGATTTCGACATCCACCCCCGTAAACGGAAGAAACAACTCTTCAACCTGGCGGCGAGTGTACAGGAACAGATCACAGCGCCTCCGATAGCGTAGCTTGCGTAGCCACGCGATGAAGCCTCCGTCCATCGGGAAAGACAACAAGGCCTTTGAACGGGCCAACGTCAGGACCTTTGCTATGACCTTACTTGGCTCCGCCATATAGTCCATGAATCCCATAAGTATGACGTAGTCGAAGGACTCGCGTCCGTCGAAAGAGAACAAGTCCTGGTTGCGAAACTCACACCGGTTCGCAACCCCGGCTAAGTTAGCGCTCTCCCTTGCGAGCTTCAACATACCTTCCGCGAAGTCCAAGCCGACAACGCGCCGAGCGCCGCGTTGGGCCAGAGCCACTGAGTAATGGCCGGGGCCACAGCCTATATCCAGCACCGTCTTACCCTGAACCGGCGAACATCCCTCCAAAGTCTTGGCGTAGCGTAGCATCATGCTGGCGCGGAAGGTGCGATTGATCCAGTTCTTGAGAACGCCTTTGCTTGTGCTGTAAATGCCCCCGAAGTCGGCGGCGTAGCCATCGAAGAAACTCCGTGTTCGATCAGAGGACATAATCGGACTCCACTGGCGGCGTCGAGCTGAAGACTTCAAGGTGGTCGCAAACCCGCGACAATGGAAGCTTTGCCGCAAGAAGGTAGCGAAGCCTGGCTTCGCAACCGCCGATACCCCAGTAGTGTATCAGGGCTTGCAGCCGTGGCATGCGGAGTCGCGGTTGCCCGGGGTCGATCTCTCTTGGATGGAGGTACAACATTACCGACTCGCCCCGCTGGTTCCGCGTGCGGACCAGCCGGGTCAGCAGCCTGGCTGGGAACAGCCTCATGTAAAACGGAATGCCGGACCGCAAGATATCCACCCTGGAGATCGGATACTCCACCAAACCCACTTCGCACCCATTTAGCACAGGCCGATGCGGTTGGCCGGGAAAACCGGGGATTCCATAAAGATAGGTTTTCCCCGGAAAAACCGACGATGAATAGCGAAAGCCAGCGGCGCTTAGAACACGGTAGTACCACTCAATATTCGACCTCGAGACCGAGAACGAGGGCGCCCGGTATCCAATCACTCCGGAACCGATTGCCGACTGGAGTATGTCGCGCGCCTTTAGAGTATCCTCCTGGAATTCGGATTCCGTCATGGCCGACAAGCTGCGGTGCGAGTAACCGTGAGACGCCACCTCGTGCCCTCTGGCATGGATGCTACGCACAAGCGCGGGGTAGGTTTCCGCGACCGTCGCCAGCACGAAGAAGGTACACCGGGAACGGTGCTCGTCGCACAGGTCCAGCAGTTTGTAAACCAGCCGTTCCAGATTCATGTCCCGCGCGTCAACTGGAATCCGGCAATTTGAATAGTTCACCCGGAACCATTCTTCGATGTCGAAGGTGAGGAAATTCGTCAACATCATGACTATATCACTGCGGCCGCGCACCGCGATTGCCCGCCGGCGGGCGGTTGCATTTCGTTTTGCGCGCATGGTGTAGTTGAAGAGTCCACAGACCCGAAAATGAATGGTGACCAGACCCCTCGATTTGCCGTAGTGATACCTGCGTACCGGCCATCCGCGTCCCTGCCGGACCTGGTCCGGGAGCTGGCGGCAAAGGCCATACCCGCCATCGTGATCGTGGACGATGGCAGCGGGCCGGAGTACCGGGAGGTGTTTTCCCGCGCCACGGAATTTCCCAACGTTCACCTGGTCCGGCATGCTACCAACCTGGGCAAAGGCGCCGCTCTGAAGACCGGCATCAATTACGCGCTGTGCGCCTTCCCGGAACTGGTGGGAATCGTCACCGCGGACGCCGACGGCCAGCACCACCCGGACGACATCGTGCACATCGCCGGCACTCTGCTGGCGCACCCGGACTGCCTGGTTCTCGGAAGCCGCGGCTTCGATGGCGACGTGCCGTTGCGCAGCCGCTTTGGCAACACTCTCACCAGCATGGTGGTGCGCGCTCTGATCGGCCAGAAGCTGACCGACACCCAGACCGGCTTGCGCGGTATCCCCACCAGCCTGCTGCTGCGCATCCTGCGAATCGAATCGACCGGCTACGAATACGAGCTGGAGATGCTCATCGCCGCGCACCACTCGTCGGTCCCCGTGATCGAAGAGCCCATCCGCACCATATATGAGGCCGGCAACAAGTATTCGCACTTCAATCCCATCGTCGATTCGATGAAGATCTACTTCGTCCTGGCGCGGTTCGGCTCCGTCTCGCTGATGACCGCCGTGCTGGACAACCTGGTCTTTTACCTGGCCTTCCGTCATTCGGGCCATGTCCTGGGATCGCAGATCCTGGGCCGGGTGTTTGCGGTGGGCTTCAATTATTCGATGGTGCGAAGCTCCGTCTTCTACTCCAAGCAGCGCCACAAGACGGTTTTGCCGAAATATCTTCTGGCGGTGCTGGTGAGCGGAGCTGTTTCCTATGCCGGCATTCG
>JBEKTU010000145.1:0-7648 GCA_049515735.1 Bryobacteraceae bacterium
CTGGGTGATCCCAGTATCGTCATCCGGGTGTCCGGCCGTCAGCGCGTAGAGGGTCGACGAGTGTTGCGAGTCGACTAGCAGGCGGGTCACCGTCCATCCGCTCATGCCCGCGTTCGCCCAGGTGATACCCGCATCGATGCTCTTGAACACGCCGGTGTTGGTTCCAGCGTAGAGAACGCCGGGATTTTGCGGGTCGGCGGTCAGGACTAGGATGGCGCCGGCCTGCGGTCCCGTGTTGGTCCAGCCCTGATCCGCCCGAACACTGCCCGCTACTACGACGGCAGGCAAAGCGATCCCGAGAAACACGTGCGCCGCTGCGAGGCTTCTCATCTCCCTCCTTATGTCAGACCGGATCGCGGCCCCTAGTCCCAATATTCGTCGGGTCATGTTCCCCTCCTCCAAGATGCGAACAACGTTATTTCGATTATATGGCCCGGTTGCGGATTCGTATGAAGACTTTTCTTCCGGGGGGATTCGCAAACTTGTACGAAACGTTACAATTTTCGCTTGAAATTTGCACACGCCCTGCGGTAAAACATTTCCATCGCGTGAACCGGATGCTGCTTAAATTCCCCATGATTTCGGCTTTCTCGATGGTCCTGCTAATGGCTCATCCGCTTGGAAACTTCAGCGCCAACCACTACATGAAGTTCGAGGTTACCAGCGCCGGCGTCGAAATGTCCTACGTCATGGATCTCGCCGAAATTCCAACTTTCGAACTGCTCAGGCAGTGGGGACTCGAGCGAACCAGCCCGCGCGAGACCATGAATCGCCGGACGCTGGCCCAGGCCCGCGCTTGGATGAGTAACCTTTTGTTTCAAATCGATGACCATCCGGTAACTCCCGTACTTCGCGGCGCGGATCTGGTAATAGCGGATGGCGCGGGTAACTTACCGATCATTCGTATCTCCGCCAGGATGTTTCTCAAAGCGTCGGGCGGCCGCCTTCGTTATGAAGACCGGAATTACGAAGGGCGCGCCGGATGGAAGGAGATCGTGATCGCTGCCGGTCCCGGCGCTCATCTCGAGAACGCGAGCCAGACCGGCCGGGACCGTAGCCAGGCTCTCACCGCCTATCCGCCCGATCCCATGGCGGCGCCCCCGCAGGATCTCCGCGCAGCATTAGTCTGGGCGGCCGATACGCCCACAACCGCCGCCGCGCCGCCCGCGGCCGCCTCCTCGGGACGTCCCGGCGCTCCGGAGGCTCCGCCGTCCGCCCCGCTGATCCAGGCCATCCCCCAGCCCGCGGCCCGTCCCGCACCTCCCGCCTCCTCGATCACCGCCAACAACGCGCCAGCCGGCTCCGTCGTCAAGAACGATTTCCTCTCCCGCCTTCTCCACCGCGAAGAAATCCCGTTGACAATGGTGCTCGCCTCGCTCGCCGTAGCCTTCATGCTCGGCGCCGCGCACGCCCTCACGCCCGGCCACGGTAAGACCATTGTGGCCGCGTACCTGGTGGGTTCGCGCGGAACGCTGAAACATGCGGCTTTTCTGGGCGCAATGGTCACCCTCACCCATACCATCAGTGTCTTCGCCCTCGGACTGGCGACCCTGTTCCTTTTTCGATTGGTTGTGCCCGAGAGGGTCGCGGAACTTCTGGGCGTCATCTCCGGGTTGTCGATAGCCGCGATCGGAGGATGGATGTTATGGAAGCGCGTGCGTGCTCTCCCGGGCCGCCACGCCCATACCCACACCCACGATCACTCGCACACTCACGATCACTCACACGACCACGAGCACGCGCACCCACACGAGCACAGCCACGAACACTCCAAGGGCCACACGCATCTGCCCGAAGGCGACATCACCTGGGGTAGCCTCTCCGCCCTCGCGGTCAGCGGCGGATTGGTGCCCTGCGAATCCGCTTTGGTGCTGCTGCTTAGCGCGATCTCGCTTGGCCGTGCCGGTCTGGGCTTGCTTTTGTTGGTTGCGTTCAGCCTTGGTCTGGCAGGTGTCTTGATGGCGATAGGGGTAGTAGTGGTCTCGACCAAGCGGGCGCTTCCCGAGCGCGTTCGCTCTGCCCGCAGCCCCTGGTTCCGCTGGGCGCCCATCGCTTCCGCCGCCGTCGTGACGCTCATCGGCGTGATCATGACCAGCGTTTCCCTGGGCTGGCTCTCCATGCGTTGGCTGCTATAACACTAAGCGCTCTTCTCCCTCGCGGCGCGTGATGCGCTCGCGATCGAGGAATTCCAGCAGCGGGATGGCGTACTTCCGCGAAACTCCGGTCCACTCTTTGAACGTTCCCACGGTGAACCGCGCCGGTTTGCGCTCTTCCAACATGCGCCGCAGTGCTTCGATGGCGGAGTGGTGAACTACCATCTCGCCGCTAATGCGCACCAGGCGCTTCTCGCGCAGCAGAATCTGCAACAGCGAGCGTGCCCGCGCCGGCTCGACGCCCGATTGCACCAGCACCTGCGCCACCGCGGGCGCCGCCAGCCCGGCCTGTTGGAACGCGCGCTCGATGGCCGCGCGCGCCTGCCGCTCGTCCTCGTTGAGCACCAGCGTGTGGACGCGCAAGCGCACGGTTTCGCCCTCCGCCACGATTTCCTGGGCATCCGCGAGTAGGGCATCAAGCACGAATGGCGGCGCACCGGCGGGGCGCAGGTCGAGCTTGGCGATGCCCGGCTGCAACGGATTCCGGCGATGAAACTCGCCGACCGCCTGCACCATGCGGCCGCGTGCGGCCTGAAACCAGGCGCGGTCCACATACCAGGGTTGCGGCTGCGGAATGGTCATTAAGGGAGCGCGCGCCGCGGCCGCCGCAATTTCAGGTTCCACCAATCCGGTGCGCGCCACCAAGCCGGCCATTCCCATACCGAAGGGCTCCTCCCGAACCAGCAGCGCGATGCGCTCCGCCGCGTCCGCGGATGAAAGAACGTCCAGCCGCGCGCGGGCGGCCTTCCCGGTTGCGGCGACGGCTACGTCCAACACCACGCCGCCGCCGATGGTCACCACCGGCGAAAACATGCGGATGATGAAGCGATCTCCGGGCAACAGCAGGGCCGCATCGCGCAACAGCAGCCGCGCGTATGCCGTAGCGCTGGGCTGGAGCGGAGCGGTTCCCTCCAGCAGGCGCACCTGGGCTTCGATCTCCGCCGTTCCGGAATGGAGATGCACCGGTGCGCGGTGCTTCAGCGGCTTGGCCGCGGGCAGAAGCTGGAGGCGGCAATCCACTTGCTTGACGGCGCGGAACACTCCCGGTTCGGAGAGCGCATGGCCGCGCGCCAGGCCGGCCGGCTCGATGTCCGCCAGGTTGAGCGCGGTGCGCTGGCCGGCCACGGCGCGGTCCGCGCTGGCCCCATGCACCTGGACGCCGCGCACGCGCAGCCGCCGTCCCGCGGGGTAAAGCTCGACTTCCTGCTCCCTGGCGACCGATCCCGAGACCAGCGTGCCGGTGACCACCGTTCCGAAGCCTTTCACCGTGAACACGCGGTCGATGGGCAGGCGGAAATGGCCGGACGCATCTTTCTCCGGCGCCTCGGCGGCCACGCGTGCCAACGCCTGCCGCAGCTCCTCGAGCCCCGCGCCCATTACCGAGCTGACCGGCACCACTGGCGCGCCTTCCAGGAAGGAGCCGGCCACCAATTCTTCCACCTCGATTCGCACCAGCCCGAGAATGTCGTCATCCACCAGGTCGGCCTTGGTGAGCGCAATCACGCCGCGCGGAATGGCCAGCAGCCGGCAGATATCGAAGTGCTCGCAGGTCTGCGGTTTGATGGATTCGTCGGCCGCGATGACGAACAGCACCAGGTCGATTCCACCCACGCCGGCGAGCATGTTCTTGACGAAGCGCTCGTGTCCCGGCACGTCCACGAAGCCCAGCCGGAGAGTGGGCGTCAGTTGCAGGTGGGCGAAACCCAGGTCGATGGTGATGCCGCGGCGTTTCTCTTCCTCGAGGCGGTCCGCGTCGATGCCGGTCAGCGCCTTGACGAGGGCGGTTTTCCCGTGATCGATGTGGCCGGCGGTGCCGACGATGATGTTCTTCATGACGCTTGTTACAGTGTAAAAGTGCTGGCCCTGCCTCTGCTAGCCCTGGTGGCGGGATCGCTGGTCTATTGCGTCCTTGTCATCTTCGCGGCCGTGCGCTACCGCGCGGTGCGCCCGCCGGAGTTGCGCGCCGCCGCGCCCATCAGCGTGCTGAAGCCGCTGGCGGGCCTGGATGACGGCCTGGAAGGCAACCTCCGCACCTTCTTCGAACAGAGCTACCCTCGCTTCGAGCTGCTGTTCGCCGTGCGCAGCCCCGATGACGCCGCCATTGCGGTGGTGGAGCGCCTGCGCAGGCGCTATCCGGATGTCCCCTCGCGCCTGATTGTGACCGGCGAGCCGCCCTATCCCAACGCCAAAGTATATAGCCTGGACCTCATGCTGGCCGCCGCGGAGCACGATTTGCTGGTGATGGCCGACAGCGACATTCGCGTAACGCCCGATATGCTCTCGACCATCGCCGCCGAATTCCAGGACGAGCGGCTGGGCCTGGCGACCTGCCCCTACCGCGCGGTACCGGGCCGCAGCTTCTGGTCGACGCTCGAAGCCATCGGCCTGAACACGGAATTTCTCGGCACGGTGCTGGTGGCGCGGATGCTCGACGGCATGAAGTTCGCGCTTGGTCCCACCATCGCCGCCCGCCGCCAGACGCTGGAGGGGATGGGCGGCTTCGATGCCGTAAAGGATTACCTGGCGGAAGATTTCGTGATGGGAAAGCTGGCAGCCGAACGCGGCGACGGGGTGATCCTTTCGTCCTATGCGATCAAGCACGCCATCGGCGCGCAACAGTTCGCGGCCAATCTGCGGCATCGCCTGCGATGGAACCGCAGCACACGCCGTTCGCGGCCATGGGGCTACATCGGCCAGGTGTTTACCAACCCTTTGCCGCCGGCGCTGCTGCTATGCGCGGTGAAGCCGGAATGGTGGCCGGTTCTCGCCCTGACAGCGCTCGCTCGCGCCGCCGCCGGCTGGGCCACCGCCGGGCACGTGTTGCGCGATCCGCTGACACGCCGTCTCTGGTGGCTGACGCCGCTTCAGGACATCGCCAGCTTCCTGACATGGATCGCCGGCTTCTTCGGCAATACCATCGTCTGGCGCGGCCGCAAATACTACCTGCTGCCCGATGGACGGTTTGAGCCGGTGCCGTAGGGCGTTCGGGGATCGAAAGATGTGGGAGGCAAAGGCAAAATCGGGGGAAACGGGTCGGAGGGGGACGGCTGGGGTGGAATTGATGGAACAAAGCCAATTTCGGGGGCAGGCGGCTGATCCGACAGGGGTTCGGGCTCGCTGGGCGGGTCGGGCTGGGGGGCGCGGGATTCGATTCTCTGGAGCGCCATGAGGGCGCGATGGTAGGAGCGCTCGGCGGCGTCGATGCGGCGCTGGAGGTGGTTGAAGGCGTCGCTGTGGTCGTCGTAGGTTTGGGCAACTTCAAGGCCCTTGTCCGGGTTGCGGGTGTTGCGGATTAGGTGTTCCCAGAGTCGCGCTTCGAGGGCGCGGAAGCGGCGTTGCAGCCACTCGGCGGTGATGAGGGTATCGACCAGGGCGCGCACTTCGGGAGTGGCGGGCTGGTAGCGGTCGTAATACTCGGCGGTGAGAAGATCGAGAGCCGCGGGGTCCTCGCCGGGGACGACCTGGGATTTGGCGTCAATGCCGGATTTCAAGGCATTGAAGCGGACAGCGGCTTTGCCCTCGGGAGAGCGCGGGCCGGTGGATTTCTGCGCGTTGAGGCGATTGGCCTCGATTTGTCTGAGAGATGACATAAGAACCCACTTTCAGAGTAGCGGGTGGCGAGGTAATTTCCGGGTGAGGCTTGGCTGTAAGTTGAGGGGGAAGGGAAACGGGGTGGGAAAAGTGGTTGTGACCTGTGTTTTGAGATTGCCGCGGAAAGCGTCGTGCGGGCTTGCCCCGCTGGCCTGGCGACTACACTCGTTTTCCCGCCATCATGCCACAATTCGGTTATGAAGACCCTTGCCTGCTTTCTGTGGCTGGCGGCCGCCGGCGCCGCTCAGGACCGCTATCCGGTGGATTGGCAGAAGCTCGAACCCGAGATCCTGGATCGCTTCACCGCCCTGCTCAAGATCGACACCAGCAACCCGCCGGGCAATGAAACCAAGGCCGCCAACGCGATCCGGGCCGTGCTGGAACACGAGGGCATCCCAGTGAAGCTGTTCGCCCTGGACCCCGCGCGGGCCAACCTGGTGGCGCGCATTCCGGGCAACGGCTCGAAGAAACCGATCCTCCTCATGGGCCACACCGACGTGGTGGGTGTGCAGCGCGAGAAATGGAGCGTCGACCCTTTCGCCGCCATCCGCAAGAATGGCGTCATCTACGCGCGCGGGTCGAGCGACGACAAGTCCCACGTGGTGGCCGGCATGACGATCCTGCTGCTGCTCCACCGGCTCCACGTGAAACTCGACCGCGACGTCATTTTCCTGGCGGAGGCCGGCGAAGAGGGCACCACCAGTTTCGGCATCGACTTCATGGTCAAGCAACACTGGCCGGAGATCCAGAGCGAGTACGCGCTGGCCGAAGGCGGGGCCATCGTCGCGGACAACGGCAAGGTGCATCACGTGCTGATCAGCGCCACGGAGAAAGCGCCGCGCCGCATACGCCTGGTGGCGCACGGCCCGGCCGGCCACGGCTCGCGGCCCATCATGGAGAACGCGGTGGTGCACCTGGCCCAAGCCGTGGCGCGGGCGGGGACCTGGCAGACGCCCATGCGGCTCAACGCCACCACGCGCGCCTACTTCGAGCGCCTGGCCGCGATTTCGCCGCCCGCCGAGGCCGCCCGTTACCGCGGGATTCTGGACCCCGCGCGCGCGGCCGAAATCGACCGCTACTTCCGGCGGCACGACCCGGGCCACTATTCCATCCTGCGGACTTCGGTGGTTCCCACCATTCTGAAGGCCGGCTTCCGCAACAACGTGATTCCCTCCGAAGCCGAAGCCAATCTGGACGTGCGCGCGCTGCCCGACGAAGACATGACGAAGTTCCTGGCGGAGCTGCGCCGCGTGATCGACGACCCGGCGGTGGAGGTGATTCCGCCGGCGGGAGACGAGCGCCCGCTGGCCGCGCCGTCGCGCATGGATACGGAGATGTTCCGCGCGCTGGAAAAGGTGAGCCGCCGCATGTTCGACGCTCCCACGCTGCCGGGCATGATGACCGGGGCCACCGACAACGCGCAGCTCCGCGCCAGGGGCGTGCAGGCGTACGGCGTCGGCGCGATGGTCACGCCCGAAGAAGGCCCGCTGGGCGGCGCGCACTCCGACGACGAGCACATCTCCGTGCGCTCGCTGATGACGATGATCGAGTACCTGTGGAATACGGTGCTGGAAGTGGCGGCGAACTAACGCGCGTTGGCCGCCGACATTGCGAGTCGAACAGAAGTGTTCGATGATGGAGCTGTAATGTTCACCGCCGTCTGTCCGAGGTGCCCAAATGGACTACTACGAGAGCGTTGTCATAGATTATCTGAGAGCGGATCGCGCCCTTTTTGTGAACACGGAGTGCTGCATTCAACTCAGTCCGGGACATAACCCCGACCACTGCTGTCCGGCTAAAGTTTTTTGAAAATTGATAACTACGGTTGAATCAGTGCGGTAGGAGGAATAGCCGATTTTTCGATTTGAACTGTTCTGGGCGCGCGCGGGAGGAAAACCGCCGCG
>JBEKTU010000146.1:0-7506 GCA_049515735.1 Bryobacteraceae bacterium
GAGCGCTCATCTAGAATCCCGTGCACTGCCGCAAAGCGCCGCGTGATCCCGGTAAGGTCTGCCATCCTCTCCAGGATACGCCAAAACAATTCAATATGGAAATGTTATTTTGTTACGAGCCCCTAGTCAAGCTCCTGGTCTGGCTCATCGTGGCTGGCTGGTCGGCAAAGGGATTGTCGCTCGGGTAGTAGTTGATCAAATCCCGCCGCACGAACGGATTCACCGCCAGCGTGATAGAAGGACTGAATACATGTACCCAACCGGGGCCAATGTTGAAAGTACGCACCATCTGCTTCTGATCCTGCCCGGAGGCCACCTGGTCGTATTGATTGGCAACCTGAAACCAGGTGCGGGCGGCCAGTGCGTCCAAATGGAGCATATTCGAAGTATCCGGTTGATAGTCGGACCGTGAGAACACGTTCATGTTGTTGCCGATGTCATGGAAGGGAAGGTATTCGGGGGTATCCAGAAAACGGCCCGAGCGGGACCCGTTCACAGCAAAGAACTGGCCCCATTTTGCCCCGCCAAAACCGACATCGCCAGCTTCTTCGAAGGTTCCGAAAGAGCCGTACCCGCTGGAAAAACTGCCGTGCGTTTTCTGGCCGAGCCCGGAGCGCGTTACGGCAGTTACCACCAGCGACTTCTTGTCGCCATACTCGGCCGGCGTGCCACCATAGACCGCTTCGATGGATTGAATCGCATTTGGCGGAATCTGGGTGGAAAAGAGGCTTCCCTGCTGATCGGTGATGGGTTGGTTATCGACCGAAAGAGCCATTTGGGCGTGATCGCCGAGCGAATGAAAGAAGCCATCCGAGTCAGCAACAACCGCGGGAGTCGATAGCGTGATGATGTCGCTGAGCCCGGTGGCGATGGTGGTTGTCGGCAGCTTCGCAAAGAGGGCGGAGTCGGCATCGGAGTGCGCCAATGGCGTAGTCTCCATGAGCGGCGCCTCCGAGGTCACCGTCAGCGCCTCGCGCTGCGACGCCAGCGCCAGGCTGATTTCGAGGTTCACCGGCACCGCGCTTCGAATCGTCAAATCTCGATGATGATGCTCGAAGCTGGGGGCGTTGATCTCGAGGTGGTAGACGTTCGGCGGGATGTTCGAGAACTGAAACTCGCCGGAAGCCGGGGTGACAACCTCCCGGCGGTACAAGGTCAAGTCGTTGGACAACTCCACCGTCGCGCCGGGGATGGCCGCGCCGCTGGGATCGGTCACCTTCCCGCGCACGGTTCCCGCGGTTCCCATCGATTGGCAGAACGCGGACAGCGCCAAGAACGAAAATACGAGACAAAAACGGAGCATCGGACTCTCCTATCTGAAATTGAGATGATACTCCGGCTGTGGAGCGCTCCAGTACAAATTCTAACGGGCGGACAGAAGGCCGAGGTGAGCTGCCTAACAATGCCGTGGGCTGATCGAGAGCTTTCTCAGTAGGTCAACTGCCCAACATGCACCCAAGCGGAACGGTCCTCCACTTGACGATCCTGGCGGTATGCGTACGATGAAAGGGTGAGCCTGCTACGGACCCCCACTCGTGATCGAATCGTGGCCGGTTGCCGTCGAATTTGGCCCGCTTATGAGTTTTCCATTCGCAATGCGGTGGTTTTCGAGCTAACTCCATGGAGATGGGCCAAGCGCCAATACGCACCTTGATCGTCGATGACGAGCCGATCGCCCGCCAGGTGCTGCGGGACGAACTGCGCTCAGTGGGAGATGTCGAGGTTGTCGGCGAAGCCGGCAACGGCCACGACGCTCTCGTCCAAATCGAGCGCCTCAAGCCCGACCTTGTGTTGCTGGATCTACAGATGCCCGGACTGGGCGGTTTCGACGTGATCCGACGCTTGCCGCAAGGCGCGCTGCCCATCGTGATCATCGTCACCGCGTACGACCAGCATGCCATCCGCGCGTTCGAAGAAGGCGCGCTCGATTATCTGCTCAAGCCCGTCAGCCGGGAGAGGCTCGAGAAAGCTCTGGACCGGGCAAGGGCGTTGCGCGGCAGGACGCGCGATGTCGCTGAATCGCTGGCGCAATTGAGCGAGATCCCGGGGCGGCCGGCCGCTCCGCCCAGCCGCAAGGTGGTGGGACGGGCCGGCGAGGAGTACTTCCTCCTCAATATCGACGATGTTCTGGCGTTCCAGGCCGAGCGGGAGATCGTGTGGATCATTACAGCCAGGCAGCGATATATGGCCACACAGCCGCTGCACAATATCGACGCCCGCCTGAAAGGCTCTGTATTCCAGCGCGTCCATCGCAACGCGCTGGTCAACGTGAATCACGTCCGGAAAATGACTTCCCTCAGCAGCCAGCGCTGGCTGCTGACGCTCAGCAACGGCCAGGAATTCATCGTGAGCAAACGGCAGGCCGCCGGCGTCCGTCAGATGCTGCAATGGTGAGAGCGCCGGAATCACCGCTTCTTGGCTGCGGCAACCACCTCCCGCGCGGCGGCTATGCTCATCGAGCAGGAGCGGTGGTTGTTCCGGCAACTGGCGATAGTCCGCCCGCAATCGCAGGGACAGCGCTGCGAGTTGAGCTTCTTGAGCAGAGCTCCCAATTTCTCCGGGGGGACGCCGCTCAAGTCGACGCCGGGCAGGCTGGTATAGAAAGCTTCAGGCTCCGGGGCACGGGACTCCCGCCAGACGGTCGATTGCAGCATCAGGCAACTGAATCCAAGAATGGCCGCGGTCGAAAGGAACAGCCCTATGGCCGCATTCCGGCTCAGCCGTTTCAATCCGGTAGTGCTCCGCGCCATGCTTGCGTGTACAGTATGTTAGGAAGCTCCGGCCGGCCATACTTCTTTCTCACCACTGGCGGGAATCACCGGGCCAGCGGGCGGTTTTCAGGCGCTGGCGGGAGCTGAGGCCATGATCGCAATCAACCAGCCGCTGCTCATCAATATCCTTGGGCACGCCAGCGGAGCTCTGATCTTTGCGATCTTCCTCTGCCTGCTGTTCAGCGGCCGCGGGTGGTCGGGGTTGCGCGGGCGCTACCTGTCGGGATTGGCCGCGGCCCTTTCGCTGCTGTGGAACCTCGGCTCCCTGATCGCTTTGGTGTGGCCTGGCTTGCCGGCGGGAGTGTTGGGCCTGCTGGTGGCCATCAGCTTCTCGGCGTTGAGCCTCCTGCCCGCCGTGTTGCTGCAGCTATCGCTTGGGGACAGCCAGCCCGCCGTGGTCGCTGGTGGCTACGTGCTAAGCGCCATCGCAGTGGCCATGCACTTCTGGGAGATTGCCGGCAACGGCGCCGCGCTCCATCAGGTTGCGCTGCTGCTCATCACGGTTGGCTTCCTGGCTTTGACCGCCATTGCGGTGACTGGTGTCGCCATCCGGCGCGACCCGCTGCGGCGCTCGGGCGGAGTGCGTATTGCGGCTGCCATGTGCCTGGCGCTGTTTGCCATGTCTTTCGTCCATTTCGGAGCCGGGCACGCCAGCCAGGCCTGGTCCAGCGAGCTGCTGGTACACCACGCCGGCATCCCGCTGGCCCTCTTCGTTCTCTTGCAGGACTATCGTTTTGTTTTGCTGGACGCGTTCGTCCGCTTCCTGGCCAACGCCCTTCTGGCCGCCGTCCTGACATGGCTGGTCATCCAGGCCGCATTCCGCCTGGTGCTGGTGGAGCGAACCGCGCCGGAGCCGCTGCAGGAAGCGCTATTGCTCATCGGCGTCTGTCTCTTTCTGGTGTTCTTCGCCTGGCTGCGCAGCCGCGTTCAATCCTGGCTTACGCGCGCGGTCTTCCGGCAAGGCAGCCTCGCGAGTCTCGCCAGCCGCGTAACAGAAGGTCCCGCTACCAGCGAGGAGCCGTATCTGGATTGGGCGGCCGCCACCATCGCCGACGCTGTCGGGACCGGGGACTACGCCGTGGTCAGCCAGAGCGAAGTTGCGGCCGCCGCCAGTCTTCACGCCCCCATAAGCGCCGCCATGTTTCCCGCCGCCGGCTCGCTGAAGCAGGCGAGCTGGGCCGAGGCCCTAGTTCCCATTCGGCTGGGCGAGGGCGACTCCCGCCTGCTGGTTCTGGGACGCCGGCAGGGCGGACGGCGCTATTTGGGCGAGGACCTGGACACGCTGGCCAAGGCCGCCTCGGAAATCGCCGGGAGAGTGGAATCCTTGCGGCGGCAGGAGATGAACCGGCTGGTCAGCCAGGCCGAGCTGCGCGCGTTGCGGTCGCAGATCAATCCTCATTTCCTTTTCAACGCCCTCAATGCGCTCTATGGCGCCATCCCGCGGGAAGCCGCCGCGGCCCGCCGTATGGTGCTCAACCTCGCCGAGATCTTTCGCTACTCTTTGCAGTCGGAAAAGACCTTCGTGCCGCTGGAGCAGGAGATGCAGATCGTGCGCGCCTACCTCGAGCTGGAACAGTGCCGCCTGGCCAGCCGGCTCGACGTTCAGATAGAGGTGGATGATGCCGCCCTGCAAATCCTCATCCCGGCGTTGTCCATCCAGCCCCTGGTGGAGAACGCCGTCAAGCACGGCGTCGCGCTCCGCATCGAGCCGGGCTACGTGCGGATCAAGGCCCAATGCCGGAACCAGGAATTGCGGATTTCGGTCGAGAATAGCGCCAGCGGGCGCGCCGCGGAAACTCCGGTTACGGGCGTCGGTCTGCAAAACGTCAGGCGGAGGCTCGAAATCTGTTATGGTGCGGGCGCGGATCTGCGCTTTTCGCCGGGCACCGACCACACCATCGTCGAAATTCGCATCCCGCTGCCTGCCACCCAGAGGTAGTACTCAACCCTCCCGCAGCCTCCGACGATTCTATGGGGCGCGCCCCCAGGCCCGTCATGGGCGTTAGAATAGCCCTCCCGACAAGCAGTCGATCCGTGCTGGCTGGGTTTTCGGTCCCACTCGTCGCCCCGGACGCTTCAGGCCCTTCCCTTCCCGCCTCTCGGGCTTCACCCGTCAGCACAGAAGAGAAGTCCAGTTCGATCTGGA
The DNA here is from genome assembly GCA_049515735.1 of Bryobacteraceae bacterium. Taxonomy (GTDB): domain Bacteria; phylum Acidobacteriota; class Terriglobia; order Bryobacterales; family Bryobacteraceae; genus Fen-178. The sequence continues at coordinate 4,918 of JBEKTU010000146.1, forward strand.
TACTCTGCTGCTTGTCGTCCTCGAGACTCATGGCCTACTGGCCTCTCCTTCTCGTTCGGGCCTTCGGTCCCCGGGGGTGCAACTTACGCTCCTGCACCAGGTGCAGTCGATATCCACGGACGTGCTCGCAGCCCAGTTGATCGGGCGAGCGATGGAAAACTCTCGCAAACTCTCTGATTGGGGCGTGGTGATCCAGATGGCCGCGCCGCGCTTCTTGTTCCTGAAGGTCCTGAAGCGGCGCTCTTCTCGCGATGATCTGCCCGTCCCGAAACTGCTACGGCGGCAAATACACCGTGCTGAGCCGGGACGAAGTGGTCCGGCTCATGTGATCCGCATCCGCCAGGGTAAAGGCGGCAAGGAGCGCGAGGTTCCGCTTAGCCCCAATACTGTTCATTTAACGATCCTTATCCGCGTGGAGACGTCGATGCGGCGGGTATGTTGCCGCTTCCGTGGGCGCAAGTTGTAGTTGCTCATCTTGCGCTTCACTCCGCGGAAGTTGACTCGATTGCGGCTCGAACTGACGCGTTCCCGAAGGATTTCGTCCAACACCGCTGCATGAAAGACTTTCTTCTGCCGAGGGGGGAATAGCGACAAAACGGGCCATTCGCCGCTGGACCACGCGTACGGAGTGTAAAAAAGAGAGTCGGTCGGGATCTTCGCCTGCGCGTAGCGCGGCTTCGTGCATCAGACCTCGAACGGCGTAATGGGCCATCAGCAAGCCGTAGAATTCCTGCCGCACCAGTTCCGGAGTCTTGCTGCGCAGGACGATCTGCGCGCCGCGCAGATGGGTCTTCAGTTCGTCCAGAGAAGTTTCGATTTCCCAACGCTCGTGATACAGCGCCGCCAGTTCTTTGGCTGGCGCCGCCGCCGGGTCCGGGATCGTGGTGAGCAGCCGGTAGATGGGTTCGGCACCCGGTACGTCTTTCAAGCGGTATTCGATCACCCGCACCACAATGGCGTTGCGCTGCTTCCTGCGGTCCTTGGTAGAGGCATAGATGCGGCTGAGATAGGAGCCATCCGGGAGGCGCTCGTCGACTTCCAGACGGGCGTTCTGGCGCACTCGCCACAGCAAGTCCGCCCCGGTTTTCGCGGCCGCCCGCCAGAGTTCGTGGCTGGAGAAGAAACGGTCCGCCAGGCACAACATTCCTTTCCGGAGTCCCGGCACAACATCCCGGGCGAGTGTGATCTCATCGGTGGCATAGTCGGCCATGCGTGCATTCCAAAGAACGTGTGTTCCGTTTTCCAGCAACGCCACAAAGCGGATCTTGGGGAATGCACTGGATCCGCGACTGGCGCCCGGCCGTCCGAAAGCCTCATCGTTTTCGACGGTGTCGGCCACGTCCAGGGTGCTGCCGTCCAGGCTGAGTAACCGCCATTGTCGATACCAGGCGCCCCGGGTGCGACTCTCTGCAATGGGTGCCACCACGGCCTCATACAAAGTCTGGAGCGGCTCAGCACCCAGACGGCTGCGGGCCTGGGAGATCCCCGACTTGCCCGCCACCTTGACGGGGACCGACGGGTCCAGCAGCCATTGCACTCCTTCCAACAAACAGCGCAGCACCTCACGATAAGAAGACCTCATGTACAACGCCAGAGCGATCACGTAGTAGACCACCACGTGGGCCGGTAGATCACGCTCACGCACGCTGGCGCGCTTTGCCTGGCTCAGGGCATCATGCACTTTCTCCACAGGAAAAAACTTGGCGACGACGCCGAGGCTGATGTAGTCAGCGATACGGCTCCCGGCGGGCAGGAATGCGACGGTTCGGGCCATTCTCGGGGCCTCCGCCCCAAAACAGAATAGCACGAAAATGTCGTAAGTGAACAGTATTGCGCTTAGCCCGAAGTTGTTCGATCAGCTTCGGACCTACTACCGCTCGCTGAAGCGAAAGACGGGCTGGGTCTTCCCGAGCCTTCAGATGCGCCGTTCCGATCAGCCGATTACGGCGAAGGCGATCTGGCCACCCTGTCGCGAAGCCACCCGGCGTTCGCCGTGGAACTGCTGCTGGCCGGGGTTCCGCTGGAAAGCGTTTCCGTGCTCCTTGGACACAGGAGTATCAAAGTCCACGGAGAGGCATTACACGCCCGTAATCCGTCCGTAGGTCGGAATCGAGGAAGAACTCAAACTCTTCGGCGAAGGGGATCTGGATAAGTTTCGGCCCGAGCCTCCGGGCAGCTATGGCAGGCCGAGGGGAACGCCCACTACGGGGCTTGCCTGGTAGATCTGCTTAGGTTGCGATACACCTCCTCTGGAATCACCTCCTATAATCCGTCCGTAAGCCTGCTCCGCTCGCCCTTTCCTACACCGGTGCAGGCAAAACCAACACTTCCATCGCCTGTTTCCAGTTCCAAAACCGGTTCCAGGTCCGGGCCAGCCGCCATACCGTCTTGCGGGCATGATGGATCAGCTTGCCCGGCTGCTGGAAAATCAAAAACCGTAGCCGCTTGGGCCGCGCCGTCTGCAAATCCGCAGGCAGGACCAGCCGCTTCATCGCGGTCAGTACGTTGTAGGTGATCACCGCCAGGCGGAACCAAGCGGCATTCGCCCCATACCGCCCACATGGCAGAACCCCGCCGGCCAACTCATTC
>JBEKTU010000147.1:0-7303 GCA_049515735.1 Bryobacteraceae bacterium
TCGATGTTCCTTCTGGGAGTCCTCATGGAGGCGGGTCAGCACTTCTCGCCGGGCCGCTCGGTGGAACTCGGGGACGTGGTTGCAAACGGCGTGGGCGTCAGTTGCGGCACCTTGCTGGGTCTTCCGATCCGCACGCTGATCGCCCTTCTCTGAGCCGCGCGCAATTCCTCCTGCGCGGCCTCATTCCCCTGACAATCTGAAATCCACGTGTGACCCACCGGGCCGGAGGTGTGTCCGCTGGGCCCCCACAGCCGCTGTGTTTGTCTACGCGGCGTTCTCCACCGCCAACACGATCCTCTTGCCAAGGGCCGCCAGGGCTGCTTGCAGCGCAGTGATTCGAGAGCTGTGGCGCGGGTCCAGCATGCGTCGAACGTCCTTTTCGTCACAGCCGAGTTGCTTCGCCAGTTTGACGTTGCTCATCTTCGCTTCGCGCATCGCCAGGTATAATGCGGCCTTGGCAGCCATCAGAGGCGGCACGAAAATCACAGTCTGACTCGCCTTTGTCTTCGACGCTGTGGGAATCTCATCACCCCTGCGGACTCTTCCAGCAATCGCTTCCTCGAGGCAATCGGCTGCTTGATCGAGTGCGTCCAAACGGTCTTCGCCCTGAGTGATGGCCTCGGGAAGATCCGGAAAGGCCACCGTAAAACCGCCCGCTTCCCGATCTGGCGTCAGGGTGGCGGGATATGCGAGACTGCGCATGGTTGTTACTCCTTCCCCTTGAGCAACTCTCCGAGCGTCAGGCCGAGCTGATCCAGCATAGCGTGCAAGGAGGCCTTCTTGAGCTCGTTGTTCAAGTTCTGAACTATCGTGAATCGGGTGCCGTAGTACAGCGTGCCATGGCTCCCCTTGCCACGCTCGGGGACCCAGTTCACTGCCACTTCCCGGCGACGGCCCAGCTTCCGGACTCAACGCATAAACTCAGCGCCCTTCACAGATTCAGTATCGGGCACAAATGCCCGAGTGTCAAGCTTGGTGGAGTCGCCTCCGTCTCACCCCACCTTCACCGGAATGAACAGCGCCGGATTCCGCTTCGCCATGTCTTGGCCCTGCCAATCCGCACACCGACCACCATTCACCCCACCTTCACTGGAATAGACAACGCCGGATTCTTCTTCGCGGAGGCCAACCGAAATTCGAACGTGCCAGGGCTCCGATGGAATTCGCTCCAGCCGGGTGCGGCTCAACTCAGCGCGGATTGGCGATGCGTTTTTTGTCGGCCGCGATCTGCGCGTCGGGGCGGCATCCATAGCTCGCTTTGAAACCTGCCTCCAGATCATTTCGCTTCTGCTTTCAGTTTGAGCCTTCCTTGGCTTGCGATCTCGCGGCGCCGTTGAGCCGTGAGTACTTCGGCCCGGCGCTTCCCTCCGACCTTTCCCGCCTTGCTCGCAATCGCCTGTTTCTGCTCTGCGGTGAGGACCGCAGCCATAGCTTTTCCCCCAAGCCTTCCCAGAGCCACGGCATGAAACGCAGCGTCTTGATTAGGAAGCAGTGGGCACCGCTCGAGTTCACCAGCGCGGATAACCCGTTCTAGATCGAGTGGAGTGACAATGCCGAAAACGTGACGTTCTATCTCGATGGAGTCGAGAGGTGGGCGCCGTCTACCAGGCGGTCGGCCAAAGCGCGGCCGTAGAGCCGGTGAACGCCATGACCTGTAAGGATTACGAGCCATGACGCAGGTTCATGGGTTTGCCTTCCGCGACCTTCCACGCTTCAGTTTGCCAGCGGCGATGTCCTTCTTTGGACGACCGACTCTGCGGCGCGGCAAATCCCAGTTCGGCTGCTTGCATTTGGGACACCGCGCGGGCCGGCCTTCGATGCGCTTGATCCAGGTGTGGCTGCAACGCAGGCACTTGCAGATCATGGCTGCTGGAATTGGCATCTGCTCACATGATAGCAGATTTATGTTGACACACAATATATTCTCATGATGCCGGAAGCACCATAAGGAACTGCACGCGATCGGCAGAGAGAGGTTCGAGCCGAAATACGAGATTTGCTTCGAGATCATCATCGAAGGGTTGTACACGGGATGGTCAGCGCGCCAGGCGCGGCGCTTCGGCCAGGATGTTTCCGTCGAGCAGGAACCCACGTTGGACGCGGCGCGAACCGCGGCGAACCGTCGGATCCCGGGTGGTGGGATCTCCGGGGTGGGGTAGGCTGGCGGGAGCGGCTGAAGCGGGTTTGCTGGCTTTGGTTGCCCACGGCGGACATCGAGGGTCATTGTGGAGGACAATGGAGGCGTGATCACGCTGAGGACTCTTCAGCAGGAAAAAAGAACTGCCATCGTCAAGCTGGGGCGGGAACACGGGGCTACGAGCATCCGTGTGTTCGGTTCGGTAGCCCGCGGCGACAACCGGGAAGCGAGCGATGTTGATTTGCTGGTGGAATTCGAAAAGGGACGAACTTTGTTCGATCTGATCGATCTCCGCTTGGACCTGCGGGACCTGCTTGGAGTCGAAGTTGATATTGTGACGCCGAACAGCCTGCGTTACTTGCGCGATGGTGTTCTGGCTGAAGCCAAGGCGATATAGCCCAAGCCAGTCCCGGATCCGCGGATTTACCTTCTTCACATTCTGGACTGCTGCGAGCGGCTAAGCGAGTGCGCCATCCTGCGAGACGAGGGCGCCGTGCCCGCGCGCATTCTCCTGGACGCCGTGTGCCGGAACCTCGAGGTTATCGGGGAGGCATCTCGGAAGATCGGGGCTGAATTCCGCGCCGCTCATTCGGAGATCCCGTGGCGCGAGATGAACGACCTGCGCAACGTTCTGATCCACAACTACGAAGGCGCCGATCCTGCCCTGGTCTGGGGCGTTGTGGATCGCGAGATCCCAACGATCCTGGCCGCTGTGCGTCATCTTGTCACCGAAGAATAGAACGCATCTCAACAAATCCCCGCAGGGCCCAGGCTGACAGAGGCCGCATGCCCTGTGTACGGGGGTTTCGGTGTCACCGGATTTATGCATAAAGTATTTATGAGATGCGCTCTAGTCTTGAGGCTTTGCTGGCTAGTAGCAGAAGGCCGCGGATACCAACTGCGTCCCGCTGTGCCGGAAGCATCATGAGGAATTGCACGCGATCGGCAGAGAGAGGTTCGAGCCGAAGTACGACATTTGCTTCGAGATTATCATCGAAGGGTTGTTCACGGAATAGTCGGAGCGCCAGGCGCGGCGCTGGGGCCAAGATGTTTCCGCCGTTGCGCGGGAACCACTGAAGACCGCCACGTCAGGCGCGGCGTGAACTTGCGATTTGCCTGGAAACATTTCAGAATAGAGCTAGATTGTCTAGCTATGGAGGAACTATGGAATGGCGGCTTGCCGACGCTAAGAACCGGTTCAGCGAATTGGTCAATCGCGCCTTGGTCGAAGGCCCGCAACGGGTGCTTCGGCGCGACGACGCTGTCGTGGTCGTTGCCGAGCGCGAATACGAAAAGTTGACCGGGACACGCCCGAGTTTCAAGGAATTCCTGCTCGGAGATGGTCCTAACCTGGAAGGCCTCGACCTCGCGCGCGATCGCTCTCCGATACGGGAAGCCAAACTGTGAGAGTGTTGCTCGATACGTGCGTGCTGTCGGATCTGCGCCATCCGCATGGCGATGCCAGTGTGCGACGCGCTGTTGATGCGTGCGATAGCGAGAGCCTGTTTGTGAGCGTCCTGTCGATCGGCGAAATCGCCAAAGGGATAGCGCTTCTCAGGGAAAGTCGGCGCAAGCGCGCGCTGCAAAGCTGGCTGCAAACCCTGGAGCGCTTCTATGGTGACCGGCTGCTTCCGGTCGATCTTGAAACCAGCCGCATCTGGGGAGAGTTGACAGCCGCCGCCCAGAAGGCCGGGCGAACCGTCCCGGCTACTGACGGGATGATCGCCGCCACGGCCCGGCGGCACGGACTGCATGTCATGACTAGAAACGCCGCCGATTTCGAGCTGACAGGGGTCCTGCTGCTCAATCCGTGGGCGGACAGGCACTGACTCTATACAGGCGGCTGCGGTTCAGCCGGCGCCAAAGCGAATGAGCGACCGAGAGATCGACACCTCGGACATTCCGCCGATGCTCGATTGGAGCAAGGCGGTGGGCGGCAAGTTTCTATAGGCCCATCAAGAAACCCCCCACGATACGGTTGGACGCACACGTACCTGCGTGGCTCAGAGGTTTTCACGGAATGGTCGGAGCGCCAGGCGCGGCGCTGGGGCCAGGATGTTTCCGCTGATGTGCGGGAATCTTTGGAGACCGCCACGCTGGACGCGGCGTGAACTCTCATGAGAATCAGCTAGTGCGTCGGGGCCGTTTCCGAGGGAGAATGGGTTTGTATGACCCTGCAGGAAGTCCGAACGACCAGACGGGACGAGATCCTTCGCGTTGTGGCAAGGCGAGGGGCGCGAAACATCCGCGTTTTTGGCTCCGTCGCGCGGGGCGAGAATGATGCGGCTAGCGACATCGATTTCCTCGTGGACCTGGAGCCCGACCGTAGCCTGTTTGATCTTAGCGGCTTGCTGATCGACCTAGAGGCCGTGCTGCAGACCCAGGTGGATGTTGTCACCGAGAGAGGCCTGCGCGCGCGGATCCGGGAGAGAGTCCTTCGAGAGGCAGTGCCGCTGTGAGAGATGATCGGGAGCGGCTCAGGGATATCCTTGAGGCTGTTGAGCGAATCGAGGAGTATGCTGCGCGGGGACGCACGGCATTCGAGAGCGACGATGCACGCAGGTACTGCGCTCCCTTGCGCTTCGCCTGAATTGCATCGTAAACCCGCTGAACCTGATCTGTGTTCAGCCCCAACACTGCTGCACTGAGGTCTGCCGCGGGTAGGCGATTCAAAACCGCCGGGGTGGTGCCAGGAGAGCACTGACCTCCTCGAAAACGCGCCCGGCCGTCTCTAACGCCACAGTCGCCTCACTTTCGTCCGGTTCGCGCGGAGCATCCAAGTAGCGGAACACGACAGCGTAGTCGGTCAGATCGGAAGCCTCCTTGAACAGAGGAGCAAGGGACGGATTCAATACAGCGCACTGGCCGCCGAGTTCGTTCAGGTCATGTGTCTTGCGGAAGGGAACGTCGTGAAACGTGAGAAAAGCCTTGGCGGCCTTCTCGGCCGTCTGCTGGCTGTGGAAGGCTCCTCCGATGCCAGCAGGCGCGCAGCGTTCAGATCCTTGCGGGCCTGTGCAAGCCAACGAGCAGCCTCGTCACGCCGCGACTCTTCGGGAGTCATAAAGCACTTTTCCCTCTCGCGTAATCGTTGCCGGCAAGGATGCCTTCACATGGGCGGCGCGAACATCGAAGTCGCTTGCCGGCCATCGGACCACGTCCGCAGCCGTGCCCAGATCCCATAGAGCGCGATGCACACCTGGCCGGTAGAGCCCCGGCGGGGCATCGTCCGGCAGGACCACGCAGAAGTCGAGATCGCTGTCCGGACCGCCATCACCGCGGGCGGCAGAGCCGAACAGATAGATGCGCTCTGGGTGGTAGTAGTCCACCAAACGACGGGTAATCTCCGCGATGGCCTGGTCCTGCGTCATCCACCTCTATTGTGCACTGAAATCCGAAAACGCGTGAGGATTCTCGGGAGCTGCAAATCCTGAAACGGTTATTTTGCTTTGCTCCATCGGGCCGCCGCCTCAACAGTGATCTTTTGGCGTCGCCTTTTCAGCGAGCCACGTGAACGACGGCTCCGTATGCCGTAAGAACCTCGTCAGCGGTCAACAGAACGAGTTTCTCGACCTGCGCTTGTGCGACCAGCATCCGATCAAAAGGATCGCGGTGGCACCACGGAAGCAGGGAGACCTGCCGGGTGTGCGAGGCCGTCAGTGGCAAGCTCTCGAAGGATTCGGCGGCCAGCCTCTCGGTGAAGTCAACTGGCAGCCGCAATTTGCCCAGGCTTTGCTTGAGCCAGATCTCCCAAAGAGAGACGGCACTGACGAACACGGTGTTCTCCGGGTCGCGGATCATCTCCCTGGCTGCGGCGGAGAGCGACGGACTGGCCTCCAGCCACCAGAGCAGGAGGTGCGTGTCGAGTAGAATCCTCAACTGCGGGTTTCCTTCATTCCGAAGGCTTCCTCCATATCGTCCGGCAGGGCGTCGAAGTCGGGGGCGATCCAGATTTCACCTGCCATCGAGCCGGGCGTCCTGGGCCGGGAGGGGCCGCGGAAAGCTATTAGCCGGGCCACCGGCTTGCCAGCTTTGGCGATGATGACTTCATTTCCGTTTTGCACCGCTTCGATGAGCGCGGAAAGTTCGGCCTTCGCTTGGGAAATGTTGCGCAGGACCATACTCGGATTTTAGCATAGACCAGATCTGGTCTGGTCTGGATCGTTCTGGCATGGAGCCCAGGGACCAAACGAGGTCCAACCGAGCGAAAGGCTTCGGGACTTGGCGGAGGGGATCATCCAGCGGCATCCGTTGCGTGCCGCAGATACCATTAGTTGGCTGCGGCAGTGATCTGGTCCAGGCGACACCGGCGAAAAGGTTGCGTTTGGATGGCCGCCTGGCAGAAGCGGCCGGCACCGGATGCACCGGGGCCGGGGTTCGGAGATGGCCAGCGCCATTGCAAAAATCCTCATAGTGCCAAACGAAAATTCCCCCACCCCTGACAAGGGCTAACAGCCCGTGTCTAAACCGCCCGGTTTTGGGCCGGGCTTACAGACGAGTGGCATCGGCAGATTGCCCGCCCAGACGCCGGAGCAAGCCGCTGCCTTGGTCGGAAAGATCACAGCCTACGCGGCAAGCCTCCCCGTTGACAGGGAGGAAGGATAGCGCGGCGGGCCCATCGCTCGCCTACTCCCGGGTTCTCGCTGCTCGATGTATTGCCGGATGATGCTTATGGGAGCGCCCCCACAGGAAAGCCGCAAAGTACGAAGGCGACCAGAGTGAGAGAGCAGCATCCCAAAACAGCTTCATGGTAAAATGTTTATAGCCGCCCAAGCTGGGCCGGGCGAGAAGCCGGTAACAACTTTGGCCGGTTGGCGACAATACCATAACAGGGCATCGGAAAGGGAGCGATGGGCGCATATAGCCGATGGCGTAGCCATGAAAGGAGCTTCCGAGAACTCCAGAGACAGCATCCCGAATTGTATGCGAATGAGCCGTGCAGAGCCGGCGAGTGGATAATTCGCGGGCACGGCCGCGAAAGGTTCGAGTCGATGGCCGGAATCGCTGCAATGGAAGCCGGCCTTGCCATGGGCGACAGACATCGTTGGCTAACAGCCCGTGGCAGAACCCCCTGAAATGCGGCACCGACAATTTCGCGTGTAAGAACGACTGACCGCGCCATCTCGGCGGTTGAAACGTCCGGAGACCGCTGGAGACGCCACACTTGAA
>JBEKTU010000148.1:0-7065 GCA_049515735.1 Bryobacteraceae bacterium
CTGCGGCTTTCGCCAGGCCATCCGTGTATGCCGCAAAGCGTTTCTCCTGTGGGCCTGGCGCAGATTGCGTGCCCACAAAACAATTCTACACCAAAATGTTATTTATAACACAGTAGTACTAACGACATGTTTCACTATAACGTTTGGATTAATTGGACGCCTTCGCTGATTCGCCGTGACTACATCTCCGTAGGATACGCCGGCAACGATGACATGGACGATGCCGATGCGCTGGCACAGCTCTATCCAAAGTATGACTTCGCGCTGCTGCCTCGCCGGGCTTGGTCGGCGAGCCTGGTCGTGGACTATCTGGAAACGCTGCCCCAGGTCGATACGAAGCATGTCGCCATCTTCGGTTACTCGCGCAACGGTAAAGTCGCTGCAATTGCCGCCGCCATGGATACGCGCATCTCCGCGGTGATCGCAGGCAGCACGGGCGCGGGCGGTGTACTGCCTTGGCGGGCATCAGGTGAGCGCGGCTTTGGTGAAGGCATCGAGACCACAACGCGCGCATTCCCAACATGGTTCGCTCCGCAACTGCGTTTCTTTTCCGGGCGTGAAGATCGCTTGCCAGTGGATGCCAACCTGTTGGCAGCCATGATTGCTCCGCGGGATCTGCTTATGGAGTGGGGCAACAACGATCAGGTCTCGAACACATGGGGCATCGAGCAGACGTACTATTCGGCGTTGAAAGTGTACAGGTTGCTCGGCGTTCCAGACCGCATCAGCACCATACGGGTTCCGGGCTTTCACGAAACCGAAATCGATGAAGAAGCGTGCCTTGACTGGCTGGACATTCAATTCGGCCGGTCCATCCGAAAATGGACAAACAACCTGATCTTCCAATGGGACTGGAACGCTTGGCGCGTCAACGTCAAGCAGTCGGTGGACCTGAGTAAGTATCCGAAGCGTGCAACAGACGAGATGCTCAAATCTGCAGATGGAGGCATGATCACTTCCGCTGCGGACTGGGAGAAGAAATCGGCAGAGATTCGCAAATCGATCCTCTGGATGCTAGGGGCTGAGCCTTCAAAGATGTTGGACGACGAGGTGAATGCGGGGCGCTCTCCCCTGCCGGTACCGGCGCCTGAGCCTGGAGCACCTGATTTTGGACGGGTAACGCCCGATCTACCGGCGTGGGTCATCTCTAAGGGAACTAATTCTGGCTGGGCGTATGGCTGGCTGGAGCCGCAGAAGAGCCAGACTGCTTCGCGTCGGATCACCTTCGGAGGCAACCTCGCTGGCGACCTCTACTACCCGAAGAACACGCCGGCAGGCAAGAAGTTGCCGGCCGTCCTCTGGCTGCACGGGGACAGTTATCCGCTTGGCTACATGTGGGTCTACCACGAAGACCTGCACCCCATCCTGGCCCTGGTGCGTGCAGGGTATGCAGTATTTGCATATGATCAGAGCGGCTTTGGCAGCCGCCTGTCAGAGACCGGACCGTTCTACGACCGGTATCCGAAGTGGTCGCATATGGGAAGGCTAATAGAAGATGCGAGCTCGGCCATCTACGCACTGACGAAGGACAGCATGGTTGATTCTGAGCGGATCTATCTGTTTGGGTACTCGCTCGGCGGCACTGTTGCGGTGTACACCGCCGCTCTGAACCCGAGAGTGAGAGGGGTGGTTTCCATCGCAGGCTTTACTCCCATGCGCACCGACACTGCGGAACGGGGCACAGGAGGCGTCGCCCGATACAGTCACGAACGGGGGATGATTCCGCGCCTGGGCTTCTTCGTCGGGCATGAAACGCAGATTCCGTATGACTTTCAGGACCTACTGGGCATGATCGCACCTCGTCCTGTTCTGGTGGTGCAACCGCAATTGGACCGTGACGCAACGCCGAACGATGTGTCGACCGCCGTAAGCGAGGCGAAGCGGGTCTACTCCCTTTACGGCGCCGGCAACAAACTGGAGTTTAGCGAGCCATGGGACTACAACCGCCTGCCCAACGACACACAAGATAAAATCGTGCAATGGATGGATTCCAAATTCCTTCAGAAATGACGAAACACGACTAACAGGAGAGCCGAAATGACGCGAATGAATTATGTCCAGGGCTCTCTTAGAGTTCTCTTTCTTCACCTGCAATGAACTGTGTTGCCGACGAGCCAGCCAAGTGGACTGTTTCCGAGTGGCCGACGATCCAGAAAGTTGCGCCTTTGACCAGGCGACACGCTAAACCCGAGCAAGCCGCTGGCGCGGAGGACGTTGCATTCCCGTCGGTTGATGGGCCACTCGGAAACTGGGTGCTCGAATTTACTTTGAAGAGTAACGCCCAAACCGCGGATGTGCGTAGGCCAGAACCGAGGCCAGCCTTGGTGCTACCGATATCCCCAGATAAGGCCTGTTTTCCCAGATCGCGCTGACTGCGGGTGGCTGATAGCTGACGCTGACAGCTACAACGCAGAATTCACCGTTGGCAAAAAGCGACTGGCTGCACTGCTTGTCGCACGGCGTGTTTTGTGCTAAGTATTGAGCATGTCTTTCGGACTGTTGCGCCACGGGTTCCGGTCCATGCGAATGCATCCGGGCTTCACGGCTATCGCGGTCGCTTCTCTGGGCCTTGGCATCGGCGCAAACACTGCCATCTTCAGCCTCGTCGACCAACTTCTACTGTGGTCCGTGCCGGCGCGCGACGCGGGACGGCTGGTCTCCGTCAAGGGCGGCTACAGCGACTCCTATCCGTTCTATCGCGAGTATCGCGACCGTAACCCGGTGTTCTCCGCTCTCTTCGCGAGCAGCTACAACCTGGCGACCGGGATCCGTCCCGAAGGCGCCTCCGCCGTGGAGGTGGGGCACGTCCAGTATGTCAGCGGCGACTATTTTGGCGGGCTCGGCATCGGCGCAGCGGCCGGCCGCTCGATTGCTCCTTCCGATGACATCGCGCCCGGAGGGGCGCCCATTGTGGTTCTCTCCTACCGCTACTGGCAACGCCGCTTTGCGGGCGACGCGAGCGTAATCGGCCGCAAATTGGCTGTCAACGGCTACCCGCTCCAGATCACCGGCGTCGCGCAGAAGGGCTTCGGCGGCATCTTCAACGGCCAGGAAGCGGACGCTTTCATTCCTTTGACGATGTTCCCTGTAACCACTCCATCGGCCGCCCGAGCTTGGAACACGCCCAACATGTATTGGCTGACGACTATGGCGCGGCTCAAGCCGGGCGTCTCCGTGGCGAAGGCGCAGGCCGCGATGCAGGTGCTGTGGCCGCAAGCCGCGGAGGCCGTGAACAGCGCCGTCGTTAAGGGCGGGGGCAAAGCGCGAAAATATCGCGAGGCGCAGATCACGCTGGCCGCCGGCGCGCGGGCCTCTTCCTTTGGCCGGGATTCGATGCGGGACCCGATGAACACGCTCGCCCTCGCTACCGGCCTGGTTCTGCTGATCGCCTGCGCCAATGTTGCCAACCTCCTGCTCTCGCGCTCGACGGCCCGGCACAAGGAGATTGCGGTCCGCCTGGCCATGGGTGCCACGCGCGCGAGGCTGATCGGGCAACTTCTCGGCGAAAGTCTCGTGCTCGCCGTGGCGGGCGGCGTGACCGGCCTCGTTTTGGCTTACTGGGGCGTCGCCGCTCTCGCCAAGGCTGAACTTCTCAATCCCGACTTTCGCTTCCATCCGAGTCCTCTGGTGCTGGGTTTCTCGGCGGCCATTACCCTGCTCACCGCCGTTCTCTTCGGCCTTGCGCCAGCGCTTCGCGCCACCCGGCTGTCCCTCGCCGCGACCATGAAGGACGGTGGTCCGACCGGCCAGAGTGGCTCGCGAATGCGCATCGGCAAGGTCCTCGTCGCTCTCCAGGTGGCCATTTCCCTGGCGCTCCTTGTGGGCGCCGGCCTCTTCATCCGCACTTTACGCAACCTGCGCAACGTGGATCTCGGCTTCCAGCGCGAGAGCGTTATTATCGCCGATATCGACCCCACCAACTTCGGCTACCGGGGCCACCGGCTCCGCGCGTTTTACGACCAGGTGCTGGAACGGACGCGCCGCGCGCCCGGCGTTCGCGCGGCGGCCCTGTCGAACGTGACTCCCATGGGCGACTTCATGCGCGGGTCCAGTCTTTCGGTCGAGGGATACCAGCCCAAAGCCGGCGAGCGGATGATTGCGAATGAGAACTCCGTCACGTCGGACTACTTCGCCACGCTCGGGATAGCGATTCTTCTGGGCCGCGATTTCCGGCCCGAGGACGAACCTGCCGTCACGCCGGGCGAGACCCTCACTGCCGGCATCGGACGCTACGGCGGCAGCAGCACAAACGAAACTCCGGCCAATGCCTCGCGCCGGTGCATCATCGACCAAGCGCTGGCGCGGCACTTCTTCGGCGGCGCCAATGCGGTCGGCCGCCATATCAGCTACGAGGACCGCTACAGCGCCGAAAGCGCGATGGAAATCGTCGGCGTCGTCAAGGGGGTTCACCACGGCAGCGTCAAACGCGCGGACAGCGAGGGCATGTTCTATGTTCCGAGTTGGAGCAATGGAGCCGAAGTGCGCACACTCGAGGTGCGCGTGGCGGGCGATCCCGCTCCGGCGATGGCCGCGATTCGCCGCGTGGTTCGCGAGCTTGACCCGAACGTGCCCGTTCTGCGTACGGGCATGCTCGCGGAGTATGTGGACGACCACTTGCAGCGAGAGCGCATGGTGGCGTTCCTCTCGGGCTTCTTTGGAGCGCTTGCGCTCGGCCTGGCCTCGGTCGGGCTGTACGGCGTGATGGCCTACGCCGTCACCGGGCGCACCCGCGAAATCGGCATCCGCATCGCGCTCGGAGCCAGCCGCGGGGACGTAATACGTATGGTAGTCGGCGAAGCCATGGCGCCCGTGATGATCGGCGTTGCCGCCGGCATTGCCGGCGCGCTCGCCCTCAGCCGCCTTTCCGCGACTCTGCTCTACGGAGTCGCAGGCGCTGACGCCCTCTCCATCGCGCTGGCCGCGGCCTTGATGCTTGCCGTGGCCCTGCTCGCCGCCGTCATCCCGGCGCGCCGGGCCGCCCGCGTAGATCCCCTTACGGCGCTTCGCTACGAATAGGGTAGCGGAAGCGCTTTTTAGTGGCTCTCGGGTTGCACGCCCCTCCACAGGGCAGAAAACGGGATTCCTTTCCTTTGACCCTGCCGGGCGGGAATGTGGACCAACGAAGTCTGCCATCGCGAGGTCAATGGAAAGGAACCCCACTTTAGGGCCACAATCGCCAACGGGGGCCACTTCTAAGCTGACAAGCTGTTGGAGATACTCGACGTCTGGGTTGAGACCTTCCCAGGTACTGGGAGTCGCTCAGGGATGGAGGGCATTAGATCAACAGCTCTGATTAGGCCGTTTGGGTGTACAATCGATGCCGGGCCCAGGACGCCAAAACGGCAATCCTGGTTACTAGGTAACAACTGGCTGGAAGGTTCGGAAGCAGACTGAAACCCGCGTCGGCACGCTAGAGCGCGCGCCGCTCGTTAGGACATGACGCTAGATGGCCTTCACTACGACCAGAAAGGGGTTCGCCATATGAAGCCCAAAATTGTAGCGCTTACGCTCCTACTTACGTTGACTTTGGCTGGGCAGCGGCGTGTCGGTCAGAGCAACATCACTGTTCCCATCCCTCCAGATCCGCATGAGCTAGTCACTGGTCCGGTCCAGACTCCGGCGGCGGGAGGGAGTGGCGCCTCTCTGGAACTGTTGCAGCGGGCCTTGCAGAACAGCCGCCTGATGGTTTTGGGCACGCCGCCGTTCCAGATTGACGTTTCATTTAGCTCGGCAGGCGATGATGCACAGACTGGACAAGGTCAGTTTACTCAAGTTTGGCTCTCGCCCCAGGTTTGGCGCTGGAACGCCAGCTTAGGCAATATAACGGTTGTTCGCGGCGCCTCATCACAAGGCCCGTTCGCGGATAGCAACGCCGCCGTGCCGATGCGGATTCACATGCTGCGTAACGCCATTTTTTCGTCAATGTACGATATTGCCATAGGGACGCAACTTCGCACGACCCCTGTGACCTGGAACGGCAAGCCGGCCAACTGTGTGATGACCTCGGGGGTCGTGGGAGCTGCGAACTATCAGGGCCGGCTGTGGGAAGAGTTGGAATACTGCTTCGACAGCGCGTCGGGGCTGCTAGTGAGTTCCTCCTTCGCACCCGGCGTTTTTACGGTGTACAGCTATGCGAAAAACCAGCATTTTCACGGCCACAATTTGCCGGATCATTTCACCATGTATGTCGGTGGCGATCAGGTATTAGATGCCAGCCTGCAGATCTCGGACGCTGCTGGCACAGATGCGAACAGCCTTGCGCCCACGCCGGACATGGTGGCCAGGGGGACGGTTTTAGACTCTCCTGCCAGGCAACCGATACCAGTTGCTGCGCCCGCAGGCACATCCAAGGTGTCGGCAATTATGGTGCACGCGAACGTTGTTGATGGCACGGTAATGGAGACCGAGGTTTGCGCGGCATCGGACACCTCGTTGGTGTCTGCTGCGATAGCAGCAGTGCAGCGAATCAATCTGGGACCCGGGAGCCAGCAGCAGGTCTATTTTTTGGTCAGATTTGTCCCAGCCCCGAGTTAGCAACAGGCAGGAACAGGTCAAGGAGTGAAAAACGGGATTCTCGTAGATTGACCCCCGAAAATTCTTTTGGGGAAGAGCGCTCCAGCAGTCCGAGCCGTCTCAGCATTTCACTTGATGTCCCCAGCGACTATAAGGTAAGGTCCAAATTGCTAGCGATAATGCAGAGGCTTGTATCCGAAGCGCTCCGGCGGGGAGAGGCTCGTTCGAGTTGAGATGCCCGGGTCGGAGCGCTTTGGATACAAGGCATTGAACTGAGCCGGACTAACGTCATGGGTTTTGAATCGTATCCTGTTGATTTTGTGTCAGGGATGGTCGGCGGACGGGAGGCGGAAAGGGCGGGCGGATGGGGTTGATTCACGCCGGTGATGCCCAGGGAATTGGGCTGGCCGGGTGAGGACGCGACAGCAGGGGCTAGCAGCCCGTGGCAGAACCCCCTGAAATGCGGCACCGACAATTTCGCGTGTAAGAACGACTGACCGCGCCATCTCGGCGGTTGAAACGTCCGGAGACCGCTGGAGACGCCACACTTGA
>JBEKTU010000149.1:0-6682 GCA_049515735.1 Bryobacteraceae bacterium
GTCCTGGTCACCGGCGAGAAAGGCGGGTCGCAGGCGAAACTCCTGCTGGAAGCCACCGCCATCGCCGGCGTCTATGACTTCCTGGTCACCACCTTTCACGTTTGGAAAGAGTACCTGGATTTCCTGTTTGTTCCGGCCATGCGGGTGCTTTCCGAGCGCGTCAAGGTGGTGTTCAGCTTCGACGCCATCGGGTTCATCCTGGGACTCGGTTACGTGATGGGTTTGCGCAGCTCGCTGATTCTGTGCGCCGGCGGCGTGCTCTCTAATTTCGTGCTGGTGCCGCTGATCTGGATGATCGGCAGGCACATTTCCGGCAGCGCCGTATATCCGGCGCAGACACCTATCGCACAAATGACCGCCACGGAGATCTTCCGCGGCTATGTGCGCTTCGTGGGGGTGGGCGCCATCGCCACCGCGGGGATCTTCGGGATTCTGAAATCCATGCGCATCGTGGCCGGATCGTTTGGCATCGCCCTGCGGGCTTTCCGGCGCGGCGAAACGCTGGGGGAACGCACCGACCGCGACATTTCGGTGATGGCCATCCTGCTGGGAGTGATCGCCAGCGCCATCGCCGTGGCCGCTTTTCTGGGCAGTCTTTCGGGATCGCCCGTGGTGATTCTCACGGGGCTCGCGCTGACACTGGTGTTCTCGTTCTTTTTCGCATCGGTGGCCGCCAACGCCATCGCCACCACGGCGCGGAATCCGGTATCGGGCATGACCATGCTGACCATCATCATTGCGTCCGTGGTGCTGCTGCGGTTTGGCCTCTCGGGCACCACGGGCATGTTTTTCGTGATGGCGCTGGCGGGCATGGTCTGCACGGCTCTTTCGGTCTCCGGGCAAGCCATCACGGATTTCAAGACCGGCTACTGGCTGGGCTCGACGCCGGCGGCGCAGGAGAAGGTGAAGTTCCTGGGCGTCATTGCGGCGTCCGTGGCCGTGGGCCTCACCATCGTTCTGCTGGCACGGGCATTTCAGTTCGGCGAGGCTGCGCCGGGCGATGTGCGCGCCGTGCTGCCATCCCCGCAGGCCTCCATTATGAAGGCGCTGGTGGAAGGTTTCATGAGCCGCCAGCCGGTAGCCTACATTCTTTTCGGAGCGGGAGCGGCGGTAGCCGTCATCATGGAAATGCTGGGGGTGCCGGCGCTTATTTTTGCGCTGGGGATGTATCTGCCCCTGGAGCTGAACACTCCGGCGCTGGTGGGCGGATTCCTGGCGCACTTTCTGGGAAAACGCTCGGAAAAGCTGGGTGGAAAACGGGGGAACAGTGTTCGCGAGCGGGGCGTGATCATCGCCTCTGGATTGATGGCGGGCGGCGCGCTGGGCGGCGTGTTGGGCGCCGCGTGCCGGCTCATTCCGGGGTATAACGAAGACTGGATCAAGACGCCGTTCTACGGCCATGAGATGGTTTCGCAGACGGTCTCGACGGTCCTATTCGTGGGCCTGTGCGCCTACTTCTGGTGGAGGTCGCTGCGCCATAGGGAGGAAGCCGAGTCGTGAGTGCGCGCTTTGTGGAACTGGTTGGCAACGCCATTCTGGGAATCGATACCCTGTGGGGAGGCGACGTGATGTGCGCCTCGGGGGTGGGCCGGTTCATCGCCGATTCGTGGTTCTCCGATGAGCCGCTTCCGCTGGCATACACCGACCCAACCGCGGCGCGGGTTCGCGAATCGGGCGGCGTCTCGGCCAAGTCGCCCGACCGGCAGGCGATCCAAGCGTATCTGGAGCGGGTAGACATCCTCGGCGCCATACGGGCTTTGAAAACCGAAACGCCGCACTCCGAGTACCTGGCCGGGCTGGCGCTGTGTTTCGAAACCATGTGGGACCTGGCCATGGAGATCCTGGGAGTGGGCGGCCCGGTCCCTTACGACCGTTGCGTGCAGGCATCCACCGGGCAGGCGCCGGAACCGTCCGATCCTTCGGCCAAACGGGAACGCGTGGCCGAATTGCTGGCGCGGGCCGGATACCCTTCGCATGACCGGGACTCGCTGCTGGCGGCGGTGGATGCCTGGAGAAGAGCGCACGCAGTGCCCATGGCCTCCATCAAGCCGCTGGGGGCCGCGGCGATCGCTTGGTTCGACCAATTGACGGCCAGCAACGTGACGCCGCATCTGCCGGCGGCGCTCCGTTCCGTTCCGTGGGCCAATATCCGGTTCCTTCCGATCAAGGATGCGTGGTTCTCCGGGTCCATGAACTACCTGGGGCGGGCGCGGAAGGCGGATGGAGCGCCGGAGTACGAGGCGACCTATGAGATCAACGCCTCGCTGGAGATCTCCGTCCCCGAGTTTTTACAGTTGGTCAGCCACGAAGTGGTCCCCGGCCACGTGACCACGTTCGCGTACCTGCAAAACCTGTATGTGCGGGGCGCGGTGGGGTTCGAAGCTTCGGTCCTCACCATGAACACACGCGCGGCCGCTCTTTTCGAAGGCATCGCCAACAACGCCATCCTGATGGCGCACGGGGTAACCGAGGTGGACGAGTTGCCCGATGAGGACCTGCAAATCGGCGTGCTGCTCCCGCTGTTGCAGGATGATGCCAAGAACCAGGCGTCGTATCTCACCTGGAACGACGGGGCGCCGCAAGCCGAAGTGGCGGCGGTGTTGCGCAACGAGTTTCTGGTCTCCCCTGAGCGCGCGGACAAGTTGTCGGGCGCCTGGGGACGCCACCCCCTGCTGGGGCGGATGTATTTGCCCGCGTATCGCGCGGGAACCAACAAAGTGGCCGGCCTACGCCGCCGTTACCCGGCAGGCCAACTGCTCCCGGTTCTGTATGGCTGCTCCGGCCTGGTGGATGTGACTACAATTGAAGGAGTACTGGCCCTGCGGAAATCCCGGCTGAAGATGAAGCCGCTGAGCAACCGATGAGCACGACTGTTCGGGTTGTTGGCATACTGGCATTGGCAGTCCTCGTGCTGCTGGGGATAAGTATCGTACTGAAGCTCCCCTGGCTCCCGCGCGTCGGCCAGAGCGTTGCGGCCACGACTAAAGGCTGGTACGCGCCCACCCCTCAGGCGACTCTCCTGGTTACTACGGACCTGGACTGTAATTGGATACTGGATGGCAAGATCCAAGGGCGCATCCTTGCTAAAGAGAGCTCCACGCTTCCCGTGGCGCCCGGCCAACACCTGGTGGAGGCGAGGACCCTTGATGGCAAGGACTATTGGAAGGCAGCAGTAGAACTTCGCGCCCCGGAGCAATACGTGACGGCTATTGGACTGGAGGCAATCCGGCAGAGGCGTCTTACGGATGAGCAAGTGGCCCCGGAAGACGAGCGGGAGCGCAAGGCTGCGGAGGCCATTGGAGGCTGGGTCGACCCAGCAACGCATTTGATGTGGGCACTGAGCGTGCATATCGCTAATTCTTGGGGCGATGCATCGGATTTCTGCGCCGGCTACCGTGCGGGGGCGCATTCTGACTGGCGCCTTCCCTCGATTGAGGAGCTGGAAAGTCTTAATAGAGCGCGAACCGGCGGAGGTAGGACCCGTCAGCCGCCCCTGCCATTTGGCATCCTCTTAGACGTATGGAGCGCAACAGAAGCGCCCGGAGCGGACCTCGTCTGGACCTTCAGTTTTTCTTCGCGGAGTCGCAGCTCCGAGAGGATGGATATGTACGCATTCGAAAGAAGTGCGTTGTGCGTACGCTCAGGCGGCGGGAGATGACTGCTTTCTTAAGACGGCGTTACGGGCGTGGGGCGCCGGGCGGCATTAACCCCGGTTTCATAGAGCGCTCACTCCGTAACTCCCGTTCTCGCTTGGCATGAGCCGGAGGTAAGCATGGTCACTGCATCGCAATTGCGCATCGGAATGGCCGTCAAGTACGAAGGACAGAGATACAAGGTGGTGGCCGCGGAGTATCATCCCGGCCAGGGCAAGATGGGCGGAGTCACGCATACCCGCCTGCAGAATCTGGATACCAGAACTTTTTGGGAGCACAGTTTCCGCTCGGATCTGAAGCTCGAGGAAATCGCACTCGAGAAACAGGCGCTGGAGTTCCTGTATGCCGACGGCGACCAGTGCTGCTTCATGAATCCGGAAACCTACGAACAAACCGAGGTTGAACGGGACTCCGTCGGCGAGCCTCAGGCCGGGCTCCTGGAGGCGGGCATGAAACTGAGCGTCGAGTTCCTGGAAGGCCGGCCGGTGAGTGTATTATTCCCGGATGTGTTGGAGGTGAAAATCGTAGACACGGCTCCGCCCATACACCAGCAGCAGGACAACACCTACAAGCCAGCCAAACTGGCAAACGGCATCGAGGTAATGGTGCCGCAGTTCGTGAAGACGGGCGACGCGATCCGTCTGGATGTGCCGAACATGAAGTACATGGATCGCGCCAGGACGGACGCCAAGGCGAAACACGGGTAGCGTGGGGCGGGGCAAGCTATAGCATGCCCCACCTTAGCGTTTGCGAGCGGTGAAAGCGGCTGTAGCGGGTTCGTAAGTAAAGGTGTAGAGCACTTGGGTCTCGTTGAAGATCATGACCCGTTTCCATGCGCTTGCCACTTCCTGGGCAGCAGGCGGATCGAGACTCACAAACCGGCCGGAGACCTGATCGGGCATTTCAGCCACCGACAGGGGCAGAGACGCGTCACGATCCAGTTCAGCAAGCGTGTGCGTCGATTTGAGCGCGTTGTTCAAATAAATCGAAACGTCTTGAGGCGGGAGCATAGCCGGCCTCCTTCAGGCAAGAGTCTACCACCAAGCGCCGCGGTCCGGGATTACGCGAACAGTTCCTGCGCCCGCATCATGCGTTCCGCCACCGTCACTCCGTGCGGGCACTGGACAACGCAGGTTGGGCACTGGTCGCAGCGCACGGCCTGATGCTCGGCGGACATGCGCAGGAAGTGTTCCCGGCCGAGAGGGAATTGGCCGTAGCCGTCGGCATACATGACGAAGCGCACCATGTCAGCCACCGGCAAACCTTGGGGGCACTGGCCGGCGCACTGGCCGCACATGCGGCAGAAGTAGGGAGTAATCTCCTGCAAGCGGGCGGTCAGGATCTTCTGGTCGGCGTCGGTGAACTGCTGCTGCGCCATGACGCTGAAGTTCTGCTCCAGTTGGTCGATGTCCGTCATGCTCGGGACGGTCGTGCTGATGATGGGGTTCTTCAACACCCACTTGAGCGCGGCTGGCGCGAAATTGGCGGGCCGTGCCGGCGGCGGTGGCGGCGCGGCGGCACCGGGGCCCCTGCGGCCGCGGCCTCCGACCTTGGCCATCACCTTCATGGCCACCAGGCCCACGCCGGCCTGATGCAGTTTCTCGAGGGCCGGGCCCCACTCCGCTGCGGAGGCGAAATTGTACTGCGCCTGGACTATCTCCAGCTTGGCTTCGATGACGCGATCGGCAACCACCGGCAGCGCGTGCGTGCTCATGCCGATGAACCGCACCTTGCCCTGCTGTTTGGCCTTGCGCTGCGCCTCCACCAACTCGTCGGGGATCAGCTCCGGGGTGTCCTTGCCGTGGAGCAGCCACACGTCCAGATGATCGGTTTGGAGCTCCTTGAGGCTGGTATCGAGCTCGGCCAGAATACCCGCTCCGGTTTTCTGATCGCACTTGGATGAAAGAAAAATGTCCTTCCGTTTGGCTCCCAACGCGGCTCCCACCATGCGCTCGTTCTGGCCGCTTTGGTAGCCGCGGGAAGTATCGAAGTAGTTGATGCCCATGTCCACGGCCCTGGTGATCACGGTGGGGTCGGAGGTGATCATGCAGCCGTAGCCGACGGACGAAACCTTCAAGCCCGTCTTGCCCAGAACGCGGTAAGTGATCTTACCCGAAGTGGACGCCGCCTGCTGAGGAGCCAGAGCGGACGGACTGGGACTGGATGTGGTCGATGCCAGACCGGCGACCGGCAAAGCCAGGCCGGCAGTCAGGAAGTTGCGCCGAGAAGTATCGGTTTTCACTAGTGCCTCCTTCAGTTTCCGATGAGCGGACCTGAAATGTAGAGAATAGCACTACTCGGGGCAAAAAGCACGCCTAATCTCAGCGACCGGCCGCCCTGGCGTGATGCGTCAACCGGAATGCCCGGAGCGCCTCCGCGCGGCTACTCGACTTCGAAGTCGGCGGAGCGAACCACGGACTTTCCGGCCGAATCCGAGGCTGTCAGCTCAACCCGATAGGAGCCCGCCAGGAGCGATGCTACCGGCAGCTTGAGCCCTACCGGAATCACCGGATTGCCGGCGCGAATGAAGCTGGCCACTTCAATGACGCCCGAGTCCATCTTCGGCTCGCCGCTCTTGCGGTCCATCACTCGAAGCTGGACTCCAACCTTGGGCGGGTTCGCGCCTACCAGCAGCGGTTCATAGATCTCCAGGTACATGGTGGCTGGGTCGGTGGTCTTGAACCGGTTCGCGCCGGTGGGGGTAAACTGCATACCCGACGCGACCAGCGGCGCGCGGCCCTCGAGCAGCTCCGCATCTAGGGCCGTTTCCAGCTCGGACACCCTATGGACCTCCTTACTCAGCGCCAGGCCGCTGAGGCCGAATTGACTGCCGTCGTTGGGATCGACGACCAGCGGCTGTTCCAGCTTGCCAAAGCTCTCGCCGCCCGAGCTGAAGACGACTTTGAAATTGTACTGGCCGGAGGCCACGTCAAACTGGTTCTCGTAGTGCAAGGGCTTCTGTTTGAATTCGGCGAGTTCCTTCTGATTCTCGAAATCGAGTTTCACGGTGTCGCTGAACCGCGCGGCGA
>JBEKTU010000150.1:0-10152 GCA_049515735.1 Bryobacteraceae bacterium
TTCTCCGAGGACGACGTCTTCAAGACCATCGGCGTGCTCTCCGGAGGCGAGCGCAACCGCTACGCGCTGGCCCGCATGCTCATGATGCCCTCGAATTTCCTGCTGCTCGACGAGCCCACCAACCATTTGGATATGCGCGCCAAGGACGTGCTGCTGACGGCGCTCCAGGAATACACCGGCACGGTGGTGTTCGTCTCCCACGACCGCTACTTCATCGATAAGCTGGCCACGCGCGTGTTCGAAGTGGAGGACGGCAAGCTTCGCGTCTATCCGGGCAATTACGAGGACTACCTCTGGCGCAAACAGGGAGGCCCGGAGGGTGCCCCGCCAGCGGAGGCGGCCATCGTCGAGGAACCCGCGGCAATGGCGCAGGAATCCCCGGGGCCCGGAGGGCACCCCGCAAAATCGGGCGAGAGGCGGCTAAACCCCATCAAGCTGCGCCAGATGAGAGAGCGCCGGAAAGCCATCGAAGACGAGGTTACGAAACTGGAGGTCGAGATCGCCGACTACGAGGCCGCCCTCGGCAGTTTCGTCAGCACGGAGGAAACCAGGCGTGTAACCGGGTTACTGAACGCGCGCCGCGCCGATCTGGAGGCGCTCCTGGGGGAGTGGGAGGAAGTGGCGCAATCGATCGAAGCGAACTCCTGAGCGCGCTACTCTTGAGCGGGCATCTGCTGCTCGCTCTCGTGCCAGGCGCTGATCTTCAGACGGCGGCAGACCCAGCACAGCGGCTCGCCCACGGCATCGGAAGCCTCCGCGCCACAAACCGAGCACTTGGCAGCTCTGGTCAGGCGGTCTGGGGAAATGGAACGCTTAGCCTGTTCCAGCATTTCCCTCGGGACCACCGGCTCGAGTTTTGACTGAGCCTTCCGTCTCATTTTCACTTCCCATCCCACTATGGCAGAAACCGCGCCTCCGCACAATCCACCCCATGGGGGGGTACTGGGCTAGGCGGCTTCCGGAATCTGTACCACCACGGCGACGTCCAGCGATGACGAGCAACGCGGACATCTCTGGCCGGACGCCACACGCGCGTACCTGCCTTTCAGGTCGATCTCCGCCGGCACCGTGTGGGTGCAGATCGGACAATGGACTTGCCCCTTGATGTGATTTTCACCGAGTGCTTTCATGGCTAATCCCTCACTTCATCCGACGCAAAACTGGTGTCGCCGGTTGTGTCAAAATCGTAAAAATTTTCTAACTGAATCGCAGGGCGGTGCCTCGAATGGGCTAATCCTTCCCGCTGGCTGGTGCTACTCTGGAAACTATGATTCAGCCCCCGCCTCCCAAGATTCAGTTGATTAACACACCCGACTACCGGGAGAACTACGCCAACAGCGTCCAGGTGCGGGTGAATCTGTGGGATTTCTTTCTTCTGTTCGGCCGCGTGAACCAGACCACGCCAAACGTCGCCATCCACAATTTCCAGGGCGTCTACGTCAGCCCGCAGCAAGCCAAGGCGCTGGTCCGCATACTCCAGCAGAACCTCACGCAATACGAAACCGCTTTTGGCGAAATCAAACTGGAGCCGCAGTCCGCCGACGGCATTGTGCAGTAGGCCGGTCAGGCGTGCCCGGCTCGCATGGCGAGCGAAACCCGCGGGGAACCGCTTCGGCACAGGTATTCGAGCAGCACAATCATCTTGTGGTCCTGGTCTGCGGAACAGCCAGGGGGGCAGCGCAGCCGTCCCCGCTGGAACTCCGCGATCCGCTCGGCCAGTTCCGAGCGGGAACAGCGGCCTTTTTCCGTAGATTCCAGGATGCACGCGCCCAGAAACTCGGCGATGAATTGAAGCTCGTCGAACGAGAGGCCCGTCAGGAATCGCCGGGCTGTGGGTTTCAGAGAACGATCAGCACACGAAACTAGAGCGGCTACCAAGGCATTCCGCACGGCAGGTCTCCTGTCGGTGATGAACCACACTGAATCTTGGGATTCTGGCCGTATTATGGCGAAAACCGGGTTCGCAGCGCAAGGGGGTAGTCCGGTACCAGTACCAAAGCCATTAGGATTCAAACGTACATTTAGCTATAATCCGGGACATATGTCCAGAGCGGAGTGCCTTGTCCTGTTTGCGGCCGGGATCTTTGCATTCCCGCCGGCCGCGCTGGCCGGTTTCATCAACGCCGTGTGGACCGGCGGCGACAGCTCCTCCGTCTGGACGGGTGCCTTGAACTGGAATCCCAACGGCATCCCCAACAACGGTTCCAACACCTTTTCAGTCTTGATCGCCAGCACCGCCTACAACCCGGTGACCCTAGGCACGAACACGACCATCAACCAGCTCATCATGGCGGCGACGACTTCCCTCAGCCTGTCGCCCAGTGTCACGTTGAACCTGGTCTCCGGCACATCGAGTCTGACCAATGCGCAACTCACGGGAGGAGGTTCGCTGGTGGTCGGCGACACCCTCCAGGGCTCGGGATACGTTGCACCCTCCGCGCTGACCAACAGCGGAAGTATCATCGCCAACCAAAGCGCACCACTGTATTTGGCGCCTGGCTCCCTCACCAACAGCGGCCTGATGACCGCCACCGCTAACGCTGTCCTGATCCTCGCAGCCGGCAACATCACCAACACCGGGGGCACGATAAGCGCCAACGGCGCCAACAGCTTCGTGGGCATTTTCCCGACGTCTCCCAGTGCTACATTGACCGGCGGAACCGTCGAGGTCGTCAACGGCGGCACGATGATGTTAGAGGGAGCTGCGCAGAGCGCGACCCTGAATGCCGGCGCGGGCTCCATCCTGAACCTGAACGGCGCGCAGGTCACCGGAGGCGCGGTCAATGTCAGTGCGACGGGAACGCTCAACCTGGGCGGGTCGAACCCTTCCATCATTTCGACGCTGAGCAACTACGGGGCCATCGCTGTGGACGCCGCGTCCACGATGGGCGGCACAATGACGAACTACTCCGGCGGGGTGATCAACGTCGCCAACGGAATAGCGCTATCGGTGCAGGCCGGCGGGGCCTACACCAACTACGGCGCCATCAATCTGAATTCCGCGACTCTAAAACTGGCCGGGAGCGGGACCGTGTCCCTGAGCGGCTCGGGCACCCTGAACATGAACGGCAGCGGGAGCGGTATCTTCCCGACCGCAGCCGGCCAGACGTTCGATAACGGAGCCGGCCATACGATCCAGGGCTCGGGTACCATTGAACCCTATGCGCTGACCAACGAAGGCAGTATCATTGCCAACACCCAAAGCTCACTACTGTTGGTAACGCCTCCTTCCTCCGTCACCAACAGCGGTCTGATGACCGCCACCGGCGGGACCGCCACCGGCGGCGCAGGCATGATCTTCCAAACCGGCAACATCGCCAACACCGGGGGCACGATAAGCGCCAACGGCGTCAACAGCCGCGTGGCCGTGGTGTACCCTTCCACTACATTGACCGGCGGAACCGTCGAGGCCGTGAACGGCGGCACGCTCCAACTGGATTCAGTTACGCAGGGCGCGACCCTGAATGCCGGGGCGAACTCCTACCTGACCATGATCGGCGCGCAGGTCACCGGAGGCGCGGTCAATGTCAATGCGACGGGCACGCTGAACCTGTGGACGAGCCCTTCCTCCATCAACTCGACGCTGAGCAACTACGGGGCCATCGTCGTGGACGCCGCAACCACGGTGGGCGGTGCGATGACGAACTACTCCGGCGGGCTGATCAGCGTCAACGGATCGTCGCTATCGCTGCAGGCCGGCGGGGCCTACACCAACAACGGCCTCATCATTCTGAATTCCGCTGCCCTGGAACTGGCCGGGAGCGGGACCGTGTCCCTGAGCGGGTCGGGCACCCTGAACTTGAACGGCAGCGGGAGCAGCATCGTCTCGACCGCAGCCGGCCAGACGTTCGATAACGGAGCCGGCCATACCATCCAGGGCTCGGGAACCATTGAACCCTCCCTCTTGACGATCGATTCCACCTTGATCGCCAACAACGGCACGTTTGACGTCGAGGCGGGAAGCGGGCTGGCCCTGGGTAGCTCCCCTTTTAGCAATTACTCCAGCAATACCCTTACGGGCGGAACATACGACATCGCCGGCTTCTTCGAGTTCCAGGGCGCCGACATCGTCACCAACCAGGCGAACCTCGATCTGAGCGGATCATCCTGGGACATCGCCAATCAGAACGGCCAGAACGGCACGCGGGACCTGGCCGAAAACGGCGCCAACGGCAGCTTCGATCTGCAGAATGGCGCCGTATTCAGCACTTCGCAGCAATTCACCAACGAAGGGGATGTGACCATCGGCCCGGGCAGCGCTTTTGGCGCGCTCGCGTCCGGCAGCAGCGCCTACCTCCAGACCGCCGGGACCACGCTCGTGGACGGGACTCTGGTCGGCAACGTGGACCTGGAGGGAGGGAGCCTATCCGGCTCGGGTGAGGTGGAGGGCAACGTGTATAACACCGTGGCCATGGATCCCGGCGACGCCCCCGGAACGCTCCTCATCTCCGGCAATTACACGCAAACGGCCGGCGCAGTGCTGAATATTGAACTGCTGAACGCTGTCGTGTACGACAAGCTGCAGGTTTCCGGAAACGCCCAACTGGGGGGGACGCTCGATGTGACCCTCCTCCCCGGATATGTCCTGAACAGCGGCGACGTGTTCACAATCCTGATGGCCAATTCGGTTTCCGGCACATTCAGCTCCTGGGATCTGCCCGTGCTGGCCAATACTTATTGGACCTACGCCGTCAATGGCAACGACGTCCAACTCGAGTTCCACACTCCCGAACCCGCCACCTGGAGCACGTTGGCTGCCGGGGCGCTCTTGCTGTGGTGGCGTAAGCGAAACGCGCGGAACGCGCCGTAGCCCGGCTACTTCTTCGACTCGGCAATCAACTGCGCGACTTTGGAATCGCTCCCGACCGGTTCCACGAAGACAATGCTCTTCGCGTTGAGGATCATCCGGTCCGGACCGTGCCACTCCCTGCCGCGTTTCACCAGCACGTTCGACACCGCCTTGGTCTGCTGGTCTACGTTGCTCTGCACGTAGTAGACGTCGCGCAGCACCGGAAGATCGGAGTCCAGACCCTCCAGACGGCCGAAATACACCGATCCGTTGCTCAACAGGACGGCGTAGTACTTGTTCGGGTCCACGGCGGCCGACGCGGGGTTGCTGTGCTGCCGCTGGCAGCCGGCGCCGAGCAGCGCGGCGCAGATCAGAGAAGCGATGGCGAGCGATTTTGACATTTATCGAATCCTAACAGATATTGCGGTCTTTGGATACTTCGGCGCGCTCCGCGTGCCCCAAAACGCGTCTAGAATTGATGAGGAGCCATGCTCGAAAACATCAATCTCAAAAGGAAGCTGTCGCGCGAGGAGTACAAGCTGGCCCTGCCCTCCATTCAGCAGCGCCTGTACGATCTCGAAAAGGCGTGTTGGGACCACGGCGTGGCGACCGTCGTCGTGTTCGAGGGCTGGGACGCCTCCGGCAAGGGCACGGTGACCGCGGCCCTCACGCAGCGGCTGGACCCGCGCGGTTTCAAGCTCTATCCCATCGCCGTTCCCCGCACTTACGAGCAGCAGCGCCCCTGGCTGTGGCGCTTCTGGCTGAAAGTGCCCAACCGGGGCGAGATGGTCATCTTCGATCGCAGTTGGTATATCCGCGTCCTGGACGAGCGGGTCGAGGGCGCCATCCCGGAGAAAGCCTGGCGCGACGCCTACCGCGATATCGTCGAGTTCGAGCGCACCCTGGCCGACGACGGCGCCGCCATCCTGAAGTTCTTCCTGCACATTTCCAAGAAGGAGCAGAAGGAACGGTTCCGCGCCATCGAGGCCGATCCGCTGGAAGCCTGGCGCGTCACCAGCGCCGATTGGGCCCGCCACAAGAAGTACGACGAGTATCTGGCCGCCACCGAAGAGATGCTCGAGCTGACCGAATCCGAATTCGCGCCCTGGACCATCGTCGAAGCCACCTCGAAATGGTACGCGCGCAAGAAAATCTTCGAGACCATCG
Organism: Bryobacteraceae bacterium; assembly: GCA_049515735.1. Classification (GTDB taxonomy): domain Bacteria; phylum Acidobacteriota; class Terriglobia; order Bryobacterales; family Bryobacteraceae; genus Fen-178. The sequence goes on from JBEKTU010000150.1 coordinate 5,957, forward strand.
TCTCCGTCATGGAGAAGCGCCTGGGCGCCGACGCGCCGCCTCGTGTGGAAGTCCCCGCCGCGCTGGCCAAGGACGCGGAACTCCGCGCGGCCATGGAGTCGCTCGGCGGAGAGAGGCTGTGATGCTGGAAACACTCGATCTCACCCGCAAGCTCGATCGCGAGTCCTACGTCCGCGAGGTGACGGCGCGCCAGATTGAACTCCGCGAATTGGGCTACCAGGTCTATGTGCAGAAGCGCCCGGTGATCATCCTTTTTGAAGGCTGGGATGCCGCCGGCAAGGGCGGCGCCATCAAGAGAATCACCGAGAAACTCGACCCGCGCGGCTACGTGGTCTACTCCATTGCCGCGCCGGAGGGCGAGGACAAGACCCGCCATTACCTCTACCGTTTCTGGCGCCGGCTTCCCGAGCGCGGCCAGATCGCCATCTTCGACCGCACCTGGTACGGCCGCGTGCTGGTGGAGCGCGTCGAGGGCTTCGCCGCCGAGGCGGAGTGGAATCGCGCCTACAAAGAGATCAACACTTTCGAGCGCCAGTTAAAGGATTTCGGGACCATCCTGGCGAAGTTCTGGATCCACATCTCGCGCGAGGAGCAGTTCCGCCGCTTCGAGGAGCGCAAGGCCAGCGGCTACAAAGCCTGGAAGCTCACCGACGAGGACTGGCGCAACCGCCAGAAGTGGGGCGCTTACGAGGAAGCCGTCGAGGAAATGCTGGTGAAGACCAGCACCCGGACCGTCCCCTGGAGCCTGGTGGAAGGCAACGACAAATACTGGGCGCGCACCAAGGTTCTTTCCAAACTGGTGGAGATTCTCTCCAAGGAGCTCAACTACCAGCCCGCCGACCCGCTCAAGCGCGCCGCCAGAAAGAAACTGGCAAAGCGATGACGGGAGAGCCCGCGGCAGGCGCCAGGGTGGCCACGCAACACTGTCGGGCCTCACGCTGGGGCAACGTGACCACGTACAGCCGAAAACAGGAAGGCGCGTTGCAGACCCGCTGCCTTCCAGCTTGTGATTTCGTAATCCCTTGGGCACAGAGCGTCCACCGGCCTCGTAGTGATCAAGCCCAGGATTACATCCGGTCGATGGCGCTGATAGGCTGCCGTGGATAGAACCACGGCAGGCTCAGCGGCGCGGCCACTTCCCCCAAGGGGACTTCCCGGGCGCTTACTTGGCGGGACCGTGTCCGACACCCCGGTTCCGCCGACGCCGGCCAGGTGTTCACCAGGTCCGAACTCACGGCTAGCTGGCTCGGTGCTACAATGCCGCCGAATGCCTACCGACGAAAGTGGTTTCCAGGACGCCAACGTGCGCGCTGCTCCGGCGATCACTTCGCCGTGGGGCATATCGACTTTTGACAGCTTCCGACCGCTTATCGAGTCGGTAGCGAAATTGACTCTCGCCATCTCGGTGCTGCTGTATTCGATCGGCCTGTTCATCAGCAATCTGTACTTTCAGCAGTTCGGCTTGACCGGATACAGTCTGATTAGAGCACAGTACATTCTGGTTGGGCTCCTGTGGCTCCTCCTGGTTGCGGTTGGCGGGATTATCAGGGTAGCACTATTCGATGCAGGGCGAACAGTGGTCCGCAACTGGAAGAGCGGCACGGTGCCACGATTCGCATTGTTCAGAAGGGTCGTTCGGGATTTGTTCTCAGTCGTCGCTGTCCTTTTCATCGGAGTGAACGTTTTCACACAGCTAGGTGCTAGAAGTCTCTCAACTCGGGACTACTGCATGATTGCCCTCACTGTCGCAATTAACTTCCTGAGCTTGAGGCTCCTGGCCTCCGCGATTTATCACAATGCGACGGGATCCAAATCGCCGAATCCAAGATTCGGAGACCCACTTGTGATCGTGTCTAACTGTGGCCTCGTGTTGACAACGTTGGTTCTGTATTCCTTTGTGGTGTTTCCCAGTTTGGATCAGAGTCTTGGCGGCGGCAGGCTCCACAAGATCGAACTCCTTCTGAAGCCGGAAAGGAGTCTACACCTGAAGCAGCTCGGACTAGATGTGACCAAGGACGGGCGACTTGGCCCAGTATTGTTGGTCTCCGAGAGCAGCGACGGGTTCCTCGTAACGAGGTCGCAGTCAATACTTGAGCCACACGAGGCCTACCGCGTCAGTAGGGACTCTGTGGAAGCAGCCAAATAGTACGCGTCCGGTAGACCCATCTTCCGCAGCCTGACCTCTGGCGGCATAATCCTTGTTGGCGAACAGATCCGCTCGACGTGTCAGCCCGTTGGGTGGGAAGCGGAGGCGCTGACGTGAACCGGAAAATGCAACATGTGGAGAAGGCGCGATTCTGGCAGAGCACGATGCGGGAAGCGGCGCGAAGCGGGCTCTCGATACGTGAGTTCTGCCGGCAGCGGAAGTTGAAGGAATGCCAGTTCTATTGGTGGCAGCACCGACTGTCGGCGACGCGGCAAGCCGGGAGCAGGCGGAAGCAACGAAACGCGGGGCCGGTGTCGGGGAGTTTCGCCCTCGTCAGTGAGGCGCCCGGTGCGAGCGATGCCGGAATTGAGTTGGTGCTTACCAGTGGCCGGCGATTGCGAATCGGCCGGGGTGTGGATGAGGCGACCTTGCGGGCGGTGCTGGCGGTGGTGGAAGCCGAGGGATGCTGAGTTTCCCGGCGGCCATCAGGGTCTACCTGTGCACGGTGGCGTGCGACATGCGGCGCAGTTTCGACGGTCTGTCGATGATGGCCGAACACATCATCCGGTGCAATCCGTTCTCGGGACATCTGCTGGTGTTCTGCAACAAGCGGAGTGATCGGGTCAAGATCCTGTACTGGGACCGCGATGGGTGGGTCATCTGGTATAAGAGGCTGGAGGCGGGCACGTTCGCATTCCCGTTCGCCGAGACGGGACGGCGGGAGGTGGCGGCCTGGGAGTTAGGAGTGCTGTTGGAGGGAATTGATCTGAGCAAGGGGCGGCGGCGCAAGCGGTACGCGTTGCCGGCGGCGGCGCTGAACGAGGCGCACGCGGAGATGGAAGCGGCGAAACAATAGCGGACACTTTTGTCTTGAATCGCGCGAGTAAGTGTAGTAAGTTACACTTATCAGCACTTAGTGCTGTACTCTGACGATGGCGCTCGATCCTGACAACCTGCCCCACGATGCGGCCGCTTTGCGGCAGATGCTGCTGAGCACGATGGCGCAACTGGACGCTACTCGGGAGCAATTGGCCGCCAAAGAGCACGAACTGCAGCGGGTGCAGCATTGGCTGGAACAGTTGCTGCGCCACCGTTACGGGCAGAAGCGCGAGCGGGTGGACGAGAACCAGTTGTTTCTGTTCGCGGTCGAGCTTGCCAGCCTGGGGCAGGAAGCGCCGCGCGAGCCCAAGCCGAACCACGACGCAGGTCGGCCCGCGACGCCGGGACATGGACGGCAACGGTTGCCGAAGTCGCTTGAGCGGCGGCGCGTGGTTTACGATCTGGCCGCCGCGGAACGGCACTGCCCGGAGTGCCAAAGCGAATTGCGTCACATCGGCGAAGAGATCAGCGAGCGATTGGAGTATATCCCGGCCTCGCTGCACGTGATCGAGGAAGCCTGTCAGAAATACGCGTGCACGAAGGGCTGCACGGTGATCACGGCCGCCAAGCCGCCGGCGCCGGTCGAAAAGGGAATGGCTGGGCCGGGACTGCTAGCCCACGTGGCGGTCTCGAAGTATGGCGACCACCTTCCGCTCCACCGGCAGGAATCGATCTTCGCGCGGCACGGCGTAGAGTTGTCGCGCCAGACGATGTGCGATTGGATGAGGCAGTGCGCAGAGTTGGTGAACCCACTGTACGATCTGATGAAAGAGCGGGCGCTCAGCTCGAAGGTAGTGCAGACCGACGACACACCAGTGCCGGTGCTGGACCCGGGGTTACCGCACACCCGCACGGGCCGGATCTGGACCTACGTGGGAGACGCGGCGCATCCCTACACGGTGTATGACTACACGCCCAATCGCAGCCGCGCCGGTCCCGACGAGTTCCTGAAAGACTTCCGGGGATACTTGCAGGCGGATGCCTACTCCGGCTATGACGAGATATACAAGGATGCCGAACGCGGCGTCACGGAAGTGGCGTGCATGGCGCATTATCTGGACAGCGGAATTATCTGGAGTTGTCGCCCAAACGGTGTGCCAGACGGCGTCGATAAGCAGCGAGGCGGCCATCGCCCTCCGGATAATACCGCTCAGAGTTTCTCCAGGAACGC
>JBEKTU010000151.1:0-6362 GCA_049515735.1 Bryobacteraceae bacterium
CGCCGGTGTCAGCAAATCCGAGATCGCCCGCCGCCTTCAGACTAGCCGCACCTCGGTGCGCCGCATCCTGGCGAGTGATTCCACCCAGAAATAGGCCCCCTGTGGTTCGCGTAGCGCTCACGTCTTGTGCATGGGCTTGGATCGCTCCCAATGAGATCGCAAGCACTATCACGCCCCACAGGTTCTTGCATTGTGTCATCCTCTGCTCCCCCGCTGATCTACTTCGGCGCTTCGGGCGATTGCTTCAGCACTTTCTTCACGATGTCAGTCCGATGTTCCTTGCCGCCGTCATCCAGCAAGTACAGGGTTGTACCCTCAACAGCGAACTTCACTGGACCGTTGACGGTCAGATTGGCTGGCTTCGTCCCACGGGCGATTTCAGAAACCGTGTATGTGAGCGAATCGGTTTCAATGACGAAGGTGTCTTGGGTTTGGTATACGTTAGTGGTTCGGCGGACGTTGCCAAACCCCGGACGATCCACCGCTCCAGCGAGATTCTGAGAACGCTGCGAGTCCACAAGTTTTCCTGTCTGCCAAGTTAGGGCCTTTTTGCCAGCAAGGGCGGGGCAAGACAGAGCGAGAACCAAAACGATGAGCGAGATGAGAATCGGCTTCATCAAATTCCAAACCTCCGCCCCACAATTCTATCAACCGGCGCTGCAATTGCCAACGCCGTGTTTTGACTTTGCACTCTGGCGGAATTGGTGGTGGCTTGGAGCGATGCTTTTCAGTTTCGGCAGTTTGTGGTATTCTGGCGGCATGATCTCAGGCATGATCCACATACTTGACGTAGGCGATGGAAACCTTCGGATCGTTTTCACGTCAGAGCACGGTACCGGGAGCCATCCTGTCGCAAACAGAGAAGGAGCCGAACACTTCATTGTCCACACTCTGGGATGCGCCTTGAAGGCGGGGGAAATGGACAGGTTGATGGTCGGGCAGTCTCCAAATGGGGTAGAGGCGAGAATTTCTGTGGATCGGTACGAAGACTATTTTTCAAAGTAGCCAGCCACCGAATCTCCCAAGTGTGATCCGGGAAGCCTCTTACGCCTGTTTCCTTGCGGAACTGGCAGATTCCAGAGGCTTCTACCCGACTCTGGCGTATCCCTTCCAAATGGACGCTAACCTCAAAAGATTTCCAAGATGATTGACGAAATCGCCTTCGGGATGCGGAGTGTGCTGGCTTTTCAGAAACCCGTGGCTACGGCGGTGAAGGGTTGGTGGATCAACCAACCGGGTAGTCGTAAAACCGTAAAGACAACCAAGGACAGGGCCTTCGCGCGCTCCGTCAACCGCCAGGAAATTGTCGACGGCGCCCAGGAGCTGGGCGTGCCGCTCGACGAGCATATCGACTTCTGCGTAAAGGCCATGCAGGCGCGCGCCGAAGAGCTGGGGTTGAAGGGCAGCGCTTCACTGCCCTGATGGCTCAAACAGTCCGGTCACCACACCCGCGGGGTCCTCAATAATGCAGTAGCGCCCGTGGCCGCCCGTGTCTGGTACCAGGACGCGCACTTTGCCGCCGCGCTCCTGGCATCGGCGCATGGCTTCGTCGAGGTCGCCAACCGTGATGTAGATCAGCCACGCGGGCGGCAGGTCTTCGTTATAACCGCGCGCGTGACAAATGCCCGCAACCGGTTGCGCCGCGCCGGAGGGCGTCATGCAGTAATCCTCGTAGTCGCCCATGGCGACGGGCGAAGGATCCCAGCCGGCGACGTGCTGGTAGAAGTCGCGAATGGCCTCGGCGTCGGGAACGGTGAGATCGATCCAGGCGATTTTACCGGGTTCACTCATGACGGCTGCTCAGCTTCGCTCCAGCAACTCGAGGAGCTTCTCTTGAACGGATTCACCGGTGGGGGTGTCGGGAGTGATGACCAGAATGGTGTCGTCGCCGGCAATGGTGCCGACCACCTCGGGCCACTCCTCGTTGTCGAGCGCCACGGCCACCGAGTTGGCGTGGCCGGGAGAAGTTTTCAGCACCACCAGGTTCTGCGCGCGCAGGACGTCTTTGAGGAATTCGGCGGCCAGGAGCGAAAACTGCGGGCCGGTCTCCTCGGGCGCCATTTCCTGGTAGCCTTCGCGGGTCTTGACCAGGCGCAGGTCGCGAATGTCGCGCGAGAGCGTCACCTGGGTGGCGGCGATGCCTTGGTTCTTCAACTCCTGGGCAAGCTCATCTTGTGTCGAGATGCGCTTGCCGCGGATCAGCTTGAGGATCTGTCCTTGGCGGTAGGTTTTCGTCATACGTTCATCTCAGAAAGGCGCTGGCGGGCGGCGGCCAGCGCGGCAGCTACGGATTGGGGGCCGGTTCCGCCGGGGATTTCGCGGGACTTCATGCCGCGCTTGGGGTCGAGCAGCGCGGCGAAATCGGCGGTGAATTCCGGCGCGAAGCGTTGCATTTCTTCCGCCGTCCAGTCGGCGGGCTTCTTGCCGCTATTCAGGCTTTCCAGCACGAAGCGGCCGGCCAGTTGGTGCGCCTGGTGAAAGGGTAAACCGGCGCGGGCCAGGGCCTCCGCCAGGTCGGTGGCCACCACCCAGCTTTCTTCGGCGGCGGCCGCGGGCGCGGCCGGGTTCAGCTTCACGGATTGAATGACCGCGCGCGCCATTTCGAGCGAGCCGGCTAACTCATCGGCGGCTTCGAAGAGCGGGACCTTGTCCTCCTGCATGTCGCGATTGTACGTCATGGGAAGGCCCTTCATGGTGGTCATAAGAGAGACGAGGCAGCCCATGACGCGGCCGCTTTTGCCGCGGATCAGCTCGAGCGAATCGGGGTTCTTCTTCTGCGGCATGAGGCTCGATCCGCTGGTGACGGCATCGGCTAACTCCAGCCAGCCGAACTCTTCGCTCGAATAAAGGATACAGTCTTCGGCCAGACGGCTGAGGTGGATCATCGCCATGCTGGCGGCGTAGAGGAAATCCAACACGAAATCGCGGTCGGCGGCCACGTCCATGCTGTTGCGCGTCACGGCAGCGAAGCCGAGGTCTTGCGCCATGGCCTCGCGGTCGAAGGGAAAGCCGCTGCCGGCCAGCGCGCCGGAGCCCAGCGGCAGGACGTTGGCGCGGGCACGGGCCTGGCTGAAGCGCTCAGCGTCGCGCGCGAACATTTCGAAATACGCCAGCAGGTAGTGCGGCCAGAGCACGGCCTGCGCGCGGCGCAAGTGGGTGTAGCCGGGAACGACGGCATCGGGCCAGGCCTCCGCGAGCGCGAGCAGCGCACCCATCACACCGCCCAGCAGCGCGCGCACGCGGTCACATTCCTCGCGCAGCCACAGGCGCGTATCGAGCGAGACCTGCTCGTTGCGGCTGCGGCCGGTGTGGATCTTGTCGGCTACCGCGCCGGCGCGCTCCTTCAACTTGCGAATGACGTAGGTGTGAATGTCTTCATCGACGGCGTGGGGGTCGACCGGTTCCTGGCGGATCTCGTCGAGAGCCGTGACGATCTGCTGGCGTTCTTCCGCGGTCAGGATGCCGACGCGCTCCAGCGCGCGCGCGAAGGCCTGCGAGCCGCGGACATCGGCGTCCATGAGCCTCCGGTCGAAATCGAGCGACCCCGAGAAACGCTCGAAGACCTCGGATGGTCCCGACTCAAAACGCCCGCCCCAGAGTTTCATTTGGGCTTGCCGGCAATGGCCGCCCGCACCTTGATGGGCAGGCCCACCAGGTTGATGAAGCCCAGGGCGTCCTTCTGATCGTAGCTGGCGCCCATGGTGAAGCTGGCTATATCGAGCGAGTAGAGCGAATACGGCGACTGGCGGGAGAGCGGCTCGATATTGCCCTTGTAGAGCCGCAGCTTCACCTCGCCGGTGGTGGTCTCGCTCACCTTCGTGAAAAACGCGTCGAGGGCCTCGCGCAGGGGCGTGAACCAGAGGCCGTTGTAGACCATCTCGGCGTAGTCGAGCGCCAGCTTCTGCTTGTAGTGGAGCGTGCTTCGGTCGAGCGTGAGCGCTTCCAGCTCGCGCATGGCGAACATGATGAGCGAGCCGCCGGGGGTTTCATAACAGCCGCGGGACTTCATACCGACGAAGCGGTTTTCGACCAGGTCGATGCGGCCGATGCCGTGCTCGGCGCCGATGCGGTTGAGGGTTTCGAGCAGCTCGACAGCCGTCATCTTCCGGCCATCGACCGAAACCGGGACGCCCTTTTCAAAACCGATGGCGACTTCGCCGGGTGTGCCGGGCGCGTCGGCGGGGCTCGCGGTGAGCATCCAGATGTCGTCGGGCGCGGCGTTGGCGGGGTTTTCGAGCGCGCCGCCCTCGTGCGAGATGTGCCAGATGTTGCGATCCCGGCTGTAAATCTTGGTGGCGGAGGCGGAGATGGGCACGTGGCGCGCGCGCGCGTACTCGATGGCGTCCTCGCGGGAGACGATGGTCCACTCGCGCCACGGGGCGATCACCGCAAGCTGCGGCGCCAGGGCCTTGTAGGTGAGCTCGAAGCGCACCTGGTCGTTGCCCTTGCCGGTGCAGCCGTGCGCCAGCGCGTCGCAGCCGGTCTTGAGCGCCACCTCGACCTGCTTGCTGGCGAGCAGCGGGCGGGCGACGGAGGTGCCGAGCAGGTACTTGTGCTCGTAGACGCCGCCGGAGCGGACCAGCTTCCAGAGGTACTGCGAGACGAATTCCTCGCGCAGATCCTCGATGTAGACTTCCGATGCGCCCGTTTTGCGGGCCTTCTCTTCGAGGCCGGTGAGCTCGCCGGTGCCCTGTCCGATGTCGCCGCAGACGGCCACCACTTCGCAGCCGTAATTTTCCTTGAGCCACGGAATGATGACGGAGGTATCGAGGCCCCCGGAATAGGCGAGAGCTACTTTTTTGGGTTTAGGCATAAGGTCATACTCACGATAGCATCATCAACAACAGCGCCTTCTGCGCGTGGAGCCGGTTTTCGGCCTGATCGAAAATCGCGGAGCGCCGATGCTCCATAATGGAATCGGTAACCTCTTCTCCGCGCTTGGCGGGCAGGCAGTGCATGAAAATGGCGTCGGGGCGCGCCTGCGCGAACAGTTCGTCGCCCACCTGGAACGCGTGGAAGGCGCGCTTCCGCTTGACGAGTTCCTGTTCCTGGCCCATGCTGGTCCACACATCCGTGTAGACGGCGTGAGCGCCGGCGAGCGCCTGGGCGGTCGAGTGCGTGATGAGCAGCGTGGCGGCGGAAACTGCGGCCAGTCCCTCCGCCTGCGCCACGATGTCCGGATCGGGCGTGTAGCCCTCCGGGCAGCCGATGGCGAAATCCGCGCCGAGCCGGAGGCTGGTCAGCATCAAGGAATGCGCCACGTTGTTGCCGTCGCCGATGAAGGCCACCTTGCGGCCCTTCAGGTCGCCGAAATGCTCGCGCAGCGTCTGCGCGTCCCCCAGCGCCTGGCAGGGGTGGTAGAGGTCGCTTAGGGCGTTGATAACCGGCACCGACGACCACTGGGCCAGGCCCTCGACGGTGCCCTGCTTGAAGACGCGGGCGACGATGCCGTCGACCCAGCGGTCGAGGTTGCGCGCGACATCCTTCAGAGGCTCGCGGACGCCGATGGGACCGTCGATGAAGAGCGCGTCGCCGCCCAACTGCCGGATGGCCAGCTCGAACGTCAGCCGGGTGCGCAGCGAGGGTTTTTCAAACAGCAGGGCGATGGATTTGCCATCGAGCGCGTGGGCGTAATCGCGCGGCGATTGCTTGACTTCGGCGGCGAGATCGAGCAGGTGAAGCAGCTCGTCGTCGGTTAGATCGAGATCGCGGAGCAGGTCTGACGCGTTGGATTTCATAATCTGAGTGGGGGTGAAGGCAGTGGGCATGGGGGTGGTCGTTGGTGAATGTTTATTCACTATAATGAATAATCACACAATTGGGGAGGGGCGTCAAGGGGGGACCGGAGGGGTGGTGCTGTCACGGCCTGCGTTGCCAAGGAGGATGAATGATTATTCATCCTTCTGAATCAGCAACTTGCACCGGGCCGCCCACGGAACAGGCCCGTTGTCAAGAAAAATCCGCCTCCGTTTGGTTTCGCACTTTAACGAGTGGTAGGCTTTGGGCATGGATACCCGGTTACCTTGGCATCGTTGTCGGCTATCCTTGCGCTGGCCGTTCATTATTGCCGCCATTGGGCTGGTTGGCAGCACGGCGGTTCTCTTCGGGAAATGGTTGTACATCAATCCACCCAACCCGCCAGGGGGAGCCGTCCTCTCTTTGCTCGCGGACTTTGTACCAATGGCGGTTGCGCTCGTGGGCATCGTGATGTCATACCAAGCGCCAAAAAAGGAGCACCACCCTCGGGGGTCACCTCAAAACCGGCCAGTTGGGGTCACTTCAAAACCGGCCAGTGAGCCGCACCCAGGACAACCTTTCTTTTACCTTACCTGTGGCGGTTGGGGCAAGGTGTTTTGGATAGA
>JBEKTU010000152.1:0-6157 GCA_049515735.1 Bryobacteraceae bacterium
AAGTGACGCCCTCCATCGCCCAGGCCTTCCATGAACCGGAAGTGCGCGGCGCGCTGATCGGCGATGTGACCCCCAACAGCCCGGCCCAGAAGGCGGGCTTGGAAAAGGGCGACATCATCCTGGATATCAATGGCAAGCCCGTAAATAACAGCGCCGAACTGCGCATGCACGTTTCGCTGATGGCTCCCGGAACCAAGGTGAACGTGAAGGTATTCCGCGACGGCGCGGAGAAAACCCTCCCTCTCACTCTGGCGGAAATGCCCACGGAAACCGCCAAGAACGAACAGCCGGCGAACAGCAGCGAAGATGCCCTCGAAGGGATCACGGTAGAGAACGTCACTGCCCAGACGGCCCGCCAGCTACAATTGCCGGCTAACGCTACCGGAGTGGTGGTGACCAGCGTGGACCCGGCCGGCAAGGCTGCCGATTCCGGCTTGAAGCGCGGCGACGTAATTCAGGAAGTGAACCATAAACCCGTGCGCAACACCGCGGATTTCGAATCCGCCATGCGTGACGCGAAAGACGCCACTCTCCTGCTGGTGAACCGGCAGGGCAGCACGATGTATCTAGCTGTCTAACTGGTTTTCACTTATGCAGGAAAAGGCCGGCCCCGATCTCCTCCGACGGGACCGGCCTTTTTTTTCTGTTCAGCAAGGTGCAAAATCTATCATTGCGAGTACAAAGTCCGCACCCGGAAGCCAGCCTTTCGCACACGACTGCGGCCATCACGGCGGTGGATATGGGTGCTACGGCTGCGACCATCGTGGATCGCCGACGAATTCACAAGCTGGCGCCCAGTGGAAGGAAGGCTGCCCCACCAACCGGGTCGTCAACTTGAAGACGCTGGAAGGCAAAATCGTAGAGGTTGTCTACCTCCCGGGCATGACGCCTGAGAGCGGCATGGTTGACGTCCGAATCCAGACTAGCGGCGGAGCGAATCTGGTTCGCCTGGCGCCCTCCGGCTTTCTCAAACAGAGCGGACTGCGCCTCCAGGAAGGGGATTCCGTCACAACAGAGGCTTTTCCAGTTGCCGTCATGAAGGGTGACCTTATGGTCGCAACGAAAGTCCGCGGAAGCGGACTGGAAGTGCGTCTGCGGGACCCCTCGGGACAACCGCTCTGGTAGATCTTTCTTTGCGAGCACGATCAGAGCGCGCCGCAGCGATTCTGGTGGAGCTCGATCCGACCCACATTCTCCCTCGGACATATTCATTCGGGTGGATTTTGGTGCAAACCGTCTGATACCCTTTTGTCTCCGGGCTATCTGATGGCCGAACGCGGCTGGACAGACCGCCAGAGTCGACGACAATGACCGCCGCCGTCCATTTTTCATCCGCGCCGCCGGAACAAGGGCAGCTTGCCGAGGTTCGGCAACGCCGGTACATCGTCACCGACGTCAAGCGCAGCACTCTTCCCGTCCCGGCCAGCGGGATTGCGGCCAAGGCGCAGCACCTTGTGTCGCTGATCTCCATCGACGACGAGGGCCTCGGCGAAGAACTCCAGGTCATCTGGGAGTTGGAGCCGGGCGCCAAGGTCCACGAGAAGATAGCCCTGCCCGAGCCAACCGGCTTCGACCAGCCCGCCAGGCTGGATGCCTTCCTGGACGCGGTGCGGTGGGGTGCGTCGTCGATGGCGGACACATCCTTGATCCAATCTCCCTTCCGCGCCGGCATCGAGTTTGAACCTTACCAGCTCGACCCCGTCGTGCGCGCCGTGGAGATGCCCCGAGTGAATCTCCTGGTCGCGGACGACGTCGGTCTCGGCAAGACCATCGAGACCGGTATGGTTCTGCTGGAGCTCATCCTGCGCCACCGCGCGCGGCGCATTCTCGTGGTTGTGCCCGCCTCGTTGCAGATCAAGTGGCAGAGCGAGATGCGGGACAAGTTCGGCCTGGAGTTCCGGATCGTGGACAGCCGGCTCATGCACGAGCTGCGCCGAACCCGCGGCCTCCACGCCAACCCCTGGACGCACTACCCCCGGTTGATCACCTCCATCGACTTCCTCAAACGGGAGCGGCCGCTGCGTCTCTTCCGGGAAGCGCTTCCGGCCGCGGGCCAGTCGCCGTATCCGCGCCGTTTCGACGTGCTTGTGATCGATGAGGCCCACAACGTCGCTCCCTCTGGACGCGGCCAGTACGCCCTCGATTCCCTGCGCACGTCGGCTGTGCGGATGCTTGCGCCGCATTTCGAGCATAAGCTGTTCCTGACCGCCACGCCCCACAACGGCTACCCCGAGAGCTTCACCGCGCTTCTCGAATTGCTCGATCCGCAGCGGTTCGCCCGCACTATGAAGCTAGACCAGCAGCAGCTCCAGGTGGTGATGGTGCGGCGATTGAAGAGCGAAATCACCGGCTGGGACGGCAAGAAGAGGTTCGCCGAACGCAAGCCGCCCGTACCGCTGGTTGTCCGCTATACTCCGGAGGAGAAGGAGGTCCACGCCGCGCTCCAGGAGTACGGCCGCCTGCGACTGGCCCGAATTCACGATACCGCGGGCCAGTGCGCCGCCGAGTTCATCCTCAAGCTGCTCAAGAAGCGCCTGTTCTCCTCGCCCCGCGCCTTCGCCGACACGCTGGCGCGCCACGAGGAATCCCTGCGCGGCGCGCGGCGCCAGGCTGGCGCCGTTCGCCCCTCGCCGCGGTTTCTCCAACAGGAGTTTGATCGCGTGGACGAGGACCACGAGAACGAAGAGGAACTCGAAACTGCCACCGCCGAAGCGCTCCACGCCGCCGCACAGGCAGTCCCGGAACTGGAAAAGCGCGAGCGCGAGCTGCTCGCCACCATGCGGGATTGGGCGCAGCAGGCATGCGGCACTCTGGATTCCAAGGCGATCTGCCTGATCCAGTGGCTGGATGAAATAATCAGGCCAAACGGCCAATGGTCGCGTGAGCGGGTCATCATCTTCACCGAGTACCGCGCCACACAGAAATGGCTCTTCGAGATGCTGGCGTCCCGCGGCTTTACCGCCGAGGGCCGCGTCATGATGCTTCACGGCGGCCTCAACGTCGAGGAGCGGGAGCGTATCAAGAACGCCTTCCAGTTCGACCCCGACCGCAGCCCGGTGCGAATCCTCATCGCCACCGATGCCGCCAGCGAAGGCATCGACCTCCAGAACCACTGCCACCGCCTCATCCACTTTGAGATTCCCTGGAACCCCAACCGCATGGAGCAGCGCAATGGCCGCATTGACCGCCACGGCCAACGCGCATCTGAGGTCCTGGTCTACCACTTTGTGGGCGAGAGCTACACCCGCCGCGAACAGTATCCAGACGCGAAGGCCAGCGAGCTGGAAGAAGACCTCGAGTTCCTCATGACGGCGGTGAAGAAGGTGGAGGCCATCCGCGAGGACCTCGGCAAGGTCGGCCCCGTCATCGCCGAGCAGGTGGAAGAAGCCATGCTCGGCCGCCGCAAGCGTCTCGATACCACGCGTGCCGAGCGCGAAAACGAGCCCGTGCGCCGCATGCTGCGGTTCGAGCAGAACGTCCGCGAGCGCATTCGCCGCCTGCAAGACCAGCTCCAGGAGACCCGCCGGGAATTGCGTCTGGCCCCCGAGAACATCGAATCCGTGGTCCACATCGCCCTGGCGCTGGCCGGCCAGCCGCCGCTCCTGCCCGTGGCCGTGGCGGGCATCCCTCGCGCATTCCAGGTCCCCGATTTCCGCGACCCGAGCTGGGCGCCGTGCCTGGAAGGCATCTATCACCCGCACGACCATACCAAGCGGCCCATTGTCTTCGACGCCATGGCCGTCAAGGATCGCGACGACGTCGTGCTTGCCCACCTCAACCACCGGCTGGTGCAGATGTGCTTGCGTTTGCTGCGCGCCGAAATCTGGGCCCCCGAAGGCGTGCGGAAGCTGCACCGCGTTACCGCGCGCATCGTGCCCGATCATGTTCTCGACACGCCCGCTGTCATCGCGCACGCGCGGCTCGTGCTGGTGGGCAACGACAGCCAGCGGCTGCACGAGGAGATCATCTCCGCCGGCGGCATGGTCCGCGAAGGCCGCCTCTCCCGCATGAACGTGACGCAGGTCCAGGCTGCCCTTGCCGCGCAGCTCGATGCCGAGCCGGATGGCTACACCAAACTCCAGCTCCAGTCCATCTGGCCGAATGTTGCCGCGGGGTTGACCCAGGCGCTCGAAGCGCGCTCCCGGGACCGCGCCGCGGCCATCCAGAAGAAACTCGCCGAGCGCGCCGGCCAGGAGGCCGACAAGATAACCAACGGCGAGCAGTGGATGCTGGTCTTCGCGCGCGCCGACGAGCCCACCGGTTTCGCCACGTGGCACGCCGAATACTGGCTGGAGGAGCGCGTCACCCTACAGGCATTCCGCGCGTTTCTGGGTGCGCCCCGGTTCTTCGCCGCGCCCGAAAACGAGTCGCCGGAAGCCATGCTCATCTCGAGCGCCGATGAGCAGCAGGAAGTCACCGATCAGCTCGGTTACCAGGTGCGAGCCGCCGTGGAAGTGTTGGTGGCGGCGCTCGACCGCGCCGATATGGACCGCCGCCGCGAGCTGTTGCGCGGCATCCCCGCCGCGGATCTGTACGAGGCCGCCCTCACCGCGATGATGCGGCTCGTGTTCCTGCTGGCAGCCGAAGAGCGCCGTCTGTTGCCTCTGGGCGACGAACTCTACGACCGCTTCTACGCCGTTTCCACGCTCCAGGCCCAGTTACGCGAAGCCTCGGACCAGTCCGGCGAAGAGGTGATCGACCTGCGCTTCGACGCCTGGTCGCGCCTGCTGGCCACCTTCCGCGCCGTTCATGGCGGCGTCGAGCACGACCTCCTCAGCCTGGTGCCCTACGGCGGCCACCTCTTCGACCCCGACCGCTTCCCGTTCCTCGAGGGTCGGCCTAAAGGCACCAAGTGGCGCGAGGCCGCCGCACAGCCACTCCCGGTCAGCAACCGGACCGTGCTGCACCTCCTGGAGGCGCTGCAATACCTCACCGTGCGCGTCTCCGGCGGCGGACCGCCTGAACGGCGCCGCTTGAGCTTCCGAGAACTGGATATCGAGCAGATCGGTCACGTCTACGAAGGTCTGCTCGACCACACCGCCCGGCGCGCCGGTGAGGTCGTGCTGGGCCTGGCCGGCACGCGCGAGAAGCAGTCCGAGGCGTCCTTGGCTCAGTTGGAGGCACTGCGCGCTCGCGGCGGCGACGCCCTGCTCGAATTCCTACGCTCCGCCACCGGTCGCCAGGCCGCAACCCTGGCTCGCGCCCTGGAACCGCCGGTGGACCTGGACGAACCGCGTTTCCGCGCGGCCTGCGGCAACGACGATGCCCTCTGGGAGCGCGTCCGTCCGTTTGCGGCACTCGTCCGGCGTAACGATGTCGGCTAGGCGCGCAGTGCGCCGTCGTGCTCGAAGTATTTCGTATAACCGGCCTTCTCGGGCAGCGCGCTGGCCTGTTTTGGTTTCATGGTTTAGAACTCCTCTCCTTCCTTCTGGCTTGACCTAAACGCGCTGCTCACCGTCCGGTGCGTTGCGCCCGCCCAAGTCCCCACCGTCCAGCCGACCGCGTGGGGGATGCTGGTACGTCCAAAGTGGCCCGGCCCGCCCTGAGACTGCCGCGGCGCGCTGGCCGGGTCACTCGGCGACCGATTGTCCGCGGCGGCAACCCCACCACCACCACCGGCGCCGCTCGCGTCCGCCGTCACTGCACCATCAGGAGCCGGCGGAGCGTGTCCCGACCCAACAGCTTCACCCCCCACGGCTGGCTTGGCTCCATCTGGCGGCGGGGAGGGTGAATGGTTCGATCCACCGCCCGCACCGATGACCCCTCCGCCTCCACCGCCCCCACCACCCCCACCGCCTCCGCCGCCAGCCGCGCTGGCCGCTCCCCCCTGCATCCCTGCCCATCCCGCAACTGCTGCCTGTACGGCGCCGGCGGCAACTCCCACCACGGCCAGCATGGTGCTTCCAACGTCCCCCGACACTACCCGCTTTGCGATAAACGGGATCAGCAGGATCATGATGGACAGCAGGATGCTGGAGAGCGAGATCAGCAGCATTTGGCTGGCGCCCTGAAACACCCCTCCGAAGCTCTGGGACGTGAAAATGCTGTTCAGGTTGTTGGCGCTCATGATCGTCAACAACTGGCTGATGATCGCGTAGATGATTCCCCACGCATTCCACACCAACAGGTTCACCATGAATGTCCTGGCCAGTTGGCC
>JBEKTU010000153.1:0-6145 GCA_049515735.1 Bryobacteraceae bacterium
GGGTGGATGGCAAACCGCTTCTGGACCTGGTGATGCCGTTCAACTTCGTCAGCACCTGCGACATAAGCGACGGCAACTCGGGCAGCCCCACGGTGAACTCCAAGGGCGAAATCGTGGGCATTATCTTCGACAATAACCTGGAGGCTCTGCCGCTGACCTATCTGTACAGCGACGAGCAGGCGCGCGCCGTGCACGTGGCCGCGCAAGGCATCGTCGAAGCATTGCGCAAGCTCTACCAGCCGGCGCCGCTGTTGCGGGAACTGGGCGTCACTCCACCGTAACGCGCGTTCCCTTCGGCTCTTCTTTCGAAAGATGGGCGATGCGGTCGTCGATCAGGCTGCGCATCCCTTTCAGGAACTCGACGCGCGAGTTCTTGAAGTGGCCGCGCGTGGCTTCCGACCAGCGCCGCTCGATCAGCGGCAGCATGGTGCAGAAGAAACAGCCGGACTGGCTGGTTTCGCCCTCAGCCGTCTTTTCTTCCATTTCAGCTCTCCTTCATTTCCACGGTCAGAATTCTATTCTCCAACTTTGCGCGGCTGGGGGAAAGGCCGGCCATCGAGGTCGGCAGGCCGATGTGCCGGCGCAGCGTGCCGATTTCCACCACCAGCTCGTCGCCCTTCTTGAACAGCCCCACCTCGCCTTTCGCGGCGAATGGCAATTTGAGGCGCACCTCGTAGTGGCCATCGCACTTGGCGAAAGTGTAAGGCGCCTCGGTGCGGCCGATGGCCGCGGGGTCCTCCCCGGTGGCATAAAGCGCGCGGGCCAATTCTTCCAGACGTTCGCGCCCCAGCACCTCGTGCGTGAACAGCGGAATGCGCTTCACCGGAACGGGCGCGAAGTAAGCGTCAATTTCCTCCAGGATGCGGGTCTGCGATGCGCGCCACTCCTGGAAATAGGCGTCGGTCACTTCGAGCGGCAGAACCCGGTTTACAAGAATTCCGTCCACGGCCAGCCCGTGGAGCGAGAAATAAACGAACGCGCGCTGGGTCTCGCGCAGCACCATGCGTTCCGGATTGGTGACCAGCCGGACGCTGGTAATCCGGGGGTCTTCGAGCAGCTCGTCGATGCCCGCCAGGCGCCCGAACAGGTTCTGGACGTTGTCGAAATAGTCGTCCGAGGGCAGCTCGAACGGCGCCACCCGGTTGGCGAATGGGCGAACGGCCTTCAACAACCCGCGCTGAAAGGCGAAAATGTGCTTCATGTACCATTCGAGCGTGGTCGGCATGCTCACGAAGCGCATGGATTCCGCGGTGGGGGCGCAATCCAGAACGATCACGTCGTAGCGCTGCTCGCGCCGGAACTGGTTCACGTACATCATGGCGCTCAGCTCTTCCATCCCCGGCAGAATGGCCAGCTCCTCGGCTTCCACGTCGCTGATGCCGGTGGTGCGCAGCACCGACACCACGTAGGCGGAGATCTCCCGCCAGTGACGCTTGATTTCTTTCTGGATATTGACTTCGTGGATGGCGAGGCGCTCGTTGATGGGGTACGGATCGCCGGTCTTGCCATGGAACAGCTCGGTTTCGATGTCGAACGCGTCCGCCAGGCTATGGGCGGGGTCGACGCTCATGACCAAGGTGCGGTATCCGAAACGGGAGAGTTCCAGACCGGTAGCAGCGGCCAGACTGGTTTTCCCCACCCCTCCTTTGCCGCTGAACAGAAGGATGCGCATACTTTGATTTTAGCGCGGGCCTACCGTTCCACGGCCGGTCTGCCGATATGCTGAGCATGTACGAATGGAGCAACGATTACAGCGTAGGAATCGGCAGCATCGACGCGCAACACCAGAACCTGTTTCGGATCGTGGGCGAGTTGTACGCAGCTATGAGCGCGGGCCAGGGGAAAGCCGTGCTGGCTAAGACGCTGGACCGCCTCGTCCAGTACACGGCGTCGCACTTCGCGCACGAAGAGCGCCTGATGGCGGTGAACGGCTATCCGGATCTTGCGGCGCACAAGGCCCAACATGACGCGCTCAAGACAAAGGTGCTGCAATTCCAAGCGGACTTCGAAAGTGAACATGTGGCCATGACTACGCAACTCTTCCAGTTTCTGAATGATTGGCTGGTGGTACACATCCAGGGAACGGATCGGAAATACGTGCCGTTCCTGATTGAGAAGGCGGTGGCCTGAGAGGCCCGCCCAGCCCTACAGTCCGAACATCGCGTGGTACTTCTCCGGCAGGCGCGCGCGGCGCATTTCGCGGTTGACGAAGATGTGGCGCGTGTGCCCGGTCGCCAGCGTGCGGTCGCCCTCGGCCAGCCGCATCTCGTAGGCGAAGGTCACGACGCGCGGGTTGGCCTCTTCAATCCACGCCTTGACAATCACCTCGTCGTCGAAGCGGGCCGGCGAGCGGTAGCGGCAGCAGACTTCGGCCACCGCGAGCAGGACGCCGTCCTCGTGCTCCATGTCGCGATAACTGAAGCCCAGAGCCTTGCACAGCTCCACGCGGCCCACCTCCATCCAGACCAGGTAGTTCGCGTAGTAGACCACTCCCATCTGGTCGGTTTCGGCGTAACGCACGCGCAAGCGCGTTTCGATAGCGGGTTGCATGGGGAACCCGCATTGTAACCCGGCGCAACGAAGGACCGCCCCGAAGCGTCTGTTAGACTGGCCATTGGTAGAGCCTCGAATGCGCGTGCGAATCCTATTCTTTGGGGTATTGAAGGATCTGGTGGGACGGCCGTCGGAGGAGGCCGACTTTCCCGGCGGGGCCGATCTGCGGGCGGTCTTCGATAGCGTGGCCGCGCGCTGTCCACCGTTGAGGGAAATGTCGCGTAGCGTTGTGCTGGCCCGCAATCGCGAATTTGCTGACCTCGCTACCAAGATCGAGGATGGCGATGAAGTGGCCTTCCTGCCGCCCGTGAGCGGCGGGACCGAGGCCTGCCCCGGGGACCCTCTGGAGATTGCCGAGGACGGGCACTATTTTGCGCTCACCCACCGCCCTATCGATGCGCGCCCCGTCATTGCCCGTCTGCTGACTGGCGCGGAAGGCGCGGTGGTCGCGTTCGAGGGCACCGTCCGCAACCAGACCAACGGCCGGCCGGTGCTCTGCCTGGACTATGAATGTTACCAGCCGATGGCGCTCAAGATCATGGCCAAAATCGGACGTGAGATCGCCGGCGCTTTCCCCGTGAACCGGGTAGCCATGGTGCACCGCCTGGGCCGCCTGTTGATCGGCGAAACCAGCGTAGCGGTGGTCGTCACAGCCCCTCACCGGCGCGCGGCGTTTGAAGCGGCTCTGGAAGGCATCAACCGCCTGAAAAAGACCGTGCCCATCTGGAAGAAGGAGCATTTTGTGGACGGCGAGGTCTGGGTGGAAGGAGAGTGGGATCGGAATGTTCCCGCGGCGGGCTAGACATTGGCTGCTGCCGCTCTTCTGCGCCGCCGCTCTGTGCGGGCAGCAGGCCCCCGTGTTTCGCGCCGACGTCAACCTGGTGCGCGTCGTCGCCACCGTCAAGGACCAGGCCGGAGAGCTTGTGGGCGCCCTTCAGAAGGCCGATTTCGAGGTGTTCGACAACGGCGCGCGTCAAGAGATCTCGGTTTTCGAGCGCCGCACCGAACTGCCGCTTTCCGTCGCCCTGCTGGTGGATACCAGCGGCTCGACCAACAAGGAATTGCTGTACGAAGGCGATTCCGCCTCGCGCTTCCTGCATGCCTTGCTGTCGGAGGGCAATCCCGAGGACGCCGTCGCGCTCTATAGCTTCAATTACGAAGTCACCGTGCAACATTACTTCACGCACAATTACAAATCCCTGGAAGCCAGGCTGAAGACGCTCCACGGCGATGCCGGAACGGCGCTTTACGACGCCATCTATTTGTCGGCGCGGGATCTGGAAGCGCGCCAGGGCCGCAAGGTCATGGTGATCATCACCGATGGCGGCGATACCGCCAGCTCCAAGGATGTCCATGCGGCGCTCGAAGCCGCCCAGCTTGCCGATGCCGTCATCTACCCCGTGGTCGTCATGCCCATCACCAATGATGCGGGACGGAATATCGGCGGCGAACACGCCCTGCAATTCATGGCCGAAGGCACCGGCGGCCGGCCCTTCCTGCCCAGCGTCGGCGCGCAACTCGACAAAGCCTTCGCCGACATCATCACCGAGCTGCGCACCCAGTACCTGCTGGCCTTCTACCCCCATGACGTCCCGCTCACCAAGGAACCTTTCCACAAGCTGGAGGTCCGGGTCAACCGGCCGGAATTGCGAGTCTCCGCGCGCAACGGTTATTATGGTGAGGTTGAGGGTGGAACCGGCACGTCCGGCGCCCGTACCTCCGTAGTTCCCGACGGGGAGAAAAAGCGGCAGAAAAAGTGAGTACTTCACAACAGGGTGGAAAAGCCGGTCGCGCGCCGGAGCAGACGTTTGAAGAAATCAGGTATCTCAAACGCCTAATTGAGAATGCCACGCCCGTCCGCGTGAAGATGGAGGATGGGGAGGAAGTGGTGGGCATCATTGAATACTACGACCGGTCCTTCATCCGCCTGACCCGCAAGGGCTTGCCGAACCTTTTCATTTTTAAGCACGATATCAAGTACCTCCAGGAAGAGAGCTGAGGCCGGCGGCGCTCCTTCCCGGTACCCTTCGAAGACCCATGCACTATCTGGAAAAGGCCGTGGAAATCGCGCGCGAGGCCGGCGCGCTTCTGGCGAATTACTTCGAGCGGCGCGTGGCCGTCGAGCTCAAGGGTGAATTCGACCTGGTGACCGAAGCCGACCGCGCTTCCGAAAAACTGGTGGTCGAACGGCTGCGGTCGCACTTCCCCGCGCACGGTATCGTGGCCGAAGAAGGCAGCGGGCGCGAAAGCTCTTCGGAGTATTGCTGGTATGTGGACCCCCTGGACGGCACTACCAATTTCGCCCATGGTTTCCCCATGTTCAACGTCACCCTGGGCCTGGCGCGCGCCGGGGAGATGGTCGCCGGCGTCATCTACGATCCCATACGGCAGGAGCTGTTTACCGCCGAGCGCGGCGGGGGCGCCTACCTGAACAACCGGCGCATTCGCGTCTCCAGCATTCAGCGGCTCGAGGACAGCTTGCCGTGCACCGGCTTTCCCAGCCGCAAGCGAAGCCAGAGCGTCAATATCCATTTCTACTACCAGTTGGCCATGGCCACGCATGGCGTCCGGCGCACCGGATCGGCGGCCATCGACCTGGCATACGTGGCTTGCGGGCGCCTGGACTTCTTTTGGGAGTTCGGCCTGAGCCCCTGGGACATGGCGGCCGGAACGCTCCTGGTTCAGGAGGCGCAGGGCCGCGTCTCCGATATGAACGGATCCCCGCACAGCATCACCGCGTCCGAGCACCTGCTGGCGGATAACGGCGCGCTGCACGACCAAGCCCTGGAGATTTTCGGAGAGATCTTCCGAGGCCAATTCCGGGTGCCGATCCCGCCGATCCGGTGACTGACACATGCGTCCCCAAGCGGCGGGGTGCTTGGGTTCAACGTGAAATCCCCATTGGAAACTGGCCCCCTGAAAGGCCCCCGCGCGCGTAGCGGCGCGCTACCATATTCAGTTCCATGGACGCCCTAACCGTTCACCGCTTGCATTTCGCATTCACCGTCACCTTTCATTACCTCTTTCCGCAGTTGACCATGGGGCTGGCGCTGTTGATCCTGGTGCTCAAGACCATGGCCCTGCGCACCGGCAATGAACACTACAACCGCGCAGCCCGTTTCTGGGCCAAAATATTCGCGGTCAATTTCGCCATGGGCGTGGTCACCGGCATCCCCATGGAGTTTCAGTTCGGGACCAACTGGGCGCGCTTCTCCAAAGCCGCCGGAGGCGTCATCGGACAGACTCTGGCGATGGAGGGCGTGTTTTCTTTTTTCCTCGAATCCAGCTTCCTCGGCGCATTCCTGTTCGGTGAGAAACGCCTCGGGCCGAAGGCCCACTGGGTTTCCGCGTTCCTGGTCTTTGCCGGCTCGTGGCTCTCCGGGTTCTTCATCGTCGCCACGGACGCCTGGATGCAGCATCCCACCGGCTACCGCATCGGCGGCCACGGCGAGATTCTGCTGAGCAGTTTGTGGGGCCTGCTGCTGAATCCATGGCTGCTCTGGCAGTACCTGCACAACATGATCGGATCGGTGGTCACCGCCAGCTTCGTCATGGCCTCGGTGGGCGCGTTCTATCTGCTCACGCGCCGGCA
>JBEKTU010000154.1:0-6085 GCA_049515735.1 Bryobacteraceae bacterium
ATCACAATCTCCTCACCTTCCTGAACGCGATCCAGCAGAGTTCCCAATGTGTTCTTTGCCTCAAACGCGCCTATTTCTTGCATACCGCCCTGCTTTCATTCTAGCTTAAGCTAGCTTACAATGAAACGAAGGTTGATGTCAAACAGGGCTTCGACGACTCTTTCTCGGATTTCGTGACCGCCGGCGGCGTGCGGCCACCATCGGATATTGCGCACGTCGAACCACCACCGCTGCGAGACGATTTCCGTACTCAGCCTCAATCGCCCGGGGGCATGCCTGTAATGTCCCTCCCACCAAGCCCGTTTTCATCCCCTTCTGTGGCCGAACGGAGCGACCGCCATATTGCGGTCACACCAAATTGTCCGTATTGTGCAAAACTCACAACTCATTGATACAAAACCGCTTATCCGCAATCATGCTCTCGGGATAGGAACCGAATACTAAAGTTATTAGGGAAAGCAGCGTTATAATTAAAAAGGAGAGCAACGGGTAGGTATATGTTCTATCTGCAAAACATATAACTACCTGAAACCGCGATTCCCCACAGGATTCCAGAGGGCATTTTTATCAATTCGAGGGCGTATGGCAAACAAATCTGATACCCGAACCAAACAGGGAAAGTTCAAGAAAGGCACGAGCGGCAACCCGTCTGGGCGGCCCATCGGCAGCCGAAACCGGGCCACGTTGCTGGCCGAGCAGTTGCTTGAGGGCGAAGCCGAGCCATTGATCAGGCAGTGCATCAACCTGGCGAAGAAGGGGAATATCCATGCTCTGCGGCTGTGCCTGGAGCGCCTGCTGCCGATCCGCAAGGAGCGATCGATTGAACTCGAACTCCCGCCGGCGCAAAACGCGCTGGATCTAGCAGCCAACCTCCAGCGCATCCTGGCAGCCGTCGGCGAGGGTCGGATCACGCCCGGTGAAGCGCAGGCCTTGACCGAAGTCCTGAATAGTCAAGCGCATTTGTTTGAAACCGCGGATATGGAGCGGCGGCTTCAGGCACTCGAAGATTTTAAATCGGAGGTGCAGCAGTATAGCCATCAACAAGAGGCCGAGATGCAAAGGTTGGTCCATGAAAACCCAACAGCGGCTTGAGCGTCTCGAACAAGAGTACTTTCTGGAGTCGAAGCGCCGAGGCTTCTACCTTTGCGAACTACAATTCATTTACGCCTTCATGGTGAAATACAAGGGCCACGAGGACTCCGCCCCTGCAATCCTCCGACGCGCCTACCGCCGTATACAGGAGCGACCGCGGAGGTGACGGAACCATGGCTGATCCCACCGCGTTCACGATGGGGGCGCCAGCGAGTGGCGGACCCGCGTTGCCGCCAAGAAGAAGCGCCCGAGCATGCCGCCTGATCTGTATTTCGCCTGTTCTTTACAGGCTGAATGGAAACTGCCATGGCATAGTAACCAAAGTCAAAAACCGGCTGTGCGGTTGCAGTCAGTTACGAGCTAAAAGCGCAAACGTGCGCTATCCCTCGCCCGGCCGGCCCTCATGATAGTGGTATGGCCGGTAGCCGTAGTCGTAACCGGCATTGCTCGCCTTTCGCGGATCCCATTCGTTCAGCACCGTTCCCAGCACCCGCGTTCCGTCGTCCGCCAGCCGCTGGCTCGCAGCCGCTGCGGTCTCCTTCGTTGTCCGGGCCGAACGCACCACCAGGATTACGGCATCCGCCAGCCGTCCCAGGACCCGCGCGTCCGGAAGCTGGAGCATGGGGGGCGTGTCGATGATCACCATGTCGAACTCCTGCCGCATTCGCTGCAGAAGTTCCGCCACCCGTGGCGAGTGGAGCAGGTTTGAGATGCTGGAAGCCACCGAGCCCGCGGGCAACACGTAGAGGTCCCGGTAACTCGTCCCGACCACCATAGTTTCCGATCCCTCGGGTGGCTTCGTTCCATCCAGAAGATCGCTCAGCCCCCACGCGTTGGAGACGTTAAAGATTTCGTGCAACCGCGGCTTGCGCAGGTCGCCGTCGATCAGGAGGACGCGCCGGCCGATCTCCGCCAGCGCTAGCGCCAGGTTGCTGGCCACCGTCGTCTTGCCTTCCCGAGGGCCGGCGCTGGTCAGCGCGATCACGCGCGGCCGGTTGCCGTTCTCTCCGGCATACAGAATGGAGGCGAGGGTGGAGCGGAAGGAATCGGCCAGTGCGGAAGGTCTCTTTTGCCAGGTGACCAGTTCCACCGGGCTCTTCAGATTCTCTTTTTCGGTTTTCCTGGTTTCCGCGCCCCTTGCTTGGCGATAGTAGGCGAAGCTTCGGCTGCGTTCCGCATTGGCCGAGGGGATGACACCCAATTCGGGCACGTCGAGATACAGGGACGCCTCGCCAGGGGCCTGGATGCTGCGGTCCGAGCGCTGGCGCAGGACGATGAAGACGATGCCAAGAAAGCCGCCGGCGAACAGGCCGAGCATGGAGTTCAAGAGGAGGTTGGGCTTATAGGGCCGGGCAGGCGGCCGGGCCGGATCGACCACTCGCACATTGCTGGCGTGCAGCGCGGAGGCGATTCCAGCTTCCTTGACGTGCTGAAGCATGGAATCGTAGAGCTGGCGGTTGTTATCCACTTCACGCTTGAGGATGTCGTAGTGCGTTACCTTGGCGGACTGCTCGGTCATGACACGGGCCTGAGCATCGTAGCTGGCGGCGAGTAGTTTCTCCCGGCGCTGGGCGGACTCGAATTCGTTTTGGATCCGCCGCGTGACATTGGCGCGCTCCGTCTCCCGGGCCGCTTCCAGGGAAGTCACCTGCGCCTGGATCTTCTTCACGGAGGGATGGGAAGGGGTGAGGGTAGCGGAGAGTTCGGCAAGCTGGCGGCGCAGATCGGTGAGCTTCACCTGGTAGTCTTTGAGCGTCGGATCGTCGAGCACTTCGGGAAGCGAATCCGTGGATGTGGTAGTGGCCAACTCGTATTTCGACTGCGTGGTGACGCGATCGGCCTGGGCGCGGGAGAGCTCTTGCTGGAGCTGGCGCAGCTTCTCATCGGCGACATTATCCTTTTCCGAGGTGAAGAGCAGGCCGGCCGAGCGGGCATAGTCCTGGAGCTGCTGTTCGGATTTCTCGAGCTTGATGCGAACGTCTTCCATCTGCGCGGTGAGCCACTCACCGGTCCTCTGGGTAGTCTGCCAGCGGGACTCGAGATTCAGGCGGATGAACTCGGCGGTCAAGGTGTTGGCGATGTCGGCAGCCAGAAGCGGGTCGGTGGAATCGTAGAGGATTTCGACCAGCCGCGTGTTGGCTTGCATGCGAACCTTCAGGTTCCGGGCCACCACGGGCAGGATATCTTCGACCGTCGAGGCCGGCTTTGGCTCGGGGAGATGCAAGGCTTTGCGCCAGGCGGAGAGGCGGCCCTTGTCCTTTTCGGCAGCCAGCTTAGTCCCGAGGTCGAGTTTGGCAATGACTTGTCCGAGGACGGATTCGCTCTGGAGGATATTGACCTGCGTCTGGAGGTCGGTTTCGAGCGGGTTCGCGCCACCTTCATTGGCGGTCTGGCTCAAATCGCGCATGTTGAGGAAGTTCTCGTTGAGGTTCTGGATCTCGATGGTGGTGCGGGCCTGGTAGATGGGAGTCTGCGGGAGCGTGAGGAGGACCGCGCCGAGGAGGCCGAGGCAGGCGATGAGGACCAGCGTGCCTTTGCGGCGCCGGAGCATGTGCCAGTATTCGAGCAGCAAGCCGGGACCCTGGTCATCCATCATCACGGGCGACGGCACTTCCATGTAAGACGGCCGCGCAGGCAGATTGGCCGCGCCGTTCCTGTGCGGGACCGGCGTTTTGCCGGGGTCGTTCAGCAGTGGTTGATCGCTCATAGCGCGCTCGTTAATGTACTATTACTCCCGCGTAGATCGCGGCGCTCACCGCGGCTGCCAAGGTCCCAGAAACGATGACAGTAGTGAAGACTTTGCGGCTGCTGGTGGGGACAACCAGAACGTCTTCGGGCCGCAAGCCTATGTCTTCCGCCTTGCCGACGAGAATCTGCTTGATGTTCACGGCAATCTCCTCGTGTTTCTGACCATCCGGAGACGGGCGGAAGACTTTGGCTTGCTCCGGTTTGGCAGTATGTCCCAACCCACCGGCCATGGAGAGGGCGCTGAGAACGGAGATGGTACGCTGGCCGCCCAGGTTGAAGGCGCCGGCGCGCTGCACGTCGCCGACGACATAGACCGTGCGCCCATTGCCCTGGGAGACGGAGATCACGTCGTGGGGCTTGATTTCGATATTGGCGGCGGGGTTCCTGCCGTCGAGGATCTGCTGCATGTCGAGCTCGGCGGTGCTATAACGGCCGGTGGGGTCGGGGCCGGCACCGGGGAGGGGGATGGGGCCGTTTTCCAACAGCCGGATGATGGAGACGGTGGAACCGGCGGTTTCGCGCGGGCCGCCGGCCATGGAGAGGACTTCGTAGAGGGTTTTGCGGCCGCGAAGCTGGACGACGCCGGGGGTGGTGACGGCACCGAAGACGGAGACGGGCTGGCTGCGGAATTCGGTGACGGTGACCGAGATCTGCGGCTCCTGGACGTAGGCTTTGAGGCGGGAGACGAGCTCGGTTTCGAGCTGCTCGACGGTGAGGCCGGCGGCTTTGACTCGCCCGATGAGCGGCAGGGTGATGTCGCCGTTGATGCCGATGAGGACTGGCTTGTCGCCAGTATCGAGACCCTCGAGGGCGCGGATCAGGATCTGGTCGTCAGGGCCGAGGACATAACCGGAGGAGGGCGGCGCGGTGGTTGCCCGGGGGCTGCTGGCGGAGGCGCCGGCCACGGCAAGCACTGCCAGGCAAAATGCCACGCGGAGATTTCGAAAGGTGCGGTTTGGGCTTCTCACGACATTACCCTCTCTCGCTCCAGAAGGAGCGCGACCTGGGACTCTAAGCGGTGGATCCGTTCATCCAGCTCTGACAGTTTCGCGGAGAAACCGTCCTGCCGGCCGGCCGAGTCGGTCACAATGCGCTGCAGCGCCAGGCGGGCGAGCTCGGAGACGTTGCGGGCACCGTAGATGCGATAGTGCGTTTTGAGGCCTTCATACTCCACCTTGGAAAGGCGGAGACTGATCATCTTCTGTCTACGATCGGAATCAGGCATCGAGGGAACTCCGTTGAGGGAGGCGGGGCAATTGCAGCCATTCACGCAACGCGGCTTCCGCGCCTCGCTTTGTGTTTAGCAAGCCCGTGCCAAGGGGCGGGTACGTTCGAATAGGGTCACGGTGCGCGGGCCCATGCCCTCGGCAATGGGGCGAGCCCACTCGCGGTCGATTTCGACGGCGACGGAACGTTGCAGCAAGTTGACGGAGACGACCAGACGATAAACCTTGCGGGTGTTGGTGATAATGCCTTCCACCCCAGCCAGAGGGCCGCGCTCGATGTACACCTTGGAGCCGACTTGGAGAAACGGCCAAGGCTGCGCTACAAGCCCGGAGCGAAGGACGGCCCGAATGGCCTCAATCTCTTCCTCATCAACGGGAACGGGGGTCTTGCCGGCGCCGACGACGCTTATCACGCCGGGGGTAGTCAGAATGGGCAAGCGCTCCCGCACATCAAATCGAGAGAACAGATAACCTGGGAAAAGTGGGACTTCGAGCTGTTTCACCCGGTCGGACCAACGACGCCCACAGCGATACAAAGGTAGGTACACTTCGTATCCCTTGCCGCACAACGTCGCAGCGGCGATGCTCCCCAGTTTGGATTGGATCTGGAGTGCGTACCAAGACAGATTATCGTGCTGCCACAGGGTCGCACATCCGACTGCTTTGAATCCAGAGGTGCTACCGGAGTCAATCGACGACATTATCTCCTCGGCAGTTCTTCGGCTGGCTGCACAAGCTACCGCCATAAAAGTCCCAATGGCGGGACCTACGCCTGAGGGATCAAATGGCCCCCACTCCAACCGTAAGTCAAATGCTATACGCGGGCCAAAGACTGCATATTAGGAGTCACGGATCTTAATGTAAAGAAAATAATTCGAGGAAAAGGTACTAGGAATGTCCTCGGGGGTCACCCAAAACCGGCCAGT
The DNA here is from genome assembly GCA_049515735.1 of Bryobacteraceae bacterium. GTDB lineage: Bacteria > Acidobacteriota > Terriglobia > Bryobacterales > Bryobacteraceae > Fen-178. Next base: position 5,993 of record JBEKTU010000154.1, read on the forward strand.
GAGGGTCATCTGAAAACCGGCCAGTTGTAAACCGTCACCCAGGACGTTGACTCGGACGTGAGGGCGATATCCTCCGTCCTCGTGAGCAATGTC
>JBEKTU010000155.1:0-5953 GCA_049515735.1 Bryobacteraceae bacterium
TATCCTGCCTCTCCTGATCCTCCAGGCAAGTTGACGCCCAGGGACTAGCTTCCAGGCGGGCTGCTTCAATCTGGCGTCCGCAGACGATGCACCTGCCATAGGCGCCGTCTTCGATACGCTGTAAGGCGTCCTGCACTCGTTCCAGTGTCTGCGATGCCAAGGTCGCTTCTTGGAGGGACTCAGATGTGCCTTGGGAGGACGTGGCGGCATCTGTAGAATCTCTGACTGCCGCTTTGCCCGAAACTCGCGCTTCGCCTTCGAGGCGTGCGATGTTCGACTGAAGTTCGCGTTCTTTGTCGCGCAGTCGCCGCTGGAAGGGTTCGGTATTCATTTAGGGTCCCCTGTTTGCACGTCTGCTGGGCCGTTCATTGATTCCTCCGCGCGGTGTGCTACACCGAATGTTAGCCTTCGATATCAGCCGGGCGGAACTGGGCAAATGTCCAGTCCCCCCTCGTGGCTCGAAAGAGCTGCGCCTGGGACTGGCTCTGCTGCCAGCGGCGGTCAGGATCCGCTGATGCCGTGTTCCAGAGCGTATTTCGTCAATTCGGCGGTGCTGCGGATGCCCAATCTCCGCATCACGTTCGCCTTGTGGAATGCCACCGTTTTGCGGGAAATGTTGAGAATCGCGGCAATCTCTTTCACGGGATGTCCTTCCGCCACCAGTTGCACCACTTCCCGCTGGCGGTCCGTCAGTTCGCCGGCGGTCTCTCCGGAGCCAAGCGGCCAATCCGGCAATTCGCCCAAGATGTTTTCCCTGATCAAGGGCGTGACGTAGGTCCGACCCTTAAGTACCTCGTGGACGGCGTCCAGCAACTCCATCGCGGCGCACCGCTTCAAGACATAGCCGGATGCCCCCGCGCCAAAGGCCCGAGTGACGTAAGTAGCGTCCGCGTGCATGGTAACAAAGATCACCTTGGCACTCGGCGCGGTGTCGCGCAGTTTGCGGGCGGCGTCCACGCCATTCAACAGGGGCATGGAGATATCGAGCAGGATGATGTCCGGCTTCAGTTGTTCCGCAGCCGCCAGCAGCGACCGGCCGTCTTCCACCGCTCCCACGACTTCACACTCGGGTTCCAGTATCCTGCGAAGCCCATCCACCACCAGCGTGTGGTCATCCGCAAGCAGCACGCTCGGCCGCTTCATGGGTCCATCCTCTTTGTCAGGGGGACTCGAACATCGATCTGCGTTCCGCGGCCTGGCCGCGAGTCGATCGAAACGATCCCGTCCACAAGCCGTACCCGTTCCCGAATGCCGACTATGCCAAGCCCGCTTTGGTCCGCCAGCAAGCCGGGATCAAACCCCTTTCCGTTATCGGCGACAGATAAGAGGATGCCATCTTTGTCCCCTCGAATCGCCACCGTTACCTTCCTGGCGCCGGAGTGCGTCGCAACGTTGTTCAGACATTCCTGCGTGACCCGATAGAGACACAACGAGACTTCGAAGGGAATGGATACCGGCACGCTGCGATGCGTAAGCTTGAGCGGGATCCGGTGCAGTTTCAGGAAGTCGGAACAGTGGGACTCAATCGCCGCCACCAGACCGAAATGCTCAAGGGCCGAAGGATGAAGATGTTGAGCCGTACGGCGGAGGTCATCCGAGAGTTGATCTACCCGCTCGCGAAGCGATCGGAGCTGTTTGCGGATGAGGCGGGCCGAACCGGGCGGAGTCTGTTCTAATGTGGCCACCTCGTTTGAAAGCATGGCCATTCTTTGGTTCATGTCGTCGTGCAGCTCTCGCGCTACGCGTTTGCGCTCCTCTTCCTGAGTGGTGATGAGGTTCGCCATCAATCTCCGGAGTTGCTCCTCGCTCCGGCGTAGGGCATCCTGGGCCAGCTTGCGCGGGGTGATGTCGATACCGGTGCTGATGATTTGCCTGACAGCGCCATCCGCGCCACAACGCCCGATGCTTGACGAGGCGATCACCCTGCGGGAGCCGTCCTTTCCGATCCAGGTTCTTTCGTAAGTTCTCGCGGGCTCCGCGCCTTCGAGGATGCCCGCAAACGCGGCTTTCGCCTCGTCCACTTCTTCCGGTGGGAGCAGGAAGTCCCAAAACGTCCTGCCCTCTGCCTCACGGAAGGAGTAGCCCGACTTCTCCTGGCAGGAGTGGTTGAAGGCGATAATGTGGCCAGCGGGGTCGAGAATGACGGTCAGGGCGCCGCTCATGTCCAGGAGGCTGGCCGACAGGTCCCTCTCGGCGACCGCGTCATCAAGGGACCGCAGGGTCTGATCGAGGCCGCGCTTCATCACGTCGATATCCATGAGCGCCATCAGCACCCCGTCGATCTTGTTCTCGGCGGTCCTGTACGGTCTCATCCGGAGGGAATACCAATGTCCGTCCTGGCCTTGGACCTCTCGTTCCACCAAGTTGCCTTTGCCGCTCACTTCCGAGATCAGGCTGTCCAGGTCGGGCACATCGATGTTGGGCCTGATATCGCCGATTGGCCGGCCCACGTCGGTGGGAATCAGGCTGAGCAAGGGTTCCGCCGCGGGAGTGAAACGCCGGATTCGCCGGTCGCCTCCCACGATGATCACCGGGATGCTGACTCCGACCAGCAGATTGCTCAGGTCGTTCGCGAGTTGGCCCAGTTCCGCGTTCCGGTTCTGCAACTCCTCGTTCAGCGTGGTCAATTCCTCATTCGAGGACTGCAATTCCTCCTTGGCGGTCTCCAGTTCTTCGTTGGTGCTCTGCAACTCCTCGTTGGCCGACAGGACCTCCTCGTGTTCCACCGTCAGCGCCTCGTTGGTAGCTTCATGGCTTTCGATGATGGACTGCAAATGCTCCCTGGTGGAAGCCAGTTCCTGTTTCAAATGGACGAGTTCGTCTTCCTCCCTGGCTTCGCGCGGTTCTGCCGCTTCTCGAGCTGCAACCTCCTCGATCAGTATGAGGAAATCCGCCCCCTTCGCGTGGCGGCCTTTCATCGGTATGACTTCCAGATTGACTGTCTTCGATTCGCCGTCCTGGGGAAAGCGGATACCTTCCCGGCGAACCGGGGTCTCCTCCTTTTTCGCCCGGTGAAGCGCCGTGTGGAGGTCCAGCGCCAGTTCTTTCCGCACCAATTTCAACACATGGAGGGTTGCGGCTCCTCGCGACGGCGCCAGGTAGGGGCCGGTGTTCCCCTCGAAATGGAGGACATGCAAGCCCGCGTCTACCACCAGCGCTGCCGGGGCGTATCGCTGCCAGATGATGCGCTCGACGGCTTTCTCAAGGTCGAACGCGATGCCCGTCAACTCCGCCGTGGCGGCGCGCGCCGGCGCTTTTGCGCGGTCCGCGGGCGCCAGGGCCGATCTGGCCACGGCCGCCGCCGGGTTCCGGGAATAGATCTTGCACTTGCTCTCCTCCTGGATAAAAAGATGCGCGGAGGAACCGAGGGCCTCCGATTTTCCCAGCAAAAGAAAGCCGGCCGGCTTCAGGGCGTAATGGAAGAAGGAGAGCACCCGCTCCTGAAGCGCCGCACTCATGTAAATCAATACATTGCGGCAACTGATGAGATCGAGCTTCGAGAAAGGCGGATCCTTGCCCAGGTCATGCCGGGCAAACACGCACCGCTCACGGACCGGCTTGCCGATCTGGTAGCTATCTCCCACTTTCACAAAGAAGCGCTTCAGACGCTCCGGGGAGACATCGGCCACCGCGGCTTCCGAGTATGTGCCGGCCCGTGCCCTGTCGACGGCCGCCGCACTGATGTCGGTGCCGAAAATCTGGACAGCGGCCCCGGAGGCCCGTTTGTCCAGGAATTCCAAAAGTGCGATCGCAAACGAGTACACCTCCTCGCCCGTGGAGCATCCCGGAACCCATATGCGAAGCGGCTCACCTGGCGGCCGATTCGCCATCAGCTTGGGGAGCACCTTTCGTTGCAGTGCCGCGAACATCTCCGGTTCCCGGAAAAAGCTGGTTACGTGAATAAAGATGTCCTGGTAGAGCGCCGCCACCTCGAGAGGGTTCTGCTCCAGGTAGGTTCCGTAACGTTGGAGGTTCTCGATCTTTTGGAGAATCATCCGGCGCGCGACGCGCCGCTTGATCGTTCCGGTTTTGTAAAGACTGAAGTCGACCCCTGTGGCCGTCCGCAGAATTTGGAGGATCTTTTGAAGATCGGCCGCGCCCACCAACGGCGGCTCCGCCTCCAGCACGGCGGCGGTCCTCTTGGCGTAAGGTAACTGCTCCAGCCGGATCAGCTCGCGGGCAATTTCCTCGGGCGGGAGAACAAAATCCACACACCCGGCCTGAATCGCGCTCTCGGGCATACCAGGATAGCCGGCCGACTTGGGGTCCTGCGCAAAGGCAACGCCGCCTTCGGACTTGATGGCCTGCAATCCCACGGTCCCGTCGGATGCCGTTCCCGATAGGATGACCCCGATGGCGGCGCTCTTCTGGTCCTCCGCAAGAGATACAAAGAAGCGATTAATCGGCAAGTGTCTGCCGGCGGTCCGCCGGCGGGACAGGAGCCGCAACGTCCTCTCGCGAACGGCAATATCTTTGTTCGGAGGGATCACGTAAACATGATTCGGTTCCAGGACCATTCCGTCTTCCACCTGGGTGACAGGCATCTCCGTTGTCTTGGAGAGTAGCTTGTGCAGAATGCTCTCGTGGTGAGGATCAAGGTGCTGGACCACCACGAACGCCATCCCGGGGTTGACCGGCAGTGCCTTGAGCAACGCCGTGCAAGCCTCCAGGCCCCCGGCGGAGGCGCCAATCCCCACAACGGGAAATGGAGGTCTGGAGGTTGCGCCGGAGGATTTCGCTGCAACTCTCAGCCGGCCTTTCGCAGGTGACGCCGGAGTTTTCGCCTGCCGCTTCTCTTTCTTCGTCATGCGCTCCTACGCTACCAAGCTGTTCCTGGCAGCGTCAGCCGTGTGCTGTCAAGCTAACCATATAAAGTATAGAGTACGACACGGGCTTCGCCGAGGAGCGGTGGAAACGCCGGAGTTCTCAGACGCTCAGCACCGGGATGTGCGACTCCCGAATGATTCCATAGCCTTCGCCGTTGTCCCCCAGATGGCTTCGCCCAGGGCTGTGTCCGGTGACCAGGACGTCGGCCTTGGTTTGCTCGGCCGCCCGGTTCAACAGCTCCGGAACATTGCCGCTATCGATGATTACTTCGGCCTTCGTGCCCACGTCCCGTTGAAGCTGGGCGATCTCTTTGATGGCGATGCCGACGACCGTATCCTTCCACACGGGGTCGACATGGGATCCGCCGGGGCCCCAGACTTCCACGCCCGACGTGATGTGGACCAGCGTAAGCGTCGCATCGACGGCCGCGGCCATCTCGGCGGCCAGCGACGCCGTGTGAGGGCTGCGAGCGCTCAAATCCACCGAGCAGAGGACGCGGCGGATCGAAAACTCGCGCGCCGGCGTCTCTTCCAGGTGGGCGCCTGTCCAGACCGGGCACTGGCTTTCGTGCAGTACCTTCGCTGTCACCGATCCCAGCAGAAAGCGGTAGAACACCCCATGGCCATGAGTCGACATCGCGATCAGATCGACGTTCCGCTCGCGAGCCGTCTTCACGATTTCGTGGGCTGGGTCGCCTCTGAGTAGCAGGCGAGTGACCGCAATCCCATCCAGATCTGGCCCGAGCGCCCGATCCAGATCTTGCTCAGCCCGCTGCACGATGCGCGCGTGCAGATCCCGCGCGGTGATCTCGTCCCCGCTCTCCAGCACGCCGGCGGGATAGCTGAGAGGCGGCACCACGTGCGACAGGATCATCTCCGCATGAAAGCGGCGCGCCAACCACGCAGCCTGGTGCACGACATGCCGGGAAGTGTCCGTGAACACAATAGGAACGAGAATTCTCTGAATGCTTAGCATCATGCCACCTATCAATTTTCGGAACCCATGCCTAGTACTACTGTGTTATAAATAACATTTTGGTGTAGAATTGTTTTGTGGGCACGCAATCTGCGCCAGGCCCACAGGAGAAACGCTTTGCGGCATACACGGATGGCCTGGCGAAAGCCGC
>JBEKTU010000156.1:0-5718 GCA_049515735.1 Bryobacteraceae bacterium
CGGCACCGCACGATCCTGATGGCGCTCTATTCCACCGGCATGCGCCGCTCCGAGTTGTGCCATCTACGGACAGAGGACATCGACAAGGAACGTATGGTGATCCGCATCCGCCAGGGTAAAGGGGGCTACCATGCGGCGATTCTGCGGGCGTTGAGGTGTGATGGGACGGCGCGGCGAGTCCTCGACATCGGGGGCGCCATCGCAAGGGCGATGATAGCAGAGCGAAGGGAGGGGGCGTTTCGAATAATTCAGCAGCCGTGTTCAGCTATGTGGCGCTTTACCGCAACCCGCGCTTCGGTGCATTTGGTCCGTGCATCGTGCGCTGATTCTCGCAGTTTCTGATAAATCTGAAGCAGAGCATATGCTCCTTTTCTGGGTCAGCGCCCTTGCGGCCTGCGAGTAAGCAACGGCCGCCTTGTGGTGCTCTTCCAGGAGCCCGGCCTTCTCTCCGCATTCCATCCTATGCCGTGATCGTATCATGCCTGCCCGTTCACGCAAACCCAAGGATCGAACGCCCGTAAACCTCCTGCAAGGCCTCACAATAGAATCATGATCGACTCTTTCCGAATCGAACGCGACACCATGGGGGACATGCAGATACCGGTCTCGGCGCTCTACGGGCCGCAGACAGCGCGAGCGGTCCAGAACTTCCCGATCAGCGGTAGGCGCTTCCCGCGGTCGTTTATCCGTGCGCTGGCGATAGTCAAAAGCGCCGCCGCCAAGATGAATGGCCGCATAGGTCACCTGCCGGCAGCTCTGGCGGAATCGATCGAAGCCGCGGCAGAACAGGTAGTGGAAGGCCGGTACGACAATGAGTTCCCTATCGACATCTTCCAGACCGGCAGCGGCACTTCCACGAACATGAACGCCAATGAGGTAATCGGCCATCTCGCCGGCGCCCACCCCAACGATCACGTGAATCGAGGGCAATCGAGCAACGACGTGATCCCCACCGCCATGCACATCGCTGTAGCAGAATCTCTGGCCGCCCGGTTGCTGCCGGCTATGCGGCAACTTGGCGCATCGTTGGAACGTAAGACCGCGGAGTTCCACGACATCATCAAGATCGGGCGAACTCACTTGCAAGATGCGGTACCCATCCGTATGGGGCAGGAATTCAGTGGCTACGCCCGTCAGGTGGAAGCGGCGTGCGAGCGCATCGAAGCCGCGCTAGCCGGCATTTATGAATTGCCACTCGGCGGAACGGCGGTGGGCACCGGCTTGAGTGCGCCGCCTGGGTTCGCTCAGGGCGCGATTGTTGAGATCGCGCGCCGAACCGGACTGCCATTCGTCGAAGCTCGCAACCACTTCGAAGCGCAGGCAGCGCGCGACGCAGCCTGCTTCCTGAGCGGCGCCCTGCGCACGTACGCAGTTGCTCTGACCAAGATCGCGAACGACATCCGGTGGCTCGGTTCCGGGCCGCGTTGTGGATTGGGTGAATTGAGGCTGCCCGCAGTCCAGCCCGGATCGAGCATCATGCCGGGCAAGGTCAATGCGGTGATCGCCGAGAGCTTGCTGATGGTCTGCGCGCAAGTGATTGGCTATGACGCGGTCATCGTCTGGTGTTCGGCAGCCGGGAATTTCGAGCTCAACGCGATGATGCCTGTGATGGCATTTGACCTGCTTGACGCCATCGAACTGCTGGCCGCCGGCACCAGAACCTTTGCGGAAAAACTGGTAGACGGATTGGAGGCCGACCGGTCACGCGCCGAGGGCTCTGTCGAACAGTCGCTGGCGATGGGCACAGTGCTGACTAGCGAGATTGGTTACGAGAAGACTGCCGTGCTGGTAAACGAAGCCCATGCCACCGGCCGTACAATTCGCGACTTGGCGCGCGAAACATCGGGGATTCCGGAAGAGCGTCTAAGCTCGCTGCTTGATCCGCGGTCGCAAGTAGGCTGTTGAGGCCGTTGACAGGTGTCGATTCACTACTGCACGCTGCGCGCTAAGCCGTGCAGGCGCAACGCCTGAAAATGCAATAGCGTAGTAATGTATACCTAACGGCCACGTGGTTGATACAGCCGCGAACACAGAGGCAATCGTAACGTCAACCAGGCGGTCGGGCGATTTCCGGTTACCATAACGCCCGCCTGAGGATCGGCGGCGACTCGCACGCCGCCCGAGGAGTGGGCTTTGCCAGAAATGATCCGCACGTTGATCGACCGCCGGGAAAGACCCAAGCCTTCCGTTCTGCCGGAGGAATTGCGAATTGCCTACGGCGGCGATCTGTGGTTCCCGCCATCCGGCTCCCAACGGCCCTTTGTGATCGGCAACTTCGTGAGCACGGTTGACGGCGTAGTCAGCTACGAAATCGCCGGCAAATCGGGGGGAGGCAATATCAGCGGATTCGACGAATCGGACCGTTTCATTATGGGGCTCCTCCGGGCATCGGCAGACGCCGTCATGGTGGGATCCGGCACGCTTCACCAGACTACCCCGGAGCATCTATTCGTCGCCGATCACGTATGTCCGGAAGCCCGCGACCTTTATGCGCACTACCGATCCGGGGCCTTGAAGAATACGGCGCCGCCGCTCCAGGTCGTCGTGAGCGGAAGCGGCAGAATGGACCTCACAAGAGCCATATTCCGGACGCCCGGCATACGAACTTTGATCGTCACCACCCAAGGCGGTAGCGATCTTCTCGCGGCCGGCGGGGTCGGATCGCTGATCTCAACGGAGGTTAGGTCGCTCGAAGGTCCGATAGTTGCCCCGGCTTCCATTCTCGAACTTCTCCGCGCTGAATTCGGCGTATCTCTCCTTCTACTTGAAGGCGGCCCTACCCTGTTTGGCAGATTCGTAGCGGACTGTTGCGTCGACGAACTCTTCCTCACCATCGCCCCTCAACTGGCCGGCCGAAACATGTCACCACTACGCCCGGGACTTATCGCCGGCGTGGAGTTTCTTCCCGAAGCAGCGCCTTGGCTGGACATCGTCAGCGTGAAGGAGCGAGGGAACCACCTGTACTTGCGGTATAGCGCGGTGTAGCTGGGTTACGGATCGCCCGGCAAGTGACAATCCCGTCTGGTCTTGAGTAGTGCCGAGGACGAGCCGTCTTGCGTAATGGCAGCGGGCGCGAACAGCCGGCCCCGACTCCCTCAATACCGCCGGTCGCGTCGGGACCCTCTGCCGCGCGGGGGCTAATTGGGAACCGCTGGAGTTTGAACCTTTTCAGCACCGAAACTCTCCACCCTGCTGGGCGGGGTGGTAAGCTTGCTTGCGGGCGATGCGTCACGGCGTAGTCTTCACGAATCCGTCCAAGGGGGCGATCGCCGGAGGAATCAACCTGTTGGAACAAGAGCCGGGGTGGATGTCCGGCAAATACCATTCGGTCGCGATCGTGAGGGAAATCAAATGAGCGGGGCGACGCCGATTGAAGTGCTGGAGGCGGAACATCGAGTTATCCAGAAGATGGTGGCGGGCATGTCGGTCCTGGCAGAGCAGCTTGAGGGTGGAGAACCCGCGGATGTCGCGCTCCTGGAGAGTATCGTGGCGTTCCTGCGCACTATTGCCGATCACTGCCACCATGGTAAGGAAGAGACTTTCCTGTTCCCGGCCCTGATACGCCGTGGAGTGCCGTCGCACGGCTGCCCAATAGGCGGCTTGACCATGGAGCATCAAAAAGGACGGGTAATGGTGGGGGAGTTGGCCGATGCCATCCGCGGTTGCGCGGCGGGAGAACCTTCCGCGCGAGAGGACCTCGTCAAGAGCCTGCGCGCGCTGGTGGCCTTCTATCCTAATCACATTTGGAAAGAGGATTACCTGTTGTTTCCGCTGGCCGGCAAGGTTCTCACTCCGCAAGATCAACAAGAGCCGGCTTCTCGGTTTTATCTATTGTCACGGTCCTGACCTACACGAACGCTCCACCCATCCCGGAGCAGATCACGGATGCAACAGGAACGGTGTTGTTTACCGGAGCCGACATCCAGACGGGCCAGGAGGTCTTCCTCAAGAACGGTCTCATGGAGCACGGGAGCCTGTGGGGCCATGGGGCCTACCTGGGTCCCGATTACAGCGCGGAGTACCTGCATAGGCTCAGTGAGGTGACCCTGGACACGATCACGACCGGGAGGTACGGCAAACCCTTGGCGCAACTCTCGCCGGACGAGCGGAGCGTCGTATCCGCGCGGACGCTTCCTGCCAACTATATTCAGAACCCCGCGGAGCAAAAAGCGCTGACCGCCTACTTCGCCTGGGCTGCCTGGGCCGCCGCGGCGAATCGCCCTGGGCGATCTCTTCGAGCCGCTTCGCCAGATCAACATCCTTCTGTGAAATGCCTCCCGCATCGTGAGTGGTCAAGTCGACCACGACACGGTCGTAGGCGTTGAACCATTCCGGGTGATGGTCCATCTTCTCAATGGCCGGCGCAGCGGTCTTCATAAACCCGAACGCTTTACCGAAGTTGGCGAACCTGTATTCGCGGTGAAGCTTTCCGGCGACTACCGTCCAGCCGGGAAGTTGGGTAAGAAGAGATTCGATTTCGAAGTTCGTTAGTCTTACTGGTGCTGCTGTCATGGTTATCCACTTTCTTAGTATCCGGAGAATTCTTCCGTACGAATGTCGCCCTCATCAACGCCGGACTCGTTGATCGTCATATGCAGCCCCTTCACCATAGCCGGCGGTCCCGCAATGTAGTAAATAGGCGACCTGGCGTCCTTCAAATGCCTGGCAAGCATCTCTTTGCCGATCACTCCGGTCTCACCGTGCCATGGCTGGTGCGACTTCTCCATCTCGGTCATGCTCGCGATGAGCTTGTAGTTGGGATTCTCCTTTTCCAGCGTCTGTAATTCTGCGAGGAGTGCTGCTTCCTCCGGCCTGCGGTTCGAGTAGAAAAGAAAAATCCGGTGAGGGAGATGTTCTTTGGCCGCGCCGAACGCGATGCTCCGGAAAGGCGTAATACCGATACCGCCGCACAGGAACACAGCGGCTCGCGCTGCATCGCTGTGCAGAGTCAGGACGCCGGTCGGGCCTTCAATCTGAACGGCGGCGCCAACCGGCATCACCTTCGACGCACACTTGAATGCAGTGTCGCGCATACGGGTCGCCACCATAAGGGTTTTCTCGTACGGCGCGCTCGCTATCGTGAACGTTCGCGTATTTCCTTCCGCGTCCGTTTCCGATGGCGCGAGCAGAGTGATATCAATTGCCTGGCCTGCCTCGAATGTCTAACCGGACGGTCTCTCGAAACGCAAGGCCGTCGTCCCCTCGGCAATCTCGTGCCTGGCTGCCAGCTTTGATGTTGTGCTCATAGGTTAGGGTCAGCGACTCGCTATCGCTACCCGCGCCAACGGGAGTACCCCCAGCCGCCACCTCCGAGTAGAAACAACACCAGAAGAGCCGTGGAGAGATCGCTCAGGCGATCGTGGCTGCCATCCGGGACGCTGGAATGCGCGCGGTCAACCTTGGCTCGATACCGACTCCCGCTCTGACATGCTATGCGCATCTGCTGGTGGCGTCCGGAAAACTTTGCGGAAACCGCGTCAAGCAGCGGCCCAACGTCATTCGATGAGCACGAACTTGTCGATGCCGCTCGCGGACGATCCGAGAATACGACCGATTGGGCGAAGGGCAGACCGCTCCCAACGGGGTGGAATACGTCGTGGCCGATCCCCGCTCGTATTGCCTTGTCATTTCAAAAACGGATGCGCGCATCGTGGCGCTCGCCGACAAACAAAGCATCGAAGCCTTGATCGCGGCGTATCTGAAAGCTGTGAAGGCGAA
>JBEKTU010000157.1:0-5320 GCA_049515735.1 Bryobacteraceae bacterium
AGGATGACCGGGCGGAAATCGGCAAAGGCCACGAGTTCCCGACCCAGCTTTTCAAGTCGCATTACAACATGCCGGCCTACGAGCTCTCGAAGTACGCCTCGTCGGAGTTCCTCGCGTGGGCGATGTCCTTCTCCATGGGCAACGTCGTCGTGAGCGGCAGCGGTCCGTACACTTACACCATCGTTCCGGCGTTGGGGGCGACGAACCCGACCGGCCTGGAGTTGCCCTACTTCTCGTTCGTGCAGCAGATCCGGCCCGGTGGTTCGGCGGTGCTGGATGAAATGCTGGTGGGCTGCGCGGTCAAGGGCTGGAAGCTCTCCATCAAGAACTCGCCTGGCCGCGCCAGCGCGATGTGCTCGGTGGAGTGCGTCACCACCGGCCAGTACACTTCGCCCAGTGGCATCACGCTGCCGGCCATCTCGACGCCGCATGAATTCAATGCCGGCATGATCAGCACTCTGACGTTCAACGGCATCAACTACCTTACTGGAGGCAGCGCGAAGCAGTTCGTGTCGATGGAGGCGTCCTGGGAAAACAACTTCCGGCCCGGCTTCTTCCCTGGCTCGGGAGCTCAGGATGGCTACCAGATCCAAGGGCGTTTCGAGTGGGGTGATCGCGCCTTCGCGGTGCAGTTTGTGGTGCGCGTGCAGGCGGGATCGACCGAGTACGCGAACCTGATCAACCTGACCACTGGGACTGCCACGTTCACCATGACCCGCGACGTCAACAACTCGTTCACAATGCTCATTCAGAAGATGGGCTTCAATGTCGCCGAACTCGGAAACACGGATGGCATCGTGACGCTCCAGATCACCGGCGTTCAACTCTACGACCCCACTAACGGGATGGTGACGATGACCATCACCACGCCGCTACAGGGCATCTGCCAGTAGGAGACTCACATGGAAATCGAAAAGAAAGCGGGCTTCGATGCGTCGAAGCCGTTCGTGGTGCCGATCCTGTCGGGCGGCGAGAAGAGCTGCGAGGTGCGGTTCCCCTCGGACGAGGAGTGGTGCGCCTGGGCTCGTGCGCAGCGCACCGTGCGCCATTTCCTGGGGCGTGGGAAGTCGCAGAGCGAAGACGTGGACCTGCCCAAGATCAACGCGGAGTTATTCGCCAAGATCCGCACGGACAAGGACGGCCCCGCCTTCGATGATGCCGAGGCCGGCATGGTGATCGGCCGCATCGAACGGTGCGCCGTGGCCAACGTCGAGCGCGAAGGCATCAACTACCGGATCGAAATGAAAATCCCCGGCGCGCGCGTGGTTCATGTGCTGCGCATGCCGACCGCGAAAGAAATGCAGGACCATGAGCGGGCTTCGACCAGCGTCGTGGCCGCCCGCAGGTCCGTCGAGACGCGCGCGTTCCTGGAGCCGAGCGGTGCGCTCTACGACAAGCTGCACATCTCGCACGATGGCTATGCTGGTGCCGTGCCCATCGTTCACAAGTCGGCAGCGGTGTCCGAGGTCATCGCGCAACTGGCAATCGAGGCAGACGAAGACCCGGAATAGCCGCGCCCGGCGACTGGCCGGAGGAGCCGGGCGTTCGATTCCTGATCCGGTCGGTCCTGCACCAGGGCGGGCTGTGTGGGCCTGACGAAGAATGCCCCGACCGCGTCTTCCGCTGCCGGAAGTGCGGCTACTCGGCCCAGACGGAGTTGGATGGCTGCCCCGCGTGCGGAGCGGATTGGAAGACCATCGACGTCAGCCATGGCCCCGGCTGTCCCAAGAACCTCCTCGAAGAGGCGATGGACACTCCGAACGGCGGTCTCGTGCGGCGGTGTTTTCGCATCCTGAACGCGAAAAGCATCGGGCTGACGATCACGCTGGCGGATATCACTGAGGAAGAGCTCCTGGTGCTCGAATTGATCGAGGCCGGCCGCCAGGAGCAGTTCAGGTGTGCAGACACTGGCGCTCAGGGTTCTCGGTAGCGGGTCAATTTCCGGTTTGGGTAAAAAAACCGGCCAAATCTGCTTGTACGAAAAGCCCAGCGTAAGCGATTTAGAGTCAAGCAGTTTGGCCGGTTTTTTCGCGCTATCCGGTCCAATCTGTGCACGCGCTCTTAACCCCAGGATTTCAGACGGGTTATCCCTGCGCGGGCATCATTATTGGCCGGATAAGCTGACTACACCACCAAGTGAATTGCCTGACTTTGGCAACAGAGTTTTGCAACGCCACCGACGATTGGGGACTGGGCGTCATTTCAATGTCAACATCTCCTTATTCAGAAGATCGAGTTTGGAGCCCATGGCCTCCAAGGACTTGGCCAACTGAGACCGATGCAAGGTTTCAGACGCAATGTTCGGCTTGTGCTCCGAAATCGAAATGAAGTCCTGAACCTCTTGGGGGAGCGTGGAAGCTTTTGGGCCCCACTTCAACACAACCAGATTCATGCCTCCCCCAACGACACCAGCACTTAGGCCGAGGACGGTTGCAGCGTGCCCGACATGCGGATTGTTGACTAGATGAAGACCGCCCCCCACCCCTGCTCCTAGCATTCCTATCACAAGTGCTGAATATTTCAACGTGTTAACTTGCCTTCCGATCAGCTTACTCAGCACCACATTTGCGTTACTTAGGTGGATAGCGGACGCTTCAAGATGGAGTTCGACCTTTCTCCAAGCTTCGGCTCGTTCTTGTTCTAGTTGTTGCGCCCTTATCCGATCTTCTTCTGTGAATGCTTGGACAGAGACTTGTGTCTTGCTAAGCCTGCTGACCTCGTCACAGATGTGCAGGGCCCCCACAATATCTGCTAGCTCAGACGACACATCATTGGTGCACTTGCTGGGCTGGGTCTGTCCGATTGCGAGGCGGCTGACTGATATCGAAAGCATTATCATGAGAATGCGGGCAAAGCTCCGGCGCATCCTGTTGAAGTGGTGAAGCATGTTGGTCCCCCTTCCTGTGGACCCCTTATAATGACACAATCCCGCCGCACTATTACCGAGGCAAAAAGGACCCCTTTTTGCAACTGCGATCTTGCCACTTGGCCGCGTAACGCCCATCTCGGAGACTGACTCGCTGTCGAAGTTCTATCGCGCTAGCATCCTGCCAAAGTAATCATGGCCAGGCTTCAAACCGTCATCAAACGCGCTCGCTTTGTGTACTCGCCCTACACCGCCACGGAAATGCAGGGCTTCGCGCAAGTGTTTGCGGATTCGATCCGTGCGCGCATTCAGAGTGGGCGGAACATCTACGACCAAGCGGCGGCGCCGCTGAAGCCCGGACTGTCTGGCCGCCGCGGCTACCCCGACTACAAGGCGGCGCGGGGCCTCCAGCCTATCCGCGACTGGACCTGGAGCGGCCACACCCTGCGGTGCCTAAAGGTCCTGACGGCGAACGAGAATCGTGCGGTGATCGGGTTCCTGGACGAAGCACTTCCAGGCCGGCGAATGACGGCCGCGCAGATCGCCGCCTTCAACAACCGGCGCGAGGCGCAGTGGGGTGTATCGCCGCGCGACCGCCAGGCGGTGCTCGCCGCATTCCTGGCGCGTCGCGTTGTGATGCTCAAGGCAGCGTGAAATGGCAGACCAAGCGGAACGCGTAATCCTCGAAGCCGAGGACCAGGTCACCCCGATAACGGACAAGGCCAATGCCGCCCTCGACGGCTTCGAGAAGAAAGCGGAATCGTCGCACGGCAAGGTCATCCGGATTTCGGATCAGACCCGGTCCTCGGTCCAGCGGCTCATTGCCTCCCTCGAAAAGCAGGCCGAGACCTATGGCAAGTCCGGCGTGGAGCGGCTGATCACCCAGCGGGACCAACTTCTCCAGCGATATAACCGCGAGCCGCAGGCCATCGACGCTATCACCCGATCCTACGAAAAGATGATCGCCATGGAGGAGAAGGCCGCGCGCGAAGCTCTCGCCGTCAAGGCGGCCAAGGAAGCCGAAGAAGCGCTGCGGAAGCAATCCGAAGCCATCACATCGTTCGGTGACCGGGTCAGCCAATTCATGGAGAATCCGCTCCAGGGGGCCAAGGGCGCTCTCTCGTCCGTGCTGACGACTCTTGGTCCCTTTGGCATTGCCGTCACGGCTGGCGCTGCTGTATTGGGCACCATTGCGGCGTCCGCATTCGAGGCGGCGAAGAGTCTCGGCGAATACGGCACCCGCGTGAAGGACGCGGAACTGCGCACCGGTTTGACCGCGAAGGAAGTCGGGCAGTTCGGCTTCGCGGCGCGCGCGGTCGGGCAGGACATTTCGATTGTGGAGCGCCTGATGCGTGGTTTGTCCCAGGCAGCCGACGACAACTCCAGGGAAGGCGAAAAGGCGCGGGCCACCTTGCGCGGAATGGGCATCGATTTTCACACCGCCGCTGGAGAGATGAAACCCACCTCCGAGATTCTGACGGAGATCTCCGAGGGTCTGAACAAGCTCCCGGAAGGCCTTGAGCGGGACGCCGCCGCCATGGACCTGTTCAAAAAGGTTGGCGTCGAGGCGATTCCGTTCATGACGGAACTCAACGAGAACCTGCGCGTCGCCCACGAGCAGGGTTTCGGGCCGACCGAGGAAGACATCCGCCGCTTTGCCGAATACCAGCGCGAAGTGACCGTGCTCGAAACCAAATGGGACGCGCTAGTGCGGAAGTTCAAAGAAGGGCTGGTTGTCACGGTGACCTGGGTTGGGAAGGGCGTCGACTGGTTCCTCAATAACATCAGCACCGCCGGAGACGATGAACGGCAGCGCCGCGAAGAGGAGCAGGCGATGCAGGACGCCGCCGACATTCGGACGGCGGGCGGCATTGGGGCGAAGATGTCGATCTCCGGTCATCGTCAACAAGTGGCTGACATGGAGCGACAGGCGCCCGACATCATGAAGAACCGCGATGCCACGCTGAAGCGCATCGAGGATTTGCGGAACCAACAGCAAGGGCTGGTCGGCGATTTCGGCATCCTGCAGGCGATTGCGCCGACGCGCGACGAAGAGGCCCGAGCGAAGCGCGCGAGCGAAATCCAAGACAAGATCCAACAGTTGCAGAAGATGCTGCAGGATGCCGAGGCAGCCACCAAGCGGACAGACCTGCGGGCCGGCAAGGAAGAGACGGATCGCATTCGCGCCCGGTTCTTCGGCACGCACGATGGCATGGAGAAGGCTTACGCCGACGCCAAGAAGGATGTCGAGCGGCTCCAGAAGCAATTGCTCGAACCCGACAAGCCGTTGACGAAGGCTCAGGCACAGGATCTGGGCCAACAACTCCACACCGCGGAAGCTACCGAGGCACGCCGCAAGGCGGCATTGGACGCGGTGGCAAAGGGCGCGGAGCAGCTCAAGGATTTCCGTCGGCAAGCGGCCGAGTTCGAGAAGAAGGGCGATGAAGCCGAGCT
>JBEKTU010000158.1:0-5050 GCA_049515735.1 Bryobacteraceae bacterium
GTTGCTCTTGCCGCTGCCGGTGCTTGCGAGTGCCCATCGCCATAAAAACATTCTACGGCCGTTATGTTTCAGGCTCCAGCACAATCGCCCCGCCAGACCGGATTTTCACCACGGGCTGTTAGTCGTTTGCGCTCCTCCGGAGTCAGTCGATTCATCGCTTCGGCTAGTCGCTTTTGCTCTTCCAGCGTCAACCCGGCCTCCGGCTTGGCGGGAGCAGCCATCCTTTTCCTCGCCGCCGGAGCACTCGCTGGCCCTGGGCGCCCCATGGAACGCTGAGCCGGAATAGGGGCATAAGCGGACGGAATCTCCGCACTCTTGGCAGCGGCTACCGGACAGATCCCCGTGACCAAGGCAACTGATGCGACCATAATTCCGATGAGGGGCCCGACGCCTACGCAGTTCCGAGTGACACTGGTATCTGCAGAGGCGATGGTCATACACCCGAAGAAAGCAGCTCCTTAGCCACACGGCTTCGGCATTGTTTTCAATCAGATAAAACGAAGCACGAGCCTCGCCGTCTTGACAGCGAGGACAATCGTCAAGTCTTTGACGCCTCCAACGAACCCATCAAACGGTGTGCGTGAACTATGTGGCGCGCTGCGCCGAGGCGCATGGCTGCCATCAGTTGCTCTAGTCTGCGGCAATGGCGCGACCGTTCGCACGTCTCCCAATTCTGCCCACCCCCGTCCTGCCAGTGAACTAAACCAACTCCACTTGCGTTGACCACGGATGCGCAATCGGCGACACTCAATGGTTGGGTTTCCAAGACGGAAATCTCAGATGAGGCCTCTTATGCGCTTTCTCTTTCCCGCCATCGCTATCTGCACCGCCGCGATATTGCCGGCCTTCGCTGCCGACCGTGTCAAGACCGCGAACGGCATTCTCGAATCCACCGCCGCGCCCAAAGACGGCGTGCGCAGCTTCAAGGGCATCCCGTTCGCCCAACCGCCCGTCGGCGACCTGCGTTGGCGGGAGCCGCAGCCGGTCAAGAAATGGTCTGGCGTCCGCAACGCCGACCAGTTCGGCCCCGCGTGCATGCAGCGCCTTTCCCCCGGCGCCGACTACTGGCTCCGTGGCAACGGCATGAGCGAAGATTGCCTCTACCTCAACGTCTGGACTCCTGCCAAAACGGGCAAGGAGAAGCTTCCGGTTCTCGTCTACATCTTCGGCGGCGGCTTCCAGAATGGCGACGGATCGGAGCCGCGCTACGACGGCGAGAATATGGCCCGCATGGGCATAGTCGCGGTCTCCGTCAACTACCGCACCAACATTTTCGGCTTCTTTGTCCATCCCGAGCTGACGAAGGAATCCCCGCACCACGCCGGCGGCAACTACGGTCTTCTGGATCAGGTGGCCGCCCTGAAGTGGGTGCAGAAGAATGTCGCCGCCTTTGGCGGCGACCCCAAGCGCGTCACCATCGCCGGCGAATCGGCGGGCTCGATCTCCGTCAGCGCGCTCATGGCTTCGCCGCTTTCCAGGAACCTGATCGCCGGCGCCATCGGCGAGAGCGGCGCCGCAATCTCCACCTTGCCGCCGCAGCCCCTGGCCAAGGCCGAGCAGAACGGCGTCAAATTCGCCGCCGCAGCCGGCGCGAACACGCTCGCCGCTCTTCGCGCCATGACCGCGGAGCAGGTCCAGGACGCCGTCGCCAAGGCCCAGGGCGTCCGCTTCAGCACAGCCATGGATGGCTATTTCCTGGCGAAGTCCCTGACGGCGACCTTCGAAGCGGGCGAGCAGGCCAAGATTCCGCTGCTGGCGGGATCGAACACCGAGGAGCAGGCGGCGCGGTCCGTCTTGAACGCCGGCGGCCCCACACCCGAAACTCTCGCCAACGCCATCGCCAAGTTCTACGGCGATAAGGCCGGGCCGGTGCTGAAGGCCTACGCCGCTACCACCACGGATGAGGTTTACGAAGCCGCCACGCACCTGGCCAGCGCGCGCTTCATCGCGTACGGCACGTGGAAGTGGACCGAACTCCAGATGAAGACCGGCGGCAAGCCCGTGTACCGCTATCTGTACGCCCATCCCCGTCCGGCTTATCTCGGCATGCCGGGCCAACCCGCGCCCGCGCCCGGCAGGGGCGGCAATGCGGCTGCCGGACGCGGCGCGGAGCAACCCCCGGCCCCCCGCGGCGCGGTACATTCCGCCGAGATCCAGTACGCCATGGGCAACCTGGATCTCGACAAGCGCTACACGTGGGAGCCAGCCGACTACGAAGTATCCAAAACGATGCAGGCCTACTTCGTGAATTTCATCAAGACCGGCAACCCGAACGGCCCTGGCCTGCCCGACTGGCCGGCCTACCGCGCCGACAACAATTACCAGCGCATGCGCATCGATGTGAAGTCTCAAGCCGAACCCGAAGGGGACCGCGACCGGTACCTGGCGCTGGAGGCGGCGACGGCGACGCGGTAAGGCATTTCTGGCTGATATCCTCCTCGCAGCGAAGACAAACGCCAAAACTCCCATCGGCAACCCTGGCTAGCGCAGCTCTTGGTGGCCGTGGTGCTCTGGAAGTTCCTGGACCCGGTCACGCCGCTTCTACAGCCGGACCAGCCTGCCTGGGTGCCTGATCAGGGCCGTTCTTAGTGGCCGACGGGAGCGGGAGCGGACTGCGCAACAACGGGACTGCCGGTTTCGACGTGCAGGTGCGTTACGAAGGTAGTAGAGTCGTAAGTTTCGATATTCGTGGCAAGCGAACAGGGAACGCCGGAACGTTCTGTCTCCGTAAGCGAGATCACCCCACGGACGGATATTCGGGCGCTGCCACTACCCTTCAGGGTGAAGGACGAGAGCTCTCCACTGCCGACGGTAAAAGTAGCTGGCGTTCCGGCGGTGCCGGTGGAGTTGTTGCCGGTGAAAGTATAGAAGGTGACCGTCCCCGTGCAGGAGGCGGCCGTTCCGGAAGCGGACGCGGCGGCCGTGTTGATGACGTTGATCTGGACGATTTCCGATGGGGCCAGCCCGACTACGGGCGTGGGCATATCGGTTGTTACGGTGGTGGTGGTCTGGGCCAGCGCGGTGACCGCGAACAGGCAAACGGTGGCGATGAGCATGGTTACGTAGCGTGTGTGATGCATTTTTGACCTCTGGTTGGGGTAAATAATGTCGATGGAAGTGTGCAGCGCCTCCGATGGCGCCGCAAAAGCCCCCTGCTGTTACTTGACCCATGGGGGCATCCTAGTTCCGAAATCGTAACTGGGAAAGGTACACATTCACACAGGAGTCGGAAGTTCCATTTTTTGGGACGGATCGTATTCATTATGCTGCCCGAACTCTTTGAGCAAATACGTCCTGACGATGGACACCAACCCATGATTCGTCCGTGCCCGCTGGCCCATAACAGCATGCTAGCAAGCGTCGCTGGTGGGGTTGTGCATCTCCCAAAGTCCAGCTTGCGGATCTCTTTGCCGCCAGGATCACCGCCGCGCGAAGTTCAGCGTGGGAGCGTTGAAGTTCAGTCATACCCTTCGTGCAACTAGAGTATCAGGCTGCCACGGCGGCGCCAATGGGTATGACGAGGCCATGACGCGGGGCCAGCGCGTGCGAAGCTCGGGCCGGAGCGATCTCCGAGAGCGCGACTTCTGGGCGCGACCGGGTTGTTTCTGAGTGGCGCGCGATTCGGGGGAAAGAGACCGATACGGAGCGGGGACCGCTCGTGCACTCGTTCTACACTGATAATGAGGCCTTCCTATGAGCCGAATGGTTCGCTTCAGTGTTGGCGCGCTGCTCGCGGCAGCGATCGCCGCCCAGACTCCGGCCTTGCGCAAAGGCGTCAGCGTACAGATGCCAGTGACGACGAATGCAGTAGCGATGCCGGATGCGGACCTGGCGGACTCCCTGGTAGTGGCCGTGACCTTCCGCGGCGGCGTACGGGCGTCCCCCTTGAGGTAGACTCGCTTGCCGGGGTGCCCTGTGAGTTGCGCTTTCACTTTTCCGGACAACTGTGCGTACGTCGAGCCGCAGTGGGTGCCGTAGGAAGGTCAGTTACTGTATCCTGATACGCGGGGAGGATTTGTTCTGTCCGCGTCGCCCGCGTCGGCTGACACGGTGAATTGGACCGATTGGACGAGCGCGACCAATGGCTCTACCATCCGAATCCGAAGCTGACACCGGGCGCCACGGTTGCAGTCCCACTGCTACACCCGCTCCGTCCGGCACGTTTCCGGACGCACCAAGGCGGCAGTGTACGCCCGGTACGGTGTACCCCAGGATTTCCATTATGGGTTCCCAAGGGCTGGCCCCGGTGTGTCTCGAACCCGGCTATGCGAAAAAAAGAACGGCAGGTTCCGCGATACGGACTTGTCGCGGCGGCGGGCGACGTAGAGGCCCAGGAGAGCAGTACCAATAAGGACGAGCGAGGACGGCTCCGGGACCGATGCGGCCGGGCCGCCCAGGAACGCATTGTTGACGATATCGCCTTCGACGGAATTGACGGTGTACCCGCTCGGCAGGTTGAACACGGGCCCGGAGGTCGGAAAGCTAAGCGTATCATAGTAATTCATGTCAGCCGTCGCTGAGTAGGTCCCGAAGGCAGCTGCCACAGAATCATACACCCCCGTCTCCGCTGAAAGCGCCAGGAAGAGGGCGAATGGTTGGTTCAACGGAAGTGCGAAAGTTGTCCGTAGACCTCTTGCAGCGGGGCGACTACTCTTTCGTGGCAAAACGCAACCCGATAGTCACTGTCGAGCGCACGCCGCTGGGCGAGCCTCGGTAACCCCAGCCTGGTAGGATGAGGCGTCCAGCCGCGCCGGGGCGCAACGTGGGCCGACTGTGCGCGAACGGCGCGGGGACCACCGCGAATTCGGCACGATCTAAACCACCAACACGCCCCAGACTCCCGGCATGATTCGTGCTGCCGCCATCACGCACGCCCAGACGGGAGCGAGCAAACTGTGGAAACTCGGTTTGCCATCGCGGATACTATACTGCGGGTGATTGCGAAGATGGACCTGGCCGGTCAAGATCCGCGACGCCCCGTTGGAATATGCGGGCTAGTACCGAATCGCCTTCGCCCGCACCATGGCGCCCCGACTCGGCAGCACAATGC
>JBEKTU010000159.1:0-5039 GCA_049515735.1 Bryobacteraceae bacterium
ACGCGAACCCCAGGCCGGCCGGAATTGCAGGTCGGAGTCGAACCCCATGATGAGAAACTCGTCCGGTCCCAATTGTCCTACCAGGGCGCGGCCGGAAGGCTCAGGCGGGCCGGTCACCGACGAAGAGGGTGCCGGCGCTGCGCGGTCTCAACGCCAACCATAATCATGATCTGAAGCAGCTCTTCAAGAGCGCGGCCACCCAGGCCAGTGCCTGTAAGGATCCGTTGGGAGATTTCTATGAGAATTTACTGGCCAAAGGGATGAAGCCCGCGATGGCGCGCCTGACTTTGGCGCGCAAGATTGCGGCGATCGTATTAAAAATCTGGAAGAAAGGAGAGCGCTTCGATCCAGCACAATTGAAACGGCAAGCAGCTTGAGCGTGTGACGAGAACCGATGCCAACCTCAGGGTCATTCCTGCCGCTGGCCAGTCGATTCTTGAAGCGCTCGGGTTCGAGGGAGAGTATCCAGCGTTTGGGTAGGCATCCCATGTGCCTCGGGCACGAAGTCTCCGAGTTAACCCTATGCCCCCTCGCTCGTTTGAATCTGCCTCCGTTCCCCAAGGGCCCGAAAAGGTAGTGCAAGAAACCCCGCCGCGTGTGGAATGCACTGCGCCCAGGAGATCAAGAGCGAATTCCAGATCATTCCATTCTGAAGGATCCCATGTCGGTCTCACGGACAGACTCTTCGTACTTTTGCCAGAGATCTTCCAGCCGGCAGCGCATCAGGACAAGGTCCTTCCTGTTTCCCTTCATGTCTTTGACGTACTCGCGAAGCACAACTTCGTGGCGGAATCCCAACTTTTGGAAGATCCGAAGGGCGGCAGTTTGAGAGGCCATCATCTTTACGACAATCTCTTCGATGCCAGCGGACGCCGCAAGATCGTAAAGGGCACCCGCCATCAACATGCCGAGCCCCTTGCGCTGATAAGGAATCGCAACAAACAACCTCAGCTCAGCTATGTGCCGTTCCCATCCGAAGTGGGAGAACTCGAGCGCACCGTCGGCTACGATCGTTTCGTCCGCAACCGCCACCAGCCTCTTAACGGAACCCTCTTCCAGCTCGCGAATGCGCTCCTCGATGACCTCGCGAATGCTCATGTCCCTTCGAAGACTGAGCCGGCTCTCCTCGGGGAGCGCACGGAAGAAGGCGAAGGATCCTTCAAGATCCTCTCTCTTCATCGCGCGGATGAGCACCTCCTTGTTATCCTTCAGCTTCACGGTTCTTGGTTCAAACACATTGAATCTCCTGAGCAGAATCGGGAATGAACGGGTTCCCCGTCTCTATTCATCAAGCTGGACGTCCCGGCCTCCGCCATCCGGCTATCGACGTTAGTCCAGGATCTCCGTCGAAGCGTCCAGGTGGCTCACATTATACACCAGCGGCTTCTGCTGTGTCGGCAACCATCAGGTCAGGTTTGCCCCATCGTGGCAGTCTGTCGTACCGTACAGGGCTGGTTTAGAGACTCGTCTGTCTCCATCCGCGACAACAGGTGCGTACCGCCAGGCGGCTGACGATATCCCCAGATAAGGCCTTCGCGAACCGCCAGTCGCCTGCCGAGGGAAGTTCCTCATGCACGGAATTGGCAATCCCCAGTTCGTGCATCATCTACCTCGGCAGATCCGAGGCAACTGATCGCCCGCCAGCATGTCCACAATGCGGGTTGGCCCGACGGCAGTCCGCATGGTGGCCCAGCGCGGATGGGAAGCCGTTACCGTTCCGATGATCCGCGCCTCCGCGCCCAGCGGATGCCGCCGCATGGCGGCGAGCACGCGATCCGCCGCATCCGGGGCCACGATTGCAACCAGCTTCCCTTCGTTGGCGACGTACAAAGGGTCCAGCCCGAGCATCTCGCAGGCGCCCTTCTTCGACATCCGAACGTCGCTCTCGATCCGTGCGCGCATGTCAGCCAATTCCGCACGCCGCTGATCGAGGGCCGCCTGCGCCTGTTCGACGTCGCCGTGCACTCGACCGCCCTGCCAGATCGAAGCCTAACCCCGGCATCGTCCGTCCGCGGCCCGAAGTACGTCGTCCACCGCGGCAAGACTCCAGTGCTTAAGGCGGACCAGGCCCGTACACTTCTCGATTCGATCAAGACCGACTCCATCGTCGGCCTCTCGCGGCGGCGCGCGCAGAACGGCTGCCATCGCTGCCGGTTTCAGCGGACCTCGGCGAAATCGGAACGCGCTTCAATCTTTGGGCGAAAGGAAATGTCAATGAACATTCGGAGAGCACTCGCAGCTTCGCTGGCTTTGGCCGGCGTCATGGTAATATCGGGAACCGTCCTGCGCGCCGACGATTATGGGGACGGCAGCGCGTGTCAAGGTCTGCCCTCCTGGCAGAACTTGCAGACACAGTTGAAGGCGGCGCAAGCCCAATCCAATGGGGGCTTCGGCCTGAACATGTGGGCCACGGTCGTGAACCGCGACGGCATTGTTTGCGCCGTGGCATTCACTGGCGGTAGCCGCGGGGATCAGTGGCCCGGCAGCCGCGTGATTTCGGCGCAAAAGGCCAGCACCGCAAACGCATTCAGTCTGCCTGGGTTGGCCCTTTCCACCGCCAACCTGTACAGCGCCGTGCAGCCCGGTGGGAGCCTCTACGGCTTGCAGGCGAGTAACCCGGTGAGTACCGACGTCGCCTATGGCGGCGACTCCACCAGCTACGGGCAAGCCAATGACCCGATGGTGGGCGGCAAAATCGGCGGTGTGAACGTATTCGGCGGTGGCCTGGCGCTTTACAACTCACAGAAAATCCTGATCGGCGCCATCGGAGTCAGTGGCGATTCTTCATGCGCGGATCACAACATTGCCTGGAGAACCCGCCACGGCCTGGGCCTCGACTGGGTGCCTGCCGGCGTGAGCGGCGACCCCAGCCGTCCGGACAACATCGTCTACGACATCACTCCACAGCCCGGCCAAATGCCCGGCGTTAGCTCCAGCGGATGGGGCCACCCGGTCTGCAGCGCAGCGGCAACCTCGATTGCCGCCACGCTGCCGGTAGTCAGCCACTGAAGCCCGTGGAGAGGCACAGCCGCGGTTTCATAAACTCCTTGTCGGGGCGAGCCAAAGCTCGCCCTGTGTTTCCAATTGGGAGCTTAACGCATCCCGCCGGGAGACCGGCCTTCTCATCCCATCTCCGCTAAGGGCGCGCGCCTGGTTAACGGACACGCGACCCGCGCCCGTCGACTTCCACATACACGTCTCCGTCGCGCTCCTCATAACGGGGGCTGCGGCTCGAAGTGCAAAAAGGAGACCGGCTATGAAGAAGGATACCAGCAAGAGCAAGGGCAAGGGCAAGAAGGAGACCAAAGAGGGCTTTCGCCTTTTATATCGGAATCGATTTGGGGGACAAGAACAGCGACGTCTGCGTTTTGGATCAGCGCGGCGAAGTGGGTAAGGAGTTCCGGCTGCGGATGAAAGAGGAAGACTTCCAGACGTATTTCGCAAGCATTCCGCGCAGCCGGGTGGCGGTGGAAGCTGGCGGACAGTCGCGATGGGTGGCGGAGGTTCGTCGAAAAGTGCGGTCATGAAGTCTACGTGTCGAACACGCGAAAGGTACCGTATATCCACCAGAGCGACGACAAGGACGATCCAGGGGACGCCTACAAGCTCGCGGAACCCGCGGTTGCTGCATCCGATTCAACACCGTAGCCGAGAGGCGCAGGCGGATCTGAGTTGGATCCGGGCGCGGGAAGTTCTGGTGGCGAGCCGAAGGCAACTGATCAATGCGGTGCGCGGGATCAGCAAAGCATTCGCGAAGCGTCTGGAAAAGTGTTCGGCGGAAAGCTTCACAGCCAAGATGGCCGACCAGGTTCCGGAGGCGGTCCACTTCTCGTTCGCATGGCTCGCCGGTGCCGTACGACCGGCGCAGCGACCAGATGCCACAGGATAGAAGGATAATGATTTTATGCTGGACCCGAAAACGATAGGCACATGGTTTGGCGTCCTCGTTGCGGCCGGCGGTGTTATCGCCGGTTCTACCAAGTTCCTGTTCTGGGTTTTCGACGAGTGGCAAAAGCGGAAAAAGCATGAAGGATTCTCCGCACCCACCGATACCCTCCGGCTCGCATCGAAGCCCGAGGGTAATTGCTGGTGGGCCATGGGCAAACGCGGCGACGAACCGACAATGCAGATCGTCGGTAGCGTCTTCGCGACGAACATCACCACCGTTCCCGTCCGCGTCCCCCAGGTGGAACTCCGGTATGGGCTATGCGGCCGCAAGCGCGTTTCCGGCATGGTGATGGTTGCCCGGAACGCGCACGAGAACATGTACGGCATGTACGACATCCCGGCGGGTGAAACACGGGATGCGAGCTTCGACTTCTGGGTCTATCCCCCGGTCGCAAAGCCAACTGACCACTTCGCCGCGCATTCCGTCACCTTCATCGACCAATTCGGCAATCGGCAGGTGGTGAAGCGCGTTCAGTTTCGATCGATGGCCGCAGACCACCCGCCGAAACCCAAGGAGCCGGAAGAATTCCCATACGCGATTGCCGACGCGATCGAGAAAGAGATCGTGTCGGTGCTGAAGGCCGAATTGGGCCGCTACGAAATGTGCGGCCGACGCGTTGGCGGCCTCGGTAGCGTCCACATCGTCTATCAGGGTCGGGCGTTCACTGGCGCCGGCGGCGATTCCTGGACCTCAGATTCCCCCAAAAATCAGTTGATAGTGTCCGATCCTGGAGCGGCGGCCTTGAAGTCGGATAACCTGGAACCGCTCGTCGCTTTTTACAAGGGCCTCAACACCGACGATGAGCGGCCGCGATTTAGAAAGGCGCTCCTGGACCGCCTCGACCCGAAAAGGGGCTATCTGTCAATTTCGTATTTCATCGTTGCCGTCCTGTGGAACGTCGGTTCACTTGCCGAGGCGCTTGAAAAAGCTAGGCGCGACCTGCCCACCGGGGAAAGCGACGTTTTCGGCCTTAGGGCTCGTAACAAAATAACATTTCCATATTGAATTGTTTTGGCGTATCCTGGAGAGGATGGCAGACCTTACCGGGATCACGCGGCGCTTTGCGGCAGTGCACGGGATTCTAGATGAG
>JBEKTU010000160.1:0-5494 GCA_049515735.1 Bryobacteraceae bacterium
TGTCGGTGACAATGGCGGTCGGCGCGCGTCTGCTAGCGAAAAAAGAAGCGATTGTGACCAGGCTGGCTGCTATCGAGGAACTAGCTGGCGTGGACGTGCTGTGCTCCGACAAGACCGGCACCCTGACCCAAAACAAGCTGACTCTGGGCGATCCGTTCAGCGTCAACAATATCCCTGTCGACCAAGTCATCCTCTACGCCGCACTAGCTTCCCGCGCGGAAGACAAGGACACCATCGACCTGGCCGTGATCGGTGGCCTGAAGAACGATCAAGCCTTGAAAAGCTATCAGGTACTCCATTTCCAGCCGTTCGACCCGGTACATAAGCGCACGGAAGCCACCGTCAAAGGAGGGGACGGAAAGCAGTTCTTTGTGGCCAAGGGAGCGCCGCAGGTCATTTTGCAAATGGCGGCCAACGCTGGTGAGGTAAAGCCCGCCGTCGAGAAAGCCGTCAATGAATTTGCAGGACGAGGCTTCCGTTCCTTGGGCGTGGCACGTGCGGATCAGGAAGGCAAATGGCAGTTCGTTGGCGTGTTGCCGTTGTTCGATCCGCCTCGCGAGGAAGCCAAAGCAACCATTGCGAGCGCCCGGCAGATGGGCGTGGACGTCAAGATGGTTACGGGCGATCAAACGGCGATCGCTCGAGAAACCGCCCGGCAACTGGGGATGGGTACGAACATCCTGGATGCCAGTGGGTTGGGCGACGTCAAGCATCAAGAGTCGGCGCAGTCGGCTGAGGCCATCGAAAGAGCGGACGGTTTCGCCCAGGTATTCCCCGAACATAAGTTCCACATTGTGGACGTCCTGCAGCAGCGGGGCCACATTGTCGGCATGACCGGCGACGGGGTAAATGACGCCCCCGCGCTGAAGAAAGCCGATTGCGGCATCGCGGTTTCCGGCGCGACGGACGCGGCGCGCGCGGCGGCGTCCATCGTGCTGCTGGCGTCCGGCCTGTCGGTGATTATCGACGCGATCAAGGAAAGCCGGAAGATCTTCCAGCGGATGAACAGCTACGCGATCTACCGCATCGCCGAGACGTTGCGCGTGCTGTTCTTCATGACGCTGGCGATCCTGGTGTTCAACTTCTATCCGCTGACGGCGGTGATGATCGTGATGCTGGCGCTGCTCAACGACGGAGCCATCCTGTCCATCGCCTATGACAACGTTCATTACAAGGATAAGCCCGAGGCCTGGAACATGCGCCTGGTGCTGGGGGTTTCCACGGTGCTGGGCGTCATCGGGGTCGTCTCGGCCTTCGGACTGTTTTATCTGGGTGAGCGCGTCTTTCACCTCGACCGTGCGCACATCCAGACGCTGATGTATCTGAAACTGTCCGTGGCCGGACATTTGACGATTTTCCTGACGCGCACACGCGGCCCGTTCTGGTCTATACGTCCTGCGCGGATTTTATGGGTGGCGGTCCTCGGCACACAGACGGTGGCGACGCTGATTGCGGTTTATGGGCTGTTTATGACTCCCCTCGGCTGGGGCTGGGCGGCGTTCGTTTGGGGCTATGCTCTGGTTTGGGCTCTCATGAACGATCGGGTGAAACTGCTCGCCTATCGGATTTTCGACCCTACGAAAGCCCCGCTGTTGGCCAAGAAGTCGCTCGACCTTACACCCCAGATCGCCACACGAGCCTATGCACTCTACGAGCAGCGAGGCCGCCGCAGTGGCCAGGCGGACCAAGACTGGCTTGAGGCGGAGCGCGAGATTCGGAAAGGTTAGGCGGAATGAAGATGAAGATCGATTCAAAGGATTTCCGGGTGCGGCCCAGAGAAAAGACCAAACTCAACGAGCGGCCGACGATTGTAAAGCCCTTTTGCAAGTCGCAGAAGGAGTATCAAAAACTCCTGGGAGAACACGTCGAGGAGTTGAGCTCGCTGCAAAACCTTCACTACGCGTCCAACCGCTATGCATTACTGCTGATCTTTCAGGGGATGGACGCTGCCGGCAAGGACGGCGCCATCCGGCACGTCATGTCCGGAGTCAATCCGCAAGGCTGCCAGGTCTTCAGTTTCAAGCAGCCGAGTGCTGACGAGCTGGAACATGATTTTCTCTGGCGCACGACGCGATGTCTGCCGGAACGCGGGCACATCGGCATATTCAATCGTTCGTATTACGAGGAAGTACTGGTTGTTCGGGTGCATCCGGAGATTCTCCGCAGCCAGGGGCTTTCGGAAGAGTTGCGCGACGAGAAAACCATCTGGGAGGAGCGGTATCGCTCCATTCGGGACCTGGAGCGTCACCTATATCGCAACGGAACGCGGACCATTAAAGTATTCCTCCACCTTTCGCGGGGAGAACAGCGAAAGCGATTCCTCGAGCGCATTGACGATCCGGACAAGAACTGGAAGTTCAGTCTCGCCGACATTCACGAGAGGAAATACTGGAAGCAGTACATGGAGGCTTATGAGGCCTGTCTGAGCGCGACCAGCAGCCATCACGCGCCCTGGTACGTCGTTCCCGCCGATGATAAGGAGAATGCCCGGTTGATTGTTTCCCAAATCGTCCTGGATGGGCTCAATGAACTGAAGATGGCCTATCCCAGGACCACCGCGAAACGCCGGCGGGAATTGAAAGCTATCCGCAAGCATCTCGCAACTTAGGAAACCTAAAGCGCAGCAAAAACAGAAAGAATATCCGTTATGAGACCCATAGCCCACCAGGCCAAGGCTCCCGAATCGAAGCCCGATGCGAACGAGGATCTGCAATCCCTGCCCTTGCCGGAATTGCAGGCAAAACTGGGGTCGTCGCCGGATGGCCTTAGTCAAGTCGAGGCGCAGAAACGGCTGGCCCAATATGGGCCTAACGAGATCGAAGAAAAGAAAACCAATCCATTTCTCAAGTTCCTAAGCTATTTTTGGGGTCCGATCCCATGGATGATCGAAGCGGCGGTGATTCTGTCCGCGCTGGTGCGGCACTGGCCGGACTTTTTCATCATCCTTGTTCTGTTATTGGCCAACGCGGCGGTCGGTTTCTGGGAGGAATACCAGGCAGGTAACGCCATCGCCGCCCTCAAGGCCAAGCTGGCGATTCGGGCCCGCATCCGGCGCGATGGGAAGTGGAGTTCGGTCGCAGCGCGGGAACTGGTACCCGGAGATGTCATTCGCGTCCGTCTGGGCGACATCGTGCCGGCGGATGCCCGTCTGTTGGAGGGCGACCCCATGGAAGTGGACCAGTCGGCCCTGACCGGTGAGTCGCTGCCCGTCACGCGCAAGTTCGGCGAAACGATCTACTCGGGCTCGATTGTCCGTCAAGGCGGGACTGATGCCCTGGTCTATGGTACGGGCCAGAACACCTACTTCGGGAAGACCGCGCAACTGGTGCAGGAAGCACACACTGTCAGCCATTTTCAACGCGCCGTGTTAAAGATCGGCGATTACCTGATCGTGCTGGCGGTAGTGCTGGTGGTCCTGATTCTCACGGTCGCTCTGTTCCGCGGGGATCGCATGACCACTACGTTGCAGTTCGCATTGGTGTTGACGGTGGCCGCGATCCCCGTGGCGATGCCCACGGTGCTGTCGGTAACGATGGCGGTGGGGGCGCGGTTGCTGGCAACCAAACAGGCGATTGTGAGCCGACTGGCGGCCATCGAGGAACTGGCGGGCATGGACGTGCTGTGCTCGGACAAGACCGGCACCTTGACCCAAAACAAGTTGACGCTGGGCGAGCCGTTTTGCGTGGCAGGCATCGCACTTGAGCAAATCATTCTCAGCGCTGCGCTGGCGTCGCGCGCGGAAGACCAGGACACCATCGACCTGGCAGTGCTGAGCGGGCTGAAGAACGATCAATCCTTGAGGGGCTACCAGGTGGTCCACTATCAGCCCTTCGACCCCGTGCACAAGCGCACCGAGGCCACCGTCAAGGCCGTCGACGGCCAAACGTTCTAAGGTTACGAAGGGTGCGCCACAGGTGATCTTGGAGTTGGCCGCCAATGCCGCGCAGGTAAACCCCGCGGTCGAGAAAGCCATCAACGAATTCGCAGTGCGCGGCTTCCGTTCCTTGGGCGTGGCGCGGTCGGACGCGCAGGGGCAATGGCAGTTTCTGGGAGTCCTCCCGCTTTTCGACCCGCCCCGCGAGGATTCCAAGGCGACCATCGCCACGGCGCGTCAAATGGGCGTGAACGTCAAGATGGTCACGGGCGATCAGTTGGCCATCGCCCGGGAAACCGCTGGACAACTGGGGCTGGGCCAGAACATCCTCGATGCCA
This sequence comes from Bryobacteraceae bacterium, assembly GCA_049515735.1. Taxonomy (GTDB): domain Bacteria; phylum Acidobacteriota; class Terriglobia; order Bryobacterales; family Bryobacteraceae; genus Fen-178. Next base: position 4,213 of record JBEKTU010000160.1, read on the forward strand.
GCGGCTTCGGCGATACGCGCCATCACGAGACCGCGCAGTTGGAGGAGTCCATCGAGAAAGCGGACGGCTTCGCGCAAGTGTTCCCCGAACACAAGTTCCACATCGTGGATGTCTTGCAACAGCACCATCACATCGTCGGAATGACCGGCGACGGCGTGAACGATGCCCCTGCGCTGAAGAAAGCCGACTGCGGCATCGCCGTATCGGGCGCGACGGACGCGGCCCGGGCGGCGGCGGACATTGTTTTGCTGACACCGGGCCTGTCGGTAATCATCGACGCGATCAAGGAGAGCCGCAAGATCTTCCAGCGGATGAACAGCTACGCCACGTACCGGATCGCCGAGACGATTCGCGTACTGCTGTTCATGACGTTGTCGATTCTGGTTTTCAACTTCTATCCCGTGACGGCCGTCATGATCGTGCTGCTGGCATTGCTCAACGATGGCGCGATTCTGTCGATCGCCTATGACAAGGTACACTACTCCGACCAGCCGGAATCCTGGAACATGCGGGTGGTTCTGGGGATCGCGACGGTACTAGGCGTGGCAGGGGTGATTGCGTCGTTCGGGCTGTTTTATCTCGGTGAGCGTGTGTTTCACATAGACCGTGCCGTGATCCAGTCTCTGATGTACCTGAAGCTGTCCGTGGCGGGGCACCTGACCATCTTCGTCACGCGCACGCGTGGCCCGTTCTGGTCGACACGCCCCGCGCCGGTCCTGTTCTTCGCAGTCGTGGGAACGCAACTGGTGGCCACGCTCATCGCGGTTTACGGCCTGTTCATGCCGCCGATTGGCTGGGGCTGGGCGTTGGCCGTTTGGGGTTACGCCGTATCGGATTTTCGATCCACACCAGATCGGGCTGTTGGGTGAGGCGCCCATGGGCCGCTAGCCCCGGCAAAGGAGCGTGACATGACAAGGAACGTGTTAACTTCGAGGATGATCCGATAGGAGAGATATGTTTCATAGCCTGGGAGATTTGATGGGCGCGTCCATGATTGCAACGGACGGAGAGATAGGAAGGATTTGCAACTTTCTTTTTGACGACGAGTCGTGGAAGATTCGTTATTGTGTCGTTGATGTGGGACATTGGCTCGCCCGTCGAGAGGTCCTCATTTCTATGAGCGTGATCGACCAGCCGGATTGGAAGACAAAGACATTGCGTGCCCGCTTGACCAAGGAACAGCTTCGAAATGGTCCGGACGTCGATTCGAAGAAGCCGGTGTCCCGGCAGCAGGAAATCGCGATGCGGGAGTACTTCGGATGGCCTGCCTACTGGGACACGG
>JBEKTU010000161.1:0-4874 GCA_049515735.1 Bryobacteraceae bacterium
GGCTTCAATTATTCGATGGTGCGAAGCTCCGTCTTCTACTCCAAGCAGCGCCACAAGACGGTTTTGCCGAAATATCTTCTGGCGGTGCTGGTGAGCGGAGCTGTTTCCTATGCCGGCATTCGATTTCTTTCGAGGCTGGGCATCAACCCCGTCTCCGCCAAGCTGATGGTGGAGACGGTTCTTTTCTTCGCCAATTTTACGGTGCAGCGCGTGTTCATTTTCAAGCCGCAGGCGGGGGCTGGCTCACAGGCGCAGCCCGCAATCGAGCCGCAGCCCGCCCGTCGCCAGCGGGACGTGCCCGTCCGGCTTTTTGCGTGGCTCGTCTTCTTCGTATTTCTGGGCGCGCTGGGCCTTGAGGTATACGGATTTCGCACGGGGCATCTGTTTTCCCAGCACATCTGGGAGCCCGTTGGACTGCAGAGGCTGGCCAAGTTCGGCGGAGAGTATCTGGCGGTCGCCGTGCCGCTTCTGCTGATAGTTCCCTGGACATTCGCCGCGTTGATATTCGCGCTGACCATCCTCGGCACGGGCATTGCAGTTGGTCCGCAGGCTGTGCTGGCCACCGCTTTTTTTCTGATTGCATCCTGCGCGCTGGGTTCGAAGCTTCTAGGCCGGGCCGAAGAGGACTCGGTAGAGACGCATCTCTGCGCAACCCTTCTGGGAATGGGCGTCTGGATTTTTCTGATGACTTTCCTGGCCCGGCTGCCGGTGAATTATCCGGCGTTCTGGGCGGTGTTGCTGGCGGTCCCGGTGGCATGGGACTGGCGCGGGGTCTGGCGGCGGCTGGCGTACTGGGGCAAGCGGATCGGCTCCGCCGAGTTGCGCCCCCCGGGCGAGCGTGCGGCCTTGGCGCTGCTAATCCTCGTGCTCCTGATGCACTGGCTTGTAGTGCTCAAGCCGGAAGCCAGCGCGGATGGCCTGGCCATGCACCTGGCGATCCCCGCCAACATCGCCGCCAACCACGCCATGACTTTCGAGCCCAGTCGGTTCCTCTGGTCGGTCATGCCCATGGGCGCGGATTGGTCGTACTCCATCGTTTATCTTTTCGGCGGCGAATATGCGGCTCGTCTGCTGAACTTCGCCATGCTGCTGGTGGTGGAGGCATTGCTGTACTGCGCGGTTCGCCGCTGGGTGGCGCCGTCCACTGGCTTCCTCATTCTGGCGTTGTTTGCGGCCACGCCCATGGTCCAACTGGTGACCGGGGAACTTTTTGTCGAGAACCTGGTGGCGGCCATGGTGTTGGGGATGATGACGGCCATCTGGCGCTTCGGCAAAGATCGTGAAAAGCGATTCCTCTACCTGGCGGCGGTGCTTGCCGGAACGGCCATCGCCACCAAGGTCGGGGGCTTCGCATTCCTAGCGCTGGCCTTGCCATTTGCGCTGGTGGAAGCGCACCGGAACTGGAAGCGGCTGGGAGCGAAGCCGGCGGCCGCATGTGCGCTGGCAGTGCTGCTCTTGCTGCTGACGGCATTGCCAACCTATGCGATCGCTTGGCGCAAGACCGGAAACCCCGTGTTCCCCTTCATGAACCAGAAGTTTCCATCGCCGCTGCTGGATCGGGCGGCGGACATTAGTTTCGACCAATATCGCAGGCCCTTGAGTTGGCGCGTTCCGTTCGATCTGACGTTTCACACCAACCAGAGTTACGAAGGGCAAGACGGCTCCTTCGGTTTTCAATATCTGCTCCTGGCGCCGCTGGCAGTGGTGGCGCTTGTGGTGGTGCGGCGCAGGCCCGCGGTGAGTGGCGCGGTGGTGGCGCTGGGCGCCGCCATCGTCATCATGCGATCCGAACCGAACGCGCGCTACGTCTACGCGGCGCTGCCTCTGCTATCGGTGCCGTTCGCGGCGCTGCTGGGGTGGCTGGACGGCCGCCAGCGCTGGCTGGCGCGCGTTCTGATCTGCTACGTCATCGCGTGTACGGCTTTGAACGCTTACTTTCTTCCGTCCTCAAGTTACTACCATAAAGACTTCACCATGCGATCGCCGCTCTCGCGCGCCGACAGGGAACGATACATGGCGTACACCGCTCCCGTCCGGCTGGTGATTGCGTACTTTAACCGGGCGCACCCGCGTGCCGCGGTGCTGCTCACCTCGGGCAGCGACATCGCCGGTCTCACGGGCGAAGTTTACGAGAATCATTGGCATCAATTCACGACCATCGACCGGATTCGCAAAACATCCGACATGGCCGGGATGCTCAAGCTGATGGAAGGCTGGGGAGTCCGGTACTTCATCGCGCGCAAGCCCGTCGCCGGCGAGTACGCGCGGCCCCCGGCCTTGCAGCAATTGCTGGAGACCTGCACCACCCCGGAGTACGAGGCGGGGGATTTCTATCTGGCCAGGCTGGAACCGGACTGTGGAAAGCGAATCGAAGGCGCGGCTGTGCGGGATGCCAACCGGCCCGAGATCGTGGTTCCACCAGGGTACTACGACGACTTCGATCCCGCCATCCGTTATCGCGGCGACTGGACCAACAGCGACAAATTCGATGGCCCGTTCCAGCATACCATCAGCTTCACCGATATCCCGGGAGCCGAGGCCGCCTTCGCGTTTGAAGGGAGTTCACTGGTCTACATGTACACCAAAGCGCCCAATCGAGGCCTGGCGGCGATTACCATCGATGGGACGAGCAAGGGAACCATCGATCTGTATGCTTCGGCAGTTGAGTGGCAAAGCTCGTCCCGGTTTTGCTGCCTGGGACCTGGCAAGCACGTGGTGGTGATCCGGGTGCTGGGCCAGAACAGTCCTGGTTCGACGGGGAAGTTCGTGGATTTGGATGGGTTCCGGGTGGAAAACTGACGGACCACATAATCCGGCGCCTTGCAGGTGCGCGCGTGCCCGCACTGCGGTTATAATCTGGACTGATGAAAGCTTTTATTCTGTTGCTTGTTTCCGGGACCGTGATGCTTGCCCAAGCTCCGCCTCCGGCGCCTGCTGCGGCGCCCACCGGCAACCTGATGAATCCGTCCACGCTGAACGCCCAGGCTCCGGATTTGTATCGGGTGAAATTCACCACCACCCATGGAGACTTTGTCGTCGAAGTGCATCGCGCCTGGGCTCCCCTGGGAGCGGACCGCTTCTACAACCTGGTCGTCAACAACTTCTTTACCGACGCCGCCTTCTTCCGGTACGTCCCGGGATTCATCGTGCAGTTTGGCCTTCCGGCCAATCCCGCCATCGGCAGAGTCTGGCAGAGCGCCAATATCAAGGACGATCCGGTCAAGCATGGCAACACGAGGGGGACGCTGGTCTTCGCCACGGCCGGTCCCAACACGCGAACCACGCAGTTGTTCATCAACTTCGCCGACAACACGCCGCTGGACGCCCAGGGTTTCGCTGCATTTGGACAGGTGGTTTCGGGCATGAATATTGCCGAGGGCCTCTATAGCGGCTATGGAGAGAAGCCGGACCAGGGCCGCATCACGACCCAGGGCAAAGCCTATCTCGACCAGAATTTCCCGAAGCTGGACAGCATCAAATCCGCCACCATCGAAGAAGTGCCCGCAGGCAAGAAGAAGAAGTAAGGAAGCGCCGGAGCCAAGTGTTATTTGGCGGTCAGCTCGGCCTGGAGCTGGCGGTAGGCGGTTTCTTCGTAGTTGGTCTTCAGCCGCTCGCGGGCCTGGGTTCTGGGATCGCCGGGGCGCGGGCCTTCCTGTTTCAGCGCGCGGCCTAACATGACCGTGGCTTCGGCATCGTTGGGATTGCGCTCCACCGCGGCGCGGAAGCTCTCGACAGCCGCCGCGTATTGCCCCGATTGCCACAGCACGCAACCCAGGTTGAAATGATAATCGGGGTCGGCGTCGTCGCCTTCCAGCGCTTTCCGGAAATTGGTGCCGGCGGTGGCGGAATCGTTGCGCTGGGCTTGCGCGGCGCCCAGGTTGTTGTAAACCTCGTTCAAAGGCACCGATGCCGCCACAAGCTGAAAGGCCTGCTCGGCGCCCTTGAAATCGCCGCCATAGTAGCGGCACAGGCCGAGAAAAAACTGGGCTTCCAGATAGTGCGGGTCGGAGCGGCTGACGCGCTCGAGCCATCCCGCCGCGATCCCGTATTCTTTCTGTTCCCAGAAGGTCTTGCCCAATTGAAAGCAGGGCTGGGAGTAATGCGCGTCCAGGCGCGCGGCCTGCGTAAAGAAACGATGACGCTGCTCGGGAGAGGCCGCCAGAAGGCCGCGCACGTAACTTTCCATGGCGTCCAGGCGCACCGGCGGACGAGCTTTGAGAAAGTCCTCCTCCGCAGGCGCGGTCTTGGGTTGCAATTGCTCAAGCGCCTGCCAGCCCAAGCGAACCTCCATCGCGGCCAGGTCGTCCAGCGCGCCTAGTTCGCTGAACGCCGGGCCCTGGCGGGTGCGCCGCAGATCGAGAATTCGCGCGGTGATGCGCAACGAGCTCTTCGACTGCTCTTTGCCGGCCTCGGCGGGAAGCAGCTCGTAATAGCCGTAGATGACCGTCGAAGCGTCCAGCGACTGCCCGATCTTGATGACGGAGGCGTGCGTGATTTCCGCTCCGGGCCGGAGCGCCAGGCGGCGGTAGGCCTCGAGCCGGTCCTCGCGGTCCAGCACCAGCAGGCCCTCGGAAGAGAGCGAATCCCGCACGGTTTCAGAGACGCTTTCGCCGATCCAATCCAGGTTGGCGGACTGGGAATGGTTGAAGAAAGGCAGGACCAGAACCGTTTCCGCGCGGAGGGCGCCGCCGAAGAGCGCCGCAAGAACCAGAAGCCGCAACATGCGATTCCAGTTTAACAGCCCGTGCCGGGGGTTAGCAGCCCGTGGCAGAACCCCCTGAAATGCGGCACCGACAATTTCGCGTGTAAGAACGACTGACCGCGCCATCTCGGCGGTTGAAACGTCCGGAGACCGCTGGAGACGCCACACTTGA
>JBEKTU010000162.1:0-4684 GCA_049515735.1 Bryobacteraceae bacterium
TCGATGAGGTTCAGTCCGACCTGGACAGCGTTGCGCAGGTATTCGAAGGAGATCGGCGCCTGCTCGAAGGTGACGAGCACGCCCGTGGTCGAGCCACCGGGATTGGGGACCGTGTAGGTGAAGGCCTTCCACGGTCCCTGCATGGATTCCCAGAACGCCTTTAGCTGGTTCGTTTCAGCCCAGCCCAGGTTCGGCCGCTTGAACTGGAACTTGCGCGGGCCGATCCCGACGTAATACCGCTGCTCCTGCTTGGCGTCGAGGCTGCCAAAGCGATGCACGATCACCGGGCGCTCGACGGAGAAGCCGAAGGGGTACTGCGTGGTGAGCGGGAATGTCTGGCCGGAGTTCATTACCGTGGGGACGGTGATGCGGCCGATGGTGTCGGACATGGAGGTTGGGGACTAAGCGATTTCTACGATCTCGATCTGCGGAGGGTCCTCGCGAAGCATCGGCGGTGTCTTACGACCAGTTGCCGCGATAGCACCCAAAAAAACGTCAAAAACATACCCCCCGCGCAATACCTGCCGCGCTGTGATATACTCCCCGAATAGTTCTGAGGGGCCCTTATGGCCGAACGCGCCATTTCAGAAATACCCATGCCCGAAATCGTTTCCACTCTAGCGGAGCGCGTCATTGCTCGAAAGGTGCTCGGCGAGTCCGACGCCTCCCTGGAAACAAAATTGTGTCGTCTGGGAATGGACGCCAAAACCGCCCAGGAAGCAATTTCGCAAATCGTGTCCGAACGGCTCAAGTCTGAGGCGAAGCTGCGCCGCTGGCGGCGACACGTGGAAAGCTTGCTCCATGCACACGTCGTGCTTCGTCAGTTGGACCCAAGCGTGCAAGTCATCCCAAGACTTCACAAGCCAGACCCAGAAGACTTTCTCTGCAACTACTATTCGAAGGGTATTCCCGTCGTCCTTACGGGAATCTTTGACGATTGGCCTGCTCTGGCGAAGTGGTCACCTGACTATCTGAAAACGCGTTTTGGACAGTTCACGGTGGAGGCCATGTTACGACGAGACTCCGACAAGAACTACGAACTCAATAAGGACGAACATAAGACAAAGATCAACTTCGATCAGTTCCTTGATCTCGTGAACGGTCCTCCATCGAATGATTCGTACATGGTCGCTCACAATTTTTCGCTTCCTGGGCCTCTTCTGGACATGGCGCAGGACATTAGAGAGATCCCCGGACTTCTAAGACCACCTGACAATCTAACCGAGATTAACCTTTGGATTGGGCCGGCTGGAACCGTAACGCCTTTGCATCATGACTCGTCGAATGTGCTGCTCGGCCAGATGTGGGGAGAAAAACAGGTGATCGTTTATCCGTGGTCGGAGATTCATCTCCTCTACAATGAGGTGGCAGGATTTAGTCGATTTGACCCTGAAAACCCCGACTTCTCCAGTTATCCACTGTCTCGCCACGCTACACAGATGCGAGCGACCATTTCGCGTGGCGAAGCGCTTTTCATACCCGTGGGAACGTGGCATCACGTAAGGTCTCTATCTGCTAGCATTTCGCTGTCTATGTCCCAGTTCGTATTTCCCAATCAGTTCGTGTTATATGATCCCTAAAGGAATTCCAAAGATCAGAGAGGAGAACAGACGCCTGTGATCACGCTAACCAAAGAAGCCCCTGAGCTTATCGGGGATGTGAATGCATATCGAGAGAAGCTTGAAAAACTCAACACCTCGGTTTGTCTTGACAAGATTGAAGATCGTCTTATGCGAGTGCATTTTTGGGACGCGGCGGAGGCCGCGGCCGTTCGCGAGGATTTTGTCAGATTTGCCGCCTTGACCTATGTCCGCCCTCAATTGGAGATCGTTCCCACTAAGAAGATTGATGAGTTCTGGCACACGTTCCTCATCTTTACGCAGATGTACCGCGAATGGTGTGATAAGAACTGGGGCGAGGATTTCTTCTTTCATCATGTTCCAGGGCACAAAGGGGATGGCAGTTGGGAGATGACCAAAGACCTAGGCCTACGGATCTACGGAGTGGAATGGCAAGATTCAGCACAGGCCCTCTCCTGCGGGTGCAATATCCCCAACCCCAAACCTGCTGCGACGCCGCGACGCTAGGTCATTTGGCTTCGGAAGTTGTTGATGCAGGTAACTGCGGACTTTTGAGACGTGGGCTGCGCCCGTTCGTCGCCCCTCGCCGGCGAAGCCAGTCTGAAATGGTTCGGTTGCGCCTAATCAGTAATCTCGGCCTGAATGATCGCCGAATTCTGCAAATGTCCGTTGTTCGCGGTCGCCGCACTCGACCAACTGGGCCTGCCCTGAACTCAGGCGTCACGACTTGGCTGGCTACGAACTGCGCGGGCTTTGGTCGTATACGTTCACGTGCAGGTTACGTCCAAGTTGTGATCCAAGGAATAGAGTGCACCCTCTGCTGAAAGGCCCATCTACGCCACTTCTACCAGTTCGAGAGCCTGTACGTTCGTCCGGGCGATATCCGTCGCCTGCGCCCAGTTGCCGCGAAACACCACCGTCACGCGCCCCTGCGTGTTGTTGCCGGTGGGATCGTAATTGCTGCCGATCTGCTGGCCCGACGCCACGTCGAACGGGTTGTAGAAAGCGAACGGCGTCAGGCCAGCGTTCTGCGATACCCAGAAGCTATACAGCGCCGAGAGCACCGATGCGCTCAATCGCTTGCTGAGCCGGAACGTCCGGCGCGACGTCTGCGCGAGTTGCGACCGCTGTATCGTGCCGTCGTGATATTGATTCTGGAGTTGGGCGGACTCCCGCAACTCCGTGAACGCGGTGCACAGCGAGGCGGGCATCACCCCGTTGGGGGCGGATTGGATGAGATTGCCTGGCACTTTGAATCACGCCACCGTCAAGCCGGGTAGCTGCATATTGGCCGATTGCTGTGTGCGGCCGTAGCTCGAATACTGCGCCGCCATCGCCTGGTCGGTGACGAACTGCGGCGTCACGAACTGGCCGGTCATGAAATTCGCTGCGTCGTTGCCGCTAATGTTCAGCGAGAGGTAGGTTGCACCGCTGCCGCCAGCCGTGTTCGGGCCACCGGGAGTGGGATAGGTTCCGGCCGCGATGCCGCCGAGCGTCGGAATGTTCGAAGCGTAGGCGTGGGCTTGGCCATCCTGGTAGCTGGCCTGTTGATAGAGCTTGCCGCCCTGCTCCACTAAGCTCCCCGCGTACGGCGTTGTGGCCGACAACGGCATTTTCTGGCCGGTCGCCTCCGAATACAGCATCACGAGTTGCCGGACGCTCGGGGATCGCACCGCCACCGCGATCTGACCGCCGAACTGCGACTGGGCGATCTGGACTACCTGCTTGATCGTGCCGCTGTTCTGGGGAATATCGACACCGTAGATGCTCTTGATATCGTCGTGTGCTTCCCTCTGCGGCGACTTGACGCCGGCTATCATCTCTCCGATACCAATGCCGAAACCGGCAGCGCCGCCTATCAGCGCGCCCAATGGGCCTCCCATCTGGAACCCGATGGCCGCCCCGCCAGCCGTCCCTTCCGCTGTGCCCGTCCACGTGCCACGGCTGCTCCCGAGCAGCCCTTGTTGCGCAAGCATGGTGCCGCCCGCCAGGAGCGCGGCCCCGGCCACGCCACCTACACCCGTGATCTTGCCGCCGGAGTCTCCGGTCTGGACGTCGTTGCCGTTTTCATCCGTGCCGTAGGTCGGATTAGACGGGCTCCGCTTGAAGCTCCCCCAGTTCGTGCTCTTGAGGTTACTGACGATTCCCGCCAGACCGCTCGGCCCGCTCCCACCAGCCGCGCCGCCGCGCGCACCGCCGCCGAACAACATCGCCAGCGGATTGAACCCGCCCGTCCCACCTTGCGCCCGGTTCAACGTCGGCATCCCCGCCGGTGCGCCGGACCAATCTCCGCCGCCAGCAGCCCAAGGAGCGGGAGTATAACCGCCGGCGGCTGCGCCTGACGAAGGGTGATCCGTCCCGCCGCTCCCCGCTCCACCGCCAGCCACTCCTGAGCCGTTGCGCGTGGCACTGCTGAACAGCATTGCCATCGGGTTGAATCCGGCGCTGCTGGAACTCCAAGGAGCGGGGGACATCTTGGCTGGCGCAGAGATCGATGGAATGGAGATTCCCAAAACGCCCGCAGCGCCAGTGGCACCACTCTGCAGGGAGGGAGCCGCCACCCCCATGCCTGCGGCCAGGATAGCCGTCAGCGCTGCCATTACCGCGCTGTTCTGCATGGTCGCGGCGGTGTTCTGGTCGGTGGACACGCGCACCGGGTCCTGCTTCCCGCCCTTGAGAATGCCCGCGATGCCGCCCTGCCCATCCGCGCCATAGATGATCGGATGGAGGACGTTCGCCGCCATCCCGCCCAGCGTCTCGGTCACCGGCTTGAGTACCGCGGCGTGGACTGTGCTCAGAAGGTCCTTGCCGAAGTTCTTGGGCTTAGTGAACAAAACCTCGAACAGCTTCTCGGCCTGTTTCTGCAGGTTGTCGAACTGAGACTGGATCTCCTGCTGGCGCTTCTGCTGGAGCTGCGCCTGCTTTTCCTCGAACTGGTCCTGCGCCTGGGCGATTTCCGTGTAAAGATCCTTCTGCGCCTGGGCCGCCAGGACGGAGCGCTTGGCCGCGTTCTCTTCTTTCGATATCCGTTCCGCTTCGATCCCCGCCAACTGGACGGCCAGATCGAGCCGGATCTGGTAGGCTTGCTGCGCCGCTGCCTCTTC
>JBEKTU010000163.1:0-4493 GCA_049515735.1 Bryobacteraceae bacterium
GTGTTTCTCAGCATGCATTCCGATGAGGGCTACGTGCTGAAGGCGCTGAAGGCCGGCGCGCGGGCCTACCTGCTGAAAGACTCCGCTGAAAACGACCTGATCGGCGCGGTCGAGGCCGTCAGTGAAGGCAAGGCATTCTTCAGCCCCGCGATCAGTAAGATGCTGGTCGAGGATTACGTGCGGCAGATGAAGGAGCGCGCGGTCGAAGACAGTTACGATCTGCTGACCACGCGGGAACGCGAGATTCTGAACCTGCACAGCGGCGCTGAATTGATCCTCTACGCCATCCGCAAAGGTGTAATCAGCTAGTCCACCGGTTCCCAGGAGTGGTCGGGGTCGAAGCGGGTGATCGGCAGCGGCGCTTTGCCGGAAACCGGCTCAATATCTTTTTGATAGACTACGCCGTTCTGATTCACGATGAACGTGTGAATTCCGGTCACTCCATATTCGGCCGGCCACGCCACCAGGCCGAACCCGCCAATCAGCTTGTCTTTCACGAAGTAATTGTGGGCGCCGCCCGGCGCATTGGGGCCTTGCCCCTCGAGGACCCGGAAATAGTATCCGTGGTAGGGCTTGGCACCGCCTTTGCGGGCGCCGTCCCACGCGGCCCGGGCGAGGCCCTCGGGAATCAGCGGGTCGCTCGCGCCTTCCCAAAACAGCCCGTCATGCTTGCCGGGCGTAGTCATGAGACGGGGCGCGTACTCGAGCATGCCGTCCTTGTCGCGATCCTCGGACGCGAACTTTTGCTGCGCTTCCACGTACCCTTGGCAGATCTCGATGGCGTCGAGTTCGTGGGTGCCGATGCGCCGCGCGCGCATCTCGACCGGCGTCTCAGAGGCGTCGAAGCTCCATTTGCCATTGCTGCGGATAATGGGGACGGGGAACGGCCAGTCCGCGTCGCCAATCGCGAGGACTGCGCGATTCGGGTTCATGGGGGGAATTTCGAGCCGGTGCTTGGTGCGCGCGAGCCGTGCGAACTCGGCCTGTTCGGCGCGATCCTGCGCGGCATCGCCCGAGGTAAGAACGCCCTTCCCCCGTGGACCGAAAATGGCCGACAGCCGCGCGGAGTCGTGCTGATCCGCGGCGTCGATGACCGCCTGCACCGCAGCCTCCGCGGAATCGAAGCGCTCCTGCGCGATTGAAGGCGCGGCGCATGTAATCGCCAGCGCCGCATAAATGGTACAGAGTCTGCCAGTCATTGCGCTACCTCCTCCCTCCACCACCACGCATTCCTCCACCACCGCCGAATCCGCCAAACGTGCGCCCCGCTCCCATGCTGGAGAAGCCGTGGTCGCTTTGCATTCGCGTCATCCCACCGTCGTGATAACCGCCGAAGACACTGTGATTGCCGGTCCAGCCGCGCTGCTCAAAACCCGAATTCCCGAGACGTTGCTGAGACGCGCGCTCCCCGCGATTCAAGCTCTGGGCCGGCGCGCGGCCCACCGCGCCATTAGCCGCAAACCGGCCGGCCACCTCGCGATTGGCATACGGCACGCCGAGCCGGTGTTCCGGATTGTGCGTCCACACTGAGGTGCCCAGCGCCCCTCCTGCTTCGTGGAAATGCTGGAAACCGAAACGATGAAAGAAAGAATGGTCGATGATGATACCCCCGCCGAACCAGTTGGGGGCCCAGCCCCAGCCGCCCCACCCCCAGCCGCCCCACCCGCCAAAATAGAGACCGAGATCTATGCCGGGGTACCACACCAGACCCACATCAATGCCAGGGTAGAAGATCGGCGGATACAATCCCCAGACCGGCGGTCCCCAAATATAGGCCGGATTGTAATTCGGCACGTACCAGACATCCGGGTTGGCCGGCTCAATGTCGATCACCGTCTGCCCGCCCTGGTTCTGCGTGGTGACGGTCTCCTGCGGCGTCGAATGGAGCGTCCCTTTCGCCTGGGCTTGAGACCGCATGCGCTGCACCGCCTGCATCGCGTCCGCTTGCTGGGCGAGAAAGGCGTTGCCAAGCTGCGTGGTCCAGCCGATATTCTGGGCCAACCGGGCGAGCACGTCGGGGAAAGCGACCAGCCCTTGGACGCTGGGATCCCAGTTCTGTTTTTTCGCCTCGTCCATGAGCTTCGAGGGCTTCCATTTCGGATGGTCCCGTACCCATTGTTCGGCTTCGGCGATCTCCATTGGGTAAGTGGAAGCGGCCAACACTTCGCTCAACAGGGGATCGGGATATAAGGCGATCGGCGCCACCAGATCGTCAAGCTGCTGCGGCGACATGGGCGCCCCTGGCTGGGCGGCCGCGGGAGGGGGGTTCTGCGGAGGCTGCCCTGCGACCGCCGCAGGCAGAAGGAAGAAAGCGGCGAAGATCGCCGCTCCGTAACAACCAAGTCTGTGTGGCATCTCACTCCTTTCGATGCGTAATGTCCGTTCCGGTTGCCGGGTAAAACATTAAGCGTTTCTCTGTCCCCGCAAGCGATGTGAGAATTCGCACCGGAGCGGCGCCGTGCCGCCGGTTGGCCGGGGTTGGCTGCGCCATCCGGCGCGTAACGGCCTGCCCGCTCCGGTAGGGCTTCTATCTGAACTCTAACCCAGTAGCGGGCCTGGTCCCATACTTCAGATCGGGTATTGTGGCTGCATCTGCACAGTACGGGCCTGCTCGCTGGGCGGCGGCAACGCCGCGCTAAATTGCTCTTTTGAAAAAGTGGGCGACCTTGTGGCCGCCTTCCTCGGTGTAGTAGACGGTCACCTTCGCGGACTTTTCGGCGCCCGCGGCGATGTCCTTTCCGGCATCCTTGGCAGCGCTGTCGGTCAGACGATAGGTCTCCTCAGCGCCGTCGGCGGTTTTCAGGGCGAGCGTCTTGGCGCCGCGATCAATGTGCGTGACCGTGGCTTCCGTAACCTTCAGTCCGTCCTTTCCGATATTGTCGATCTCCTCGGCAGTCTCTTCCGTTCCTTGGGCGGTATAGTGAACGGCGACCTCGCTGCCCTCCTTCAATCCACGAAATGCATCCGTGGCGCCCGCGGCAGTGCCTTGTGCGCCGTGGACAGTGGTTCGCTTCACGAAGTGAAAGGTATGTTCGGTTCCATCAGCCAGCTTCACGACGACCGTCTTGGCGGCGGCGTCCGTTCTTAGGACCGCACCCACCAGAATGCCGTGGCGTTGCTCGACCGCGAGGGCTGCCCAGCACAGGGCCATCAGCATCATGATCATAGAGAAACGTTTAAGCACAGGTACCTCCTAGACAAGTAATTATACTCCTCGCATGCGTTCGGCGCGCACGATAACCTCTTCGGCACCGATCCGACGTAGTCGAACGGCTATCGCAAGGCTCCGAACGTGTATTGCAGAGTGGCGTAGGAACTTTGATAGTCGTATTTCGCGTTGAGGTTTTCGATCGCCGCCGATGTCACGTTCAATTGCGCCTGCGTAAGTTCCACAATGTTGGAGAGGCCGAGGTTGTAGCGGCCCTGCGCCAGGTCCAACGCCAGGGTGGCCTCACGCAGCGACTCGGCGGTGACGTCGAGACGCTGGTAAGCTACGGTGGAAGTGGCCCAGGCCGTCCTCACGTCGCGCGCGATGGCTTCCGCCTCGTCCCGCAACCGCTGGTCGGCTTCGAGAGCCCGGAAGTGCGCTTCCTGCCGCCGAGCCTTGAACAATCCTCCATTCAGAATTGGAATTTCTATCATCCTGCGATTGGAGCAGCAGCAGCTTTGCCTGCGACAGGTTCACATCCACGAAGCTGACGTCCAATTCCGAGCGAAGCTTGTGGTTGAAGAGCGCGGTTACCTGATCCACGAGTAACTGGCGCGCCGCCACTGTCTCCTGCGCCACCTTCACCAGCCCCTGTGCGCGAAGGGTTCCGAAGTAGGCCTGGTTGACGCGCACCAGGACGTCGTACCGGGTGGCTTGAGCCGTCTGCCCGGCGGCGCCGGCCTGGAGGCGCGAGCTGGCCACCAGGTTGGGTGTGCGTCCGGAATCCGTAATCAACTGACTGAGCGAGATGCCCTGGCCGACGCGGTTGTAAAGGCTGGGGTCTGTCAGGTACCCCGCTCCGACGCGCCCCCTTGGATTGGCCTGCGAGCCGGTGACATCTCCGGACAAAGCGGGGTAATAAGCCGCCCGGATTTCGTCGATCTTCTGGTTCATGGCGGAAACGGCGTGTTGCGCCGCCAGCACCTGTGGATGATTCTGCAACGCCAGCGCTTCGGCATCGTGCAGGTTCAGCTTCACAGGGGCTCCAGGCTGCGCCAGAGCGCAGCCGGGGGAACTCAATACGAGTAACAGTGTGACTTGGAAATGTCGCATGTTAGTTCTTCAGAAATCGTCATGATTGCGGATTCGTAGCGCGCTGCCTTCTGCCATACACCAGCAGATAGGCGGCGGGAACGATGAACACCGTGAGGAGCACGGAAGAAGTCAGTCCTCCGATGATGGCCCGAGCCATGGGCGTATACTGTTCGCCGCCTTCACCAAGCTTCATAGCCATGGGAATCATCCCGATAATTGTTGCAAAGGAAGTCATTAGAATCGGCCGCAG
>JBEKTU010000164.1:0-4426 GCA_049515735.1 Bryobacteraceae bacterium
CCCGCCCTGCTCCGATATCAACTGCCTCCACTTCGCCCGCATCTCGGGCCTACGCTCTTGCATACCTCAACTGTGAGCCAAGGCGCGGCCGCTCACAAGATGGGGTTCACGTAGCGCTCACATTTCATCACCGCCTTTCACCGCCAGGTGCGCCAGCAATTCCTGAAGGAAAACCGCGTGACGTATGAGGGTCTCCTCAGGGAATTGGAACAGAACCATCACCTCACCGCACCGGACTGGGAGGCGGCCATGGAGAGGGACTTGTGTTTGAAGGTCCTCGTCGACCAACTGCCGCACCAAGCACGTCACATGCTTCACTACCGGATACTGGGGTTCTCCTGGAATGAGATCGGCCGGGCGCTTCACCTCTCGGGAAAGCAAGCAAGATCTCGATTCTATTACGAACTGGACAAGGTGCACGCCAAGTTGCTTGGCAGCAAACCAAAGGGCCCCGGTCATTCCGAGGAGGCAGATTGATGGGCGACAAACATACACCTGGTCTTCCATCTCGCCGGACCGAAAAACGGCTGGTCAAAATGGCGAGTGAGGCCCTCAGGGGAGACTGCCCAAACCCAGAGCGCATCGGCTGTCCGAGCCCCACCGCAATCGAAGCGGTTGTAAGGCGGCGCCTTGCGTCCCCGGATTTTGACAACGTCGTAGATCATATTGCAACGTGTGCTCCCTGTTTCGAGGAGTACAATCGCTTACGGCAGCGGTATCGCCTTCGCAATGCGAGCGCAGTGGTGTTGGGCTGCGCAGCCCTGCTAGTCCTGGCGTTCCTCTGGAAATACGGCCCGGCAAAACAACCACACCCCCAGGAATTCGTTGCCAAAGACGCGTTCGCACCCGCGCTCGCGGCGACCCTCGACTACAGAAATTGGACAGTTGAGCGTTCGGAGCAGTCGCGATCACGGCCTGTCGAGACTCCGCATTTGACCCGAGCGCGGCTCAACCTCACCATAAAACTGCCAATCGGCACCGAAGACGCGGCCTACACGGTCCAATTCCGATCCAGCAATAACGAAACCGTCGTGGAGGCAGTTGGAAGCGCGACCTGGGACGGGACAGCCGAGGCCCTGAAGATAAGCCCCGACCTCCGCAATGTTCCGGCCGGCACCTACACGCTCGCCATTCGATCTGCGAACTCATCATTGCGGCTTTACTCGGTCGTTTTGGAGTGAACCTATGATTCGATTCTCCGTGCTATTCCTGATGACGGTCGGGTCGCTGCCGCTGTGTCCACAGGATCGGCAACCTCCGCAGGAGATCTTGGACCACGCCCTCCACCTCGCCGACCTCTATAACTGGGACGACGCCGGCAAGGGCTTTGCCGAGGCCGAGAAGATGTTCCTTGCCGCCGGCGACCAACGGAACGCCTTGTATGCAAGGCTTGGCAGGATCCGCTCGACCGTCGGTCAGGGAGCACTGGTCGAAACTTCGGCTCAGCTCGCATCTGAATTGGACAACAACCCCCTACTGCAAACGGACAAGCAACTGCGTCTGTTTTGTCTCATCGTGAAAGGCGACATTGACGGCGAGATCGATGCCGGCGCAATGCTTGAGGATTGGGAGCGGGTGCAGGACCTTGCAACGGAGTTGAATGACAAGAAATGGCAGTATCGAGCCCTCGCCCAACCCGGGGTGGCCGCCTTCTACAATGGCGACCTGACGACCGCCCGAAAGAACGTAGCCAGTGCCCTGGCCGCGGCTACCAAGAACAACGACGCGGGCGCACAGGTCCGCCTTTTGACCACTCTCGGGCTCGGACTGCACGAGTCGCATATGGACGAAGAGGCGCTGACGTATTTCGACAACGCCCTCAAGATCGCCAGCACAGTGCCCGATATTGGTTACCCATTCGCCACCAAGGAGGCGATCCTGCAAGGTTTAATCGACGTCAAACGGGATGACGCCGCCCAGCAGTTGGCCGACGAGGTTTTGGCGCAGGCGCGGCAGAACCACCCCCCTGAGGCCGAAGCAGTCGTGCTGACTCTCGAAGCCCGTATTGCGATGCAGCGGCACGCCGGGCTGCAATAGCATTGTCCGCGATCGCAATGGGTACAAATCCAGAACACCGTCTGGCATCCCTGGCCGCGGCAAACGCGCTGCCGGAGAACCACTTCTCCATGAACCGCCATCCGCCCACGCAGGCGGACTTTGACAATGGCAACGGTTCATGCCAGGGTAGAACCAGCTTGGATGGTGCCTTCTCATGAAGGTTGCCGAGCCAGAACCCCGCTGCTCCAACGGCGGGGTTCTCCTACCCGCCTTCCAAGCCACAATACAATTTTCACCGAAATGTTTTGAAGACGATGATTGACAGATGATCGCGCCTTCGGCGCGGATGATGCTGCTTGGAGCCCCTTAAGCCGGCCAAAGACTCAGAAAACTACGTTTTCTGATGACCGACAACACCGAAGATGCCGCCCGCATTGCCCGTGCCGTAGCAGGATGCCGTGGCGATGAGCTTGAGCGGCACCAGCAGGATCATCAGCCCAAGCGCCATCTGGCCATTCAATGCCAGACTGACATTGCCATAACCGACCCCCAGGACCTGCGGCACAAACCATCCCATCATGCCCACCAGCAAGCCGCCCACCGCTGGCTGCAGCCACTCGCTCCACTTGGGCAACTGCATAAAGCGCTGGCGGATGAAAAGCAGCAGCTTGACGAAACAGACGGAAACGATGCCGCCGATCAGCCCCAAGGCGGCATAGAAGAGGAACTCGACGGGGTGGATGAGTTGATAGGCGGGGACGTGAAACAACGGTTCGTCGCCGAGCAGCAGGTGGAGCACGATCCACGAGGTGGCCGAACTCAGCACGACGGAACCCAGCACCGGCGCGTGGAGATCTCCCATCACTTCCTCAAGCGTGAAAAGGACGGCGGCCACGGGCGTGTTGAAGGCCGCCGCCAGGGCCGCGGAGGCTCCGATGGGCACCAGCGCCCGGATCCGCTTCGGTCCCAGCCCCAGCCGCCGGCCGAAGACCGATGCCAGGCCGGATCCGACCTGAACCGACGGGCCTTCGCGGCCCAGGGCGATGCCGGATGCCAGCGAGACCGAACAGCAGAAGAATTTCCCGACCACCGTCCGAAAACTGATGAAGCCGTCGCGGAGGAACAAAGCGGCCTTGGTCTGCGGGATACCGCTGCCACGGGCGTTGGGAAAATAGCGGGAGAGCAGATACCCGGTGAAAAGTGCGCCGGCCACCGGGATGGTCAGCCGGCGCCAGGCCGCGCCGCCCGCCGGGTACATCCGCGAACCGAGACTTTCAGTGACGTAGATGAAGGCCGCCACCACCAGGCCGACCACGGCGCCGATGATCAGAGTCAGGACCAGGAGGACGGTGTCTTCGTGCTGGTGAAGCTATTCCGCGTCCGACCAGTTCTTGAGGCGGCGTTTCCAGGCGGGTTGTGGCCGGGCCGAGCTCATGTCCGCGGAGATTCCCAGAACTTACTGTTCAGATTAACAAAGACGGGGCGCGATGAGGATCGATCCCAACTAGATCCGTTCTCGGGCGTGCTGCAAAATCACGCGATGATCGGCCCAGGAAATGGACTTTACCCAGCTAGTGGGAACCAGCGCGGAGCGGCTTTGAAGCCAATCGCCTGTTTTCACGTCGAGGTACCCAATATGCCAGACGGCCTCATCCACAATGAAGCTCTCCAGACACCCGACTACGCCATCGCTAGCCCACACCTCGTAGCCGATCACGTCTTCCCAGCTCCGCAGGTGGTTGTCTTCCGCGGTATGCACCGGGAATTCCCGCCCGGCTGCAATCGAACTGCGAGGAAACACTTTATCGACAATGGTGTCCCAGTAGGCAGGCCATCCGAAGTACTCCCGCATCGCGATTTCCTGCTGCCGGGACACCGGCTTCTTCGAATCGACGTCCGGGCCATTTCGAAGCTGTTCCTTGGTCAAGCGGGCACGCAATGTCTTTGTCTTCCAATCCGGCTGGTCGATCGCGCTCACGGAAATGACGACTTCTCGCCGGGTGAGCCAATGTCCCACATCAACGACCCAATAGCGAATCTTCCACGACTGGTCGTCAAAAAGAAAATTGCAGATCATGCCTAATTCGCCGTCCATCGCGATCATGGACGCGCCCATCAAATCTCCCAGGCTACGAAACATATCTCTCCTATCGGATCCTCGAAGTTAACACGTTCCTTGTCACGCCACGCTCCCTTGCCGGGGCTGGCCACCGGTGGGCACCCTACCCAGCAGCCCGATTTGGTGTGGATCGAAAATCCGATACGCAGCCAGTTTTACCCGGTCATTGACGAAGAACCACGCCAAAGCGTAACCCCAAACGGCCAACGCCCAGCCCCAGCCAATCGGCGGCATGAACAGGCCGTAAACCGCGATGAGCGTGGCCACCAGTTGCGTTCCCACGACTGCGAAGAACAGGACCGGCGCGGG
>JBEKTU010000165.1:0-3788 GCA_049515735.1 Bryobacteraceae bacterium
TCGATGTTCCTTCTGGGAGTCCTCATGGAGGCGGGTCAGCACTTCTCGCCGGGCCGCTCGGTGGAACTCGGGGACGTGGTTGCAAACGGCGTGGGCGTCAGTTGCGGCACCTTGCTGGGTCTGCCGATCCGCACGCTGATCGCCCTTCTCTGAGCCGCGCGCAATTCCCTCCTGCGCGGCCTCATTCCCCTGACAACCTGAAACACCGTGTTGTGACCCGTGGGCCGAGGTGCGTCGGTCGAGCGGCACGTTCGACGATCTCATCGGCAGGGGGGATCTACGGATCTACGGCTCTTCGAATGAGCGGGTCAGCGCGAAAGGCCGCTCCAGTAGCTGAGGTAGAGTGCCAGGTTGTACGCCGCGTGGGCAAGAGCCGCTGCCGCGGTCGATCGATATCGGAATCGGACCCAACCATACAGACAGCCCGTAAGCACAATACAAGAAAGCTGGAGCGCAGTTGTCCCAGCAGTCGTGAGATGCGTAATCGAGAAAACCAAGGCTACCCCGATGATCGAAAAGGCAGCCGACCTCGACGGGGACAGGTGCCGGGTAAGCAGGAGAGCGGCCGTCAATAGACAGCCCCTGAAGATCACTTCTTCCAGAACCGGCCCGAGGGCAATGGCCAACATTGCCTTGTTCCACCCGCTCTCGGTTCCGAGGGGTTGCTGCGAAAGGATTGCAACCGCCACAATGGAGCCACCCGCAAGGAGACCCGCTACGACGCACGCCGCGGCGGCTCTGCTGCCTAATCGATTCCAATACGCGAATTCGAGCCCGAGGCTTTTGAGCTTGCCAGTAGATGAAATCGCAACCAGCAGAAAGGCGCACGCCTCAATTAGCCCGACGATTTGTCCACGAAGTCGGATCGACCCAAGCGCCCCGAAAGCCGGCAACAGGAGCATCCAGAACAACAATTCTCTCCCATAACCCGCCAGTCCCTTTACCCAGCCGGTTCTCGCGCTTCTGCAATGGAACAGCATTTCGACTTGCTTCCTTTATGCGCCGCACCCCGTCTACTGCAAAATTAGGGCTGTAGCCTCGATGCCTCATCCTCGAAGGTCTGCATTTTGGGTACATTCTGGTGCAGAATAGAACAGTTCGGCATGGAACGTTACGCCAATGGAGCGGAATCAAAGCGGCGGTAGCCTCATAGACCGAGTTCGCCAGCAGACAGAGCGCCGCGCCTTGGAACAGGCCAAGCGAGTCCCCTGGAAGCGCCTGGCTGAAGCCGCCGACGAATACACCGATTGGCAGGTGTTCACGTTGTGGTTACGGGCTGTCGTCGAGGCTGCCGGAAGCATCCCGGCCATGGTCGCACAGGAGATGGAATCCAGAACGCCTCGACTTCTTGAGCGCATCCGGCCAGACATCGAGGCGGCCTTGAGGAGTGGGAACGGAGCGGGCGCCAGGATCTGGCAGGATGTCAGCCGGTGGGCGGAGATGAACGTCTTCATCGGCGCGAAGCGGGCCGGCTGGTTGGATGCGGTGCGTTACTATTCTTCGATGTCGCTACGTTCTATGAAGGCGTGGTCACACTGGGAAGACATCGACCGGCGTTGGCGCGCTGCCCCGCCGCAACATTTTCCAGACTACGCGCAGTGGCAGCGCGAAGTCGCGGCCGTGGCCCGGCTGTCGAATCCCGACAGCATAGCGCAGCAGGTTCTTGACTCAGTTCGGGGGGTATCTGAGGCGGAATGGAGTAGGCTTCTCTACGGATTCTCGGACTTGATGGCGTTTTGTCTGTGGATGGAATTGGTGCTCGACATCGAGGGACCAACCTCTGGGGTCGTTTCCAAGGAATTGGCAGCGAGGTACGGTGGCTTCAGTCCCGCGCTGGGCACGGTGGGACCCAAGGAAGCTGTTTGCTCCCTTAACGAGTGGGTGATCCAGCAGACACTCGCGACTGCCGGCCAGAAACCGATCCTCGCAGCTTTGAGCTTTCACGTCAACCACCACCCGGCATATCACGCTATGCGGAGCTTTGCGTTGCATTGTCACGATACCTGGCCTGTCGAATATCCGGATCACCAGCCTTCATTTGAGGAATGGCGAGAGGCCGCTGACGCATACTTTGAGGCGGAGTAAGGAGGAGTGCCCGGCCATCGGTGCCCTCCTCGCTCCGGCCGAGATCTGTCGCGGTAACGTTGTCCCTTCGAAGGGGCCGCCGTGGTTTCCTTTGCCTACCAATACCGTCCAGGATCTCGCGAACATTCTTCTTGAAGGTAGGCGCTTCCTGGCAGGGAAATCCAAGATCAACGAGAAAAACCTGGTCCTCCCGTCGGAGGCGGTCAAACGCAATCCGATCTGGATGCGCACGCAGAAACTGTCCAAGGCAATCCTCCGTTATTCTGCGGTCCTTCGTTTCGAGCCAGCCTCGTTCCTTCCAACGACGAATCTGTCGTGGTGTCACGCGAAGAAGGTCTGCAAGACTGTTGACTGTGAAAACCGTGAATCCATGAACCTCGTGTACCGCATAATCAAGCCGCGCAATCTTAGCACGGACGGATTTCACGCTATGGGCCGTGCGAGCCGCGATTGATTCGATCGTTGCGTCCGCTCCGAGAGCACCCAGCAACGCGGTAGTTTGAGCCTCCGTCCAGCGTTTTGCCTCTCTCATGTCGGACTTCCCTCGCTTATGTTCTATGGTGATCCCCAATTTGGCCATGCGATATTCAACCGCCTTGCGCACGCTGTCCGGTCTGGGCGCAGCCTTAGTCGGTCGGCCGTCCTGGATTCTGCGCCCCACGATGCGTTTTGCCGTCGCCGCGCCCCGTTTCGCGCACAGGTCAGCAAGAAGTCCATCGGTCTCCGGAGTCCATTCGTAATTCCTCACACCCTTTGGCCGGCCTGGCTGGCCAGCCGAACGCCGCGGCTCCAATAGTGGATCGAGCGTCGCCGCCAGATTGCCCCTTTTCTTAGGTGCAGGATTTGGCTGGCTATCATCTGCCGAACTCCGTTTTGCCTGTGTTTCCTCCGGAGCGCGCATCTTATCCCTCCCCAACGAACGTCCAGCACCGCCAAAGGGGTGCCCGAAACTCCTCACCGATGTGTTCCTCATCACGTCGGCTCTAATTGAATAAGCATTCCGCGGGGGAGAAAGGCTGGTTGCTGCCGGTTTCCATTTGGGATTTAAATCACAAAACCGACCCAAGCCGATGCTGGTTTCCGCGACGAGCTCGCTACGCTGTTGAGTGTAATAAACCGCAGCCTCCACGAACGGTCCAACCCCCAAAATGTGCGAAAGTTAACTTGATCCAGGTCGTAATGGCGTAAATTTCCAGTCCTGCCTTCGGGCATTTCTGCTGCGGCAGTGCTTATTTGTAGTAGAGGGTATATTTTCGCGCGCATGCAGCGCTGCCCACCCTCTTGTGACGATCAAGTTGTCGCGCAACTGGCTTGACGATGAGGGATCCTCAACACGACACGCGGCGGGCGCCTCCCGGGCGGCTACCGCCGTTCTGGATGCGGGCTCGGGATTCACAAGGCCAATTGACCCTCGTGTCGTCGCGGTGTGTGACGGACTTTGGCCGTAGGCATATCGGCACGTCGAACGGGAACTGCACGATCCCGCCAGCGCTGCACAGCTTGTGGAGGGTGTAGCTATTGAGGTTTCTAGCCGGCTGCAGGACGACCCGGGTGTTAGCCAGAATCTGGCGGGCTATTTCATCGTGAGCGCTACGCGAACCACAGGGGGCCTATTTCTGGGTGGAATCACTCGCCAGGATGCGGCGCACCGAGGTGCGGCTAGTCTGAAGGCGGCGGGCGATCTCGGATTTGCTGACACCGGC
>JBEKTU010000166.1:0-3560 GCA_049515735.1 Bryobacteraceae bacterium
AACAGCCCAGGATGCTGCGCAGCTCGGTATTGGTGGCGCGCGGCGCGACCGTGGCCAGGTCGTCGATCATACGCGCGTTGGGGTCCAGTTCCTTGTACTGGTCCTGGGCGAAGTAGTCGGGCCGGGCGTTGTGTCCGAGGATGTACTCACCGGCGTTGACCGGCTCCGCGCCGGCGAGGATTTTGATGAGCGTCGATTTGCCGGCGCCGTTGACTCCCACCAGCGCCACCCGGCCGCCGCGCTCGATGATGAAATCCACGTCCGATAAAACCTGGTGGTCACCATAACTCTTGGCGACGTTCCTGAATTCCGCGACCACCCTGCCGCTGGGCTTGGGCTGCGGAAAGCTGAAGTGGATGGTCTTTTCCTGGGGCGGAATTTCTATCTTTTCAATCCGCTCCAGTTCCTTGATGCGGCTCTGCACCTGCTTGGCCTTGGTGGCCTGGTAGCGGAAGCGATTGATGAAGGCTTCGATCTGGCGGATTCTGTCCTGCTGGTTGTTATAAGCCGCCTGGAGCTGCGCGCGCCGCTCGGTCTTTTGCAACTCGTAGCGCGTGTACCCGCCGGTGTAGAAATACAGGCCCTTGTTCCAGAGCTCGGCGATTTGGCGCACGGTGACATCCAGAAAATACCGGTCGTGCGACACCAGCACGAAGGCATGAGGGTAGGAAGCGAGATACTCTTCCAGCCAGTTGCGGGCTTCCAGGTCCAGGTGGTTGGTGGGCTCGTCGAGCAGGAGCAGGTTGGGCCTTTCGAGCAGCAGCTTGGCGAGCGCGATGCGCATCTGCCAGCCTCCCGAGAACTCCTCGGTGCGGCGCTTCCAGTCGCGCTGCGGGAATCCGAGGCCGGAGAGAACGCTGCCCACCTTGGCGTCGATGGCATATCCGTCGCGCGCACGAAACTCGCCTTCCGCGCGATGGAAGCGCTCGGCCACCTGGGCGTATTCGGCGCTTTCCGGGTGGAGTTCGGCCAGGCGGCGCGCGAGCTGCTCCTGCTCGTCTTCGAGCGCGCGCAGGCCCGAGAACACGGTCATGCACTCGGCGAAAACCGAGCGGCCGGAAAGCCACAGGCCCTCCTGCGGCAGATAACCGATGCTGACGCCCCTCTGTGTGGCGATGGCGCCGGAATCCAGGCCTTCGATGCCCGCCAGCACTTTAAGCAGCGACGACTTTCCGGCGCCGTTCGGGCCCACGATTCCGACGCGCTCGTGGGGCGTGACCAGCCAGTCCACGTTCTCAAAAAGAATTCTGGGGCCGTAGCGCTTTCCCGCCCCCGTGAGTTGAATCATGAGTCTCGCCGGCGTTTCGAAGCGGCTTCCAAGTTTTATTCTAGCGGGGCTGGGGCTCGAGGCGGGCCGGCGTGCCGGGCGTCCACGCGACTGTGGACGCAGCGGGCAGGAGTGCCTGCTTCACATATTTCTGTGATACACTGGAAACTGTGAATGGATCTGTTCATAAGAATGTCACGCTCAGCCTGCCAGAGGCCTTGCTTCGGCGCTTTCGAGTCTTCGCAGCTTCCCGGAACCAATCGATGACCAGCCTGATGGCCGAAGCGATCCGCGAGATTATGGATCGGGATGCGGATTCATTGAAGGCCAAGCGGCGGTTCCTCGACCGGATCGAGCGCGCCCCAGACAGAGGGACAGGCGGAGTGATCCGCTGGAGCCGGGAAGAGTTGCATGAGCGTTGAGTTCGTCGATACCAACGTCCTCCTTTACGCTCATGATGGTGGCGCCGGCAACAAGCACGAACGATCGGTCCAACTGCTGACTCGGCTGGTGGAGGATGGGGCTGGAGCGGTCAGCGTTCAGGTGCTCGCGGAGTTCTACGCTGCCGCCACGAAGAAACTCGGCATCGGAAGCCAGGAAGCCGAAGCGATTCTGGCCGATCTGGGCGGTTGGATCATTCACCGTCCCGGTCATGCGGATCTGCTGCGAGCCGTGCGCTTCCAACGTCGTTACAAAATGTCCTGGTGGGACGCACTGGTTGTCAACAGCGCCGTCGAATTGGGCAGCAGCGTCTTTTGGAGCGAAGATCTGGCCGACGGGCAGCGGTACGGAAGCGTGACGGTGCGGAATCCGTTCGTCTGATCGTCATTTCCGGCTGCATTTCTAGCCGGGGCGCGGACCTCTCGACAACGCCGACGCCGTTATGGATGATTTAAATGTGGGTCAGAAAATGGGGAGCTTCACCATGCTGCGCAGATTCCTCGGGCTGTCGCTTGTCTTGGCCGCCGCCGCTTCCCTTGCGCTCGCGCAGGGCAAGCCGATTCCGCAAATAGTCAAGCAAGGCGCCAAATATACCTTCCTTGTCGATGGAAAGCCTTTTCTTATGCTGGGGGGACAAGTCGATAACTTCAATTCCTGGTGGCCGTCGTACCATAGCCTTGATCCCCTCCCGGATGAGATCGCAAAGGTGTTGCCGGGCTTCAAGTCGTATAACGCCAACACCATCGAGTTTCCGGTCCATTGGGGGCTTATAGAACCCAAAGAGGGTGAGTTTGACTTCGCCGGGTTCGACCAGATCGTCCGCGGCATTCGCGCACACTCCCTCAGGGCTATTGTGCTTTGGTTCGGCACGTGGAAGGCCGGCGAATGGGACTATTACCCCGACTGGATAACGACTAATCCCAAGCGTTTCCCACATGCGCTGGATGAGGACGGAAAAGCGTTGAGGTCACTTTCGCCGCATGGGGCAACCACCTTGGAAGCCGACCGCAAGGCCTTCACAGCTTTGATGAAGCATATCCGGGCGTTCGACGAGAATGATCGGACCGTGATTTTGGTGCAGGTGGAGAACGAGGCCGGGATACTAGGGTCCGCACGCGACCACTCTGCGGAGGCCAACAAGCTGTTCAACGGGCCTGTTCCAGCGGAGTTCGCGACCGCTCTCAAGAAGCAGCCCGGAACCTGGATACAGGTCTTCGGCCGCCAGTTCGCGGAGGAGGCTTTCACCACCTACTACATGGCCAGGTACATCAACTCAGTGGCTCAGGCCGGGAAGGATGCCTACCCGCTGCCGATGTGTCTGAACGTCTGGATGGGTGGGCCGGGGACCAACGCTTTCGGCCGTCCGGGCGACAGCTACCCCAGCGGCGGCGGTCAAGCGCACACGCTGGACCTGTGGAAGGCCACGGCTCCGGCCATCGATGTCATCGCTCCCGATATCTACGACCGTTCGGCGGTCAACTATCGGACCGACCTTGCGGATTACGCGCGGCCCGACAACCCGCTGCTGATGGTGGAGACAGGGGAGGGAAAGGAGTACGCACGGTACTGCTTCATGGCCATTGGCGAATACGCGGCGATCGGGTTTGCACAGTTCGGAGTGGGCATCAAGGAATACGGAGCGACCGCCGACGGCGAGTTTGGCCCGCAGTTCGCGGACGTGGCAGGGGATTTCCGCCTGCTGCGGAACGCGGCTCCGGTGATTGCGGAGATGCAAGGGACGAAGAAGCTGCAATCGGCCATCGAGGAGGAGAACATCGGGCGTCGTTTGCTGTCTTTCGACCGCTACGATGTGCTGGTGAGGTTCCCTCCGGCGATGGGCCGGCAACCCGGT
>JBEKTU010000167.1:0-3480 GCA_049515735.1 Bryobacteraceae bacterium
CTGGACAGTCCGCGGCGCCAACGCCATCGTCGCCCTGCGATGCTGTCTACTCAACCGCGAGTTTGAGGATCACTGGGCTTCCCGATCAAAAGCCGCCTGACCAACTCTCATGTCCTGCACCCAATCTCTTCCCGCTCTGGAAACGCGCCGTGCGGAATTGCTCCGTTCCATCGCCGACCTCAAAGACATGCGCCCCGGCTCCATCGTGGGTGCCGTGTTTCGCTGTGGTAAACCTGGCTGTCACTGCGCGCTACCGGATGACCCCGGCCACGGGCCCCACTTGCGCCTTACCCATCTGGTGGAAGTCAGCGAACGGGTCTGCCGCCTACGTCCGGTGACGGATACGCTCTCTCCAGAGGAAAAAAAACGGCCGAAGCGATCCGTCGGGAGATCAGACGCGAAATAGACCGTCTATGGCGCGCCATATTCAGCGGCCGACGTAAGACGGGGCGTGGAGGCCGTCGAACTGGCGGTGCGGTCGGCTATGCATCATGCCGGCGCAGCGGCGTTGACCGAACTTCTGCGCGTCGCCGCGCCCACCGCCGACCAGCGCGCCATCCCTTGTGCTTGCGGCCACCAGGCGCATTACCGGGAACTGCGCTCCAAGCCCGTTCTGACGGTCGTCGGCGAGGTCGAAGTCTCACGTCCCTACTACTTGTGCCCACACTGCCACACTGGGCCATTTCCCGCCGATGTTGAACTGGACATCGACAACACGGAACTCTCTCCGGGAGTGCGCCGCATGCAGGCTGTCGTGGGCCAGGACGCTCCTTTCGATCATGGCCGCCAGCTGATGAAACTCCCCGCTGATTTGGAGGTAACCACCAAAACCGTGGAGCGAACGGCGGAAGCGATCGGGGAGAATATCGCCGCGCACGAGCAGGTGGAGATTCGGCGAGCCATGCAGCTGGACCTGCCGATTGTCATCGGCGAGCCGGGGACGAGGAAGGCTACCCGATCCGCGATCCGGATTCCACTACCTACACCGGCGCCATCGAGACAGCCGAAGAGTTTGGCAAACGCATCTACCTGGAAGCCTGGAATCGCGGCTGGAGCCGCGCGAAGAAGAAAGTCGTCATAGGTGATGGAGCGGAGTGGATCTGGAACCTTGCTGGGCCGTACTTTCCCGGAGCGATCCAGATCGTCGATCTATTCCATGCGCGTCAGCACCTCTGGGAGTTGGCGCGCAAGCTGTATCCCAATGACGAGGCGAATCAGAAAGCCTGGATCAAGGACCACCAACGCCGCCTGCTCGACAAGGGGAAAATCGAAAAGCTCGTGGGTGCCCTTCGCGCCATCCACTCCAGCAATGCGGAAGTGGCCGAGAAGATCCGCATCGAAGCCGACTACTTTGAAAACAACGCAGAGCGGATGCGATATCCCAAGTTCCGCCGTCAGCATCTGTTCGTCGGCTCCGGGGTGATCGAAGCGGGCTGCAAGACCGTAATCGGTTCCCGCCTCACGCAGTCCGGGATGTTCTGGACAGTTCGCGGGGCCAACGCGATCCTTGCGCTCCGATGCTGCCATCTCAATGGGAAGTTTGAGGATTACTGGGAGGCCCGCCGGGCGGTCTGAGTTCCACTTCTACGTCGCACACCCGGAGTCCCATGGATTCATCGGCGTTCCCTCGCGAATGGCAATCCTCAGGCTCTGCGCGGGTCCAGGTGCTCCCGTCAGACTTCGAGTATGAAGGCCAGACTGAGGTCAGCCGGGTGTAGGAACGCGTGGATATCATGCAGCAAACGGACTGGCATCCTTGCAGCGCCGCCTCGAAGAGGTGCCGCGGGAGACAAGAAGCCCGGATATGAAGTGAATGACCTGTGAGCGCGTCACGAACCACAGGGGCATGAAGAAACATCATAAGCTCAGGGTGGCCATACAACAGACGGGAGGAATCGAAACCGATGCAGACGCTAAACGACAGCAGGATGGTGGCGCCGGCCCTCGGGATCGAAGTCTGGTGACTGTTAGCGAGTAGCGGGTCAGGGCGTTTGCCCGGCCAAGGCGACGAAACGGAAAGGCACGAATATGGAAATCAAACGAGTTGGCTGGCAAGCTTCGGCCAAGGGGCCGTCGGAATGGTTCACCGGCAGCGTGCGGATCGATCCGCTGTTTCAGGCGCCCGATCCGGCACTTGTTTCAGGTGCCAATGTAACTTTCGAGCCGGGCGCGCGCACGGCCTGGCATACGCACCCGCTCGGTCAGACGCTCATTGTAACGGCTGGCTGCGGCTTGGCCCAGCGTGCAGGCGGACCGATCGAGGAGATTCGGCCCGGTGACGTGGTGTGGTTCCCGCCCGGCGAGAAGCACTGGCATGGGGCTACGCCGACCACGGCCATGACGCACATCGCGATTCAGGAAAAGCTCGACGGCAAGGTCGTCGATTGGATGCTCACGGACGAACAATACCGCAAGGGATAACACTGAAAAAGGAACCGGCAACCAGCGGATGCGGATTTCGACCAGGATGCGGAGAGTCCGTCACCGAGGGAGTCGCCAAGGCACTCGTGAGGAACGTCTTCGCAATTCGGCTTGTGTCGGCCATTCTGACCGGATGACGGCGAATCCGGAAGTTATCCGCGCCGTTTTATAACAGCGCGAGTCAGAAAGTTCGCTTCTGCGAGCCGTCCCCTTCAACGGAGTGCTGGCGTCTTGCACACGGCGCGCCGGATTAGTAACCGGAAACGCGTAGGGGCCGGCGATCCATTTGGCCGCATCGTCGCCTCGTAGAAGCACCTGCGGACAGCTGCGTCGCCGGCGATCACTCGCGGGTAGTCGCCCAGCGTCTACCGGAGTACCACAGTCCAGTTGAACGCCAGCCGTGACCCCGAGCAGTACCAGCCAATGAATTCGTCGATTGCGTGACCCTACGATTTCTGGGAACCTTTCTACCATGCGAAGCTGGGGCGTCCGTCGTTGCCGCCGGGGCTGTACTTCCGCATCACCGCAGGTTGCGCTCTACAGTATTCCTGGGCAGGCGCAGGTGTTTTCCGATTGTGGCTTGTCCGACAGCGGTCTCTCGGTAGGATCATTCGAATTGTCGCTTCCGGCTTGTTTCCAAGCAACTGGTAAATGGCCTCTTCGGTGAAGGAGTAACCATCTTGCGCATAACGCAGCGAGCCCGTGTCGGTCGGGTCCGGCGGCGGCGGTTTTCGTTTACGGGAATTGGGCTAGGTCTCTGACCGCCTGAAAAAGTTATTTAAAACATTTCCGTTCAAGAATGTTTTGGCTTATAGCCGGTTCGCACGGTACTCCGAGCCTTGGCCCTGGAGCATCTCCACGAAGGCAAATCCGCTTCCGAGGTGGCGGGTTTGGTGCGGTTAACTCCGAAAGCCGTGCGGGAGATCGGACGACGCTACGAGGGCGCCGGCCTCGATCAGGCGCTCTACGATAAGCCGCGGCCTGGCGCGGTTCGCGTGCTGGAGGGCAGCCAACGGCAGCGCATCATCGCCATGGTGTGCAGCGATCCGCCAGAGGGTC
>JBEKTU010000168.1:0-3465 GCA_049515735.1 Bryobacteraceae bacterium
CTCCCCACATTGGACCCTTCGGAAACGACCAAAACCGAGAAATCGCCTATGTGGTGACCAAAGTCAAAATCCACCTTCGTGTTTTCAACGGGTTACCGCCGCAAAACGCAAACATGCGCTAGATTACCCCCTCAGATTCTCGGCTGAAATCTCGGCTTTTCTGATCTTCCTCTCAGCTATATAGGAAGCGACGATTAGGAAGCAGGCTCGCAAACCTGTCGGACAAACTTGTGAGGACTCTCGAAATCCAAATCGAGCGCTGGCCGGTTGACCGGTTGATCCCGAGCGGCGTCAACCCCCGCACGCACTCCCCCGAGCAAGTGGCGCAGATCGCCGCCTCTATCCGGGAATTCGGCTTCGTAAACCCAATTCTTGTTGGGCCGGACGGCGGGATCATTGCTGGTGAAGGGCGTCTCCGGGCGGCCCGGACGCAGGGCCTGCGCGAAGTTCCGGTGATTGTGCTGGAGCACCTGTCTGAGGTCCAACGCCGCGCCCTGGTCATCGCCGATAACCAGCTTGCGCTCAATGCAGGCTGGGACGAGCAGAGGCTCCGCGAACAACTGGCAGCCTTGCAGGACGAGGACTTCGACCTGTATCTCCTCGGTTTCGACGATCAGGAATTGGCGCGCCAACTGGCCGAGCAGGAGGCTTCAGGGCTCGCCGACGAGGACGAGGTTCCGGACGTTCCAGCAGCCCCGGTCACCAGGCCCGGCGACCTGTGGCTGTTAGGCCCTCGCAAAGGGCACCCGCAGCACCGGGTAATGTGCGGCGACGCCACCGCCAGCAAAGACACCACGCGCCTGCTGGCCGGCCCGCAACCCCCGGTTCTCATGGTGACCGATCCCCCGTACGGCGTTGCTCTCGAACCGGAGTGGCGCGAGCAGGTGGGTCTCAACCCGCGCACCCGCCAAGGCGGCAAGATCGCCAACGACGATCGGATCGACTGGTCGGAGGCTTGGGCGCTGTTTCCTGGCGCCGTCGCCTACGTCTGGCATGCGGGCATTCACGCCGCCGAGGTGGCGTGGGGCCTGCAGGCCTGCGCATTCCAAATCCGCTCCCAGATCATCTGGGTGAAGCAGCACTTCGCCATCTCCCGCGGTGCGTACCACTGGCGGCATG
This sequence comes from Bryobacteraceae bacterium, assembly GCA_049515735.1. Lineage (GTDB taxonomy): Bacteria > Acidobacteriota > Terriglobia > Bryobacterales > Bryobacteraceae > Fen-178. The sequence continues at coordinate 1,120 of JBEKTU010000168.1, forward strand.
AGCCCTGCTGGTATGCGGTGCGACGAGGTCAGACTGGTCACTGGCGCGGCGATCGCACACAGACGACCGTCTGGGAGGTAGCCAACCTGAATCCGTTTGGTGGGGAGGGCGCCGCAGAAAACGAAGCTACCGGCCACGGCACCCAGAAGCCGGTCGAGATCATGCGCCGGCCGATTCTCAACCACACGCGTGCGGGAGAGGCATGCTACGACCCGTTCCTGGGAAGCGGCAGCACCCTGATCGCCGCCGAGAGTACCGGGCGAATCTGTTACGGCATGGATATCGAGGCGAAGTATGTCGACGTGGCGGTACTCCGGTGGCAGCGGTTCACCGGCCAACAGGCAGTGCTGGACGGCGACGGGCGAACGTTTGAGGAGATCACGCACGTGCGCCGGAGGGAGGTCGCATGAGGCACCGGATCAGAGGGGGTCTTGGCTCGGCTCTCGGGTGGGCCGGAGCGCTTCAGGAGGTCGAGAACCTGAGCGGTCTGGCTGCCTTGGTGGGCGCCAGTTGCTTTCTGGAGCGACTGGGCCGACTTGCCGCCTTTGTCGGCCTTCTTCGCCGGGGTGGCCTGGTTGCCCGACCTGGCCTGAGACGGCGCAACGTGGGCCCTGTGTGCCGCGACGGGCGGCTTTTGGGCGGGGGTTGGCTGCTCGGCCGGGGCACCGGCCTCGGTGTGGGCGGATTCTGCTGCCATGCCGATGGGGATAGGAAGGATCGGCGATGGAGGTGGATTCGGCCCCCAGATAGGGGCAGATGGGGCAGATAGGGGCAAATGGTAGGACACGGCGCAAAATTCGGCCACAAGAAGGAGCAGGCGATTGCCGCTCTGCTCTCTCACAGAAACGTGGAGGAGGCGGCCCGTGCGATAGGGATCAGCGCGAACACACTCCTGCGGTGGACCAAGGAGCCAGAGTTCGATGCCGCGTTTCGGGAGTCGCGTCGCAGGGCGTTTTCGCAGTCCATCGCGCGGCTGCAGGATGCTGCAGGCGCTGCCGTGACGACCGTCTTGAAGATCATGCTGGACTGGAAGGCGCCGGCAGGAACTCGCCTGCGCGCCGCCGAGATTGTCCTGGAGCAGGGGACCAAGGCCATTGAGATGGAGGACATCGAAGCGCGCTTGGCAGAGTTGGAACGGGTGACAGACTCGGCCAAGAGGTTGCGCAAGCGTTCCGCGGTTCTGATCTTGTCGAGCAGCAAGGCTCTACCCGGTCCGGCTACCATGCCGGCGCAGATATCCGCCCCGCTCAGCAGCTCGGAGACTGACGGGGATGACGTCGAGTAAAACCATGGCAGAAAGGGCACAGACACGCGCGGATGGGTTGGCAGATTCGCCCAGCAGCCGCATATCCGCGCAGGAGATCGCGCAGCGATTAAACGTCGGTCGCCTGGCGGTCTACGCGATGCTGGAACAGGGGATCATTCCCGCGGTCCGTCTGGGCCGGCGGTGGATCATCACCCGGCAGGCCTACCTGGCCTGGGAGCGCACCTGCGACCGTCGCGCGGGCGCTGGACTTCGACGCCGACCAGAGGTAGTGGTGGTGAACTGATGCCGGTCTTCAAGCGCAAGTACGAATCCGGGAAAGTGGTCTGGCGATACATGTTCAGCGCGCCGGCTTCCACCCGGCAGGACCGCCGGTTGATTGGGGAGGTAGGTTTCACCAGCAGACAGGAGGCGGTGGACGCCGAGGCGAAGCGTCGCACCGAGGAACTCCAGAAGTACGAGCTGGCGAAGGCCGGCGCCACCACCATTGCCGCGGCGCTTCCCACCACACTGGCGATGTTGTTCCAGGAGTTTTTTCGTCAGCACGCCGAGGAGAAACTGGCGCCAAAGACCATCGAACGGTACCGGGAGCTGGCAGCCTATCTCGCGCCGGAGTTGCGGGCCATGCCTTTGGGCGAAATCACACCACTCCATCTCAATCGCGAATGGAACCGGCTTCTCAAGAGTGGTGGGCATCACCGCAAGACCAAGCAGGCTCGGTCCCTGAGCGCGAAGACCGTCCGGCACGTTGCCGGTCTGGTCTCCAGTGCGTTCGCACGAGCGGAGAAGTGGGGGCTGGTCACCAGCAACCCCGTCACGCACAGCGAGCCGCCGGTTCCCAAGAAACATAGGGGTGTAGCACTGACCCCGGCGCAGCAGGCGCTGGTCTTCGAGTCGGCCAGCGGGCCGTGGTGCATGGCAACCTTCCTGGAAATGGGCGCCGCCACCGGCGCGCGCCGGGGCGAGGTCCTGGCGCTGCGCTGGTCGGATCTTCAAGATGGCCGCGCGATCATCACGCGGTCGCTCACCCAGACGAGGCAGGTGTTGGCATTCAAGGGTACGAAAACGGAGAGGCCACGGGA
>JBEKTU010000169.1:0-3265 GCA_049515735.1 Bryobacteraceae bacterium
CTGGACAGTCCGCGGCGCCAACGCCATCGTCGCCCTGCGATGCTGTCTACTCAACCGCGAGTTTGAGGATCACTGGGCTTCCCGATCAAAAGCCGCCTGACCAACTCTCATGTCCTGCACCCGATGGGCGTCCAACCCTGCGAGCGGAGACTGTACAGGTCGAGGCCGAATTTGACGTTGACAGGAGGGGCTGCCGCACCCGCGCCCCGGCTGGCTAGGGCCGCGGCGCCGGCGGCCAGAAACGTCCGGCGGCGCATCATACGGTCCTCACCTCGGGGTGGACCCACGGCTTGCGATACGGCCGGCGCAGCCGGCGATTGGCTTCTTCGTCGCCGATCACCATGCCCTTCTGCGCATCCCAGGCCAGCGTCCGCCCCAATTGCATCGAGACATTCGCCAGGATGCAGCACGACGAGGAAATGTAACCTTCCTCGATATCGGCCACCGGCTTGCCGCGCGACGCCATGTTCGCCAGCAGATCTTTCATGTGACCGCGGATGGCCGGAGCCACATGACGCTCCAGCCGGGCCTCGGTCCGGTCTTCCGGATACTGATCCAGCTCGTAGGTGACGTCTTTGTGAATCGCCTGCCCTCCCTTCTCCGCTGGAATAAAATCGTAGCTCATGACCGAGGCCTTCAGAGTGCCTCGCTCGCCATACAGCGTGGCGCCCCACACGTAGTTCGGATCCGGCGGAGGACCGAAGCGGCGATGCTGCCAGACGATGGTGAGGTTGTCGTAATCGAACATAGCGGTCTGGGTATCGGAGATGTCGGATTTGCCGCCCTTGAAAACGCGAATCCCGCCAAAAGACGAAATGCGCTTCGGCCAGCCCAGGCCCATGAACCAACGCACCATGTCGAACATGTGGATTCCCATGTCTCCGATGGTGCCGTTGCCATACTCCATGAACTGCCGCCAATTGCGCTGGATATCGGGGCTGTAGGGCATCATCGGCGCGGGACCCACCCAGAAGTCCCAGTCCAGCGTGTCGGGCACGGGCGCGGGCTGCGCGACAGTGGCCTGGCCTCCACCGTAATAGGAATAGATCTCCACGTGTCCGATGGTGCCGAGCTTCCCCTCCTGTACGAGGTTGCGCGCCTCGATCAGATGCGGAGTGCTGCGCCGCTGCGTTCCCACCTGGACCACCCGCTTATACTTGCGGGCCGCCGCCAACATTGCCTGGCCTTCCACGACGTCCACGCTGACCGGCTTTTGCACGTACATATCGGCGCCGGCCCTGGCGGCTTCGATCATGGGCAGGGCATGCCAGTGATCCGGCGTGGCGATCTCCACCAGGTCCAGGTCTTTCTCCTTGAGCATCTCGCGGTAGTCGGTGAACATCCGCGGCTTCTTCTTGGAGGCCTGGCGCGCGGCCGCCATCTCCGCGCAGTCGGCCATCATCTTCTTGTCCACGTCGCACAGCGACACGATCTCGACCGGCGCCACCTGGACCAGCCGGAAGATATCGGACTTACCGTACCAGCCGCAGCCGATGAGTCCCACCCGTTTGGGAGGCGAATCCGCGGCCTCGGCGCTATACCGCCCGGCGGCCGACAGCGCCAGCCCGGCAACGCTACTTTGCATGAATTCACGGCGGTTCATAGACACCTCGCAGATTTTCCAGTGCGTCCAGTGTATCCGATTTCACCGGGCGTGGAGAGGGGGCCGCGGCAAAGCCACTTCCCCTTTGACACGGAAGGTGAAACCGGGGAGAATAAACCTGCCAGTTAAAAGGAGGCTGAATGCGGAGAGGATCGAATTTGCTATGGATAGCGATGGCCGGCGTTCTTTGGATCGCCGCGATCCAAGCTCAGACGCCGCCCGCGGCACGGGGCGCGCAGGCCCAGCCGCAGGCCGGGCGCGGCGGCACGCCCGTGCCCGGTGGACGCGGAGGTCCGGCGCCCGTGCCCAAGAAGCACCTGCTCGTGATCGGCATGACCCGCGGCTATCATCACGGCTCCACATCCAACGGTCTGGCCACTTTCTGGATGCTTGGCAACCAGTCCGGGGTCTGGGACACCGAGATCAAGACCGACATGGAGTGGATCACCAAGAAGCCGCCGTCGAGCGAAGCCCACAGCCTGGACTGGTTCGACGCCGTCGCGTTCGTCAATACCACCGGTAGCTGGCACCTCGACGACGAGCAGAAGCAGGCCCTGCTCTCCTTCATCCACGATGACGGCAAGGGGCTGGTGCTGGCGCATGCCGCCATCGACGCCAACTACGACTGGCCGGAGTTCGCCGAAATGACCGGCGGCTGGTTTCAGGCGCACCCGTGGGGAACCTTCGACGCGCCTGTGATCGTCGAAGACCCCACTTTCCCCGCCATGCGACACTTCCCGGCGCGCTTGTTCCTTTACGACGAAATGTATTCGCCCAAGAACTGGTCGCGCGAGAAGGTCAACGTGCTCATGCGGCTGGATGAGACGCAACTCAACTACACCAACCCGCAATACGGCGTCGCGGCCACGCGCCCCGACAAAGACCAGGCGATTGCCTGGTCGAAGATGTACGGCAAGGGCCGCGTCTTCTATTCCAGCCTCGGCCACACCAAGGAGGCCTGGGAGAACCCCGACGTTCAGAAGATGTATCTCGAAGCCGTCAAGTGGGCGATGAAACGAACCGAAGGCAGCACTGCTCCTCATCCGAAAGTGAACTGAGGCTGGGCGTGATGGCCATCCACAACCGCAAAACGCACTCACCACTGACTATCGTTCTCCCGCTGCTTCTGGCCGCCGGCATGGCGCGGGCGCTTGCCGCCGCTGAGCCGTTCCGCGATCCCAACCTGTCACTCGAGCGGAGAGTGGACGATCTGGTCTCGCGGCTGACTCTCGACGAGAAAATCGGAATGCTGGCGCAAGTCCAGCCGGCCATCCCGCGGCTGGGAATCAAAGCCTTCACCAACTGGACCGAGGGGCTGCACGGTTTGGGCTGGGTTCGCGGCGGGAGCGTCACGGCCACTACCTTCCCGCAATCGGTCGGCCTGGGCGAAACGTGGGACCCCGAGATTCTTCGCCAGGTCGGGGCCGTCGAAGGTTATGAAGCCCGCGTCTATTTGAAGAAGTACGATGGCGCTCGCGTCGGCCTCGCCATCCGTGCGCCCAACGTGGACCTGGCCCGCGACCCCCGCTGGGGCCGGACGGAGGAGTCGTTCGGAGAAGACCCGTACTTCGTCGGGAAAATGTCGGTTGGTCTGATCAAGGGGCTTCAGGGCGACAACCCCAAGTACCTGCTCTCGGCGTCGACCATGAAACACTTCCTGGC
>JBEKTU010000170.1:0-3058 GCA_049515735.1 Bryobacteraceae bacterium
AGGCCGAAGATTCCAACCGTCGGTTTGCCCATCCGCTTCGCTCCTTTCAAATCATCTCGGGCAGGTTGATGGCGTCCCAGTAAGTGAAGATGGGACCGTGCAGGCAGGTGTACTTATAGCCGATGCTGCAATGCCCGCACTTGCCGACTCCGCATTTCATGCGCCGCTCCAGCGACATGAGAATCCGGTTCTTGGGGAAGCCGAGCTTCAGCAGGCGCTGGAGAATGAACTTGTAGACCACCGGCGGGCCGCAGACCGCGGCGTAGGTGGTCATCGGATCGATTTTGGCGTAATCGAACATGGTCGGCAGCAGGCCGACGTGGTCCTTCCACGTGCCCGAGGGGTCCGCATCCACCGTGAGGAGGCAGTTGATATCGGCGCGGTCCACCAGGGCCACCAGTTCCTCGCGAAAGAGCATGTCCTCGGGCCGCTTGCTGCCGTACATGAGGGTGAGGTTGTTGAACTCGTCGCGGTGGTCGAGGGCGTACCAGAGCAGCGAGCGGAGAGGCGCCATGCCCAGGCCGCCGGCGGCCAACAGCAGGTCGTGGCCGGCGATCTCCTGCATGGGATACCCGTTGCCGTAAGGCCCGCGGACGCCCACCACATCGTTGGTCCGCATGCGGTAGAGCGCGCTGGTGACCCGGCCCACGCGGCGAACGCACAGCTCCAAAACCCCGGGCCGAGTGGGCGAAGAGGAAATGGAGATGGGCATTTCGCCGGTGCCGGGGATGCTCAGCATGATGAACTGGCCCGGCTGATGGCGGAAGCTGCGGACCAGGTGCTCATCCAGGAAGCGCAGCGTGAAGACCTGGGTGTTCTCGACCATCTTCTCGATGCGCACGATACGCGCCAGGTTCGGCTGGTACGGGTTGTCGCTCAAGACGGGATCTTGGGCAGCGACTTCATCAACTAGCAACATTTTCCACCCTCCGCAGGCTCTCGAGCACCTGCACGACATCGATGTTCACGGGGCAGGCGGAAATGCACCGCCCGCAACCGACGCAGCTCGGCCGGCCGTATTCGGCCACAAAACCGCGCTGCTTGTGATAGAAACGGAATTTGACACGGCTGGCGCGCGAATGGCGGAAATTTTCGCCGCTGCCGATCAGCGCGTGGCTGGCGAAAAGGCACGAATCCCAGGAGCGGGTGCGCGTGCCGGCGCGCGAGCCCAGCTCGACGTCGTCCGCCACGTCGTAGCAGTAGCAGGTGGGGCAGACCATGCTGCAACTGCCGCAGGAAAGGCACTGCTTCCCAAGCTCGTCCCAGACCTCGCTTTGATACTCCATCTCGAAGATCTCGGGCAGATCGCGGATTTCGACTTCGAGCTGGAAGGCGCGGCGCTTGTCGAGCGAGCGGCGCTTGTATTCCGCGATATCGGCCTCCCCCACCGGTTCGAAGAGGCGGCCGGTGGCGAGCACCATGTCGTCGCCGAGGGCGGTGCCGACCAGGACCTGGTAGTAGTCGCCGGTATCGTAGAAGAAGAGGTCGAAGCCGTGGTCCACGAAATCGGCGCGCATGGAACGGCAGAAACATTGCTTGTCGGGGACGCAGTCGATGCCGATAATGGCAATGTTTTTGCGGCGCGCCTGGTAGTAGGGGTCGTGGTACTTGCCGGTGTAGACGCGGTCCTGGATGTTCAACTTGCCGGTGTAGACGCGGTCCAGGATATTCAAGGCGTAGATGTCGCAGGCGTGCACGCCAAACAGGACGATGCGCTTGTCCAGGCCCTCGGTGGAAGGGACGAAGCCCTCCCCGGGGCGGTAGCGGAACATGGCCTCGCGCGGCGGAAGAAAATACTTCTTCGGGGGCAGAATGGTGCGGTCGTAATCGAGGCGCGCCTCCGACCAGTGCGTGAGCCGTTTGAAAGCGTACTTGCCGTCCTGCTCGACGGGAGCATGAAGCTCCCCGAACTGCTGCACGACGGAAGCGAATAAATCCAGTTTATCTTTCGGAAGCTTCAGGATCTTCACTACCAGCCTCCTGGTCAACTCCAGTATAGGAGAAAAACATCCGAAATGGGAAGGGGGTGGGGACGGGATCTTGATTCGACGGTTGCGTGGCCCGGTGAGATCGATCTGGCGCCGGATGCAATGTACGCCCAGATCGCCAGCCAACGCCATGGGGAGCAGCAGGCAGAGCCGGTGAAGAGTCGCCGCTGAAGGTAGGCGGACCTTGGATCCAACGCACATGTCCGGCGGCACTTCGATGCGCCCGCGCCGGGGACCGTAAACGAGTGCCGGGCTTATCGGTACCGGTACAACGTCACGCGCTGGATGGCGCGTTCGCCAAACCCAAGGCGTACGCCGCTGCCGGACCGGTTGGCCGGAAGGGGGACGGATGAGACCAGGGAATCGTCGCCCCCGAGGAAATGCGTCGCCACCCACTTGCCGCTGTTGTCAAACCGGCCCGCTTCCTGCTCAGCCAGACTGGCAATCGGCGGCCCCGGCGTGTCCGGCGTGAAAGTGATTACCACATTATTGCCCGCCAGCAGGTACTCGTCCGGGCCGACCGCCATGAACAGACCGTAGCCGATCAGGTCGGGGACGACGTTCTCCGCGCCGCGGCTGCGTGGCAAGCCCACGTTCAAGATGTAGTTCCCCAGTTTCACCTGTTCGTCCGGTGTCTGCTTGTCCAGCGCGACCCCCGCAATGGTGCCTTTGCTCTGGTGCTCGAGGATCTGAGGAGCGATTTGGGAAAGGGTCAAGAACGCCTGAGAAAGCGCCTTGGCTTCGTATTCGGGAGCCACCGGCGGGAGTGGTTTGGCAGAGCCGGGCCCGCCAAACCCGATCAGCCGTGTGGGCGAATCCATGCCCGCCGGAGTATGCCTTAACGGAAAATTGATGCCCGTCTTTGTGAACCACTCCAGCAAGCCGTCGTTACCCATCCCGGAAAAACCGATGGCGCGCTGCTGGCCGATGGCATAGAAGGCATGGGCGGCGCCTCCTGGCGGTCGAGCCTTCGGCCTGTCCCAGCCTGACCAAGGGCACCTTCACTTACGACTTCGGCGACACCGCCAAGCTGACGCCGCTCATCAAGATGTTCACGCTGGGGCACGATT
>JBEKTU010000171.1:0-3014 GCA_049515735.1 Bryobacteraceae bacterium
TCGCGTCCGAAGCCCACGGTGTGAACGGGAATGTGGCGGGCGCGCAGCGCGCTAATGGCGTCCGCGCCAATGCCCCCAGTGTTGTCGTCGCCGTCGCTGAGCAGCACCACGGCGCCGATGGGTAGGTCGGAAGTCTCCTCGCTCAACTGCTTGAGGCTGTCGCCGATGCGGGTCGAGGGCGCGTCGGGTCGCAGGTCCTTGAGGCTGTCGATACGGGCGGGCACGTTGTCGACGCGGTAAAGACGCGTTTGAAATGAGCGGTTGAGGCTGGTCAAGACGCCGCTCTGCAGCGCCTTAACGGCTTGGGCCTGGCGGGTGAAACCGTCCTCGGATATGGCCATGCTGCGAGAGTCGTCCACCAGCACGGCGATGATGTTTTGTTGCGGCTTCAACTCGGCGACGGTGATCGCCGGCTGCCACAGCAGCACCAGCAGCAGCGCGGCCAGGAGCGTCTGCAAGCCCCAGATTACCGAGGCTCGCCAACTGCGCATGACCGGCGCGGCCCGCGCCAGGTGGGAGCGGATCAGCCAGGCCAGACCGGCGGCCGCGGCCAGGATCAGCAACACGAGCATCCACTTCGGCCAAGCCCCCAAAAGGGCGAATTGGCCGCGTGCATACACCGAATGCGGATACTTAAAAAAGAACTCGAACATGGGTTCGTGGACTGCTCACGGACTGTAGGAAGAAGCGCTCGCGGTTCATGCCTAATGGGTCATGGCGTACATTATGTAGTTGAGGACGATGCGAAAAGCAAGTCCGGAAAACTTTTCGGGGTACTGCGGACTATCCGCCCACTCCCAGGCGTCACCGAGATGCATGTTGGCGCAGATTGCCACCATGATGCGCCCATGGTCGTTGCGGATGGCGCGCCACTTGGGCACGTAGCCGTCCTTCTCATAGGTTCGGCCGGTGTTGACGTAGACCTCGCTGGGGATCTGAAACTTCTCGTCGATGTCGTACAAGACGTGGTAGATCTCGTCGCTATCCTTGAGATCCTCGACGGGGCTGTCGGGCAATACCATGCGCATGCCGGCCATGAAATGCTCCCAGTCGTCGGTGCCGTGGAAGTCGTCCACCATCAGGAAGCCGCCCTTCAAAAGATAATCGTGCAGGCGTTTGGCCTCCTGGTCGGTGAAGGTCCAAGTGTTGACCTGGACGGCGTAGACCCAAGGATAGTCGAAGATATGATCGCTATCGAGATCGACGACGTTCAGCGGCGACGGAGAGTTGATGTGGGTCAGACGCCGCAGTGCAATCAAGCAATCGTTGTCGGCCTTGGGATAATCCCTGGACCAGCCGCCGTAAAAACCGTGGTATCCGAAGCTACCGCCGTGGGCGTAGCTGGAAGTGTACTGGAGCCGGCTCCAATAAAACTCCGAGGGCACATTGGGTCCGTTCGAGTAGGAGTATTCCTGGAAGCCGAATCTCTGGTACCCTCCCACTTGGAGCGCAAACAGCCCGAGGCTGAGCGAAAAAAGGAGGGGAATGGAGGAGATGGACCGCACCAGTTTCATAGATAGCTCCCTCTGAGGTTGATTGAAGTATATAGATGCGCGGCCGGCCTTGCAGGACTCAGCTCGGCGGCGATAGACGTTGCTGTACCATGGTCGAAGGCCGGTTCTCATGCAACGACGCGACTTTCTCAAGATGGCCGGGCTGGCGGCCGCAAATAGCCCGCTGGTGGGCCAGGACATGCAAATGCATTCCTTTCTGGCGCCGGCCGGCTCCGAAGACGTCGCCAAGACCGATTTCACGATGCGAATCGCGCCCGTCACCGTCGAACTGGCGCCCAATCGCATTCTCAGCACCGTCGGGTATAACGGCACTTCGCCGGGGCCGCGGCTGCGAATGAAGGAGGGCGTGCCGGTCGCGGTGAACGTGGTCAATGAAACGGACACGCCCGAGTATCTGCATTTTCACGGATTGCTGATTCCCTCTGAGGTAGACGGCTCGGAGGAAGAAGGCACCCCGGTTGTGCCTGCGCACGGAAGCCGCCGCTATCAGTTCACGCCCACGCCGGCCGGCACCCGCTGGTACCACACCCACGCCATGTCGATGGACGACCTGCACCGTGGAACCTTTACGGGGCAGTTCGGCTTCCTGATTGTCGAGGGGGCGCGCGATCCCGGCAACTTCGATCAGGAACACTACCTGGCGTTGCGCGATTGGGAGCCCTATTTCACCAACCAGATGATGGATACCGACGATCTCGATCCCACCTGGCCGCAACCGGAAAGGCCCGCGGTGATGGATACGCGGCCGGCGGGGCTGGAGGTAACAGCCGACATTTTTTCCTTCAACGACAAAGCCCTCGGGGCCGGCGATCCGATCCGCGCGAAACCCGGCGAACGCGTGCTGTTTCATTTTCTGAACGCCAGCGCAATCGAGAACCGCCACCTGGCGCTGCCCGGGCACAAATTCAACGTGATCGCGCTGGACGGAAATCCCGTGCCCACGCCGGCGGCTGTCGACGTGTTGATGCTGGGTCCGGGCGAGCGCATTGATGCCTGGGTGGGGATGAACCAGCCCGGGGTTTGGATCCTGGGCGCGCCCGAGGACCCCGTACGCGAAGGGGGCTTGGGAATTGTCATCGAATACGCCAATCAACACCGCACGCCGCAGTGGGTGCCACCGCCCAAGTCCGTTTGGGACTATACCCTTTTCGGCAAGCCGCCGTCGCAACCGGCGCCTACCGAGCGATTGGACATGGTGTTTGAAAAGGTGCCGCGCGGCGCCGGCAAATTCAACAGCTTCACCGTAAACGGCAAACCCTATCCCCACGACCAGGAGTTTCTGCTCAAACAGGGCACGCGCTACCGGCTGACGTTTCATAACCGCACCGACGATGCGCATCCGCTGCACCTGCATCGGCACCAACTCGAGATCGCCGAAATTTATGGCAAAGCCACCTCGGGCGTGATCAAGGACACGGTCGTGGTGCCTACCTATGGGCGCGCCAGCGTGGACTTTACCGCCGACCAGCCGGGACCGACGTTGTTTCACTGCCATATCCA
>JBEKTU010000172.1:0-3216 GCA_049515735.1 Bryobacteraceae bacterium
TTTCAAGTGTGGCGTCTCCAGCGGTCTCCGGACGTTTCAACCGCCGAGATGGCGCGGTCAGTCGTTCTTACACGCGAAATTGTCGGTGCCGCATTTCAGGGGGTTCTGCCACGGGCTGTTAACCTCCAGTACCACTGAAGCGACGGCCTACTTCCGCTGCTTATCGCTTCTTCCAGAATGCCCCAGGCGCAAGGAAACAGAGTTCCTTTTTCGTATGGAGCTGCATCGCGGCACCCCCGCTCTGCAAAAACTTCTACGCCCCCGCGGTTTACGCCTCGACGATTTGAAGTCCAAGTTTGGCAGCCGTTTGCTTGAGGTGTTCGACTTGTTGGTGGCGGTGCCGTTCCTCGTAATGTTGCATTCCTTTACCCAACACCAGTCGCTACCATGCCAGTGATCGCCAACACCGGAGCCATGCTGTTAATCGGGCATGAAGCGCCAAGCAACGTCTCGGCCTTTAGCTGCGAACCTCGTCTTGCACCAGGATCTCAAATGGCCCACCCTGTGGCCAAGTTTCTAGTTGCAGGGACTGCTGGCGTGTGGCGTCTGCGGCAGCCGCATGGCCAACTTCGCGGCCAGCGCCGTCACCGAGTCCCAATCGCCCGCCTCGTAGCAGCAGCGCTCTCTGAAAGCTTCGCCTACGCGCCTTGCACGTTAGGGTGCGCTCCCGGCACATATCCTTGCGCGGCGAGGCGTTTGCCGCCCTGACGGTGCGCCTCTTCTGAGAGTGCGTGCACGCCGCTCGCATCGATCCACCGGTTATAGAAATTGAACAGGGCGCACACTGTAATGGCGAAATACAGCGCCCCGTCATCCCATCCCAGCGCCCGCAGAGCAACCATATCATCCGCAGTCATCCGCGGCGAATCACGATTGACTTTGTTGATGAACCGAAAGAGCGCCTTGTGCTTCTCGTCCAGGCCCGAACTCTCTAGGTCGCGAAGCACGCTCCACACCAACTGCTCGTCGCCCAGCAATTCCGCCGCAACTGCGGCGTGCGATCTTATTCAAAACGGGCAGTCGTTGCGGTAAGAGGTGAAGGCTGCAATCAGTTCACGCATCCCGGGGCTCAGCTGCGCCGGTCCGCGCATGATCTCCTGAGTAAATCGCGCCAAGTGCTCCGTCGCTGCGGGCAGAAACGCGAACATGTGCCAGATCTGCGGGTACTCCATTCCTCCCTGCTGCATCGTTCCAATGACGTCGCGGTAAGGCCCGGGCTGGGGATTGTCTTCCACCCCCGGCAGAAACATCGGCTTCATGGTTGGATTGCGCATCACGATCTGTCGCGGCCAGCCAGCCAAACTACACAATTCTATTCTACTCGGGCGCGCTGGGCAAGTGCGATGAGTCGACCAGCGCGCCAAGCGATCCCGCGGTGTGCCAGGGTTGCGATACATGATGCTGTCGGCAACGGCGAGAGCCCAAGATCGGGAGCCCTGGGGACAAGCGTCCACGGAGCTGGTGGACCTGCTGTACCGGTTTTCCCGGACCGGGTGGCCAGGGTGTAATCTGCATTGCTCCGGGTGCTACTCTACCTCATCAGGAGATCCTATGATCACTCTAAGAGGACTGTTCGTGCTGGCGGCCGCCGTCCCGCTGGCCCTTGCGCAGAACAAACCGATTGCGCAAATCGCAAAGACCAGCAGCGGGTACCGGTTGCTGGTGGATGGCAAGCCGTTCATCATCCTCGGTGGCCAGGTCAATAACCCCTCAGCCTTTCCGGACCGCATGCGGCGGGCGTGGCCCGAGTTCAAAGCCCTGCACGCCAACACCATCGAGTTCCCGGTCTATTGGGACTCCATCGAAGCAGTGGAGGGCAAGTTCGACTTCAGCGGTTTCGACGAGATCCTGCGCGGCCTGCGCAAGCAGAACCTGCGAGCCATTCTGCTGTGGTTCGGCACCTGGAAGAACGGGGCCATGGATTACACGCCCGCGTGGGTGAAGTCCAATCCCACCCGGTTCCCGCGCGTGATCGATTCCGGCGGCAAACCCATCCGCGTGCTTTCCCCGCACGGGCAGGCCACATTGGAAGCCGATCGGACGGCGTACACGGCGCTGCTCAGACACCTCAAGGAATTCGACGAAGCCGACCGCACAGTGATCATGATGCAGGTGGAAAACGAGTCGGGCCTGCTGGGCAGCGTGCGCGACTACTCTCCGGAGGCCACGCGGCTCTTCAACGGCCCCGTGCCCGCGCAGTTCGTGGCTGCGCTCAAGAAGAACCCCGGCACTTGGACGGAAGTCTTCGGGCCGCGCATGGCCGAGGAGGCCTTCACGGTTTACTATCTTTCGACCTATATCGACACGGTCGCCAAGGCGGGCAAGGCGGTCTACGCGCTGCCCACTTACTGCAACGTCTGGATGGGCGGCGACAACACCAACGACAACTTCGATGTATGGGACCGGCCGGGTGAAGGGTATCCGAGCGGCGGGCCGGTGTCGCACGTCATCGACCTGTGGAAGGCCTCCGCGCCCGACATCGACATAATCGGCCCGGACATCTACCACCAGTCCCCCATCATTTATCGCACGATTCTGGCGCGTTACCACCGGCCCGACAACCCGCTGATGGTGGTCGAAACTGGCGGAGGCATGAATTTCGCCCGCTACATGTTCTATGCCCTGGGCGACCACGATGCCATCGGATTCACGCCCTACGGAGTGGATACGGGCGCCACCGACGGCATCAGCCCGCGATTCGCTGCCGTGGCCGCCAACTTCGGCGTGATCGGATCGGCCCTGCCCGTGATTGCGGAGCTCCAGGGGACCGGGAAGCTGAAGGCCGCGGTCGAGGAGGACTTCATCCGCAGCCGCACGCTTATCTTCGACAATTACGACATCTTCATACGCTTCCGCCCGGCGGTGAGGGCCTCCGGCCTAGCTCCGTCGGTGACCGGCCCGCCTGAGCCTTCCGGCCGCGCCCTGGTAGGACAATTGGGACCGGACGAGTTTCTCATCATGGGGTTCGACTCCGACCTGCAATTCCGGCCGGCCTGGGGTTCGCGTGCGCAATTCGTGGAGGTGGAAGAAGGGGTATACGAGAACGGCGTCTGGAAGCGCACGGAGATCCATAACGGCGATTTCAGCGATCGCGGCATTGTGCTGCCGAGTCGGGGCGCCATGGTGCGGGCGAAGGCGATTCGGTACTAGCCCGCATATTCCAACGGGGCGTCGCGGATCTTGACCGGCCAGGTCCATCTTCGCAATCACCCGCAG